>NZ_JADYVW010000009.1:0-339664 GCF_020194135.1 Bradyrhizobium sp. BRP23 | reverse complement strand
CCCATTGGCCGAGTTCTTCCAGACCACGTCGTAGCCGCCACCGGACACCTGCTCGGCAGCAATGACGGACCACGTCGTGTAATTGGCCGTGTCCACCACATTGCCTTGGTATTTCAGCGTTGGGCCGGTGCCGGTCGAGATGTTGGTCAGATAATAGTTGCCGCCGGACACCACCACGTTGGTCGATCCCAACGCCTCGATCGTGACAAGGCTGCCTGCGGGTATACCAATCGCGCCATCGCCATTGAGATCCTGCTGGAGCGTCGGCTCCAGTGCTTTCAGGGTCGGATCGCTCCCCAGGACTTCGGGAGCCGCGGCTAGCGTCGTCACGAAATTGCCGGTGCTGTCGGTGCTCCAGACCGAGTAGTGCCCGTTGGCCGAGTTCTTCCAGACCACGTCGTAGCCGCCACCGGACACCTGCTCGGCCGCAATGACGGACCACGTCGAGTAATTGGCCGTGTCCACCACATTGCCTTGGTATTTCAGCGTTGGGCCGGTGCCGGTCGAGATGTTGTTCAGATAATAGTTGCCGCCGGACCGGAACACGCTGGTCGACCCGAACGCCTCGATCGTTGTCGAAACGAGGCTGGAGCTGGCTACCGTGCCATCCCCAAACCGAAAATATTCGGTGCCGGTGACGGTATCGGTGCCGTCAGGCGATCCGCTGCGCAGGTCAACGAGGGTGAAGGTCTGTGTCGCAGCGTTGTAGGAAATGGTGTAGTTGGCCCGGCTGCCCGAATACACTGCGGTGTCCGTGCCTGAGCCGCCGTTGATGGTGTCGCTGCCCGCACCGCCGGTGATCGTGTCGTTGCCGCCGGCGCCGTTCAGCGTGTTGGCGATGGCGTTGCCGATGATCGTGTCGTTGCCGGACCCGCCGGTGGCGTTGTCGATGTAGGAGCGCGCGTCGCCATTATAAAGATAGGCGTTGTAGACGTTGCCCGATGCGTAGTGGCCGTTGCCGAGATAGGCCAGTTGCACGGAGGAGAACACCGACGAGGCACCGGGATTGAGGTTGATGCTCAGGTTCGTCGTGTAGTTCGACAGGTCGTAGGTATCGATGCCGCCGCCGTCCCAGACGGTCTCGTAGATGCGATTGGCCGAGCCGCCGACGCCTCCGCCCGGTGCGAGCTGGCCGACGCCATTGATGAACTGCTGCCCCGTGGTCGGATTCCAGGTGTAGACGGTGTTGCTGCTCTGAGTCGTGTAATCGGCGCCGTACATCGTCTGGAGCGCGAGGATATCGTTCGCCATGTAAGTCTGCGAATATCCGTAGGCTTCGTTGGTGTAGCCGCCCGTGGTCGAAGCGCCGACATAGCTGCGATAGCTCATGACGGTGTATTCGCTGCTGTCATGCGCGCTCGGCACCGCAACGTTGCCGGGGCCGCCGGCCTCCTGGCTGTGCTTGAGGCCGATCGCGTGTCCGAGCTCGTGCAGCGCAGTGGTGAAGTAGTAATTGCCGAGCTTGGCCAGCGAGAAATTGTATTGAGTCCCGAACCAGATGTCGCCGCCGGGTGCATAATTGCCGGGATAGTAGGCGTAGGCGGTCGGACTGGCGGCCGACGACTGCGCGATCATGAGGTCGGCGCCGTTGGTGCCCGCATATTGGATGTTGGCGTTGGTGTAGCTCAGGATCAATCCGACGGCGTAGTTGATCGCCGCCTGGATCTGCGTGGGCACCGAGGCAAAGCCCGAGGTGGTCGGCTCGCCGCTGCCGCCGGAATAAGGATTTGAATAGTCGCTCGGCGCGTCAGGAAAGCTGTAGGTGATCGTGCCCGACCATTTGACGCCGGACAGCAGGCCGTCAATCTCGGCGTTGTTGGTGGCACTGACATAAACGGCGGTGGCCAATGGACTCTCCAAGCAACGCGTCGTGTGATTCGCCGCGGGGGCACATGATTCTAGCTAGAGAGTTAAACGTTTGGTTTAAATGGGGCAGCGACGTTTGCGCTGCTCCCATAAGGCCGTGTTAGCCATTAAATCCCGTAGTCATACGGAACGGCAGCATAGAGTTTCGTTCCCGGAACACCCGTGATTTGCAGGGTTTCATGAAACGACGCACACTCCCGGCCAGCCTGTTTGGCGCCTTGATTGCGCTTGCTGGACTGTCCCATCAACCTCTCGGAGGACTGCCCGTGGTGGTGGAGAAGGCCAAGGCAGACGACAGCAGCAAGCGAGGGCGCGCGCCCTCCATGCCGATGGCGCGAGATCCTGCCGCTGCGGTGGCAGAGGAATATGAAGCTGCCCGCCGGAAGGGAACGCGGGAGGCCCTTGAACTCTTCATTGCGCGCCATGGCGATGATCCCCTTGCCGCGCAGGCGCGGGCCGAATTGAAGCGCCTGTCGCGCTGATCTCGCAGACAGCGCCTCAGGCAAGGCATTTCAGCAGGCGGCATCGGCGCCGGCCCGGCTTGTCGCGTGATCTCTGGGCACTATGGTAGGCGCCCAATCTGTCCCGGAGCCTTTCACGATGCCCTTCCCGCATGCCTCGGAAGCCCTGTCGCGCTTCACCGTGCTCGATCTGACCCGTGTCCGCTCCGGGCCGACCTGCGTGCGGCAGCTCGCCGACTGGGGCGCCAACGTCGTCAAGATCGACGCGCTGACTGAGGATGCCGGCGGCGAGCAGCCGGGCGGGCCGCGGCGCGGTTCCGACTTTCAGAATTTGCACCGCAACAAGCGGGCAATGACGCTGAACCTGAAGGACGAGCGCGGGCTCGCGGTGTTCAAGCGCCTCGCCGTCAAGGCCGACGTCGTGGTCGAGAATTTCCGGCCCGACGTGAAGAAGAAGCTCGGCATCGACTACGACAGCCTCGCCGCGATCAACCCGCGCATCGTCTATGGCAGCATCTCCGGCTTCGGCCAGGACGGCCCCTACCACAAGCGGCCGGGCTTCGATCAGATCGCGCAAGGCATGGGCGGGCTGATGTCGATCACCGGCGCGCCGGGCGAAGGCCCGATGCGGGTCGGCATCCCCGTCGCCGACCTCAGTGCCGGTCTGTTTTGCGCGATGGGCATCCTCACCGCCCTGCTCGAGCGCGAGGTCTCGGGCAAGGGCCAGTGGGTGCAGACCTCGCTGCTGCAGGCCCAGATCTTCATGCTCGACTTCCAGGCCGCGCGCTGGCTGATGGAGAAGGAGGTCGCCAAGCAGGCCGGCAACAACCATCCGACCAGCATTCCGACCGGCGTGTTCAAGACCTCCGACGGCTACATCAACATCGCCACCACGGGCGGGCGGATCTGGGAGCGCTGTGCGCAGGCGATCGGCGCGCCGGAGCTCTACACTCATCCCGACTATGCGACGGCTCCCGCCCGCTCGAAGAATCGCGATGCGCTCAACGCCGAGATCGAGAAGCGCACCGTGACGAAGTCGACCGAGACCTGGGTCCGCGAGCTCAACGAGGCCGGCGTGCCCTGCGGGCCGATCTACGCCATCGACCAGATGTTCGAGGACGCGCAGGTCAGGCATCTCGGCATTGCGCAGGACGTGCCGAACGATGAAGGCCGGGATATCCGCCTGGTCGGCCAGCCCGTGACGCTGTCGCGCACGCCGAGCAGGATGGTGGCGCGGCCGCCGGAATTCGGCGAGCAGACCGACGAAGTGCTGAAGGAGTTCGGCTTCGGCGCGGACGAGATCGCTGGGCTCAGAGACGCGAAGGTGGTGTGAATCTCGCGCGCCCCGTCTGCAACGACAAAGCCCGGCGCGAGCCGGGCTTTGCTTCTTATTGACGCCTTCTTGATCTCAGTACTTCGCTTAGTACTTCGCGACCACCGGGCCACCAAATTGATAGTTGATGCCGGCGCGCAGGATGTGGTCGGTGAAGCGGGAGGAAGCACTGGCCGCAATCGTGGGCAACGGCGCCAGCGAGAACGGACCTGACGAGAACCGGCCGAGATCCACATAGAGATATTCGAGCTTGGCGCTCCAGTTCTGAGTGATCTTGCCTTCCACACCCGCACCCACGGTCCAGCCGACGCGGGTATCCGACGAAGAGCTGGTCGAGGCGACCGCGACACCAGCCGGCGTGAAGCCGGAGATGGTGCCCGTGGTCTTGATCTCGCCGAAGGCCACGCCGCCGGTGCCATAGAACAGCACTTTCGGTGTCGCCAGTAAGCCGACGCGGCCGCGCACCGTGCCGAACCATTGCAGATGCTGGTCGAGCGTCAGAGTGGTGCCGACAGCAGCGCCGGGGGGCAGAAAGGTCAGGCCCGGAAGACAGGCGCCGCCTGCAATGCTGGTGGGGGCGCAGTTGAAGCCGGCGCGGCCCTTCTCGTCCGACCAATTCAGGTCGCCCTCGATGCCGAACACCCAATTCGTGCTCTGCCAGTTGTAGCCGGCCTGGCCACCGGCGACGGCACCATTCATGTCGAACGAGGCGCTGGTGACGGATCCGGCCGGCGGCACGATCACCGCACCGGTCGCCGTGTTGGTGTAGGTGACGTCGGTGCGCGAACGGCCCCAGCTGTAGCCGCCGTTGGCGCCGACATAGAAGCCCGTCCAGCTCCAGACCGGATCGACCATAGGCGCCTTGACATACGGCTTTGCCGCGAGATCGGCGGCCAGCGCGCCCGTGGCAAACAGCGACATCGCAGCCGCCATTCCAATCACTATCCGCTTCATGGAGAATTCCCCCTTGCACGATCTTGTGATCGAAATATACGCGCATCCTCACCCAAGAGCTGTGCCGCCGCGGCAACATTCGGAAACAATCGGAGGTCGCGCTGGCATCCCACTAGAAAGCTACCTTCGACATAAGCTATTGATTTCATAGGAAATTTCTCCACCATCCTAAGGCGATGTCGCCCTGGTCCCATGCGTCAACCCGACACGGGCGAGGAGATTGTCGATCACCGGCCAGAACAGCAGCAGAATCGCCAGGGTCGTGATCGAGCCGACCAGGCCGTTCGACCAGAACACCTTCAGGGTGCCGCCGGAGCCGATCATCGACAGGCGGAAGGCATCCTCGGCACGGTTGCCGAGCACGAGCGCCAGGGTGAACGGCGCCAGCGGAATGCCGATCTTCTTGAAGACGTAACCGACCACGCCGAAGCCCAGCATCAGCCAGATGTCGAACATCGCGTTCTGGATGGCATAGGCGCCGATCGCGCAGGACACCACGATCATCGGCGCCACCGCCGCGAACGGCACGCGCAGGATCGAGGCGAAGATCGGCACCGTCGTCAGCACCAGCACGAGGCCGACGACGTTGCCGAGATACATCGAGGCGATCAGGCCCCAGACGAAATCCTTGTGCTCGACGAACAGCAGCGGCCCCGGATTGAGACCCCACACCATCAGCCCGCCGAGCAGAATCGCGGCCGTGCCCGAGCCGGGAATGCCGAGCGCCAGCATCGGCAGCAGCGCCGAGGTGCCGGAGGCATGCGCCGCCGTCTCCGGCGCGAACACGCCTTCGATGCGGCCCTTGCCGAAGCCCTCGGGCTCCTTGGCGAAGCGCTTTGCCAGATTGTAGCCCATGAAGGAGGCCGCGATCGCACCGCCAGGGGTGATGCCGAGCCAGCAACCGATGAAAGAGGAGCGCAGCAGCGTCACCCAGTATTTCGGCAGATCCTTCCAGACGCCGAGCACGACGCGCAGCGAGATGCTAGCCGCATGCCCGCGCAGCGCAAGGCGCTCCTCCATCGTCAGCAGGATCTCGCTGATGCCGAACAGGCCGATGACGGCGACCAGGAAGTTGATGCCGCGCAAGAGCTCCGGCGAGCCGAAGGTCATGCGCAGACTGCCGGACACCGTATCCATGCCGATGCCGGCCAGCAGCAGGCCCAGCGACATCGAGATGACGGTCTTGTGCTTGGCTTCGCGCCCGAGGCCGACGAAGGAGCAGAAGGTGAGGAGATACACCGCGAAGAACTCGGGCGGGCCGAATTTCAGCGCAAAGGACGAGATCATCGGCGCGAGGAAGGTGATCAGGAGCACCGCGACCAGCGAGCCGACGAAGGAGGAGGTGAACGCCGCAGTCAGCGCCTCCGCCGCCCTGCCCTGCTGCGCCATCGGATAGCCGTCGAACGTGGTCGCGACCGACCAGGCTTCGCCCGGGATGTTGAACAGGATCGAGGTGATGGCACCGCCGAACAAGGCGCCCCAATAGATGCAGGACAGCATCACGATGGCCGAGGTCGGGTCCATCGTGAAGGTCAGCGGCAACAGGATCGCAACGCCGTTGGGGCCGCCGAGCCCGGGCAGCACGCCGACGAAGATGCCGAGCACCAGCCCGACCATCATCAGCACGAGCGTCTTCCACGTCAGCAGGACGGCAAAGCCGTGGAGCAGGAGACCGAGAGCTTCCATCGCGCGCGGCTCCGCTTAGCGGCCGAGGGCCGCTTCGAGCGGCCCCTTCGGCATGATGACGTCGAAGGCGACATCGAAGGTGACGAACATGATCGCCGTGAACGCGAACGCGGTGAGCAGCGACTTCCACAACGCGATCCGGCCGACCAGCCGCATGAAGCCCGCGATCAGGAGAAAGCTCGCGACATAGAGGCCGAGGAACTGCGTCGCCAGGCAGAACAGCGACGTCGGCACGAACACAGCCAGCACGCGGCGGCCTTGCGCGCGCGTGACGAAGGTTCCGGGCGAGACGCGCCGCGCCAGCAGCGCGGCGATCAGGCCGTAGAGGCTGCCGCCGGCGAGAATGACGGACAGATAGAACGGGAAATAGCCGGGCTCCGGCCCGGTCGCATCCCAGGACGCGCCGGTGCGCCAATTGTCGTAGCCGAGCGTGACCGCGAGCGCGAGCAGCAGCAGGCAGACGACGATCTCGATCGTGCCGGAAGAGACGACGGAAGGGGAATCGTCTTCGGGCGCGGTGGGATCCTCGACGACGATTTCGATATCGGTTTGGGACATGCTCTGTTAGGGACGGAGTGCGTTCAATTCCCCCTCTCCCCGCTTGCGGGGAGAGGGTCGGGGTGAGGGGGAGTCTCCGCAGGGACGGTGAGAGTCGAACTCGCGGAGAGAGCCCCTCACCCCAACCCTCTCCCCGCAAGAACGGGGCGAGGGAGAAGAAGAGAGAGCTACTTCGCGACGAAGCCGGCTTCCGTCATCAGCGACTTGTTCAGCGCATCGTCCTCCTCGAGGAACTGCACCATGTCCTTGCCGGAGAGGAAGATCGGCTTCAAGGCCTGCTTCTCCATGTAGTCCTTGTACTCCGCGGTCTGCGTCACCTTGTGGAACAGATCGACGTAGAACGCCTGCTGCTCCGGCGTGACCTTGCCGGGCAGGAACATCGCGCGCAGCATCAGATATTGCACGTCGACGCCCTCTTCCTTGCAGGTCGGGATGTCGGCCCAGGACTGGGTGTCGGTCACCTTGGTCGTATAGGCAATGCGCTCCCTATCGAACACGCAGAGCGGACGCACCTGGCCGGCGCGCCAGACCTCGAGATTTTCGGATGGGTTGTTGACGTTGGCCTCGGTGTGGTTGCCGACCAGCTGGGTCGCGGCCTCGCCGCCGGACTTGTAGGGCAGATAGGAGAATTTCGCGCCGGTCTTCTGCTCCAGGAACACGGTGAGCACGTGGTCCTCGCGCTTGGAGCCGGTGCCGCCCATCTTGAACGGCGCGCTCGCAGCCTTCGCCGCCGCCACGAAGTCCTTCAACGTCTTGGGGCCTGCGCTGTTGTCCCACAGCACGAACTGGTCGAGCGCGACCACGGAGACCGGCGTCAGCTCGCGCCAGTTAAACGGGATCTTCGCCGACAGCGGCAGCATGTAGATCAGCGAATAGGCGATCAGCACCTTGTTGGGGTCGCCCTCGCTGGACTTCATGTACATCAGCGCTTCCGCGCCGGAGGCGCCGCCCTTGAGCGAGACCACCATCGGCTGCTTCATCAGATTGTTCTTCTGGATCGCGGCCTGCATCATCCGGGCCATCTGGTCGGAGGCACCACCCGCGCCCGCCGCCACCACGATCTCCACCGGTTTCGTCGGCTCCCAGGCCGCAACGGCCGGCGTGCTCAACAACAGCGCCGTCGCAGCGCCGACGGCCTTTACTGGAATTCGCACGAGTTTCGTCCCCTGATGTTTTTGAGTTGTAGATGCGGAAAATTCTATCCCTGCATAGTGCGCACTAATCCTGTAGAGTTCAAGCAGACGGGCAATTGCATGCATATGACTTTCGACTGACGAATCCGAAAGTCCGGGAGACTTATTTGCCCTTCCAGACCGGCGTCCGCTTGTTGAGGAAGGCATCCATGCCCTCGCGGAAATCCTCGCTCATATAGGCTTTCAGGATCAGGTCCTCGCCTTCCTCGCGCGAGAGCGTGCGGCGGATGCGGCGCACCGCTTCCTTGGTCGCTTCCAGCGTCAGCGGCGCGTGGCTGGCGACGAGCTTTGCAGTCTCGTCGGCACGGCGCTGCAGCGTCTCGACGTCAGGCACGACCTCGTTGAGCAGGCCGAGCGCCAGCGCCTCCGGCGCGTCGACCAGGCGCGCCTTGAAGATCATGTCCTTGGTGCGGGCGGGACCTACCAGCGCGACGACGCGGCTGATGTTCGACATCGACAGGCAGTTGCCGAGTGTGCGTGCGATTGGAAAGCCCATCCGCGTCGTCTCGGTGCCGATGCGAAGATCGCAGCAGGCCGCGATCCCTGCGCCGCCGCCGGTGCAGGCGCCGGCGATCGCCGCGATCACCGGCACGCGGCACTGCTCGAGCGTGCCGAGCACGCGATCGATGCGTGCCTCGTAGTCGAGCGCATCCTGCGCGGTCTTGAAGGCACGGAATTGCGAGATGTCCGTGCCGGAGGCGAACGCCTTGTCGCCCGCACCGGTCAGGATCAGCGCCTTGATCGAACGGTCGACGTTGATCTCCTGGCATATCTCCGCCATGCGGTCATACATGGCAAAGGTCATGGCGTTCCGCGCCTGCGGGCGGTTGAAGGTGATCCGCGCGATGCCGTCCGTAACGGAGTAGAGCAGGTCTTCGTTGGCAGTCGTCGGTGCGTTCATCGCGCGCTCACTTTCTTCATTACAGTTCAGTCAGGCCGCCCTCAGGCAACCTGAGCCTTAGGCGACTTGAGCCTTGGTCATTGGCACCACGTCGCGTCCCTTCAGCACATCCATCGCCGCGAGCACGCCGCCGCTCCGATGCGGGATCTTTGCGAGGTCGAGGCCCATCTCGACGCCGGCGAGCGTGCCCATCAGCATCAGATCGTTGAAATGGCCGATATGGCCGATGCGGAACACCTTGCCCTTGACCTTGTTCAGGCCGGTGCCGAGCGACATGTCGAAGTTTTCCAGCACGACCTTGCGGAAGGCGTCGGCATCAAAGCCCTCGGGCACGCGCACGCCGGTCAGCGCCGGCGAATGCGCGGCGGGATCGGCACACTGCGTCTCGAGGCCCCAGACCTTGACCGCAGCACGCGTCGCGGCGCTGTGGCGCTTGTGGCGGGTCCAGACGTTCTCCAGCCCCTCCTCCTCCAGCATCTTCACCGCTTCGCGCAGGCCGTAGAGCAGGTTCGTTGCGGGCGTGTAGGGGAAGGTGCCGAGCTTGTTGAAGCTGATGACCTCCTGCCAGTCCCAGTATGAGCGCATGCCGGGGTTGGCTTTGGCGACCGCGAGCGCCTTCTCCGAGACGGCGTTGAAGCCGAGGCCCGGCGGCAGCATCAGGCCCTTCTGCGAGCCGGCGACCGAAACGTCGATGCCCCAGGCGTCGTGCTCATATTCCATCGAGCCGAGCCCGGAGATGGTGTCGACCATCAGCAGCGCCGGATGCTTGGTGCGGTCGAGGATCTTGCGCACCTCCAGCGGCGGCGTCACGCAGCCGGTCGAGGTCTCGTTGTGCACGACGCAGACCGCCTTGATGGCGTGCTGCTTGTCGGCGGCAAGGCGCTTCTCGATCTCCGCAAGATCGGCACCATGGCGCCAGTCGCTCGGGATGAAGTCGACATCGAGCTTGAACTTGTCGGCGATGCCGCGCCACAGCACGGCGAACTGGCCGGTCTCGCACATCAAGACCTTGTCGCCGGGCGCGAACACGTTGACCATCGCCGCTTCCCAGGCGCCGGTACCGGACGAGGGGAAGATGATCACGGGCTGCTTGGTGCGGAATACGCGCTGCATTGCGGCAAGCACGGCAAAACCGAGCTCGGCGAACTCCGGACCGCGATGGTCCAAAGTCGGCATATCCATCGCCCGCAGCACCCGATCGGGCACGTTGGTCGGTCCTGGAATCTGTAAGAAATGCCTTCCAGTATGCACGGTCATCGGCGTCCTTCCCGGTCTTGCCTTGGTTTGGTGGGCGCCGAATAGCACCATTTGACCGGCTTGTCCTCTCCTCCAAAGGGTCCCTCGCGCATAGCGGACCGGCCTGCCCTCAGCCGCTCCGTCGCGACCACCTTTGCGTGCCGACCTTTACGTGCCGACGATCTTCAGATGCGGCGCGGCATTGCCCTGCGGGCGCTGCTCCAGCAGCTTCATCGCGACATCCACACCGCCGGAGCGGTGCGGCACGCCGGCGACCGACAGGCCCATTTCGACACCGGTGAGTGCGCCGAGCAGCGTCAGCGCATTGCATTCGCCGAGATGGCCGATGCGGAAGACCTTGCCGGCGACCTTCGACAGGCCCGAGCCGAGCGACATGTTGTAATTGTCGAGCACGACTTTCCGGAACTGATCGGCATCATGCCCCGGAGGCATCAGCACGGCCGTGAGCACCGGCGAGAACTCCGAAGGCTCCTGGCACAGCACTTCGAGACCCCAATGGTTGACCGCGGCCCGCGTCGCTGCCGCCAAGCGCTGATGCCGCGCAAAAACATTGTCGAGCCCCTCCTCGAGCAGCATCGCGATCGCCTCGCGCAAGCCGTAGAGCAGATTGGTCGCGGGCGTATAGGGGAAGAAACCCTTGGCGTTGGGCTTGAGCATCTCCTCCCAGTCGAAATAGGAGCGCGGCATCTTGTTGGTTCTGGACGCAGCCAAGGCCTTGTCCGAAATCGCGTTGAAGCCGAGACCGGGCGGCAGCATGAAACCCTTCTGCGAGCAGCTGACGCTGACATCGACCTTCCACGCGTCGTGACGATAGTCGACCGAGCCGAGCGAGGAGATGGTGTCGACCATCAAGAGTGCCGGATGCGAGGCGCGGTCGATCGCGGCGCGGATCTCGGCGATGCGGCTGGTCGCGCCGGTCGAGGTCTCGTTGTGCACGACCATCACCGCCTTTATGGTGCGCGCGGCGTCTTCGGAGAGCCTGGCCTCGATCACCGTGGGATCGGCGCCGCGGCGCCAGTCGCCCGGGACGAAATCAACCTCGATGCCGAAGCGGGCGGCCATCTGCCGCCACATCGTGGCGAAGTGGCCGGTCTCGACCATCAGCACCTTGTCGCCCGGCGACAGCGTGTTGACGATCGCGGCTTCCCAGGCGCCGGTCCCCGACGAGGGGAAGATCACGACCGGCCCCCGGGTCTGGAAGATCTGCTGGCTGCCTTCGAGCACGGTGCGGCCGAGCTCGCCGAATTCGGCGCTGCGGTGGTCGATGACAGGCATGTCCATCGCGCGCAGGACGCGCTCGGGGACCGGGCTCGGGCCCGGAATCTGCAGGAAATGGTGTCCCTGAGGCATGCAAAGCTCCTTTTCGGCAGGTTATGGCCGGCTCCGCCGGCTATTTTGCATTCATTTTTTGTCCCTTCAATCGAAATCTGGTATTCGATTGCGAGCGTCGACGCGATCAACCGGGCAAACTACTGTGCTGCAAATGAAATCCACGATTCCCGACACCGGGGTTCCGATCACCCCGTCCCCCGGCAATGGCGATCGCCAGGAAAACCGTCACGAGGCCTCGCTGCATGGCGAGATCCTGCTGCGGCTGCGCGATTACGTGGTCGAGGGCAATATTCCTGAGGGCGCGCGCGTTCCCGAGCGGCAGCTCTGCGAGATGCTTGGCATCTCCCGCACGCCGTTGCGCGAGGCGCTCAAGGTGCTCGCCGCCGAGGGCCTGATCGAGCTACTGCCCAACCGCGGCGCGCGCGTGCGCCAGCTCAGCCAGCGCGACCTCGAAGAACTGTTCGACGTCATGGCGGGCCTGGAAAGCCTAGCCGGGCGCCTCGCCTGCGAAGCCATAACGGATGCGGAAATCACGGCGATCGAGCAGCTGCACTACGAGATGTACGGCCACTACCTGCATCGCGACATGCACGGCTATTTCCAGGCCAACCAGCGCATCCACGAGAGCATCGTCGATGCCGCACGCAACGATACGCTGAAGAGTGCCTATGCCAATTTCGCCGGCCGCATTCGCCGCGTCCGCTACTCCGCCAATTTCGCCCGCAAGCGGCAGCGCTGGGCGGAAGCCATGCGCGAGCACGAGGCCATCCTCGATGCGCTGCGCCGCCGCGCCGGGAGCGAGCTCAGCGACGTCCTGTTCCAGCATCTGCGCAACAAACGGACGGCAGCGATCGAGCACCTGACCGAGCCCCAAGAGGGCGCGCCGGCATCGCCTTGAGGGCGCCCGGCTTGCCCATTTTGCATTCACAATATGGTCGATCAGGAACCACAATGAATATCCCAGCAAGGCTGAGCCTCGCCGGGTCAGTCCGGGATCAGGGATGACGAACGCCTCCTCGCTCGAACGGCGCCTGCGGTCGGAATTGACCGGCGACGTGCTGTTCGACGGCTTCAGCCGCGGCCGCTACGCCACCGACGCCTCGTTCTACCAGATCATGCCGGCTGGCGTGGTGGCCCCCAAGACCATGGACGAGGCCTTGCGGGCGCTGGCGATCGCGCGCGACGAGGGGCTGAAGGTCACCCCGCGCGGCGGCGGCACCTCGCAATGCGGCCAGACCGTCAATGACGGTCTCGTGGTCGATCTCTCCAAGCACCTCAACCGGATCCTGTCGCTTGATGTCGAAGGCCGCACCTGCGTGGTGGAGCCCGGCATCGTGCTGGACGACCTCAACCGCCAGCTCAAAAAGCACGGCCTGTGGTTTCCGGTCGACGTCTCCACGGCCTCCCGCGCCACCATCGGCGGCATGGCCGGCAACAATTCCTGTGGCGGCCGCTCGCTGCGCTACGGCACCATGCGCGACAACACGCTGTCGATGGAGGCATCGCTCGCCGACGGCACGCTGGGCCGTTTTGGCGAGGTCGCGCGCGATCTCTCCGACCTCGAGGCCGGCGACAGCACCCGCGCCCTGTTCCGCGACATGCTCGACCTTGGCACCCGCGAGGCCGACGAGATCGCCGCGCGCTTCCCAAAGGTGCAGCGCCGCGTCGGCGGCTACAATCTCGATGCGCTGGTGCCGCGCAACGCGCCGAACAACATGGCGCATCTGTTGGTCGGCTCCGAAGGCACCCTCGCCTTCACCACCAAGGTCGAGCTGAAGCTGTGGCCCGTGATCCGCAACAAGGCGCTCGGCGTCTGCCATTTCGGCAGCTTCTACGAGGCCATGGATGCGGCCCAGCACCTCGTCAAGCTCAAGCCGATTGCGGTCGAGCTGGTCGACCGCACCATGATCGCGCTCGGCCGCGACATTGCGATGTTCGCACCCGTGATCTCCGCGGCGATCAAGGGCGATCCGGATGCCGTGCTGGTGGTCGAATTCGCTGAAGAAGACCAGTCGGACAATCTGGTGCGCCTCAAACAGCTCAGCGAGCTGATGGCTGATCTCGGCTTCGGCTGGAACAACGACACGCGCAAATGGGGCGGCGTGGTCGAGATCACCGAACCCGCGCTGCAGAGCGGCATCGCCGATTTCCGCGCGGCCGGCCTCAACGTGATGATGTCGATGAAGCAGGAGGGCAAGCCGGTCTCCTTCGTCGAAGACTGCGCGGTGCCGCTGCCGCACCTCGCCGACTACACCGCGCGGCTGAACGAAGTCTTCGCCAAGCACGGCACCAGCGGCACGATGTACGCGCACGCCTCCGAAGGCTGCCTGCATGTGCGCCCCGTTCTGAACCTGAAGCTGGAGAAGGACGTCAAGGCGATGCGCGCCATCGCCGAAGAGGCCTTCGCCCTGGTGCGCGAGTACAAGGGCTCGCATTCCGGCGAGCACGGCGACGGGCTGGTGCGCTCCGAATTCCACGAGGCCATGTTCGGCGAGCGCCTCGTCGCCGACTTCAGGGAGGTGAAGCAGCGCTTCGATCCTGCCGGCCTGCTCAATCCCGGCAAGATCGTCGATGCGCCCAGGATGGACGACCGCTCGCTGTTCCGCTTCAAGCCCGATTATCGGGTCGGCGAACTGAAGACGAAGCTCGACTGGTCCGCTTATCCCGGCGCCGGCGGCGGTTTCCAGGGCGCGGTCGAGATGTGCAACAACAACGGCGCCTGCCGCAAGCTCGAGGGCGGCGTGATGTGCCCGTCCTATCGCGCCACGCGCAACGAGAAGGACGTTACCCGCGGCCGCGCCAATACGCTGCGGCTTGCGATCTCCGGCCAGCTCGGCCCGGATGCGCTCGCTTCCGACGAGATGATGGAGACGCTCAAACTCTGCGTCTCCTGCAAGGCCTGCCGCCATGAATGCCCGACCGGCGTCGACATGGCCAAGATGAAGATCGAGGTCCTCGCGGCGCGCGCCGCCAGCCGGGGCCTGACGCTACGCGACCGGCTGGTTGGATATCTGCCGCGCTATGCCGGCCTTGCTTCGCGCTTGGCGCCGCTGGCTAATTTGCGCAACGGCAGCCCGCTGCTGCGAAGGCTGTTCGAGCGCTTTGCCGACATCAGCGCGCGCCGGGCCCTCCCCGCCTTCCGCCGCGATGTGTTCGTGCCGCCGGACGAAAGCGTTGGCCCGGAGTCCGGCCGCGAGCTCGTGCTGTTCACTGATACCTTCAACCGCATCTATGAGCGCGAGAATCTCGACGCCGCGCTGCGCGTGCTCACGGCCGGCGGCTATCGCGTGCATCTGCCGAAGCCGGTGAGCGGGAGCCGTCCGCTGTGCTGCGGCCGCACCTTCCTTTCAGCCGGCCTTGTCGACGAAGCCAAGGTCGAGCTCGACCGGCTGGTCTCGGCTTTCGCACCCTATGCAGCGCGCGGCGTGCCGATCGTCGGCCTCGAGCCGAGCTGCCTCCTGACGCTGCGCGACGAGCTCGCTTCGCTGCGCAAGGACGACGACGCCAAGGCGATCGGCGCCCATGCGCTGACCTTCGAGGAGTTTCTGGTGCGCGAGGCCGAGGCCGGACGGCTGCAACTGCCGCTCGGCAGCGTCGCCGACAAGGCCGTGGTGCACGGCCATTGCCATCAGAAATCCTTCGGCGCCTTCAAGCCGGTCGAGCAGGTGCTGCGCCTCGTCCCGGGGCTGAAGGTCGAGACCATCGAGTCGAGCTGTTGCGGCATGGCCGGCGCATTCGGCTATGGTGCGGATACCTACGATGCCTCGATCGAGATGGCCGAGCTTTCACTGCTGCCGGCCGTGCGGCGCGCGGACCCGGATACGCTGATCGTCGCCGACGGCACCTCCTGCCGTCACCAGATCCACGACGGCGCCCAGCGCGAGGCGCTTCACGTCGCGCGCGTGCTGGCCATGAGTCTCGATCGTTTCAAGTCCAACGCCACTTCTCCAGCTGCAAAGGAAACCAGCCATGGCTGACCTCACCCTCGACACCGCCCGAAAAATCCTCGACGCCGCCTTCGCGAAGGCCGGCGAGCTCAAGCTGAAGCCGCTGGTCGTCACCATCCTGGACGCGCGCGGCGTGCTCAAGCTCGCGGCCGCGCAGGACGGCACCAGCCTGATGCGCGCCGACATCGCGCATGGCAAGGCCTATGGCGCGCTCGCCATGGGCATGGGCTCGCGCGCTTTGTTCCAGCGCGCGCAGGAGCAGGCCTATTTCATCGATGCCGTGAACACGATCGCCAAGGGCGCGCTGGTGCCGGTCCCCGGCGGCGTGCTGATCATGGATGGCACCACCCTGCTCGGCGCGGTCGGCGTCTCCGGCGATACGTCCGACAATGACGAAGCCTGCGCGGTGGCGGGGATTCAGGCGGCGGGACTGAAGGCGAACGCGGGGTGAGATTGTCATTCCGGGGCGCGCCCCTTGGCGCGAGCCCGGAATCCATTTCTCCGCATCACTTGCTGCACGATGGATTCCGGGCTCGCGCTACGCGCGCCCCGGAATGACGGCGGAGGATGCGGCTACATTCTCGTTCGTGCCGCCCTGGGTCCCGGCTCTGCGCAGCGACGCCGACGCGTTGCGGCGCGTCCGGGATGCGAGAGCGGATCCCCTCACCTCCCCGTCCAGACCGGCTTCCGCTTCTCGCTGAACGCTTTCAACCCTTCCTTGGCGTCCTCGGTCATCGCGAGCAGTGCGATCTGGCTTTCGGTATAGGCGATGCTCTCGTCGAACGACATCGAGGCGATCGCGCGCATGGCGTATTTGCCGCGGCGGATCGCGGTTGGGGATTTGTCGACGATGCGGCCGATCAGCCAGTCAACCTTGGCATCTAACTCGGCGGCCGGCACGATGTAGTTGAGCAGGCCAGCGGCCTGCGCGGCCCTGGCGTCGAACGGCTCGCCCGTGAGCGCCCATTCGTTGACGAGACGGGGCGGAGCGATGCGCTGCAGCAGGCTCAGCACCTGCATCGGGAACACGCCGACCTTCACCTCCGGCAGGCCGAAGACGACGTGATCAGCCGCAACCGCCATGTCGGTCATGCACAGAAGGCCCATGCCGCCGGCCATGCAGACGCCACTGAGGCGCGCAATCGCCGGCTTCGCGGCGTTCTGTGACAAACGTAACAGATCGGCATAGTCGACATTTGGTTTGGAATGATCCATCGCGAAAGCCGCGCCGGAATTCTGCAAGTCGGCGCCCGCGCAGAACGCCTTGTCGCCCGCGCCCGTCAGCACGATGACGCGGACGTCCTTGTCCTCATGCGCGTCGCGATAGGCTCTTGTGATCCCGGCGATGACCTCGCCGTTCAGCGCGTTGCGTTTCTCCGGCCGGTTGATGGTGATCCAGAACGCCTGCCCGCGCTTCTCGGTGATGACGGCTGTGGTGTCGGTCATGACATGCTCGCTCGCTTGGTCCCGTTTTGCAGCCATTTGCGGCAGGACCGGCGGCGCGCGCAAGGGCAATCTGCAGGGTCGCCTCACCATAGCGTGTGGGCGCAACTTCCGCTTCGCGATTGAACTGGGGCTTGCGCGCGCTATCCTGACCGGAGATTTGATCACCGATGAGCCATTTCATGCGCGCCGCATTGATGTTGTTGCTGGCAGGATTGGTCGTGCTGAGCGGCGGCGCCGCATGCCATGCGGCCGACGCCGCGAAGATCGCGCTGGTGATCGGCAACGCGAAATATCCCGACAATGAGTTCGTCCTGAGCGAGGTCGCCAACGATGCCCAGGACGTCGCCGAGGAATTGAAGCGCGGCGGCTTCGTCGTCGACAGGCAGAGCAATCTCACCGGCGATGCCATGCGGCAGGTGCTGGGCCGCTTCTACGACCGCATCGAGCGCGGCGCGGTGGCGCTGATCTTCTTCGACGGCTTTGCCATCCAGTCCAACCGTCAGACCTATCTGCTGCCGGTCGACGCCCAGATCTGGACCGAGCCGGACGTCTCGCGCGACGGCTTCGGCCTCGACGCCATCCTCGCCGAGATGAACACGCGCGGTGCCGCCATCAAGATCGCGCTGATCGACGCTTCCCGCCGCAACCCGTTCGAGCGGCGCTTCCGCCGCTATTCGGCTGGCCTGGCACCGGCGATCGCACCGAGCAATACGCTGGTGCTCTACTCCGCTGCGCTCGGCGCGGTCACGGCGACCGGCAAGACCGATCGCAGCCTCTTTGTCGCCGAGCTGCTGCGCGAAATGCGCGCGCCGAACATCAGCGCCGAGCAGGCCCTGACCAACACCAAGAATGGCGTCGTTGCCGCCACCAACCGCGAGCAAGTGCCCTGGCTGTCCTCCTCGCTGACGACGGAGTTCTCGTTCGCAAGCCCGGCGACGCGGCCGCGGGACGACGCGGCCAAGCCACAGGTGCAGACACCCGAGCCGCAAAAGCCGGTCTGCGAGGTACCGCAGGCGGAGCCCGCCCCGAATGCGGACGAGTTGGCACGAGATCCCGTCCTCGCCGATCTCAGCCGCAGGATCACCGCCAACGCCAACGATGTCACCTCGCGCTACAAACGCGGCCAGGTCTACGCGATCAAGCGCGCCTATGCGCTCGCGATACAGGATTTCGACGCGGTGCTCCGCCGCGCGCCCAAGGACGCGGAAGCCCTAAACAACCGCTGCTGGAGCCGGGCTGCGACGGGCGACCCGCAAGGCGCGCTCGCCGACTGCAATCTGGCGCTCCAGATCAACCCAGGCTTGAGCGATGCACTCGACAGCCGCGGGCTCGTCAACCTCAAGCTCGGGCGCAATGCCGAGGCGATCAAGGATTATACCGACGCGATCCAGCGCAACCCGCGCTCCTCGTCCTCGCTGTTCGGCCGCGGCATCGCTGCGCGCAGAAGCGGCGGCGACGGCGCCACCGATATCGCGCAGGCGAAGTCGATGAACCCGAACATTGCAAAGGAATTCGCGGGCTACGGCGTCACGGAGTGCACGCCTTGAGCTGAGGCCGCCTTCCTGATCCAGACTTTATTATCGTGGAACGCCGCGCCGCCGATCGGCGCGATCGTATCTGCGCCCGTCAACGTGTTGATGCCGCGGCCGCCGATATGGTTGCTGTTGGGATGAACGGATTCGGCGATCAGGACACCGCGCCGCACGCCCTCGAACAGCGTCGCGATCAGCGTGGTCTCGCCGCGGCCGTTGCCGAGCGTCACCGCATCGCCATCGGCGATGCCGAGCGCGGCGGCATCTAACGGGTGGATCATCACGCTGGCCCGGCCCTCGCGCGCCTGCGAGGACGGCGTCTCGTTGAAGGTCGTGTTGAGGAAGCTGCGCGAGGGACTGGTCGCTAGCCGGAACGGATGGGCCCGGTCGGCGTGCTCGATCACTGCCCAATGATCCGGCAGACCAGGCATCTTGTCGTAGTCGCCCATGGTGACGCCGAACGGCGGATGCGCCCAGTCGGCTTTGAAATGGAACTTGCCGTCGGCGTGGGCGAAGCCGTCGAGATAATGCGAGGTGCGGAAATCCGGCTGCAGGTCGCGCCAGATGTCGGCTTCAAGGCCGGCGATGTCGCCGTGATTGCTCAGCCTCAAGGTCGCGTCGATCAATTCGCGCGGGCTCATCTCGAAGCCCGGATGCCTGGCGCCCAGCCGCGGCGCCAGCGCCTGCAACACCTCGTGGTTGGAGCGGCATTCGCCCGGCGGGTCGATCAGCTTCGGCCCGACCGAGATGTGCTGATGGCCGCCGCCATAATAGAGGTCGTCATGCTCCATGAACATGGTCGCCGGCAGCACGATGTCGGCCATCTGCGCCGTCTCGGTCATGAACTGCTCGTGCACCGCCACGAACAGATCCTCGCGCGCAAAGCCCTGCCGGACCAGCGCCTGCTCCGGCGCCACCGTCATCGGATTGGTGTTCTGGATCAGCAACGCCTTGACCGGGCCCTTGCCCTGCAGAGCTTCGGCATCGCCGGTGAGGATACGTCCGATCTGCGACTGGTCGAGCGCGCGGGTGGTCTTGTCGATCGCGTCGTGGCCTTCGATGATGGATTCGTTGAAGTGCCACAGCGCGTAATTGTTGAAGAAGGCGCCGCCGCCTTCATACTGCCAAGCGCCGGTCACCGCGGGAATGCACAGCGCCGCATGCATCTGCGTCGCGCCGTTGCGCGAGCGGGTGAAGCCATAGCCGAGACGGAAGAAGGTCCGCTTGGTCTCGCCGACGGCCTTGGCGAAAGCCTCGATCTCCGACACCGGAACGCCGCAAATCGCCGAGGCCCATTCCGGCGTGCGCGACTTCAGATGCGCCTCGAGCTCGGCGGGGCAATCGGTATACTTGTCCATGTAGGCTCGGTCGGCGTAGCCGTCGCGGAACAGGACATGCATGACGCCGCAGGCGAAGGCGCCGTCGGTGCCGGGCCGCAGGATGATCCTGATGTCGGCCTGCTTCATGGTCTCGTTGTCGTAGATGTCGACCGCCGCGATCTTCGCGCCGCGCTCCTTGCGGGCGCGCGAGGCGTGCGTCATCACGTTGACCTGAGTGTTGACGGGATTGGTGCCCCAGATCACGACGAGATCGGACAGCGCCATCTCGCGCGGGTCGACGCCGGCGATCTTGCCGGTGCCGATTGCAAAGCCGATGCGCGCAACATTGGCACAGATGGTCTGGTAGAAGCGCGAATATTTCTTCACATGCGTGAGACGGTTGAGCCCGTCGCGCATCACGAGCCCCATCGTCCCCGCGTAGTAATAGGGCCAGATCGATTCCGCACCGAACTCGCGCTCGGCCGCATTGAATCGGTGCCCGATCTCGTCCAGCGCCTCGTCCCAGGAGATCCGCGCGAACTGACCTGAACCCTTGGGGCCGGTGCGGCGCAGCGGATAGATCAGCCGCTCGGGATGATGGATGCGCTCGGCATAGCGGGCGACCTTGGCGCAGACGACGCCGGCGGTGTAGGTCTGCTTCTTCGAACCGCGGACGCGGCCGATGCTGCGGCCTTCGACCACCTCGACATCGAGGGCGCAGGCCGAGGGGCAATCATGCGGACAGGTCGAATGGCGGATCTCGATCTTCGCGTTGATCTTGGCGTGCTGGTTCATGTCCCAGTTCGTAACACCAAAATACCGGCCAGCCGAGCGCATTTATCCGGCAAGCCCCATGCGATTTGCTCAAACCGCGCGCGCCGAGCCTCCTGCTGCGGCTGCGAAGGAGACCGGCCAGTGAGCCGCGCGACGTGCAAGCGCAACCCGAGCTACATCCTTTGCTATTTGTGCAACTGGGTGAGACCGGTCGGCGGGCCATCGACGGCGGTCCAGCCGCCGTCGACGAACAGCGTGCTGCCGCTGACATAGCTTGCGGCATCCGAGGCGAGATAGGCGACGGCGGTCGCGACCTCGTCGGCGCTGCTCCAGCGGTTGAACACGGTGTGGCCGGCGTAGAGATTGTAGATGTCGGGGCGCTGCTTGAACGGGCCGGTCAGCGCGGTCTCGGCGATGCTCGGCGCGATCGCATTGACGCGCACGCCGGCGTGCCCGACCTCGGAGGCAAAGCCCTTCACCAGGAGACCGATCGCCGCCTTGGTGGAGCCGTAGATGCCGAGGCCAGGTTCGATGGTCACCGCGCGCACCGAGGAGCAGGCGATGATGCTGCCGCCCTTCTGCGCGACCATGATGCGGCCGAAGGCCTGGAAGAAAAAGACCGTGCCCTTGACGTTGAGGTTGAGGACGCGGTCGAGATCCTCCTCGGTGTAGTCGAGGATGGTCTTGCGGATGTTGAGGCCGGGCGTCGTCACGGCGATGTCGAGCCGCGGAAACTTCTGCATCACGGTTTGGGCCAGCGCATTGACATCCGCGGCGCTTGCGGCGTCGCAGCCAGCTGCTTCCGCCCAGCCGCCCTTGTCACGAATACCGGCGGCGGTCGCCTCCGCTGCGTCGAGCGCACGATCGGCGCAGACGACGCGGGCGCCGAGATCCGCAAGCGCTTCGGCCGACGATCTGCCGATGCCGGATGCGGCGCCGAGCACGAGCGCGGTCTTGCCGGTGAGATCGAAGAGCTTGCGATAGTCCGCCACTGACATTGTCTCCCTGGTGCTACTAGCCCTTGTAGCCCATCAAGAGGCGCGGCAGCCACAACGAGAATGCAGGGACGTAGGTCACGAACATCAGTGCTGCGATGAGCGCAGCATAGAACGGCAGGATGGTGCGCATCACCGCGCCGACCGAAATGCCGCCGATGGCGCAGCCGACGAATTGCGTCGTTCCGACCGGCGGCGTGTTGAGCCCGAGGGCGCAATTGATCAACATCAGCATGCCGAACTGCACCGGATCCATGCCCGCCTTCATCGCGATCGGCAGGAAGATCGGGGTGCAGATCAGGATCGTTGCCGCCATGTCCATGAACGTGCCGAGCACGAACAGGATGATGTTGATGAGCAGGAAGATCACCCAGGGCTGCGTCGACAACTTGTTCATCATCGCGCCGGCGAGATCCGCCACCTCGTAAAGTCCCATCAGGTACTGGAACATGGTGGAGACGCCGATCAGCAGCAGCACCACGCCGGTCGTCTTCACCGCCTTGGCGGCGGCGCGCAGGAAGTTGCCCCAGGTCATGGTGCGATAGATGAAGAACGTCAGCAGGATCGAGTAGGTGACGGCGATGGCCGCCGATTCGGTTGCCGTGAAGACGCCGGACAGGATGCCAGCCAGGATGATGCCGACGATCAGAAGCCCAGGCACCGCGGCCGCCAGCGAGCGGACCACCTCGGCCCAGCCCGGGAATTTGCCGGCGGGATAACCGCGCTTCACCGCGACCGCGTAGGCGGCAACCAACATGCAGACCATCAGCACCAGCGCCGGCAGCAGGCCGGCCGCAATCAGCGCGCCGATCGAGACCTTGCCGCCGGCCGCGAGTGCATAGATGATCATGTTGTGGCTGGTCGGCATCAGGGCGCCCACGAGCGAGGCGTGGGTGGTGACGTTGACGGCGTAGTCGGTGTCGTATCCCTCCTTCTTCATCATCGGGATCATCACCGCGCCCATCGCCGACACGTCGGCCACGGGCGAGCCCGAGACGCCGCCGAACAGCGTGCACGCGACCACGTTCGACATGCCGAGCCCGCCGCGGATGTGCCCGACGAGATTCTTGGCGAGTTGCACGATCTTGTCGGCCACGCCGCCATGCAGCATCAGCTCACCGCTGAAGACGAAGAATGGAATGGCGAGGAAGGAGAAGATGTTCATCCCCGACATCATCTGCTGGAAGATGACGGCGACCGGCAGGCCTTCGTAGAGGATGGTGCAGATGGCCGACAGGCCGATCGCGAAGGCGACCGGTACGCCGAGGATCAGAAAGCCGAAGAAGGTGGCGCCGAGGATGATCAGTTCCATGAGGGGACGACCTCTTCGCCGCGCAGGAGAGCAATGATGTGCTCGATGGAAAACGAAACGATCAGGACGCCGGAGGCGAACAGCGGCACGTAGCGGATCACCTCGGGCAGACCGAGATTGGGGATCTTCACGGTGCCGACCGACGCGCCGAGGATCCAGCCGTTATAGGCCATTGCGAGGCCGAACCCGGCAACCAGAACGTGGATCACGATCTCGATCTTCTCCCGCGCGTGATCGGGGAGCATGACCAGCAGGCTGTCCATGCCGATATGCCCGGCATCGCGTACGCCGACGGCGGCGCCGATCAGCGTGACGTAGAGGATCAGGACCAGCGCCAGGTTCTCCGTCCAGGTCGGGCTGGAGTTGAGCACGTAACGTCCGAACACCTGGTAGAAGACGATGGCGACGATGACGAGCAGGCCTGTCACCGACAGGTACATGCCAAGGCGCGCGATGGGGGCATTGACCCGCGACAGCAAGCCGGTGGACGGGCGTGTTGCTACGGCCCCCTGCTCGTGACTTGCGACGTGTGGGTCTGTCATCCCGCGCCTCCTTACGGGATCCGGTGCCGCCTGGCGGCGACGCCGGACCCGGTTCCCGAATTATCTTACTTCGTGTCCTGGATGCGCTTGACGAGGCTCTGCAGCTTCTCGTTCCCGGCGAACTTCTGGTAGACCGGCTTCATTGCATCGACGAACTCCGCCTTGTTGCCGATCGTGACCACCTGAACGCCAGCGGCTTCGACGGTCTTGCGGGCGGCCTGCTCGCGCGCGTCCCAGAGCTTGCGCATGACGGGCACCGATTCCTTGGCTGCCTTGCGGACCATCGCCTGGTCCTCCTTGCTCAGCGCGTCCCAGACCTTTTTCGAGATCACGAGAACTTCGGGCGCGAGGGAGTGCTCGGTGATGTTGTAGAACTTGGCGGCTTCGAAGTGCCGGGAGGATTCGTAGGACGGCCAGTTGTTCTCGGCAGCGTCGACGAGGCCGGTCTTGAGCGCGGTGTAGACCTCGCCATAGGGCATCGGCGTCGGGTTGGCCCCCAAGCTCTGGATCATGCCGACCCACAGGTCGGATTGCTGGACGCGGATCTTCAGGCCCTTGAGATCGGCAAGCGATTTGACCGGTGCCTTGACGGTGTAGACCGAGCGCGCGCCGCTGTCGTAATAGGCAAGGCCGACCAGGCCCGCGGGCTCCATGGCTGCCAGGATCTCATCGCCGATCGGACCATCGAGGACGGTGCGCATGTGCTGCGTGTCCCGGAAGACGAAGGGCAGGCACAAGGCAATGGTCTCGGGCACGAAATTGTTCAGCGGCGATGCGTTGATCCGCATCATGTCGAGCGCGCCGATCTTGAGTTGCTCGATCGTGTCCTTCTCCGAGCCCAGGGCGCCGTTCGGAAACACCTTCACGCCAAGCTTGCCGCCGCTCGCCGCCGCGAGTTGCTGGCCCATGAACTTGACCGCCTCGACGGTCGGATAATCGGCGGGGTGAACGTCAGCCGAGCGGAAATCGCGTGCAGTGGCCAGGGGTGCTGAGACCGCCAGTGCAACGGCTGTGATGATACCGGTGAGCGTCTTCATGTGGGCTTCCTCCTGGGTTGATTGAGATCGATTATATCGTTGTCGGCCCGGCTGCAGGCCGCCTTGGGTCGCTCCGCTTCAGGTGTGAAGTCAAGCGCCAATGTCGTCCCTAGGGCGGGCGGCATTCTCTGTCCAAGCCAAATCCGGCATCGATCGATGCAAGACTTGCATCAATCGATTCCTGGCGCAATTCGCACTATGGTGGGTATGGCGGCCTGGCTCGACGTCGCTAGCCCGTGACTTGACGCCTCCAAAGATCGAGCGCGCCTCCGCAGGCTGGACCCGCGCGGTCGCCATCATCGACGATTAGGCCGACGGCGTCACTCGCCGCCGAGGCCGCTCTCGGCGAGCTCGCGCAGCGCGTCCGTATCGAGCACGACGATGGCGCCGTGCTCGAGGCGGACCCAGTTGCGGCCGGCCCAGGCGCGCAATTGCTTGTTGATGCTCTCGCGCGTCATCCCGACCATCTCGCTGATCTCCTGTTGCGTGATGGCGAGCGTGCCGCTGCCGGAATCCAGCTTGCGCTCTTCGGTGAGACCGAGCAGTGCACTGGCAAGCCGGCCCGGTAGATTCTGCAGGATCACCTGCTCGACCTGCTGACTGGTCCAGCGCAGACGCGCGCACAGCAGCTCGATGAACTTCATCGCCAGCGCCGGCTGGCTCTTCACGAACGGCAGGAAGTCCCGGCGATCGATGACGTAGAGCTCGCAATTGGTATTGGCGGTCGCATCCGCCGACCTGGGCGCACCGTCGAGCACGGCGATCTCGCCGAAGATTTCTCCGGGGCCGATCAGATTGAGAATAGCGTTCCGCCCATCAGGCGATGAGGAGGAAATCTTGACTGTCCCCGCGATCACCGCGAACAGGCTGTTGCCGGGATCGCCCTTGGCGGCGATCGTCGCGCCACGCTTGACGGTGGTGTGCTTGGCGTAGCGGCAGAGTTGATCGAGCGCTTCCGGCTCCAGATCCGCGAAGATCGGGTGCTTGCGCAGGACCGATAGTTTGTTGCCCGCCGGTTGTCGGGGATCGCCGGTCTTGTCCTGAGGCACGCCGCGGGGCTCCTAAGACTACGAGGCACTGAGTTCCTGCGTAGTCAACGTTACCAGGCATTTCAACCGGAAAGCACGCGCGCGATTTGAGGCAAATGCCACGAAAAGGCCCGTAACGAGGAAGTCAGCAGCCAAAAGCTGCGGCGATGCGTCCTCTTCGACGCAGAGTTGCGGATTACGCAAACCGCGATTGCGTCGAGACGCTGCCGAGGGCCAGCGCCCGCCCAGGCGAGCATCGACCCTGGCGCGCCGGACTCGGACCTAAACCTAGACTTGGACTTGGACTTGGACTTGGACTTGGACCTGGACCTGGACCTGCAGAAGGCTTCAGTGCCTGGAATCCGGATCAAGCCGACCCGCCCTGGTTTGCCGGTCAGCCCAGGCCAGAACTGCGGCGAACACGACAAAGATCGCGACGACGACAACGGTCACCAGCAACGCGTCAGCAGGCATCATCCCCTCCCGGATTTGTCTCCGGCATTATTTTGCGGGCATGGCCGCCGTCATTGATCGGGATCAAATTGCCGAGAGAGTCCCGGAGATGACGTCAGGCTGCGGCCATGGCCTCGACACGGGCCGGATCGAGCAGGCTGATGCCGCCGTGAATGATCTCGATCACGCCGAGACGCTCAAGCTTGGTAAAAGTGCGGCTGACGGTCTCGATGGTCAGGCCGAGATAATCGGCGATGTCCTGACGGCTCATCGGAAGCGCGACCATGTCGGACGGACCGTTGAGCGCGACCAGCCGCTCGCGCCAGCCGAGCAGAAAGGTCGCGACCTTCTCGTCGGCCGAGCGGCGGCCGAGCAGAACCATGTGGTCGCGCGCCTGGCTCAACTCGCGAATGGCCAGTTCGTTGATGCGCCTGAGCAATTGCGGCCGGTCTTCGATGAAACGGCCGAAAGGCCCTTTTGGGAATTGGCACACTTTCACCACGCCGATCGAATCGGCCGAAAAATTGTGCCGGCCGGACAGATTCATCCCGAGGAAGTCACCGGGCAAGGCAAAGCCGACGATCTGCCGCCGGCCGTCAGGCAGCAGCTTGTACAGCCGCATGACGCCTTCGAGGACGTTGTAGAACGAGGTCGTGATGTCTTCCTCGGAAAACACGGTCTCGCCCGAATCGAAATGGACGCGGCGGCCGAGATGCTCGAACTCCCGGAGTTCGGCTGCATCGAGCGACGAGCAGACCGCCGCTCCACGCACGGCACAATCGTCGCAATGATGTCCGTTCGGCTCACTCGTGACCACGGAAGGCTTCATCCATCGCTCCCCACGCCGGCCGCTCCCGACGTCAGGCCGAGTCCACCGCGCGGCTGCATTTTACTGCACCGTGCCGCAGCCGATTGACCCAGATCAAATTTGGCTGGCATCCCGCTCTTATTCTGCGTCCACGGTTCGACGGGATGATTCCATGCTGCAAAGAGCACTGCGTCACGGCCTGATTGGGCTGCTTCTGATCACGCCTGCGCTCGCGGCCCCGGCCGCCGAACAACGCGGCAAGGCTTTCGCCCGAGCCAATTGCGCACGCTGTCACGCGATCGACCGCGCCTCCAAGAGCCCGCTGGAGATCGCGCCTCCGCTACGCACCCTGCATCGGCGCTATCCGATCAACAGCCTTGGTGAGGCGCTGGCCGAGGGGATCTCCACCGGACATGCCGACATGCCGGCCTTCGAACTCAGCCCGGACCAGATCCACGACCTGCTGTCCTACCTGAAGACGCTGGAATAGTCACCCCTCACACCGCCTGCACGGTCCATCCGATCAGCTCCTTGGCGATGCGCGCGAAGGCGGCATCGAAGGCGGCGACTGAAGCGGCCGGTTCGACCTTGTCGAGCTTTTCGCTGGCCTCGATGAGCCGCGATGCGATCACCTTGCCATTCTTGTCGACGATCCGAGCCGACAGTCCGATCTCGGCCCGCGCCTCCCCATCCGTCGCGATCCGAAAGCGCCGGATGTCGAGCAGGAGCTGGTAGTCCGCCGGCCCGAGATCCGTCGTGCGCAGCGGGGCGTGGGCGATGTCGTAGTTCTCGAAACTGTCGATCAGGCGCGCCTGCACCAGTTTCGGAATGCTATCAGCCCAGAGGAAGTCCGCAAAGCCCGGCCTGTCGCCGCCAGGCGCGAACAGCATGCGCTGGGTCTGCAGCATCGCCACCGCCGTCGGCTCGGGAATGGCCAGTGAGGCCGATAGCGTCTTGCCGGCCGGCCCGAGATTCTGCGGCGTGCGCAGGTCGTAGGTGACCTTCTGCGCGGGCGTGCCGCCGCCGGTCATCTTGTCGAGGCCTGCCAGGATGCCGTCGATCTTGCCGGTGTTACGCGCGAGCCCGTCGGAGAAGGTCTTGAAATTGGCAATGGTGTCCTTCAGCGGGCCGGAATTGTCCTGAAGCACCGTGTCGACCCGCCGCAGCGCATCGCGCGCCGCCTGCGTCATGCTCTGGCCAGCGCCGGCCTCCGCGATCAAGGTCGGCAGCTCGCCGGACTTGGCGACGATCACGCCCCCCTCCAATGTCACCACGGGAACGCCGGTCAGGCCCTGGAATTCGAGGCCGACCTTAGTGTCGGCACGAACCGGCGTCGCGGTGGCAACCGAGATCGTGGCATTGACGAAGCGCGGGTTATCAGGCGCGAGCCCGAGCTGGGTGACCTCTCCGACCCGAATGCCGTTGAACAGCACGCCCGCGCCAACCAGCAGGCCGGGCACCGGCCCCTGGAATTGCACGTGGTAGCTGGTGCGCGGGCCGATGCCGCCGGTGTTGTTCAGCCAATAGACGAAGCCGAACACTGCGACGATCGCGGCCAGCACGAAACTGCCGATCAGCACATAGGGAGCGCGGGTTTCCATCTCTCATCTCATCTCGTGTTGCAGCATCTGCGAGCGCTTGCCGTGGAAGTAGGCGCGCACCCAGGGATGCTCGGATTGCAGCAATTCGCGCATAGGGCCGATCGCCACGATCTTGCCGTCGGCGAGCGCGGCGACGCGGTCGCAGACCGTGGTCAGGCTCGCAAGGTCATGGGTCACCATGAACACGGTGAGCTCCAGGGTCTTTTGCAGCGTCTTGATCAGCGCGTCGAACTCGCCGGCGGCGATGGGATCGAGGCCCGAGGTCGGCTCGTCCAGGAACAGGATTGGCGGATCGAGCGCGAGCGCGCGCGCCAGCGCCACGCGCTTGGTCATGCCGCCGGACAGCTCCGCCGGATATTTGTCGGCGTCCTCCGCACGCAGACCGACCATTTCGAGCTTGGCGATCGCGATCTCATCCATCAGCTCCTGCGACAGGACGAGATTCTCGCGCAAGGGAAACTGGACGTTCTGGCGCACCGTCAGCGAGGAGAACAGCGCGCCCTGCTGGAACAGGATGCCCCAGGCCATCGCTGCGCCGCGGCCGTGGCCTCCGCCGGGCTGTCCCATGACCTCGATGGTCCCGCTCCGGCGCGGGATCAGGCCGATGATCGTCCGCATCAGGACCGACTTGCCGCCGCCGGATGCGCCCACCAGCCCGAGGATCTCGCCGCGGCGGACGTCGAGCGACAGATGGTCGAGCACGGTCTGGCGGCCAAAACCGACCACGAGATCGCGGACGCGGATCGCGAACTGGTCTTGCGATTCTTCCATCGTCACATTCCGATCGAAGCAAAGAAGATCGCGAACAGGCCGTCGAGCACGATCACCAGGAAGATCGATTTCACCACCGACGTCGTGGTCTGCCGGCCCAGCGACTCCGCGCTGCCCTTGACGCGCAATCCCTCGCTGCAGGCCACGATCCCGATCACCAGCGCCATGAACGGCGCCTTCAGGATGCCGACCTCGAAATGGGCAACGGAAACGGCCTCGTGCAGCCGCGCGATGTAGATCGCCGGCCCCATGTCGCCATAGAACTGCGCGACCAGCCCGCCGCCGTAGAGCGCGGCGATCGATCCGATGAAGGTGAGGATGGGCAGTGCAATGACCAGGGCCGCAACGCGCGGCAGAATCAGGACGTCGACCGGATCGAGCCCCATGGTCGAGAGCGCGTCGATCTCCTCGCGCATCTTCATCGAGCCGAGCTCGGCGGTGTAGGCGCTGCCCGACCGTCCCGCGACCATGATGGCGACGATCAGCACGCCGAGCTCGCGCAGCACCAGGATGCCGACCATGTCGACCGTATACGACTCCGCGCCGAATCTGCGGAAGTGGAAGAAGCCCTGCTGCGCGATGATGGCGCCGATCAGGAAGGTGATGAGCGTGACGATGGGGATCGCCTGCCACCCGATGCGGTAGAGCTGATACACCAGCGAGGTCAGGCGCAGCGAGCGCGGCCGGCGCAGCACGCCGATCACGGCCATGAACAAGGCGCCGAGCATCTGGAGGAAGATCGTGATGTCCTCCCGCGCCCCGAGCGTGGACTTGCCGAGCTCGCCCAGCCGCGCCAGGACCGGATTCGGCGCAGCGCTTGGAGGGGGCGTGTGGCGGTTGACCTGACGCACCTCGTCCATCAGCCCGCTGAAATGATCGGCGACGCCGACGAACTCGGCCGGCCTGCCTGACGATGCGGCCCGGCGCGACAGCTTCTCCAGGACCCAGGCGCCGAGCGTATCGAGCGCGCTGATGCCCGACATGTCCAAGGTTACGGCGCGCGAACGATCGACGTTGACCCCAACCGAGCGGGACAAAGTCTCGAGCATCACCACGTTCGCGGCGGTCCAGGGCCCCTCGGGGCGCAATTTCAGCACGTCGCCTGCCGGCGTCGCGTGCAGCAGCGGTTCGTGATTCACGCTTTCCACCTCATCGGGACAATTGGTCCCCATTCAGCCGGCATTTCTAGGCCAGCATGTGGCGGCCGGATTGACCTGCCTCAAGCCTTCGTACACGCCCGTCTCTTGACGCAAATCAAGCGCGATCGCACGGGCTGGTCTTAGGCTCGTTCGAATTTAATGAGGACACCGAATCCATGTTCGACAGTGACAGGATGAGCGAGGAATTGCGCGCGCTGAAGGTCGACGTCACGCGCCTGTTGAGCACCGCCGGCGAGGAGATGTTCGAGAGCTCGAAAGCTCGCACCGAAGCACTGGCCGATCAGATCAGGGCCGCACTCGCCGAGCTCGGCGAGACCGTCGAACAAGAGGGGGAGAAGCTCCGGGGCCTCGTTGCGGAGCGTCCGATCACCTCGCTCGCCTCCGCCTTCGCGCTGGGCGTGGTTGTCGGCTTCATGCTGAGGAGACACTAGGTGAATACCGAGAATGTCGTCAAACATCTGCGCGTGCTGTGGCGCACCGACAGGATCATCGCCGACATCAGGTTGCGCCATTTGCTGATCGGCCTCGGCCTGCGCGCCTTCGCGGCGCTGATCGCCGCGTTCGGGCTAATGATGCTGGAGCTGTCGGCCTATTTCGCGCTGGTGCAGATCTGGAGCGCGACTGTCGCGGCTGCCATCCTCGGCGCCGTCAATTTCGTCATCGCGGCCGCTCTCTTCCTGATCGCCGGCCGCGCGCCGTCGGGGCGTGACATCGAGCTCGCGAACGAAATTCACGACAGCTCGATCGAAGCCCTCCAGCTCGAGGCGCGTGCGCTCCAGGCCCAGGTGTCGGGCGCGGTGCATCATCCGCTCAGCACGATCGTGCGGGTGCTGCTGCCGCTGATCGCGGTCATCATCAAGACTCTGCGGGCGACGGCCAGAACGTCCGATGATGCAAATTCGGCCGAGGCGCAATCGTAGCTGACGCGCTCAGAGCTTCAGCCTGACGTCGCAGATCTCAGGCTCGGCCGGCTCCGGCTTGACCTCGAAGCCGAGCTGCCGGCACATCTCGAGCATGACGGTGTTCTCCTGCAGCACGTCGCCCGATATGGTCTTCAATCCTTCCGACCGCGCGTAGTCGATGATCAGCTGCATGAGGGCCCAGCCGAGTCCCCTGCCCTTGAGGTCGGACCGCAGCAGGATCGCATATTCGCCGGTCTCGTAGATCGAGTCGGAATGGAGCCGGACCACGCCGACCATTTCACCGCTGGCCTCCTCGAATGCGATGAAGGCCATCGCGCGCGCATAGTCGAGCTGGGTCAGGCGTGCGATGAATTCGTGGGTGAACTCCTTCATCGGGGCGAAGAAGCGCAGGCGAAGGTCGTGCGCCGTGACGTGACGCAGGAATTCGTGGATGGTCGGCTCGTCCTCGGGGCGCATGGGCCGCACGAAGATGCGCCAGTCCTCCTTGAGCTTGAGGCGGCGCTCCCATTGCGACGGATAGGCGCGGACGGCGAAATTGGTAGGGCCTGAGCCGGCGAACTTCCGCTGCGGCGGCCCGACCGCGACGCGGGCATCCACCGCGGTCACGCCGGTTTCATCCGCCAGCAGCGGATTGATGTCGAATTCGCGGATCTCGGGAATGTCGGCCGCCATCTGCGCCAGCTTCACCAGCACCATGGCGACGGCGTCCTGCTTGACCGCCGGCACGTCGCGATAGGCCTTCAGCAGCCGCGACACGCGCGTGCGGTCGATCAGATCGCGGGCCAGTTGCAGGTCGAGCGGCGGCAGCGCCAGCGCCTTGTCGTTGATGATCTCCACCGCCGTGCCGCCGCGGCCGAATACCACCACTGTGCCGAAGGTCGGATCGTCGGCAAGGCCCAGGATCAGCTCGCGCGCCTTTGCCTTGACGACCATGGCCTGGACGATGACGCCGCCGATGCGCGCCTCGGGCCGCAGCTTCCGCGCTCGCGCAAGAATGTCCGTCGCCGCCGCACGCACGGCCTCCGGCGACGTCAGATTGAGCACGACGCCGCCGACGTCGGATTTGTGGGTGATGTCGCGCGACATGATCTTCAGCACGACGGTGCCGCCTTGCGCGAAGATGTCCTTTGCATAGGCTACCGCCTGCTCGACATCGGCTGCCGCACAGGTCGGCACCATCGCGATATCGTAGGCTTCGAGCAGGTGCTTGATCTCGACGGGTTCGAGCCACTGGCGGCCATCCGCGATCGCGGCGGTGACGATCTCTCTCGCCCCCCTCGCATCCGGAACGAACGTATCGGGCATCGCGGGAGGCACCTGGGTCAGTTCCTCCACCACCTCGCGGTGCCGGACTAGATGCATGAAGCCGCGCACGGCGTCGTCCTCGGTCGGATAGTTCGGCACGCCGGCGCTGGAGAGTGCCTGGATGATGTGCTGATCGGCCCCGACCCAGGCCGCCAGCACGGGCTTTGCCCATCGGCGGTGCTGCTCGCGATACTTAGCCACGAGCTCCGTCACGGTCTTGGCGATCTCGGCGGCCGATGCGATCGCGGTCTGCACATTGAGGACGAGGACTGCGTCGTTGTCGCGATCGGCCAGCAGTTCCTCCAGCGCCGCTGCGTAGCGCGCAGCATCGGCGTCGCCCACGATGTCGACGGGGTTTGCACCCGACCAGGTCGGCGGCAGCGCCGCATCGAGCTTCTTGCGCGTCTCTGCTGAAATGGTTGCCGGAATACCTCCGAGCTCGACCAATCGATCGACGGCGAGGACGCCGATACCGCCACCGTTGGTCAGGATGGCGAGACGCTTTCCCGTCGGCGATTCGACGCGGCCGAGTGTCTCGGCACAATCGAACAGCTCGCGCAGGTCGGACACCCGTAGCACGCCCGCGCGGCGGAACGCCGCGTCATAGACGGCGTCGGCCCCGGCGAGCGCCCCGGTATGCGTCGCGGCGGCCTTCGCACCCTGCGCCATGCGGCCGGACTTCACCACGACGACCGGCTTCACACGCGCGGCCGCGCGCGCCGCAGACATGAACTTGCGCGCGTCCTTGATCGCCTCGATGTAGAGCAGGATCGCCCGGGTCTTGTGATCCATCGCGAAATGGTCGAGCAGATCGGCAATGTCGACGTCGATCTGATCGCCGATCGAGACGATGCCGGAGAAGCCGACGCCGCGCTGCGCGGCCCAATCCACCATGCCGGCGGCAATGGCGCCGGATTGGGAGATCAGCGCGAGGTTGCCGGCGCCCGGCATGTGCGCGGCGAAACTGGCATTCAGGCTGACGCCGGGCATCATGATGCCGAGGCAGTTCGGCCCGATCAGCCGCATGCCGTGTTTGCGGGCGGCAGCGCTGGTCGCCTCGTGCAGCGATCCCGGTCCCTGGCCGAGCCCGGCCGAGACGATCAGCGCACCCGCAGACCCGCGACGGCCGGCCTGCTCGACGATGCCTGGAATCTCGGCCGCGGGCGCCGTGACGACGACGAGCTCGGGCACGAAATCCAGCCTGTCCAGGCTCTTCACCGCCGCGAGGCCGCTGATCTCGGCGTGGCGCGGATTGACGAGACCGAACCGCCCCTTGAATCCCGCTTTCCGAATGTTCTCCAGGACCGCGCGTCCAACGGACGCCGGACGCGCGCTCGCGCCGACAAGCGCGACCGAGCGCGGCGACAGCAGGTTGTTCAGACGATAAGTCGACATGAAAACAAATGCGCCGCGCCAGCGGCGGTTCCGATGATTGGACGATCCGGCTGGAAGAAGACCTAGTGCGAGATCATAACCCAGCATGGTGGCTGGCCAATGACGGTCTTTGTCACACCGCCCCACACGATCTCGTTCAGGCGCGAATGATGATAGGCACCCATCACGATGGCATCGATGCCATGGGAATTCGCCCAGCTTCCCAATACTTTGCCGGTCGAGCTGCCGCCCCCCTTCGTGGTCTCGAACGAGGCAAAGACGCCATGTTCCCGCAAATGGTCGACGAGTGCCGTTCCGGACTGGAGGACCGCGTCCGTCTTGTCCTGCGCCACGGTCAGCACACGCACCGAACTGGCAGCCTGAAGAACAGGCAACGCATCGCCGACCGCGCGCGCGGCCCGTGCAGAATGATCCCAGGCAATCATAACGTTCTCGAACTCGGGCCGAAGCTCGTCGGCGCGATGTTCGGGACAGAGCAGAAGGGGCCGTCCGGATTCGAACAACAGCGCCTCCACGATGGTCTCCGTTCGACTGTCGTGCGGCTTCACGGGAACCAGCGTGAGGTCGCTGAAGCGGGCGTGCTCGGCCAGGATCGCTCCGATCTGATCCGCAGGCACCTTGCCCGACCGGCTTTGGGAGCGGACGTTGGCGCGCGAAGCCGCATCGGTGAAGGCATTCAGCAGTTGCTGCGTGTCGCTCGGCTCGAGGCTGGCCTGCGCCAATTCGCGATCGTCAGGCAGCATCACCCTCGGTCGCTCGAAAACATCTTCCTCGAGCGCGAGCGCAGTGATCCTGGCGCCGAGATCGGCGGCCACGGCAACGCATTTCTCGATCGCAACCAGGGCCGGCCCACGCGGCCGGCCGACGAGGGGCAGAAACACATCCTTGATGGGCATCGGAATTCTCCTGAGCCACCATATAGGCTGGTTGTCGTCGAGGCCCTTGATCCTCGTCAACCGCAGGAACCTCCGTCCGATCAGCCGGGGGAACATGCGTTGACTGGCGTCAAGGACTGGCCACCTCTTCATTCTATGGATAGTTCAGTCGGAGCGGTTCGCCCGGAGACAGATATGCGTGCGATGGTGTTGCCGGCCCCGCGAGCGCGGCTCCGGATGGAGGAGCGGCCCGACCCGATGCCGGGCGAGGGTCAGATCCGGCTGAAGATCAGCGCCTGCGGCGTGTGCCGGACCGATCTTCATCTCGTCGACGCCGAGCTGCCCGGCATCCGCTACCCGATCGTGCCTGGCCACGAGATCGTCGGCCGGGTCGACCTCGTCGGTGCGAAGGTGACGACACATGCGCCTGGTGACCGCGTCGGCATTCCCTGGCTCGGCTTCACCTGCGGAAAATGCCGCTTCTGCCGCGAGGGTATGGAAAACCTCTGTGATGCACCGCTGTTCACCGGCTACACGCGCGACGGCGGCTACGCGACCCACACCATCGCCGATGCACGTTACGCTTTTCCGCTCGGCGAGGCCGGCAGCGACGTCGAGATTGCGCCTCTGCTGTGCGCGGGGCTGATCGGCTGGCGCTCGCTGGTGCTGGCCGGCCCCGCCGAGAGACTCGGCCTCTATGGCTTCGGCGCGGCCGGCCACATCATTGCGCAAGTCGCGGTTTGGCAGGGACGCTCCGTCCATGCATTCACGCGCCCTGGCGATGCCGCTGCACAAGACCTTGCACGTCGTCTCGGCGCTGTCTGGGCGGGGTCATCGGACCAGATGCCCGACGAGCCGCTCGACGCTGCGATCATCTACGCACCGGTCGGCGAGCTGGTGCCGGCGGCGTTGCGCGCCGTGCGCAAAGGCGGCCGCGTCGTCTGCGCCGGCATCCACATGAGCGACATTCCAAGCTTTCCGTATGATCTGCTGTGGCAGGAACGGCAGCTGGTCTCGGTCGCCAATCTGACCCGGCAGGACGGCCTCGATTTTCTCAAGGTCGTCCCGCAAGCCGGCGTGCGCACCGAGACAACGGCGTTTCCGCTTCATCAGGCCAACGAGGTCCTGACCATGCTGCGCAATGGCCAGATCCTCGGCGCGGCCGTGCTCACGCCCTGATGGTGCTTGCCATGTCCGCTTCGATGAAGGATGACACGGCGGCTCAGGAGCGCATCTTTCGGATGCTGACCGACCATCCCGGCGTGATGCGCATCGACACGCATGCTGCCTCAGTGTTCCTGGACGCAAGGCGCGCGCTGAAGATCAAGCGTGCCGTCCAATTTCCCTTCCTCGACTATTCGACGCTCGAAAAGCGCAAGGCGGCCTGCGAGGAGGAGATCCGGATCAACCGGCCGCTGGCGCCGCAGATCTATCATGGCGTCGTGGCGATCACGGAAGAGCCGGATGGGTCGGTGAAGGTCGCGGGCGCCGGCCGGCCGATCGAGTATGCGGTCGAGATGTCGCGCTTCGACGAAAGCAGGACGTTGGATCATCTGGCCGAGGCCGGCCCGCTGGACGCGAAGCTTGCCTCGGCCACCGCCGACGCCATCGCGGCTTCGCACGCGACGGCGACACACGCCGACGGAAAAGCATGGGTCTCCTCCATCCCGGCCCTGATCGACGGCAACACGAACGGTCTGCGGGCCGGCGGACACTTCAGCGCAGACGAGATCGAGCAACTCGGGAACGCTTCGCATGCGGCCTATCTGCGTATTCGCCCCCTGCTCGCAGAGCGCGGCCGCCGGGGCTTTGTGCGCCGCTGCCATGGCGATCTGCATCTGGCAAACATCGTCATGATCGATGATCGGCCCGTGCTGTTCGACGCGATCGAGTTCGACGCGCAGATGGCGACGGTCGACGTGCTCTACGATCTCGCATTCACGCTGATGGACCTGTTGCAGCACCATCAGCCGGGCGCGGCAAACATGGTGCTGAACCGCTATCTCGCCGCGACGCCGGCCGACAATCTCGACGCGCTCTCGGCCTTGCCGCTGTTCATGTCCATCCGGGCGGCGATCCGCGCGCAGGTGACCTTGGCGCGACTGAAGCCGCCGCACTCCGGTGATCCCGGCATTGTCGACCAGGCACGGCGTTATTTCGACCTCGCCGGGACGCTGATCCGCCCTCCTGCTCCGCGTCTGATTGCGGTCGGCGGACTGTCCGGCACCGGAAAGACCGCCTTGGCGCACGCGCTCGCGCCGGTCGTGGCACCGGAGCCGGGCGCCGTCGTGCTGCGCAGCGATCTCGTCCGCAAGCAGATGTTCGCCGTCGAGGACACCCATCGCCTGCCACCTTCAGCCTATAAGCCGGAGGTCACGGCCCGCGTCTACGACACGCTGGTGCAACAGGCCCGGCGGGTGCTGGCGCAGGGCCATTCGGCGATCGTCGACGGCGTATTCGCGCGCGAGGACGAACGCGATGCGATCGCGGCGCTGGCGCGCAAGTGCAACGTGACGTTGAATGGGCTGTTCCTGGTCGCAGACCTTGCGACCCGGCAGGCGCGCATCGGCAGCCGCCAAGGAGACGCATCGGACGCCACGCCCGAGGTTGCCGCGCTGCAAGAGCACTATAATATCGGCCATGTCGGCTGGGCGACCATCGATGCATCCGGGACACAAGAGCAGACGCTTCAGAACTGCCGGAACGTCATCGCCGAGGGGGAAACAAGGCAATCAGACTGATGCGGGCAAGGAAGTCGCGACCCACCACGCGCTCGACGGCAAATACGCATGCCAAGCCGGCAACGCGGCACAATGCGCTGCCCGCCCGCCTCAGCCCCGGCATGGCCTGCGACACGGCCTTCCGCATCATCGCCCGCCGACACCTCGGCGCGGTGACCGCTCAGCACGACGGCACCTGCCGCGGCGATCCGGATGCGCTGCACCAGATCCGGATCGCACTGACTCATCTGCGGACTGCCATCCGCTTCTTCTCGCCGATGGTCGACGATGCGCTGCGGCCGGATGTCTGGGCCGAACTGAAATGGCTGAACAGTCAGCTCGGCATGGTGCGGGACCTCGACGTGGCCATCGAGCGGATCGTCGCAGAGAGTAGCGACGAGCTCGCCGTGGTCGCCGAGCTTCAGCGCTGGGACGAGAAGCGCGCGGAGAGCCATCGGCTGCTGGCACGTGCGCTGCAATCGGCGCGGTATCGCCGCCTGGTCGAGCAAACCTCAACGTGGATCGAAAGCGGCCCCTGGTCGACCCGCCGCAGCAAGGAAGCGATCCGGTTGCGCCGCCGCACCCTCGCCGACCATGCGACGGAGCGGCTGACCGAATGGGAGACGACGCTGCTCAAGAAGGCCCGGAAGCTGAAGAAGCTCGACGTCGAGAAACGTCACAAGCTGCGGCTGCTCAACAAGCGGATGACCTATTCGGTCGAGTCGCTTGCGGATCTGTTCGCCGATGGGGTGGCGACGAAACAGAAGTCCATCCTTAAGCAATTGCGCAAGGCACAACGCTCGCTCGGTCAATTGAACGACGATGCACGCGGACAAGCGCTGGCGGCGTCATTGAATGGCGCCGGAATCGAGGCCAGCAATCGCTTCCTGGATCGCAAGCGCGAAAAGAAGCTGTTGCGGAAGGCCTCGACGGCCTACCGGAAACTGGACAAGGCCAAACCGTTCCGCTCCTCGGATCTCGCGCCGAGTTCGGAGCCGGAGACTTAGGTGTGGACGTAGTCCCCCGGCGCATCGGGCAGGCCGAGGGCGTCGCCAAGTCCGATCTGCGGCGGAGCGCAGAGCGTACCGGAGCGTGCTGCCAGCCAATTGGTCCATTCCGGCCACCACGAGCCTTCAATGCGCGGAGCCAGCTTCAGCCATTCGTCGGCACCAACATAAGGCGCATCGGCAGCCCTGGTCAGCACCTGATAGAAGTGGCCGGGCTCCTCTGGAGGCGCCACGACACCGGCATTGTGACCGCCGCTGGTCAACAGGAACGTCACGTCGGCATCGACCTGATAATGGATCTTGTAGACGGATCGCCAGGGCGCCACGTGATCGGCGAGCGTGCCGACCACGAACATCGGGGTGTGAATGTCGGACAGCGAGACGCTCCGGCATTCGACCCGATAGCGACCTTCCGCCAGATCGTCGTTCAGGAACAGCTTGCGCAGATACTCCGAGTGCATGCGATAGGGTAGCCGCGTGGCGTCGGCATTCCAGGCCATCAGGTCGCTCGGTGGCGACCCGTCGCCCATCAGATAGTCACGCGAGAGCCGCGACCAGATCAGCTCGTTGGAGCGCAGCAGCTGGAACGCGCCCGCCATCTGTGTGGTGTCGAGGTAGCCGCGCTGCCACATCATGTCTTCGAGGAAGGCAACCTGGCTCTCGTTGATGAACAGCGTCAATTCGCCGGCCTCGGTGAAATCGGTTTGCGCCGCGAGAAGCGTGACGGTGCCGAAACGGCTGTCGCCGTCCCGCGCCATGGCCGCCGCGGCGATCGACAGCAACGTCCCGCCAAGGCAATAGCCGAGCGCATGGATCTTCCGGCCCGGCAGGATCTGGCCGATCGTGTCCAGTGCCGCCATCACGCCCAGCTTGCGGTAGTCGTCGAAGGCAACATCCCGATCGTTCGCGTCCGGATTGCGCCAGGAGATCGCGAAGACGGTGAAGCCCTGAGCGGTCAGGTATCTCACCAGGGAATTCTGCGGCGACAGATCGAGGATGTAGTACTTCATGATCCAGGCCGGCACGATCAGAATCGGCTCCGGCCGCACCTGCGCAGTCGTCGGATGGTACTGGATCAGCTCGATCAGGCTGTTGCGGTAGACGACCTTGCCGGGCGAAGCCGCCACCGTCTTGCCGACGACGAACTGATCCTCGCCGGCCAGCTTCGAGCCGGAGAGCAGGCGCATCAGGTCGCTGCACCAGTTCTGCCAGCCGAACACGAAGTTCTCGCCGCCGCTCTGGAACGCTTTTTCCAGCACCTGCGGATTGGTAGCCGCGAAGTTCGAGGGCGCCAGCATGTCGAGCATCTGGCGCATCGAGAACTCGACGATGCCCTCATTTGCGTGCGACACGCCGCGTATGCCGGTCGTGGCATCGTGCCACCAGCGCTCGGTGAGCAGAAACGCCTGCGCAAGCAGATTGAACGGCGCGGCTTCCCATTGCCGGTCCTTGAAGCGGCGATCCCGCGCCTGCGGCCGAATGACGGACCATGGTTCTTTGGATGTCGCGTGAGCGGCAGCTTCCAGGAAGCGGCCTGAGTCGCGGAAGATATTGCGGAAGAGCTCCATCTGGTGCTGAGGCGCCGCCGCAAGATGCGCGCCCCAGTCGAGCCAGGCGAGCGACAAGGCAACAGGCGAGATTCCGCCCGTGAACCGCGCCAGCATGGCATGAAACGCGCGATCGAGTGGATACGAATCCGTTGTTTGCGGGCAAGTGCAGTCAGCCGGCGTTTCTGCGACCCTTTCGTGAATCTCGGCAGCCGGCCTGGCAGCGGGAGCTTGCAGCGGCGCTTCGGCCCGTGGAAATATTTTCACGACGCTCATGGCTCATTGTTCCTGCGGGCTTCCGTTCTACGCCTGCGGCAGGATATGGCGAGGCTTCCGCCGCGCGTTGAGCTGCATCAAATCGCGGCACGGATCAAAATCGGTCAATCAAGGCAAGCTTTGTCCGCTTGAACTTTGTCGCTTGACCTGGGTCAAACCGCACCCGGACGGTTTCACTAGGCTTTGTCCATTGAAATTGACATGCCAGCGGAGTTGTTCATGCGCGCCCACCAGATCATGACCCGGTCGGTCATCTCGGTCACCCCCGACACCAGCATCGTCGAGGCGGCCAATATCATGCTGAAGCGACATGTGAGCGGCCTCACGGTGGTCGACGCTACCGGCAAGCTGGTCGGCGTGGTGTCGGAAGGAGATTTCATCCGCCGCAGCGAGATCGGCACCGGGCGCAAGCGCGGGCGCTGGCTGCGGTTCATCCTCGGTCCGGGCAAATCCGCCAGCGACTTTGTTCACGAACACGGCCGCAAGATCTCGGAAGTGATGACCGACTCGCCCGTGACCATCACCGAGGATACGGCGCTTGCGGAGATCGTCGACCTCATGGAGCGAAACAACGTCAAGCGGCTGCCGGTGGTGCGCGGCGACAAGGTCGTCGGAATCGTGTCCCGCGCCAACCTGTTACAGGCCGTGGCCGGGCTCGCCCGCGAAGTGCCGGATCCGACCGCGGACGACGACCACATTCGCAGCCGCATCATCGACACCATGGAGAAGAACGACTGGTGCCCGTTCGGGCTGAACGTCATCGTGCGCGACGGTATCGTTCATCTCAGCGGCGTCATCACCGAAGAGCGGGCACGGCAGGCCGCGATCGTCGCCGCGGAGAACGTCGAGGGCGTGAAGAAGGTGCACGATCATCTCTGCTGGGTCGACACCATATCCGGCGTCTATCTCAACTCGCCCGAAGACGACGAGCTCGCCAAAGCGAGCTGATTGCCGCGGAGTTCAGCTCGGAATGACGGCGGTGGCTTCGATCTCGACGCGCGCCGCCTTCTCGACGAGGCGGACGACCTGAACCAAGGCCATCGCTGGATAGTGCGTTCCGAAGACGTCGCGGTAGATCCTGCCGAGCTCCTTCAGATTGGCCAGATACTCGTCCATGTCGACGACGTACCAGGTCAAGCGCACGAGGTGCTCGGGCCGGGCACCGGCCTCGGCCAGGATCGCTGCGATGTTGTCCAGGGTCTGGCGCACCTGCGCAACGAAGCCCTCGGCGAGACGCTCCTCGGCGTCCCAGCCGATCACCCCGCCGGTGACGACGATGCGTCCTTCGGCAGCCATGCCGTTGGCATAGCCCTTCGGCAGCGGCCAGCCTGACGGCTGCAGGATCTGCGCCTTGGTGCGCGTTCCATCCTCGGCTGCGGTCGGCAGGACCGCGAGTTGCGGGCTTTTCGGCGTCGTCACAGACAATTCTCTATCCTTCTCTCATTCCGCGGCGACGCCTGAGGACGTCACTGCAGCCTGCGCCAACTGCCGCAGGGCAAAGCGCTTCAGCTTGCCGGTCTCGGTCTTCGGCAATTGCGCGACGAACTCGATGGCGCGCGGATATTTATACGGCGCGATCTCGCGTTTGACGTGCTCCTGCAACTCGGCCACGAGCTGAGCGTCAGGGGTCACGCCGGGCGCGGCAATGACATAGGCTTTGACGATCATGCCCCGCGCCTCGTCCGGCGCGCCGACCACACCGCATTCGGCGACCGCCGGATGCGTGAGCAGTGCCGCTTCGACGTCGGTTCCTGCGATGTTGTAGCCAGCCGACACGATCATGTCGTCGGAGCGCGACTGGTACCAGAAATAGCCGTCGCTATCCATCAAATAGGTGTCGCCGGTGATGTTCCAGCCGTTCTGAACGTATTTCCGCTGCCGCTCGTCGGCCAGATAGCGGCAGCCGGTCGGCCCGCGCACGGCGAGAAAGCCCATCGTTCCGGGCGGCACGTCGCGGCCCTCGTCATCGACGATCTTGGCTTCATAGCCCGGCACGGGCTTGCCGGTGGCGCCGGGGCGGATCTCGTCCTCGGTCGCGCTGATGAAGATGTGCAGCATCTCGGTCGAGCCGATGCCGTCCATCAGCTTGATCCCGGTCGCCTTAAGCCAGGCATCGAATGTCGGCTTGGGAAGGGTCTCGCCCGCAGAGACGCATTTGCGGAGCGAAGAAATGTCGCGGCCTGCGAGCTTGCCAAGCATGGCGCGGTATGCGGTCGGCGCCGTGAAGCAGACCGTGGTCTTGTACTGCTCGATCGCATTCAGAATGTCGTCCGGCGTCGTCTTCTCCAGCACGACGAAGGAGGCGCCGATATGCATCGGAAACAGCACGCCGCCGAAGCCGAAGGTGAAGGCGAGCGGCGCCGAGCCGATAAAGCGATCGTTTTGCTCGGCGCGCAGAATGTTGCGCGCATAGCCGTCACAGACCGCGAGCATGTCGCGGTGGAAATGCATGGTGCCCTTGGGATCGCCGGTCGTGCCCGAGGTGAAGGCGATCAGGCAGATGTCGTCGGCGGCGGTATCGACCGCCTCGAACTCCGGACTGGCATCGGCGATCAGCGCTTCGAGCGAATCCGCCGCGCCATTGCCCCAATAGACGGCCCGCTCGAGGCCCGGTGCCGCAGCCTTCGCCTTCTCCATCTCCTCGGCGAGCTTTCCATCGCATAGCGCCAGCGTGATCTCCGCCTTCTGGATCGGATAGGACAGCTCCTTGGCGCGCAGCAGCGGCATCGTCGCCACGCAGATTCCGCCGGCCTTGATCACCGCGAGATAGGTCGCAACCATCATCGGATTGTTGGCCGAGCGCAGCAGCACACGCCCGCCGGTGACGAGGCCGAGCTTGCCAACCAGCACATTGGCGACGCGGTTCACCAGCGCCTGCAGCTCGCGATAGGTGTAGCTGACGGCCGGGCTGATGACGCAAGGGGCATCGCCATGGCCCTGCTCGACCCAGCGATCGAGGAAATAGCTGACGCAGTTCAGTCGCGGCGGATAGTTCAGCTCCGGCCGCGTGAAGATGAATTCGGGCCAGAGCTCGCGCGGCGGCAGATGTTGCCGCGCGAACGTATCGACATGGGCCGTCGCGGCGCTGCCGTCAGACGAGCCCGTCCCTTGAATCTTGGCGGCGTTGGCCATCGCACGCTCCTTTCAGCATGGATTGCACCCGGCAGCACGATCTGGAAAACATTTTAGGCTTAAAGCAATTCAGCGCAATAGGGGATTTTGGGCATCCCGTGCTTTTTCATGCGGCAAAGGGTGTCGGGCTGTCGCGCCCGCAGGCTACGGCCGGCGGCGGGCGGCCGATTTCTGCGCGGACGCCTTGGTCTTGGCGAGGAGGCGCATCAATTCGCGCACATCCTTCGGGGAGAGATCGGCGAACAGATCGGCGATCCAGGTCTCGTGCTCGGCGGCCATCCTGCGGAACTCGGCACGCCCGAGCTTGGTCAGCCGGATCACCTGGACGCGGCGATCGGTGTCTGAGGTCCGCCGGTCGAGATGGCCTGATTCCACCAGGCGCTCCACGAGCCCGGTCACATTGCCGTTCGAGACCATCATGCGCTTGGAGACATCTGACAGGGTCATGCCGTCAGGCGCCTTGTCGAGCTGTGCCATCAGGTCGAAACGCGGCAACGTGACGTCGAACCGCTGCCGCAGCCGGCCGCGCACCTCGCCCTCGATCAGCGTCGTGCAGGTCAGGAGCCGCAGCCACAGCCGAAGCTCTTCGGCGTGGTCCTCCGGTGTTTCGACAACCTTGGTCTCGGAATCGAGCATGTCGATGCAGTCACTCACGGCCGGCCATGGCGCGGGCACGGATTCCCCAACGTTTTGAGCTTCAAATAAATCCGAGCCGGCCGCAAGTCCAAAGCTGCAACAATCGACCGCACGCCAATTTCTTTAGGCTTCAAATAATTGGCGCGCAGCTTGCATGCATCGCTGCCCGCAGGATGCGACGCCCCGCGCTCGGCTTGCCGCGGCCGCCGTCATCGGCATAAGCTTTGGATTGGAGTACGTGGCTTGCAGCGCAAGCCAATCGTCACGAGGGACAGATCATGAAGACGAAAATAACCTTGGCCGCAGCTGCGATGCTACTCGGCACCGTGGTGACCCCTGCCCTCGCCCAGGAAAAAATCAAGCTGGGTGTGATCGTGACCCTATCGGGGCCCGCCGCAGCGCTGGGCCAGCAGGTTCGCGACGGCTTCGCGCTCGCCGTGAAGGATCTCGGCAGCAAGATGGGTGGCCGCGATGTCGAGGTCGTCGTCGTCGACGATGAGCTGAAGCCGGATGCTGCGGTGACCAAGGTGAAGGGCCTTCTGGAACGTGAGAAGGTCGACTTCGTGGTCGGGCCGATCTTCTCCAACATCCTGCAGGCCATCCACCGGCCCATCACGGAGTCGAAAACCTTCCTGATCAGCCCCAATGCCGGTCCCTCGACCTTCGCCGGCAAGGATTGCAACCCGTTCTTCTATGTGACCTCGTATCAGAACGATCAGGTGCACGAGATCCTCGGCAAGGTCGCGCAGGATCGCGGCTACAAGCGGATGTACCTGATGGTGCCGAACTATCAGGCGGGCAAGGATTCGGTGGCTGGCTTCAAGCTGGACTACAAGGGCGAGATCGTCGAAGAGTCCTACATGCCGTTGAACACGTTGGATTTCCAGCCGGAGCTCTCCAAGATTTCCTCGCAGAAGCCCGATGCACTGTTCACATTCATGCCGGGCGGCCTCGGCGTCAATCTCGTCAAGCAGTACCGGCAGGCCGGGCTCGCCGATACTATTCCGGTGCTCTCGGCCTTCACGGTCGATGAATCGACCCTGCCGGCACAGCAGGATGCGGCGGTGGGCATGTTCGGTGGCGCGAACTGGGCGCCCAATCTCGACAATCCCCAGAACAAGAAGTTCGTTGCCGCCTATGAGGCCGCCTACAACAGCGTTCCCGGCACCTACGCCTTCCAGGCCTATGATGCCGCGATGCTGATCGACAGCGCAGTCAAGGCCGTGAAGGGCAATCTCTCCAACAAGGAGGCCGTTGGCGCCGCGTTGAAGAAGGCCGACTTCACCTCGCTGCGCGGGGCCTTCAAGTTCAACAACAACAATTATCCGATCCAGGATTTCTACCTGACCAAGGTCGCCAAGCGTCCGGACGGCAAATTCCAGACCGAGATCGTGCAGAAGGTGTTCGAGAATTACGGCGACCGCTATGCCAAGGACTGCAAGGCGGCGAACTGAGCATGATCCGGACCCGAAGGGCCGCACTAGCGCAAAGTGCGCAGCGGTTTTCCGAAAATGATCATGCTCTAACAATAGCCACGCAGCGCGTTACGGGAGGACTGCAATGAAGAGCGAAATCACCGGCATCACGCGGGCCAATGAGGGAATCCAGGGTATTTCCTGGAACATCCTTGGCCAGACCTACGTGCCGAAGAGCTACGCCGAGAACAGCTTCTCCTGGCACGCGACGCTGCCGCCGGGCACCTTCGTGCCGCCGCACATTCACCCCGACCAGGATGAGTATCTCTACATGCTGGAGGGCAAGCTCGATTTCATGCTGGGCAATTCGGAGGCGCAGGCCAGTGCAGGCGACCTGATCCGCCTCGGCATGGGCGTGCCGCACGGCATCTTCAACAAGTCGGAGCAGACCGCCAAGGTGCTGTTCTGGGTCTCGCCGAGCCGCAAGCTGTTCGACCTGTTCTGGGGTCTCCACAACATGAAGGAGCAGAAGCCCGAGGACGTCGTGGCGATGGCCGCCGAGTTCAACATCCACTTCCTGCCGCCGCCGCCCGGCGGCTAGAGCATGATCCGGAAAAGTGCGTAGCGGTTTTCCGAAAAGATCATGCTCAAACAAGAACCCTAAAGCGCGATGACGATTCGTCCCAATCGCATCACGCTTTAGGCGCGCTTCAGGCGCGCACCGCCGCGAGTCCGGGCACCGCGGCGAAACCTGCCTTGGTGGCATAGCCGCGCACGATGGCCTCGCGCTGGGAATAGCTCAGGACGTTGTCGACATTGTCGAAGCCGTCGGGCGCGAGCTGCTCGACGGCGTCGATAACGCCCTCCGGCCCGCCGCGCCGGTTGGAGCGGACGATTTCGGCCGTCATCGGCAGACGCTTCTTCTCGTATTCGAGCAAGGCCTGTCGCGGGTGTTCGGCGCGCACCAGCACATCCGCAAGACAGCGCGCGTCGAGAATGGCCTGCGAGGCGCCGTTCGATCCAACCGGATACATCGGATGCGCGGCATCGCCGAGCAGCGTGACCCGGCCCAATGACCAATAGGGCAAGGGATCGCGGTCGCAGGTCGGATATTCGTAGAATTCGGGCGTTGCCGAGATCAGGCTCGTCACGTCGATATAGGGCACCGAGAAGCGTGCCACGTGCGGCATCAGCTCCTCGCGGCGGCCCGGCCGCGACCAGTCTTCCTTCCGCGGCGGCGGCGCGTTGCCCTCGCCCACCTTCACCAGCACCGCCCAATTGGTCAGGCGGCTCGCCGGGCTCGATCCTTCCGCGATCGGATAGATCACCACCTTGGCATTGAGACCGCCGGCCACGATCATCGATTTTCCGGTGAGAAACAGCGGCCAGTCGCGCGCACCGCGCCACAGCATGAGGCCGTTCCAGCACGGCGGCCCTTCGTTCGGAAACAGCGTCTCGCGGACGCGAGAGTGAATGCCGTCGGCGCCGATCAGGATATCGCCGCGCGCGGTGTGGACATGGGTGCCGGCGCGATCGAAGAAGTAAGCAGTGACGCCGCCCTCGTCCTGCGTGAAGGCGCCGAGCCGGCAGCCGGTGTGGATCGCCTCACGGCCCAACCGCTCCTCGACGGCACGATGGATGACGCCCTGAAGGCGCCCGCGATGGATCGAGAATTGCGGCACATCGTGGCCGGCGTCGATGCCGCGAGCTTCGCGCCAGACCTCCTGGCCGTGGCGGTTGAGATAATAGAGCTGATCGGTGCGGATCGCGACCTCGTCGAGCTTCTGCAACAGGCCGAGGCCGGCCAACTCCCGCATCGCGTGCGGCAGCGTGTTGATGCCGACGCCGAGCTCGCGAATGGTGTCGGCCTGCTCGAAGATCTCGCAATCCAGGCCGCGCGAGCGGAACATCAAAGCCGTCGTGAGACCACCGATACCGCCACCGACGATAATCGCCTTCATCGCCCTAACTCCACTCGAACCGCAGGCAATGGGTTAACGTCGCACGGGCGGTCACTCCGCCGCAAGCGGCTTTGTCGCCTCCGTCTTGAGCTCGGCCCGGGTCTTGGGCTTAGCCTTAATTCTCAGCTCCTGGAGATCCTGCCGGTCGCGCACGCTGTCGCGGAACCCGAATACATGCGCATCGGCGACATCATCGCGCGATTGGCGAGCTTCATCTCACGCAGGCGGCAATGAAATTATTTTAAACCTAAAATAATCCCCCGCAAGTCCCCCTCGCTGGATTGGCTGCAGATAATTGCGACCGGCTCAGTCGCCCCTGAAGACCGGTTTGATCTTGTTGGCGAAAGCGTCGAAGGCGCGCTCGAAATCCGCCGTTGTCATGCACAGGGCTTGAGCCACGGCCTCCGCTTCGATCGCCTCCTCCACCGACATCGCCCATTCCATGGCCAGCATCCGCTTGGTCATGGTGTTGGCGAAGGTCGGGCCTTCCGCGACCTGCCTGGCCAGAACCTGCGCCTGGGGCAGCACCTGCTCTGGCGTGACGATGCGGCTGAAGAAGCCCCAGCGCTCGCCCTCTTCCGCCGTCATGAACCGGCCGGTGTAGAGCAGCTCGGAGGCGCGGGACTGCCCGATGATCCGCGGCAGGATGGCGCAAGCGCCCATGTCGCAGCCGGCCAACCCCACCTTGTTGAACAGGAACGCCACCTTGGCCCCGCTCGCCGCAAGGCGCATATCAGACGCCATCGCGATGATCGCTCCGGCCCCGGCACAGATACCTTCGACCGCGGCCACGATCGGCTGCGGACAGGCCCGCATCGCCTTGACGAGGTCGCCGGTCATGCGCGTGAAGGCGGTCAGACCCTTGGTGTCCATCTTCACCAGCGGGCCGATGATCTCGAACACGTCGCCGCCGGACGAGAAATTGCCGCCGGCACCCGTCACGACGATGGACTTGACCGCGTCGTCGAAGGCGCAGGCGCGGAAGAAGTCGGTCAGTTCCCGATAGCTCTCGAACGTCAGCGGATTCTTTCGTTCGGGACGGTTGAGCGTGACCGTCGCAACGCCATCGACCACGGCGAGCAGGAAGTGCTGCGGTGAGTAATCCGCAAGCGGCACGGTAACGGGATTGGCTGGTCTGCTCATGGGATCTCCTTGGCTTTCTTTTTCCGCGCCTGCCAGGCAGGCTAGACTTCGCCACCGGCCACTGCGATCGCCTGTCCGGTGATCGCGCTCGCGCCCTCCCCGCACAGCCAGAGAACCGCGTCTGCGACCTCCTGAGGCGTGACCAAGCGTCCTTGCGGATTGTGCTTCGCGAGCTCGGCAATTGCCTGCTCGCGGGTTCGGCCCGTCTTCTTCATGATGTTGTCAATGCTCCCGGCGACGAGGTCGGTGTCGGTAAAGCCGGGACACACCGCATTCACGGTGACGTTGCTTCCGGCCATCTCGAGAGCAAGCGAACGCACGAGGCCGATCACGGCGTGTTTGGCCGCGGCATACGCGCTGACATAGGCGTAGCCCTTGAGGCCTGCGGTGGACGCTACCGCGACGATGCGGCCGTAGGGACGATCCTTCATGCCCGGCAGCACGGCCTGGACGGCATGCACGACGCCCATGAAATTGACATCCATCATCCGGCTGAAGAGCGCGCTGTCCGATTTCGCGAACGGCGCCGATTCAGCGCTGCCCGCGTTGGCGATCAGGATGTCGATCGGCTTGCGCGCACTTGCCCCGGCGATCGCGGCTTTCAGAGACGCTTCGTTCGAGACATCAGCGACAGCCGTAAAGTGCGCGGCGCCTGCATTGACCGCCTCGTCGAGAACCGCCGCGTTCCGGCCAAGCACGGTCACGGTCGCACCGGCGCCGACGAGAGCGGACGCGATCGCGCGGCCGATGCCGCGCCCGCCACCGGTGACCAGCGCGTGCGGCGAATGCGGCAATCCGGACATGCGCTGGCTCCCTCGGCTCTCGTGATCGCGCTTCCGATATATTTTAACCTTCAAGTTTTTGCAACGAAAGCGGCGCGTGGGCGGCGAATGATGCGGCACGAGCAACGGCCCGAAAATTGCTTTAAGTATAAAATTATCGCTTTCCATCTCCGAAAGGCCTGTTAGCATCGAGGGGCCCAGCAGAAGGATGTCGCGTGTCGCAGCCTGTGCCAATGATAACAAGGGACGGACGCTTCGCCTATGAAGCCGCGGGCGATCCGGACGCGATACCGCTGATCTTCCTGCACGGCATCGGCGGCGCGGCGCGGGCCTGGCGGCGGCAGCTTGCGACATTTGGCGACCGCTTCCGCGCGATCGCATGGGACATGCCCGGTTATGGAGGATCGGCGCCGCTTGCGAGCGTCAGTATCGCTGCCCTGGCGGAGGCGCTCCAGCAGTTCATCGCGCAACTCGGCGTCAGCAGACCTGTTCTGGTCGGCCATTCCATCGGCGGCATGATCGTTCAGAAGTGGCTGGTTCAATCCCCCAAGCTGGCACGCGCAGTCGTGCTGGCGCAGACCAGCCCTGCGTTCGGAAAGGCGGACGGCGACTGGCAGAAATCATTCATCGCAGCGCGACTGGGACCGCTCGATCGCGGCGAGACGATGAAGTCGCTGGCCCCTTCCCTGGTGAAGGAGCTCGTCGGCGACGATCCCGATCCGAATGGGATGGAGGTCGCCCGCGAATGCATGGGGAGCGTGCCCGAAGCGAGCTATCGTGCCATGATGCTGGCCCTCATCGGCTTCGATCAGCGCAGCACGCTCGGAAATATCTCTGTTCCCACGCTGTTGCTGTCCGGCTCAAAAGACAACAACGCGCCCGCGCCGATGATGGCAAAGACGGCGGCCTATATCCCGGGGGCCGAATATGTCGAGCTGCCTGGCGTCGGCCATCTCGCCAATCTCGAACGCCCCGAGGCCTTCGACGAAGCTCTCGGCCGGTTCCTGAACTCTCTCGCGACCAAAGCCTAAGGTAACTGCGCGATGACCATGCAAGTCAGCAAGACGATTGGCGCGACCAACAAGGTCGCGCTGGATGCGCCGATCTTCGATCCTGTCGCATTCAGCCTGAGCGACGAGCAGGCCGGCATCATCACCCGCGCGAGAGAGATCGGCCAGACCGTCTTTGCCGGTCGCGCCGCCACTTACGATCGCGAGGCGACCTTCCCGACCGAAAATTACTGCGATTTGCATCGCGTCGGCCTGCTCGGCATTGCCGTGCCAAAGAAGCACGGCGGCCTCGGCGCGAATTACCAGACCTATGCCCTGGCGGCGGCCGAGATCGGCCGCTATTGCGGCGCCACCGCGCTGACCTGGAACATGCATGTCTGCTCGACCCTGTGGTCGGGTCCGCTCGCCGACGATCTGGACATGGACGCGGACACCCGTGCCGAGCACGAGCGGCGGCGCGCGGTGCACTACAAGCGCATCGTCGAGGATGGAGCGATCTACTCGCAGCCCTTTTCCGAAGGTGGAGCTGCCGCTGCCGGCGGGGTCGCATTCGGCACTGAAGCAAGGCCGGTTAAAGGGGGCTGGATCGTCAACGGCAAGAAGATCTTTGCCTCGCTTTCGGGCCACGCCGACTATTACGGCGTGCTTTGCACCGAGATGGAGCAAGGCGAGAAGGCGTCGCGCCGCAACACGCTTTACCTGGCGATATCAGCCAAATCAGAAGGCGTCTCGGTCGTCGGCGACTGGGACCCGCTGGGCATGCGCGGCACGGTTTCGCGGACGCTGCTGTTCAAGGATGTGTTCGTTCCGGAAGATTCGGCGCTGATGCCGCGCGGCGTGTATTTCCAGGCAGCTCAGCGCTGGCCGCACATGTTCCTGACGCTGTCGCCGACCTATATGGGCCTGGCGCAAGCCGCCTACGACTTCACCGTGCGTTACTTGCGCGGCGAGGTCCCGGGCATGCCGTCGGTCAAGCGGCGGATGTACCCGACCAAGCAGATCGCGGTGGCGCAGATGCAGATCAAGCTGGAGCAGATTAAGGCAATCTGGTTCCAGGCCGTGACCGAGGCGCGCGCCAATCCGAGCAAGGAGCAAGTGCTGCGCGCCTATGCCGCGCAATATTCCGTGATGGAGGGCGCCAATGAGCTCGCCGCGCTCGCGATCCGCACCTGCGGCGGTCAGGCCATGCTTCGCTCGCTGCCGCTGGAGCGAATCTATCGTGACAGCCGCTGCGGCTCGCTGATGCTGCCCTGGACCGCCGAGCTCTGCCTCGACCGGATCGGGCGCGAAGCGCTGTACGAGGCCGGTGAAACGGACGACTGACCGTGGACCTCTGTAGCCTGATCGACCGCAACGCGGCGTTCGCGCCAGACAAGACGGCCATTGCCTTCGAAGGGACGCGGCTGAGTTATGCGGCATTCGCCGCACGCATCGAGCAAACGGCCACGGCCTTAAAACAGGCGCTCGGCGTCGGCCGCGGCGATCGCGTCGCGATTCTAAGCCTGAACCGGCCGGATTATCTGGTTCTGCTTTACGCCTGTGCGCGGCTCGGCGCGATGCTGGTGCCGCTGAACTGGCGACTGGCCGTCGCCGAGCAGCTGTTCATTCTCGGCGATGCCGGCACCAAGGTCCTGGTGCTCGAGCAGGCGTTTTCCGGAGTGCTTGCCGAGCTGGGACAGACCGCGGCAGGGACATCCGTCGTCGGCCTCGACTTCACGCCACCTCGCGGCACGACATTCGAAGATTTGCTGGCCCGCGGTGACGGCACGAGCCGAAATCCACATACCGACCTCTCCTGCCCGCTGCTCATCGTCTACACGTCGGGCACGACGGGACGGCCAAAGGGCGCGGTGCTGCGCCAGGAGGCGCTGTTCTGGAACGGTGTCATGAGCCAGCACATGCACAACATGACGTCCGACGACCACGTGCTGACCGTGCTGCCGTTCTTCCACGTCGGTGGCCTCAACATCCAGACTACGCCGGCGTTGCAGCTGGGCGCGACCGTCACGGTCCATGCGCGCTTCACGCCGGACGCCGCGCTTGCGGCCATTGAAGGGGAACGGCCGACACTCACGGTGATGGTTCCTGCGATCCTTCAGGCGGTGAGTGAGCATCCCGCCTGGGCGACCGCTGATCTTTCCTCACTCAAGGCCGTCGCCACCGGCTCGACCATCGTACCGCCGCACCTGATCGAGCGCTTCGTCGCGCGCGACGTCCCGGTGCTTCAGGTCTATGGCTCGACCGAAACCTGCCCGATCGCCGTCTACACGCGGCTTGGCGGCGATCTTTCGCGCGCGGGATCGACCGGCCTTGCCGGCCTGTGCTGCGAGGCAAAGGTGATCGACCAGGCCGGCGAAGAACTGCCCGCGGGCACGCCGGGCGAAATCGCGGTGCGCGGTCCCAACGTGTTCTTCGAATATTGGGGAAACGACGCCGCAACGCGCGAGGCGCTGCAGGATGGCTGGTATCGCACCGGTGATATCGGCCTGTGCGATGCCGACGGCTATTTCTGGGTCCGCGACCGCAAGAAGAACATGATCATTTCAGGCGGAGAAAACGTCTACCCGGCCGAGGTCGAGCGCGTCCTGCTCGAACACCCCGACGTCAGCGAATGCGCCGTGATCGGCCGGCCGGACCCGCGCTGGGACGAGGTGCCGGTCGCCTATGTCATTGCGAGATCCGGCTGCCGGCTCGAGGCGGACGAATTGAGGGCGCATCTTCAGGCGCAACTCGCGCGCTACAAAATTCCGCGCGAGATCGTCTTCGTCAACGACCTGCCGCGGACGGCGCTGGGCAAGGTCCAGCATTTCCTGCTGAAGCAGCTTGACGCGCAGTCACGGGCGCAAGGAGAAGCATCTTGAAGATCGCAGTTCTGGGTGGGGGAAACGGCTCTTTCGCGGCCGCGGGCGATTTTGCGCTGTCGGGGCACGAGGTGCGGCTCTGGCGCCGCGATGCCGATCAGGTCGCAGCGCATCGCGCCGCCGGCTCGCGCATCCTGGTCAAGGATCACAACGGCCGTCATGACGTGAAGCTGGCGCTGGTCACGACCGACATCGCGGACGCCGTCGAAGGCACGGAGCTGATCCTGTGCCCCGCGCCCGCCTTCGCGCAATCAAATATCGCTCGCCTGCTCGCGCCGCATTTGCGGGACGGTCAGGTCGTCTTTCTGCCGCCGGCGACGTTCGGCTCGATGATCTTCGCCCAGGCGGCCCGAGATGCCGGCAACAATGCCAAGGCCAGCTTTGCCGAAACGGGCACGCTTCCGTGGCTGACCCGCAAGCACGGACCGTTCGAGGTCGCGATCACCATCCGCGCCAAGCGGCTCCCGGTCGGCGTGTTCCCGCTCGAGCAGGCGCCCCACGCCCTCGCAGTGATCGGGCGCGCTTTCCTAGACGCGATCGAGACATGCGGAGACGCGCTGTCGGGCGCCCTGATGAACGCAGGTCCGATCATTCACCCGCCGTTGATCGTGATGAACGCAGGGCCGATCGAACATTTCGAGCGCTGGGACATTCACAAGGAAGGTACGCAAGCCGCGATCCGCCGGGTCACTGACGCGCTCGACGCAGAACGCATCGCAGTGCGCGAGGCACTCGGCTACGGCGCGCCGCATTTCCCGCTGGCTCATCACTACGCGAGGGAAGGCGAGATCTGGATGTATGGCCGCGGCTCGCACGACCGGTTGACCGATTCCGGTGATTGGCGCGAGCGGATCGTGCTGACAGAGCACCGTTACATGCGCGAGGATCTGCGGCTTGGGCTGTCGCTGCTGGTGTCCGTCGCGGGTCTCGCTGGCGTGGACACACCGCTGGCCAAAGCGTTTCTGTCAATCGGCGGCGCGGTCTGCGGCGAAGATTTTGCGCGAGGTGGCCGAACGCTCCAGACGCTGGGACTCGGCGAGCTCAGCAAGGCTGAATTGCAGACGCTGCTCCGCAATGGATTCTGATCAATGACCAGTCGCATCAATATCGCCTGTCTCGGCGCTGGCCGCATGGGCCGGGGCATTGCCGTTGCCTTCGCGTATGCAGGGCACAGGGTCACGATGATCGATATCAAGGCGCGTTCCGCGGAGGACTTCACCAAGCTGGAAACGGACGCGCTTGGCGAAGTCAGGAAGACCTTCGCCAGCCTGTCAAAACTGGGGCTGCTGACCGACGCGGATGTCGATCCGCTGATCGCGCGGGTCTCGGTGGTGCCGGCGAGCCGGAGCGGCGCAGCGTTGGCCGAAGCCGGAATGATCTTCGAAGGCGTTCCTGAGGTGGTCGAGCTCAAGCGCGAGGTGCTGGGGGCGGCGGCAAAGCAGGTCGGCCCTGAAACGATCATCGCGTCGACGACCTCGACCATCCTCGTCGACGATCTCTCGGGCGCGATCGTGAACCCGCGCCGCTTTCTAAACGTGCACTGGCTCAACCCGGCCTATCTCATCCCGCTGGTCGAGGTTTCGCCCGGCAAGGCGACAGACCCGGCCGTCATCGACGAGGTCAAGACGCTGCTCGAAGGCATCGGGAAGGTGCCGGTGGTCTGCGCCGCCACACCGGGTTTCATCGTCCCGCGCATCCAGGCGCTGGCAATGAACGAGGCCGCGCGCATGGTCGAGGAAGGCGTCGCCAGCGCCGAAGAGATCGACAAGGCGATCCGTTACGGCTTCGGCTTCCGCTATGCCGTGCTCGGGCTGCTCGAATTCATCGATTGGGGCGGCGGCGATATCCTATACTACGCCAGCCGTTACCTCGAAGGCGCGCTTGGTAGCGACCGCTATCGCGCGCCGGAGGTCATTTCCCGCAACATGCATGAAGGCCGGATCGGCCTGCGCACGGGCGCCGGCTTCCTGGATTACTCCGGGATGGACGTCGATGCTTATCGCGTGAAGCGGTTGCAGGCCATGGTCGACCTGCTCCGGCACTTCGACCTCGCCCGGCCGCCCGTGCTCGATCGCGGCTACCCGAAGACGTCCTGAAGCACGCCTTCGCGGACGACCGCAACGCCGTCGAGCTCGATCGTCGTTCCCATCATCGGCAGGTCGAAATGTCCGGCCGTGTAGCGCCCTGCAAATTCATTCGCACCGGTCGAGAACAGGAAATTGCCGGAAACGGCCCGAATCTCTGTGCCGTTGGTGTCGCGCTGGTCATACATGGATAGTGCCTCATAGCGCGCACCGGGATTCATGCCGAAGCCGACATGCGACACGGCATAGGCTTCGCGATCGCCCCAGGCGGCCAGATAAGCGCGCATCATCGCGGCATCCGTGCCCTCGCCTTCGAGTTCCACGACATAGTCGTCCTTCAGAGTCATCTTCACCGGCGAGGTCAGGTAGCGCTTGAAGGTCAGGTTGATGTCGCCGGGCGCCATCACCAGAGTGCCGTTGATGGTCCCGCTCTTGGGAAAGCTGACGACGATGCCGCCGGGCCAATGCGCGAGCGTGCCGGGCTTGTCGGTCCAGCCCCACACACCGACAGTCGACGCTCCGACCATATCGACATCGAGCGCCGTGCCGGCCTTCGAGGAGACACGCATGCGCTTCGTTCCGCGCAGCATTTTGGCCGCCGCACGAACACGCTTTTCGAGCGCGGAATCCGGCACCATGCGCTCCAGCGCTTCGGGATGCTCGTTGGAGATCACCAGGATCCGCGCGCCGGCTTTGAGAATCTCCGGCGTCTCCACCGCATGCATCAGTCCTTCGATGGTGCAATCCACGACGAAGCCGGCCTGCTGAAGCGCCGTGATCACTGGACCAAGCTTTTGGATCGCCTCGCTCGCCCCGGTGGAGCGGACCGGAACGATATGCCGGTTACGTGGCGTCGGCATCACCACATGAAACGGCCGCGCGCCCATCCGCAGCAGGGCCAGCTCCGCGAGATGGACGTTCAATGCGCGTGACTGGGTCTCCGACAGGATCGCCGCGGTATCGCCGGCCTTGACGGCGCATCGCTCAAAGATCTCGCAAAACGCATCGATCCATTTTGCCTCGATACGATCAGCCAGCATGGTTCTCTCCCGGTCTTCAGGATTCTTGTTAGTTACGCTTCGGGGAAGCCCCGGAGCAAGTACGAGCGCACGGCTCCCAGCAGGCCGTTCAAGATCAAGCCCAGCAGCGAGATCGTGATCAGCGGCACGAACATGTCCACGGCCTGGAAGGTTCTGGCCGCAGTCACGAGCGCGTGCCCCAGTCCGTCCGTCGACGTGATCATCTCGGCCAGAAACACCACGATGCAGGAAATGACAAGGCCAATCCGGCACCCGGTCAGGATCGACGGCATCGCTGCCGGCAGCACTACCTTGAAGAGAATTTCGTAGCGTGACGATCCCGCAGCCATAGCCGACCAGATCAGCTTCTGCTCGACGGTCGAGGCACCGTAATAGGTCGACAGCAGGATCGGGAAAAGAGCGTCGGCAGCCACTAATGTGATCTTCGATCCGTGGCCAAATCCGAGCAGCAGCAGCAAGGCCGGATAGAGCGCGACCTTGGGCAAAGGCGCCAATACGCGCACGATGGGCCGAACCACGGCGTTGATCGCCGGATTGGCGGCGGCGGCAATGCCGATGCTGACACCGAGCACGACAGCAATCGCGAAGCCGGCAAACAGCCTGATCAGGGTCGCCGCGATCTCGTGCTGGAACGTCGAGGTTACGAGTTGCTGGAGCAGCCGGCCGAAGACGTAGCCAGGCGGCGGCAGCAGAACTGCCGGCGCGAAGCCGAAAGATACCAAGCCTTGCCACAGCGCGATCACCAGTGCGATCGGAGCAATTCCAAGAACGAAATTAGGGGCGAGAAGCCGCGACATCATGAGAAGCTCAGCGGCATGTCGAACTGCGGCTCGGACCAGCGCACGAGCCTGGCACGAACCTTCTCGAAAATCGCGTCGAGGCAGATTCCCATCGCTCCCACGATGATGATCATCGCAAAGACGGTTTCGTATTGGCCCATGTCGAGCGCGTTGAACAGGATGTTTCCGGCACCGGACTGACGGGCAATCATCTCACTGGTGATCATCGTGATCAGCGCCAACACCAATCCTGTACGACACCCCGTCAGAATTTCCGGCAGCGCCGCCGGCAGCACGATACGCACCAGGCGTTGCACCGGCGAGAGCCCCATCGCAGCGCCCGACCACAGCATCTTCTCTTCGACCGCCTTGGCGCCTTCGAAGCTGTGATAAATCACGGGCAGGCTGACGCCGAGGAAGATCACGAGCGTCTTCGTGATGTCGCCGACGCCGAGCCAGAGCATGATGATCGGCATCAAGGCCGCCTTCGGCACCGGATAGATCACCATCAGCAGCGGATTGAAGAAGGCAGCAATCGCGGCGCTACGTCCCATCAACAGCCCAAGCGGAATCGACACGAGCACGGCCGCGCCAAATCCCATCGCCATGCGCCGGAGCGAGGCCAGAATATTGATCAGGGATTCCCTGTCGCCAAGGATGTCCGGAATCGCTCTCATCGCTCCAATCGCGGTCGGAAAGCTGTCATTCTTCAGCGCCAGTGACGCGACCTGCCACACCACCAGCAATCCGATGCAGGCGAGCACCGGGGCAGCGCGCTTGGTCATGCCGGCCGCCGACATCACGCGGGCGCTCCGGCTTCGTCGCTCTCGTCGAACATGCGCTCGATGTCGACGACGTACTTCTGGTAACGCGGATCGAGCAACAGCTCGTTGCGGCGGCGCGGCCGCGGCAGGTCGATGTCGATGACCTGCCGGATTCGCCCGGGCGATTTCGACATCATGACGACCTTGTCCGAGAGGAAGACGGCTTCGTCGACCGAATGGGTGACGAAAAGCACCGTCTTGCGGTCACGCTCCCAGATGTTCAGAAGATCGTTCTGCAGGCGCGTCCTCGTGTGCGCGTCGAGTGCCCCGAACGGCTCGTCCATCAGCAGCACTTCGGGATGGTAGGCAAGCGTCCGCGCCAGCGCCACGCGCTGCTTCATGCCGCCCGACAGCTCCTTGGGATAGAAGTTCTCGTAGCCCTTGAGGCCGACCATCTCGATCAGGGCCCGGCTCTGCGCTTCGGCCTCGGTGCCGCGAATTCCTTGCTGACGCGGCCCATACATCACGTTGCCGAGCACAGTCTTCCAGGGAAAGAGCGCAAATTCCTGGAATACCGGTCCACGATCCGGACCGGGCCCCGTGATCGCCTGTCCCTTCATCTTCGCCGCGCCGCTGGTTGGACTGACGAAGCCGCCGACAATGTAGAGCAGTGTCGACTTGCCGCAGCCGGACGGACCAAGGATGGAGACGAAAGCTCCTTCCTCGATCGTCAGCGAAATGTCCGAAAGCGCAACGTGATTCTTGCGTGCCGAGGTTTTAAAGACCTGCGACACGCGGTCGATCTCGATGATTGCGGAAGCCGGGTCTTGTTGCGTCACCGGTCTCACCCATTCGCTCGATCTCGCAGATACTACCGTCATCCCGCCTTCCGTCCCACTCGCACGAGGATTCAGCGGCATCAGCTTAGCAAGAAGCCTGCCAGACAGGCTGTCACTTTCGCGCCCGTGCGGTGCGTCATTCGAACCACGGCCATTCTGCCGGGCCTTCATGCGTTACGGCTCCGCCCGGCGCCTGCCCAACCAGCCGGGCATATTTTGCCAGCGCACCTGCGCGGTGGCGAGGCGGGCGCGGCTTCCAATCGCGTCGCCGTGCGGCAAGCTCCTGTTCCTCGAGCAGGACATCCATCCGTCGATTTGCGGCATCAATCCGGATTCTGTCACCATTCCGGACGAGCGCCAGCGGACCGCCAACAAATGCCTCGGGGGACACGTAGCCGATGCACATCCCGCGGGTCGCGCCGGAGAACCGGCCATCGGTGATCAGCGCCACTTTTTCACCCATGCCCTGCCCGTAGATCAGTGCGGTGACGCCAAGCATCTCACGCATGCCAGGTCCGCCGACTGGCCCTTCATTGCGGATCACGAGAACCTCGCCCGCCTTGTAACTGCGGTCACGAACGGCTGCGACGCAGGCTTCTTCATCCTCGAAAACACGCGCGACGCCTTCGAAGAATTGGCTCTTCAAGCCCGCCACCTTGATCACCGCCCCATCGGGACAGAGGTTACCCTTCAGCACCGCGACACCACCGTCAGGCATGATCGGCGCGCGAGCCGTGTACACAACCTCTCCGTCGGGTGCGTTGGCCACACCGTACTCTTCGGCAAGTGTGCGGCCGGTGATTGACAAGCAGCCGCCATCGATATGACCGCTCTGGATCAGCTCGCGAATGATGACCGCAGCGCCGCCGATATCGTAGACATCCTTCGCCGTATACTTGCCTCCGGGGCGCAGATTGCCGATCAACGGCGTCCTGGCAAAGACCTCCCCCACGTCATCGATGCTGAATGCAATTCCGGCCTCATTCGCGATCGCCGGCAGGTGCAGCGCGGCGTTGGTCGAGCCGCCCGTCGCTGCCACGATCGCCGCTCCGTTCTCCAGGGATTTCCGCGTCACGATGTCGCGCGGCAGCGGCCCGCCGCGGTCCAGCATCTCCATGATCAGTCGGCCGGCGCGTCGCGAAATCTGCGCACGCTCGGAATAGACACCGGGCACCATCGAGACGTTGGGAATGGTCAGCCCCATCGCCTCCGATACCATGCCCATGGTGTTCGCGGTGAACTGGCCGGCGCACGCACCGATCGTCGGCAGGCAGGCGCGTTCAATGCGCTCGAGCGTGGCGCCATCGATCTCGCCAGTCATGAAGCTGCCGACAGCCTCATAGGAATCGAGCACCGTCAGCGTACGTCCATCCACGCGCCCGGGCAGCGAGCTGCCGCCATAGATGAAGATGGATGGCACGTTGCAGCGGACCATTCCCATCATCACGCCAGGAAGGGTCTTGTCGCACCCGCCGTATCCGATCAGCGCATCGTAGGCCAACCCATGGACCACGGCTTCGATCGAGTCGGCGATCAGCTCACGCGAGAAGAGGGAGAACTTCATCCCCTCATGATTCATGCTGATGCCGTCGGACACCGAAACAGTCGAGAATTCACGCGGTGTACCGCCGGCCTCATCGATCCCGGTCTTGGCTGCAGCTACCTGGAAGTCGTGGGTCATGTTGCAGGGCGTCTGCTCACCCTTCATGCTGACGATGCCCACCATCGGCTTCGCAATCGCAGCGTCGTCGAGCCCCATGGCGCGCATGAATGCACGATGCGGCGCTCGGTCGAGGCCGTCTGTGGTGACTCGGGAACGCAACTTCTTCATATATGCATCTTCTTCGTGCAGCGTCCCGGATGATCCGGAACGCTACGATGTTGGTTCGGTAATTCGTCCCGCTTCTATTGCAGCGGCGCGACGATCGACGGATGCTTGAACTGTGCGACATCCAGCTTCGGCAGCATTCCTGTTTCTGCATAGATATCCAGCATCTTCTGGATCGCCGGGAAGTTCGGCGCAGCACCCGGATCGCGGCCGAAATCATTGTCCTTGAGCAAGTAGGTCTCGAGTACCGGAATGGGGGCTTTCAGCACTTCATTGACGACCTTGAGAGTCTCCTCGCGGTTCGCGAGTGCCTTCTTCATGCCCGAGGTAATATCGCGGACATAGGCCTTGACCAACTCAGGGTTCTTGTCGACGAAATCGGCACGGCAGGCTTCCAGGATGTGCACGATGTTCGGCATGGCCTGGGAGAGCGAGAACAGCTTCCTTGTGCCGCCCTTTGCCTCCGCGCGCGCAGCAAACGGCTGGTTCATATTGACCGCGTCAACGCGGCCTTGGCGCAGCGCGTCCTCGGAGACGGCAAAGCCGACCTCGACCAGCTTGATGTCCTTGGCCGGATCGACGCCATTCTGCTTCAAGAGCAGATTGAACGGCCCTTGCGTACCGCCACCGATCACGGAAATGCCGACGGTCTTGCCCTTGAGATCCGCAATTGTCTTGATGGGCGAGTCATCCTTGACGGCCCAGTAGACCGAGAAGCCGCCGGGCATCTCGAAAACATGCTGCGCGACGATATAGGCCTTGAGATTGCCGCCGACGACCCCATTGGAGAGCGAGAGCGGCGCCTGCGTCGCGCAGTCCAGCGCACCTGCCGCCAGGGCCTGCGTCATCGGCGCGGTGCCCTGGAATTGGGTCCATTCGATGTTGTAGGTCTTGCCGAGATTGGGAAACTCTGCCGGCCTGCGCATCATCCAGTACTTGGACTCCTCCGCAGGGATGGTCCAGCCGACGCGGATCGTCTGCTGCCCCCATGACGGGCTTGCGTCCGCGCTCACGGCGGCTGCCGCCCCCAAAGCCAGGATCCACTTCGAAACGGTTCGCATCGTGCCACTCCGCTGCTCCGGCGCCGACTGGCGCCCCCAACCCGACCGCCTCAAATGTTTCATGGTTCAAACAATCAGGCAAGCCATGCGAGGTGGGCGGTCTTGCCGGCAGATGGGCAATGTATGGTAAAGCGGCGTCTACGACAGAAGGAGGCAACCTATGGCTGACGACAGCAAGAACCGCACCGAGAAGCTCGGCTATCTCGGCCTCGGACTCATGGGAACTCCGATGACCCGACGCCTGCTGAAGGCCGGCTATCAGGTCGCTGTCTGGAATCGCTCGGAGGGCAAGGTGGCGCCGCTGGTCGAGGCTGGTGCCAAGCACGTGGTCACGCCGCGTGATCTCCTGGCGAGCTCGGATATCGTCTTTATGTGCGTAACGGATGCGGCGGCGGTGGAGGAGGTGATCTTCGGACCCGAAGGTCTGGCAGCGGCCCCTGGCGCGGGCAAGCTTGTGGTCGACTTCTCGTCAATTCATCCCGACGCGGCGCGCGACCTCGCAACGCGATTGAAAGACGCGAACGGGGCGGGCTGGATCGATGCGCCGGTGTCCGGGGGCACGAAGGGCGCCGAGGAAGGAACGCTCGCCATCATGGCGGGCGGCGAAGCTGGCGACATCGAGAGGGTGCGGCCCTATGTGCTGGCCATGGCGCGCAGGTTCACGCATATGGGCCCGCTCGGCGCCGGCCAGACCACAAAGCTGTGCAACCAGGTGATCGTCGGATGCGCGATGGCCGTGCTCGCGGAAGCAACCCGCCTTGCCGTGAACGCCGGAATTGACGCCAACCGATTGCCCGAAGCGCTCGCAGGCGGCTTTGCGGATTCCATCCCGCTCCAGCTGTTCGTGCCGCGAATGGTCAACGGCATTCACAGCCCGCCGCTCGGCCACATCGCCACGATGCTCAAGGATCTCGATACGGTCGCCGATGTTGCACAGGCAACCTCGACGCCAGTGCCGATGGCCGCGCTTGCCGGACAGCTTTTCAGGCTGGCGAAGGCCGCGCGAGGTGCGGACGCGGACGCGCTGGAGATCTACAAGCTTTCGGCGGCAGAGCGCAAAGCGCTCTAGGGGCGCATTACCGCCCGTTCTTGCGCTCATCGTCGGCCATGAAGCGACCGAACGCTCCTCGCGCAAAGAGCAGCGGCTCTTTCGCATTGTAGGTATATGCCTCGACCGCGCCGAGAAAGATCACATGGTCACCGCCATAATAGCGATTCACGGAGCGGCATTGAAAGTTGGCGACGCTCTCGGCGAGCACTGGCGCGTTGCCAAGGCCGGGGGTCCAGTCGACGCCGGTGAACTTGTCATCCGACGATTTTGCGAATTTGTTCGCAAGCGCTTGTTGTGAAGCGCCAAGAACGTTGACGCTGAAATGGCTGGCGTTCTGGAAGATGGTCAGGCTCGAGGAATAGACGACGAGGCTCCACAGAACCAGCGGCGGATTCAGCGAGACCGAGGCGAAGGAATTGCACGTCAGTCCGTACGGCTTGCCGTCGGGCGCTGCCGCTGTGATGATCGTGACGCCCGTTGCATAAGTTCCGAGCGCGTTGCGAAAGTCGCGAGGATCAATCTGCGAGCTGTCGCTCGCGAACTCATTGGCGGGATCCGGCGCGCGAGGCTGCTTCGGCAGGTCATTCATCGGCCGACCTCACAGCGTGAGATTCTCGGAGGGCAGGCCGAGGGCCACCCGTCCGTAGTTGGTCCCGGCCGCATCGAAGTTGAACGCGAGATGTGAGTTGATCGCGTGCGCATCGCGGAACTGCCGCTGTAACACGCCGCTCGTGAACAGCCCGCGCGCGCCGCTCGCGGCAAACAGCATCGAGACCGCGTCCGTGCACAAGTTCACGGAAAAGGATCCGTCGCGGCGATATCTGGTCTTGGTCGCCATGTCAGGAATATGGCCGCGCCGTGCGGCTTCCATGGCATCGAGACAGGCCGACCGCATGATCAGGCGCGCAGCGTCGATCTTGGCCGAGGCCTCCGCGATCTTGATCTGCGTGCTTTGAAAATCGCTCAGCTTGGCGCGGTTGTACGTCGAAATACGATGACGCGCGACCTCCGTATAGTCGTCGAGGCACGCCTGTGCATTCCCCAGCGCGACACCGGAGAGGACGTAAGGAAATAGCGAGAAGACAGGCAGCGTGTACAGAGGATTCGGATTGACCGCGCTTCCCGGCGTGGGGCCACCTGAGAGGTTCCCTACGGCGACCGTCATATGGTCAGCCACGAAGGCATCCCTGACCTCGACGTCGCACGACCCCGTCCCGCGCAATCCGGCGACGTTCCAAGTGTCCAGCACCTTGTAATCGCCGCTCGGCAGCAGAAAGATTCGATACTCGATGCCGTCGGCATCGTCGTCGGAATAGACCACGCTCGCAAGCATATTCCATTCGCAGGAGGCAACGCCCGAGGAGAATGGCCAACTGCCATGCAACTGGTATCCGCCCTTGACCCGCGTGGCGCGTCCGGCGGGGAAAATGAACGAGGACGCGATCAAAGTATCCGGATTGCGGCCCCAGACCAGATCCTGCGCCTTCGGCTGGAACATGCCGAGCATCCAGTGATGGCTCGCCAGATTGGCGAGATTCCAGGCAACCGACGCATCCGCCTGCCCGAGCAGCTCAGCGCAATCGACGAGGGCGACATAGTCGAGCTCAGCGCCACCAATCCGGGCCGGTTGCAGCATCCGGAACAGGCCGGCATCGTGGAGATCCTTTTCGGTTTCCGCCGGAAGATGCCGCAGCTCCTCCGTCCGTGCCGCCCGCTCACGGAGTCGCGGCAGAAGCGCCCGGGCCCTCGCGATCATTGACGCATAGATCTCACCGCCGGCTTGCAAGCCTGCGGGCTGGGTCATGCTCGGCTCCTGGCCAGGCGCCATTCGTGTCCCTCGCTTTCACACATTTATGCGGCGGGACCTTCGCCAAATCAAGCCGAGCCAGTGCCTCAAGTCGACCTTGGAGGCTTGACCGGGCCAAAGGCGCCCTTCTCGCCAAAATCCGCGATCCGACGTTCGTCGTAGCCGAGCGTATCTTGCAGGATCTGCTTGGTATGCTCGCCCAAAAGAGGTGCCGCGACGGGGTCGACCGCGGCTGTCAGGCTCATCGTAATCGGTGGCTCGATGTTGGGCACCCACTCGGCTGTCGGATGCGGAATCCGGTTCAAACGATGGCGCTCGCGAGCCTCGGGGGCGTTGAAGCCCTCCTCGACCGTCCGGAGATAGCCGACGGGGATATTTGCCATCTTCATCTTCGCCATCCAGTTTTCGAGCGTATCACTGGCGAAGACTTCGGCGATGGCTGCCCGCAGGAGCTCCTTGTTCTCCGAGCGGGCTTTGCGCGTCGCAAACCGCGGATCGGTGATGAGATCGGGCCGATTCAGCACCTCGACCACAAGCCTGCGGTAGAGCCGGTCGTTGGCGCAGGCCATGTAGAGCGGCCCATCTGAGGCCTCGTAGACGCCGACGGTGGGAGACCCGCTCGGCGAATTGCCGAACCGGCCGGGGTTTTCGCCGTTGATGAGATAGGCCATGCCGTAGAAACCGGTCATTCCCATTGCGACGTCGAACAGGGCAACTTCGACATGCTGCCCCCGGCCGAGCCGCTCCCGCGCGAGCAGCGCCAGCAGGATGGCATTGCAGGCGGACATCCCCGTCGCCATGTCGACAATTGGCGGGCCGGTGCGAACCGCCGGGCCGTCGGCAAATCCATTAAGCGACATGAAGCCGCTTTCCGCCTGGGTGATCGGATCGAAGCCTGGCCGGGAGGCAAACGGTCCGCTGCGTCCGTAGGCGGAGATCGAGCAATAGACCAGCCGCGGGTTGAGCGGCGCGACCGATTCATAGTCGAGCCCGAACTTCTTCATGACCCCGCTCGAAAAATTCTCCACGACCACATCTGCCTTGCGGATCAGATCCAGCGCGATCTCGCGCGCCTCCGGCACAGCAAGATCGAGCGCGATGCCGCGCTTGTTGCGATTCAGGCTGAGAAAGGCGGCGCTCTCGCCTCCAATCTCCGCGTGCTCATAGGCGCGCGTGTCGTCGCCGCCATCGGGATTCTCGATCTTGATGACGTGCGCACCGTAGTCGGCGAGCGTCTGGGTGCAGGCCGGGCCAGCGACCACACGCGTGAAATCAACGACCAATAGGCCATCCAGCGCGGTCGGGCCTCCCATCCCATGCGAGGCACGTACCGGCAATTGAGGCTTGGTGGGCATCGATCGCGCTCTCCCTTACATCGGCTTATGGCCGCCGAATTTCCTGCAAGAGCAAACTTAAAGCCCGACGCCGCCGACTTCGCAAGTCCCACGCCGGCATCGCTTCAATACGCAAAAAGGACCCGGCAGCGCTCAGGCTGCCGGGTCCTCGGACGTTCCAGACGCGTACTGGCCGTTAGATAAACGGCGCGTTCCGTGCGGCGGCAAACCTGCTCAGTGAAGCCACTTCCGCCAATAGAGCGTATGCACCCAAGCCCAAGGGGTCTCGGGCTCGAACAGCCGATAGCCCGCCTGAATGAAGTTGTTCGCTGATACCGGGTTGTCCGTCGTATCGGAGACAATGCTGTCCCATCCCATACGCCGCGCCCTCGCCTCCACCGCACGCATCAATCTGCGCTGAAGGCCGCGTCCCCAATGCCGTTGTAACACGCCAACTCTGGAGAAATAGCCGCCATTTCGAACGTGAGTCGAGGGCACAATTCCGGCGAAGGCGACTGCTTCCTCGTCGTGATAAGCCATCCACCACGCGCCGAGGTCGAACGCGGGCATCGCCGCGGTATCGAAGAACGTGAGCCGATGCAGATCGGCGAGGGTCTCGGCAACGTCATCATCGGAGGCATCGACAATACGAATTCTGTACATGAGCAACTCGTTGGCAGCAGATCATGATCGGGCGCGGAGCGACGTCACCGGCGCCATGAAGGCTCATTTGCCCAGCACGACCTTGACACCAAGCCAAACGGCCCCCATCAGGCCAGTGGCAAGCACGGTGATCACTGCCTTGAAGGTGTAGCTCTGGGCCTGCTCCACGCTCTTTCGCCACCTCCGCAGGTGCTGGAAATCGGCTCGCAGTTCTTTTCGGTCGTCATCCTCGATGCCAAAAGAAGCCAGCACCGAGGCGACCGCCTTCAACACGATCGCATCGATGCTCTCCTGCTGGAGCCTGTGCTGCTCGGCCAGCGTCTCGGCCACAATGGCCCTGATCTCGTCGTCTTGCATCCTCATCGCTTGATGATCCTTGCGACATTCTCGAAGCCGCGCTTGGCGAAATAGAATGAGACCACAAGATTGGCGGTGACCGCCGCAAATCCCGCCAGGGCGTCTGTCGAGCCCAATCCGAGAACCTTGTCCCAGACCAGGAGCTTGCCCGAGCCGCGTCCGCCGTAAACGCCCTTGTAGCGCGCAGGCTTGAGCAGCGGCTCGAAGATTTTAGCGGTCGGAATTTTCAGGATGGACAATGGCTGCGCTCGCTCGCCCTAGGGCAGGCCGGTGCGCCTGCGCCACATCGCGGGCCAGTCTTCGTTTCCCGGGGCGTGGGATTGTCGTTGACGGAAACGAAGCATCAGGCGGAATAGCGGGTATCGGTGCGGGATCATTCGAGTCGAAAGCAGATCGATCGGAGTTTCCGGCAGGCATCCTCCTCAAAACCCGCACATCTTTGGAACGGGACCGCGGCATCATATCCGCGTTTTGCAGATATCGCTTGTACTCCGGAATGTAGGCCGGCGCGGGAACTGGATCGAACGGTCCCAGTGCATCCGCAAACGCACCTGGGTCAAGAACATTACCTGCAAGATCCTTGATTTGATAATGGACGTGGTGGTGCCCTGGATTGCCCTTCTTGTCAGAAAGACCGGTATTACCCATCGTGCCAATCACCTGACCCGCCGCAACCACATCGCCGACCTTCACCTTCCGAGAGTTGGTATGCAGTATCTGGTGACGTAAGCCGTTATTGTCTCTGATCGAGATTGTCCCCCATTGATCATCACCGGCGCGCTCGACGACGCCATTCACGGGAGATCGCAATTCTGGGTGACTCGTGTTCAGCCGAGCACTTTGACCACCAACATAATTGAAATCGATGCCCCGGTGTGGGTTGCTTGATCCGCGTGGCCTGCCTGTCTCCGCGCCGTATGGACTCGTGACATGGGGCGAGATGCCCTCGACGGGCTGAAGAATGCGCCGCATCATGTCGTCCCACATTTGAATATCCTTTGCGGTAGTTGACTAACTAGTTCGCGTGCGGTGTCTTGATCGAGCCGATCTTGCGTGGCCGAGGAATGAGGGGCTGACATGAAAAGAGCTATCCGCCGCGTTCTCACTGCGGCCGCGACGGTCGCTCTCGCACTTCCTGCCTTCGCACAGGAACCACCTGCTCCGACATCCGACAAGTGGCGTCCCAAGGCCGGCGTCTATGCCGAACCTGGCAAGAACTTCTAGTTAGACTGTGATGAAAGTGGCGGCCTGACAATCGATCTCGGCAGGAAATCGGTCAGCGGTTACGAATGGAGCTGCAAGGTCAAGAAGATCAACGATCTCGGCCCGGGCTCGCTGAAGGTTGAAATGGTCTGTGACGATTACAATCTGGCGCAGAACCTCAACCCGCGCGATCCCAACTGGGATAGCAGACAATTCAACGAGATCATGTTCATCAAACAACTGGATGCGGCGGCGATCTCGGTCCAGAAAAGCCTGAACGGAAAGCTCAAGGATCCTCCCTGGCGCGCGGCTTACTGCCCTCTCAGTACACAGCGCGCGCTTGCTGAAGCGAGGCTAAGAGCCGAGGCAGAGGCCAACCAAAAGGCCGAGGAAGCCAAGCGGAAGGCCGAAGAGGAGCTCGCTCTCAAGAGCGCTCATCCGCAAGATGGCGTCTACGCCGCACTGGGTGCCGATTTCGAGGACCGTTGCGCGAAACTCAGCGATACCGTCGTTGCGTTCGCCAAGAAGTCGATCGTCACGGCCTCGAACAAGTGCGATATCCGCCGGATGCGTGTTCAACTCCCAGACACCGTCAGGATCAACGCTACCTGCACCTTACAGGCGGCTTCCGGCCCTGACGCCGTCAGTGTGCAGGACCCGAGCACCACCCCGGACCGCGAGAACCTGATGTTCAAGAAGATCGACGACAAGACCGTCGTCCTCTGGATCATCAAGGACGGGCGCTTCACCGGTGACGGCCGAAAGCTGTCCTATTGCAGCGACCAGGTGCAGCGCGCCTATGCCGTGCAGCACAGGGCTGGCAAGCAGACCAGGAATTAGCCGAAGGCACCAACAAAAAACCCGCGCCGGATTGCATCCGCGCGGGTAACAGCAACTTCTGTCGATGATGCCATTCTGCCAGTGTTTTGCCCGACGGGTCAACGCTCAATCGAGACGCGGTTGCAGATCGGGATATCCACTGTCTCGAGCGTCGTGACGGCGTCGCCGCTGTTCGAGCTTCCCGGATGCACGATGATGCGCTCGATCCGGTGAATCAATTCCAGCACGCCGTCCTCGCCGTTCTCGACCGGCTGTGCGGCCTTGCCCCAGCCGCGATCGAGGATGGCGTTGGCCGCCGAGACGCGCGCCGCTGGCGTCGCATCCTCGCTACGCATGATGCCGACGAACACCCTGATGGCGGTTCGGGTGTGGCTGCGCGCAAGCGAGCGGATCTCGGTCAGGTTGCGCGGGCGCGACGCCTTCGCTCGCGGGGGTAAGCGGACCGGTGCGCGCTCGGGTTCACCATCGACGATGTCCTCGCTCACGCAAACGTCTCCCACAGCACGATGGCAACGAGGCCCGCGACGGCAAGCGATATCAGGTAGGCGGTCATCATCTCTCCTTGTCAAGAAAATGCGCGGCAGATCGCGCGAAGAGCGCGATCGTTTCGGGCGCGAACCCTATCTCCGGTCCCGGAGACCGCAGCGGCGCAGGCATTGGCCCGGCGCCGCGGGCCGGCACGTTCGCGCGTGCACGGCCAGCAATGGTTCGGACGACGGCGCGCCGATCGGCGCTCTCTCAACGCGTTATCAAGCGAGTGCGTGGCCGCAATGCGCCGCCGCCGTCCGATTCCAAAATCGAGAACGAAAAAACCCGCGGCGGATCGCGTCCCGCGCGGGCCAACTCAAACTCGTTTCGATGATGCCATTCTGCCAGTGTTTTGCCCGACGTGTCAAACGAACGAATTCGCACGAGCCGCGTTGGACAATCAGGAGCGACCGGCCATGACCATCAAGACGACCTCACCCGGCACATCGCAAGACGAGACGTCGCGAAATCGTCCGGGCTCGAAGCCGCGCATCGACAAGGAACACTCCACGCAGATCGTCGAAGGCGCCGACGCGACGGCGGACGACGGCCGCGATCTCGCGCATGGCGAGGGCGGCAGCATCGATCTGCCCACACAACCCGGCGATTTGGCGAAGGACGATTAGCCCGCGGCACAAGCGGCGCGCATCTCGATGATGCCATTGTGCCGGTGTTTTGCCCGACGTGTCAACGCGCCGAACAGGCGAGAGCCTCATCTCCCACCTCGATATGTGGTGCGCAAGGGGCTTGCTTCAAGCCCCCGGTGATGGCGTAAGACCCCTCGGCCTGAACAACCAGTCGAGGGGTCACGACATGCCTTTCCCGCTTCCGACGTCACGCTCGCGCGGCCGAACCAGCGCGGAACGCGCAACTGCCGCCGGCCATCAGGTCGTCATCGCCGGCGCCGGCCCGACCGGCTTGATGCTGGCCGCCGAGCTCGCGCTGGCTCAAATCGACGTCGCAATCGTCGAGCGGCGCGCGAGCCAGGACATCGTCGAGACGCGCGCCGGCGGACTTCACGCGCGCAGCATCGAGATCCTCGATCAGCGCGGCATTGCCGAGCGCTTCCTGCGCGAAGGGCAAATCACCCAGCTCGCCGGCTTCGCCTGGACCAGGCTCGACATCGGCGATCTCCCCACCCGCCATCCTTATGGGCTCGCGCTGCGGCAGAACCAGATCGAGCGCCTGCTGGCCGAATGGGCCTCCGAGCTCGCGGTGCCGATCTATCGCAGCCGCGAGGTGACGGGCTTTGCGGAAGACGCGAGCGGCCTCGACATCACACTGTCCGGCGGGATGCGCTTGCGCGCGCTTTACCTCGTCGGCTGCGACGGCGGCCGCAGCCTGGTGCGCAAGAACGCCGGCATCGACTTCGCCGGCTCAGAACCTTCGCTCAGCAACCTCATGGCCGAGGTCGAGATGCGCGAAGAGCCCCAATTCGGCCTGCGTCACGACGCGCTCGGCTTCCACGGCCTCAGCAAGACGGGAAGCGGGCGCGTGCTGGTCGTCGTGACGGAAGCCGAGCTCGCGCGCAGCGGCGAGCCGAGCTTGCGCGATCTCAGCGAGGCGCTCGAAGCCGTGTACGGCACCGATTTCGGCGTCAACAACCCCGCCTGGATCTCCCGCTTCACCGACGCGGCGCGGCAGGCCGCGTCCTATCGCAGAGGCCGCGTGCTGCTCGCCGGCGATGCCGCGCACATTCATCATTCCGTCGGCGGCCAGGGCCTCAACCTCGGTGTGCAGGACGCGGTCAACCTCGGCTGGAAGCTGGCGCAGGTGGTCAAGGGCATTTCGCCCGAGAGCCTGCTCGACACCTATCACAGGGAGCGCCATCCCGTCGCCGCGCGCGTCCTGAAGAACACCATGGCGCAGATCACCCTGCTCCGCCGCGGCGACGACGGCCGCAAGGCCGCGCGCGAGGTGATCGCCGAGCTGCTCGCCATGGACGAGCCGCGACAGCGCTTTGGTGCGATGATGAGCGGGCTCGACATTGCTTACGACCTCGGCGAAGGCCACGCGCTGCTCGGCCGCCGCATGCCCGATCTCGATCTCGTGGCGGACGGGCAGCCGCTGAAATTGTTCACGCTGCTGCACGGCGCGCGCGGCGTGCTGCTCAATTTCGGCAAGCCGGGCGGCCTCGACATCTCTCTCTCGACGGAGCGCATAGGGATCGTCGATGCCGATTACGATGGCCGGTGGCTGCTTCCGGCGATCGGCGAGGTCACCGCACCGAGCGCGGTGCTGGTGCGGCCCGATGGTCATGTGGCCTGGGTGGGCGACGAGAACGGACACGGACTTGCGGAGGCGCTGACGCAGTGGTTCGGGCCGGGTGGTGCGTAGGGCGCGAACGTCTCGTGCCCCGCCAAAACAAACAAGCCCTCGGCAAATCCGCGGGCTTGTTCCGAACTTTTCGATGATGCCATTCTGCCAGTGTTTTGCCCGACGTGTCAAACGACCACTCTCGCTCCACTACACAAACGTCATTGCGGCGGAAGCAAAGGCCGTATCCAGCGCGAGAACCATTCCTCGCCATCATCGCGCGGATGGAGGGAGCCGTCCACTCCGAAGATCTGTGGAGGAATGAGATAACTCGGCTCGTCTGCAAACACGCCGATCGGCTTGCTGGGTTGCGGCTGCTGGCCGCGAGCGGCCGGGATAGTCCAATTGCCATACCGATCGTCGAATGCGGTAGACGGCAGATACGGGACTGGCGCACTGCCCGATATAAACACGTTGCCCGCGTTCGTCTCATTCACACGGGCGAGACGCCGGACATCTTCGGGCGCGACTGATGCGCTTAAGCGCGAGACTCCTGATTGAAGCGCTTGCGGCTGCTCAGTCGGTCCCTCAGAGGTCTCGTCCTGATTTCCGCGGTGATCCATCATTAAGGGCGTTGCGATCGTTTTGGCATCTTCGTTCGACCAAGGGCCCGCATTCAAGCCGCCAACATAGCTGCTCGTCTGGTCGCGATTGAATGGATCATATCTGGGCGCTCCGGTGGAGAACACGCCTCCGTCGCCGGTCCGAGCAGTTGCTAGCGTAGGTGCGCTAGCAGTTAGCCCAGCGACCGCTGCCCGAGCCCAGACAGGCGAGAATTGCGGCGCTAACACCGCGGCCGCGGCAAGTCCCGCTCCCATGTAGAGGCCAGCCGGCGGCGTTGCATGAGACGGAGCGCCAGGGTCCAATATCGGTGAGCGTTCGGAGAATGGAAGGGGCCAACCGGTTGCTGGATCATACTTGAGCACTAAAGGATCCTCGGCCACCCCGGTGGTCGGAGGTAGTTGTCCAAAGCCTTGAGGATTGGTCGCCGGAAATCCCGGCAGCCCGTACGTGATAAGTGGATTGCTAGGAGTAAATCCTTCCGGTTCGTTGATTTCCTCAAGCGAAGGCGGAATAAAACCTGGCAAACGCGTATTGACGAAGGGCGGCACCAGGCCCGGAAGGTCGGGGACGGGTCCAACGTTAGTAAATTGCAGCGAGATAGGAGAGCCTTTCGGCAAACGCTTCAGGATGGCGATCCTCTCTGCCATGCTGAGACCGCTGGTTGGAGAGAGAAGCGGAAAGTCCAAGGCCGCGTCCGCGCGACCGGCAGCGAGGAATTGGTCCACTGTCTCCTGCATCTCCCGGATCTGCGTCTGATGATCGGCGGCGTATGTTCTCCAGTTGTCGAACCATTGCTTGTTCACCGCATTTGCGTTTTCGGTGGTCATTCCCGTAGGAGTATTGGCAAATAGATGACCGCTCGCCAGCGCGTACTTGGCGGCCGCCACGAGTGCGTTTACGTCCGACACCAGCTCATCGAGCTCGTGCGAGTCACCCGCGAGAGCCGCCGCGTACCTCGGAGATTCTTCTACCTTCTTAAGGTAGTCGCCGAACCCCTGATGATACGCCCCGAGATGGCCGCCAGTATGAGGGCTCGCAGTCAGATCGGTTGCCACCGATTGTGCGGAGGGCAAATTCATACGATTTCGAATTGCGTCAACTTCGAACCGTCCACCTAAAAAGCGGATGACTGGGTGGCCGGCGAAATGCTGAAGTAAAATGTGGTGATTATGAAACATGAAATTGCGGCTCCTGCCGTGCGCCGGCATCCGAGCTGCTCCCGAGGTGCAGCCGGCGCTCTGGTTTGAATGCTGTTTAGATGACCTGCAGCGGGGGAGGCCGGCCGCTGGATTTGCGGGTTGTATCGTCCGACGTGCCGGTAAACGTTGTGGCACGAAGCTGTTGCCGATGTCGGCATCTGCCGGAAGGCTTCGGGACAGCGGAGGGCTTGGCTACATCACGTAGATCGGGGGAATCCCCCGCGCCAACAACGCGCAAGCACCTTCGGACGCGGGCGGTTTCAGGTGCGTTGATAGATCATTGAGTCTTGGGAGACTTCCGACGGCATCTCAGTGCAAGAACGCTACGGCTGAGATTAACCCCAATTGATGTAGGGATTTCCAAATCTAAGACCTTTCAGGCCGGCAGCCTTACAAGCGTCCTTCATTGCTTGATCACAAACAACTTCGTTCAAAAAGCGGGCTCGGAAGATATGAGCCGAACCGATGACCTCTTCGCGAAAGACGAACGTGGAATCCAGCGCCGCACCGTCGTACTGCCTGAAATCAGTCCCATCGTACAGGACTTTGAAGTTCGACTTCTCCTCATCGATGACATCGAGCTCACGGACGATATCGCAAAGCCAATATACCGGTGCTTCTCCTCTCAATGACCGCGTTTCGCATCTCAGAAAAGCAACCCCCTCTCTGTCCACCGACTCGAGAACGTTTTTCATTCGATCGGACACGAGCCAAAAGTCGTGAAATGGCTCCCAGTCGGCCGGCGGCCGCCCGAGAGATCTGGCGATCAGCAGCCGCGGCGTTTCTAGGAGCGGAGGAAAGCTTCGCTTGCCTCGTGGTGAATACAGCACGGGGCCAACGCCCAAGGCGTCGAAATTTTCCATGTTCCAACCGGGCGACGTGCTAACTCTAATATCCCGTTCGAACTTGTATAGCTTTGACGACTTTTTGTTTCGCGCTGCAATACCTGACTCGGGCATCGTTTGTCGCTCCCTTGCCTATCGCTCGGCCCACGGCGCTTCTCAGAGCTTTGAAGTTCTCAAGCCGATTTCTTTGCGCACCATGGACTTGCACGTGGAACAAGGCTTGCGCGCAACAATAAAGCCCGCGGCTTCCCGCGAGCTTGATCGGCCTTTCTCCATGATGCCATTCTGCCAGTGTTTTGCCCGACGTGTCAAAGCGATTTCGAGCAGTGCAACTACCATTCGACACGTGCAAGAAGTTTGGGAGACTAGTGCTCGAATTCATCCGTACAATAGAACACCGGCAGACCTCCAAAAACATCAGAGTTCTTGTAGCGCACTGCAATCCGCTCGCTCGCAGTTGCTCCGATCGTATCACCGTCCTTCACCACGTTTCCGTGCTCGATCAGATACACGGAAAGTCCTGCCACCTTGTCGAACAACGCCGGAAGCGCGAGCTTACCGGTCACGAATTCGATCTCGCGGCCGACAAACGCGGACAAGCCCATCGTGATCGCTCCGATCTTCGCACCTGACCGGAACGGAAGAATGTCGACCCATAGTCTAAAGGGATAGTCCGGATACGGTGCGAGCGACCAGCGAGACGCATCGAGCCATAGATCGGCCGGCTGTGCCACCCGGCCCGCCCACACCACGCCGCAACATTCCGGCACGGTGGCAATCAATGCACCGATGACTGCAGTCGTAAGGCGGGCGGCGACCAGCGGCTGCTCAGATTTTCCGAGCAGCGAGACGATGATGTGGCCTTGATGGTTCGTTGCCACAGCCTCGCTTTCGGGCCAAGTTCGCGCAGCGCGCGCCCAAAGCCCCGGATCCTGCGGGATGGGCGCCGGCATCGACATGACCGCAACAAGCTCGTTGCCACAGCGGATGAGCGGCAAATTCGCTTGAGCCGGTTGCAGCTCGTCATCGTCCGGCGCCTCTGCTGCCAATTCCGGATGGCGGGCGTGAAGAACTTTGGCGACTGCTGACATGTCAGGCGTCACCGGTCTGCTCAACAGGACAAAAGAGAGAAGCGAGCTACTCATCAACGACCCCGCAGAAATTCCAGTGTGAGTCAAACTTCGGCTGTTCGCCCAGAGGTTGAAACCCTCTTTAGAACAAATAGGGAACAATGTCAATCGGCGTTTTCCGCGCTCCGAGTGAGCGCAAGATAGAGGGGTTCACGCAACAACAAGAAATACCGCGCGCGCCGTCGCCAGAGCCACACCGGGGCCGCCCTCCCATGAACAACCGGCAACACACCGCGTTGCACCGCCCATGCACGGATCAATGGCCGATCCTCTGTTGGCGCGCGCGCCCTCCTCTAAGCAGAACGGCTTCGCCTCGCCCTGACGTCAGCGCGCGATCGCCCGCGCGATCTGTGACGACGCCGAGCAAACCCGCACCCTGCAGGCCGGCCTGCTGCCAACCATCGCGATAGCGTTGACGGTCAACGCTCCTCGTTCGGCGTAGCGTCGGGCTCGCGCTGGAACGGCTCGTGCGTCCTGCGTCCCAGAAACGTATCGGGTGGCGATTGCTTCAACAGCTCGCGGCATTCGCGCACGATCTGGCGCATGTATTCGGTCTGCTCGTGGTCGGCTGGCAACGGCCGATAGACGGTCATCGCGGTGCTCCCCTTGCTTTGCAGGCGGGAGCGCGCTCGGTCTCTCAGCCACCGACGCCTACGGACAAAGCCTTGGCCGGTGATGCAACATCAACTAACAGAGGTCGCTTCTGTTCAATATTGAACTTTAGGACTCGCGCGGTGCAAATTGAGTAAGCCGCTCAACACGCTCAAGCTTCTCGCGAAAATTAATCCGCGCAACATATCAAATGATGTGACTCCGCTGTGCCGGAGGCGTAAGGTAAATTCATCACCGCAAGGCCCGTGGCATCGATCGGTGATGAGAACGCCAGTTGCGCTCCCGCCCTACTCTCATGAGGGAGCACGCCCATGCAGAAGCGGCGTCGATTCAAACAGACCACTACTTTGCGCGAGAGACTCGCGGACGAAGCGGAGCGCTGCCGCGAGGAAGCGCGCAAATTGGCCCCAGGCCCCCGCCGCGACATGCTGCTGCGCCAGGCGCGCCGCGACGAAACCGCGATGCAGATCGATTCCTGGCTGCGCTCGCCCGGCCTGAGGGCGCCGACATGATGCAATATCGCGCTTATCTCATCGGCGAGAACGGCGTCTTCCGCTCCGCCGAAGCGTTTGAAGCCCCGTCCGACTCCTCCGCGGTCGATTTTGCGAAGCGGTTCACACGGCTCGGCAAGGTCGAGGTTTGGCAGCTCGGCCGAAAGATCGCGGTGCTGGACTCCGAGCAGCTCTGCCCGCCCCTGCCCGAGCCGTCCCGGCCGACGCTGACGCGTCAATGACCGCGTGACTGCGGGCGCGACCTGAGATCTTCGATCTGGAAATTGAACTTCACCTGCATGACCGGGCCGCTCGCATCGCGCACCTCGATCGCCATTTCCTGCCGGTCGCCGGTGGGCGGCGCGCCGAGCATCGCATCGCGCGCAAGGTCGGCAACGGACTTGGCGGCCTCGGCCTGAACCGCACGCGCACTGGACAATTCCAGTCCCTCCTCGTCCAGCGCAATTCCCTTGTCGTCGCGAAGGTCAAAGTAATATCGCGTCATCCTCTGCCCCTATAGCGCAGAGGGCGAGCGAAGGTTTCAAAGAACCGCAAAAAATCACTTGGAAATCAGCAGGTTCCGGGAACACCGGTCGGCACGCGATCGGGCCGCGACGGCTCACTCCTCCGCGAGCTTGCGCTCGATATAGGCGTCCACCGTCTCGGCGAACGAGCGCTGCACGCCGACCGCGGCATCGTGCTGGTCGAGCGCGTCGCGCTGCAGCACGCGCAGGCCCCGCCCGCGCATGCTTAACGGTGCGGTGTTCAGAAACTGGTCGATGGCGCCCTTGGCAAGCGGGATGGCCTTGGGATCGCCCCTGGCGATCAGGAGCCGGAGCAGGCTCTGGCATTCGGCCAAACCGGGCATGGCGTCTCTCACCTCTGCTGCGATTTCGGCTTCGGCCGCTGCGCCGGCTGGGTATGCGTTCCAAACAGCGCCAGCAGCAGCGCGACTTCTTCCTTCGAACCGATCTGGATCATGATTGTCTCTCCGTTTCGCTTGGTTGGTCGGCCCCGGCGGGCGCCGAGTTCAGGACGATCTGGTTTCAGCACTGTTTCAGGCGTGTTTCGTCATCGCCGTGGGCTTGGCAGAAAAGGAAAAGCCGCCCTGAGGCGGCCAGTTTCAGACTTTCCTTTTTTGGCTATTTCTTGAGGGCGTCAGAGGCGTCCCGCGCTGCGTCCTTCACATCTCCAGCGACGTTGTGGGCGGATCCCTTGGCCTTATCCATCTTGCCTTCGGCTTCGAGGTCCTTGTCCCCGCTAAGCTTGCCAGCCCCCTCCTTGATCGCGCCTTTTGCCTTGTCAGCGGCGCCCTTCACATGTTCACGGTCCATGATCGTTATCCTCCTTGTCTAGAAGACGAGCACAACGAAAACGCTGCGCTGTCGTTCCTGCGAGACGCGCACCACACGAAGAACGGTCGATTGCGATGTCCATGAGCTGTTTACGCAGCTTGTACTTGTTGCTCGCCGCGGGTGTGCAAAAGTGGACAGACAGGGCCGTTGAGGTTTGGTTTAGCTCCTGCATTGGACTTGTAATTCTTACTTGCGATCGGCCCGGACGCTCACACGCCGGGTTTTTCGCTTGATGTCCCAATCCGCCTTGAGCGTGAAGCAGACATCGACCCGCTGACCGAGTGTCGACGAGTCCACGCCCCCAGCACGCGCTATTTGCCGCGCCTCTGCATGACGCCGCGCAGCGCGATGCGGTGCTGCCAGGCCCGCACCCGCACGGCGGCTTCGCTCCGGTTGAGCTCTGCGGCAATTTCGTCGGGGCGGCGTCCGGCTTCGGCCAGCGCTTTCAGCCGCTCATGCTCGTCCGCCGTCCAACGCTTCAGCAAGGGATAGCGTGATTGCATGCTCGGAGCTGGCTCTCCCGTCATTCAAGTGCGACGACAATCGACCGGGACGGACCAAGTTCCTATCTGGCCGCGCGTGGCGGACCGACACTAATGAACTTTGCAAAAATAAAGCCCGCGGCGGATCGCTCCGCGCGGGCTTTGTTTCGAGCGCAGGCTCGGGTGAGACTTTCGCTCTCAGTGCATCAGTTCGAGGTGCAGACCTTGACGGTCTTCATGCCGGCCTCGGCTTCAGACCTGGTCTTGTACACGGTGTCGCCGCTGACGACGGTCGTTTCCGTGGTCGTCGGCTTCGACTCGGTGATGGTGCACTTCTTCGTCTTGACGTCCTGCACAACGTAGAACGATTGCGCAAACGCGGGAGCCGCAACCGACGTCAGCACGGCGGCAGCAATGATCGCTTTGATGTTCATCGTGTCCTCCTCCAGCAGCCCGGTCCTCCAGGCGTGTGTTCTACAAACCCGACAAATTGCCACTTGTTCCCGGCCATCGCCCCCGAACCAACTCCGGGGGATTGCGTTAGCACGCAAACAGGAGGCTTCGATGCTGGACGTGCGGCTGATGACAACTTCCCTGGCGCTGCTGGTTGCATTGATGAGCGTAGCGCTGGCCGAGCCCGTCAAGGAACAGGCCGCACCCGTGGTTCAAAGCGCCGCTGAAGCCCGCCCCATCCGCGTGATCCTTCCGGCGCCGTGGGAGCCCACCAAGGGCCAAGCCGAGTCTGTGCAATCTTCAAAGTAGCAGGTGGCGGACGCATGTCCCTGCGGCCGCGGCGGCAACTCGCTCGTCGTCGTGACCAAAGAGCCGCGGCCGAAGAGCCGCAGCAAACTCATTCAAACCAATAGCAACCAATCCGACTCTCACTTGTTGTCGCCCGCACAATCACTTGCAGGAGACAACAACATGAAACGTATGACAGTGCTGGCCGCAACCTTGGTGCTGCTCGGTTCGGTGCCCGCGGCAGCCCAATCGCAGCCGGCGCAAAGCGGGCCGGGCAACAACGCCGTGAACAGCTCCGACCAGAACAACTCCAACGCACCGGTCGCGGGCCGCAACAGCTTCACCGAGGGACAGGCGAAATCGCGGATCGAGGGCGCGGGCTATTCCAACGTCTCCGGCCTCCAGAAGGACGACAACGGCGTCTGGCGCGGCAAGGCCGACAAGGCCGGCACCAAGACCGACGTCAGCGTCGACTTCCAGGGCAACGTCAACCCCGCCAAGTAATTCGCGCAAGTAACTCGCGCAAGTCATCCGCGACATCAGGAGATCCAGACATGACGACGACCATCTCTCGCCTGTACGACAATTACGCCGATGCCGAGCGGGCCGTGACCCGGCTCGAAAGCGCCGGCGTGCCGCATTCCGACATCAGCCTCGTCGCCAACAATTCGGACAATTGGTACGGCTCACGCTCCGGCAAGGTCGATCGTGACCGCGACGGCACCGATGATCGCGCCGAAGGCGCCGGCACGGGTGCCGGCATCGGGGCCGGGCTCGGCGGCGCCGCCGGCCTGCTCGCAGGCCTTGGCCTCCTTGCCATCCCGGGCCTTGGTCCGGTGGTCGCGGCCGGATGGCTCGCCTCGACCGCGGCCGGCGCGGCTGCCGGCGCGGCCACCGGCGGAATCATCGGCGCCCTGACCGAGGCCGGCGTCTCCAGGGAAGACGCATCGCGTTACGCGGAGGGCGTCCGCCGCGGCGGCACGCTGGTGTCCGCGAGGGTGCCGGACCAGGACCGCGCGCGCCTCGATGCGCTTCTGCACGAGCGATCGGTCAACCTTCAGGAGCGCAGCGCCGCATGGCAGAAGTCCGGCTGGACCGACTTCGACGCCGCAAGCCCGCCATTGTCGCCGGAGGATGTCGTCCGCGAGCGCGAATTGTACGGAATGGGCTCACGGCGATAGAGCGGCAGAGCTCCGACACGACAAAGGCCCCGCGATGCGGGGCCTTTTTGTCATCGTGACGCCGGCACGGTCGATTGTGCCATCTTGCCGGTGTTTTGCCCGACGGGTCAAACTTTATCTCAAATGCCGCAAAGCGGATTGGCCGAAGTGAAATCTCTTCGCCTCATGCTGGGGCATGTCGCCTGGACGGGGCAAGCCGGAGAGACCCTCGATGTATTACGTCGCCGCTGCATTGCTGGTGCTGTCGGGACTGTTCTATTCCGCGAGCCGTCATGAGCTCGGCCAATTCGGCGCGGACGTGTGCAGGTATGGCGGCACGTTCTGCGACAACCCGGTGGTTCTCTTCACCGGCGCGGCGCTGGCCGCGGCCTGGGGCATGTTCGTCAGCATCAGGTAGGCCGATGATGGCAATATAGCCCTGTTTTGCCCGACGGAGCAAACTCGACTTAGCATTTTCGGAAACCAGCCGCCCGCTTCGGCAGCGGGAACTTATGGTATTCGATTCGCATTTGCTAAAGACGACGTTCCGCACCCGTTCGAGCCCGTTGATGAGCGACAGCGCCCTCACCCCGACGAAATCCGCGCCGACGCTGTTGCAACGGCTGGGGCCCGGCCTCATCACCGGAGCTGCCGACGACGACCCGTCGGGTATCGCCACCTATTCGCAGGCCGGCGCGCAATTCGGTTTCGGTCTGTTGTGGACCGTGTTTCTGACCACGCCGTTCATGATCGCGATCCAGCTCGTCAGCGCGCAGATCGGCCGCGTCACCGGCAAGGGGCTCGCCGCCAACGTCATGCGCGTCGCGCCGCGCTGGGCGGTGCTGGCGCTGGTCTCCATGCTGGTCGCCGCGAACACGTTCAACATCGCCGCCGACATCGCCGCGATGGCCGAGGCGCTCTCGCTCGTCATCGGCGGCCTCAACCACGAGCACGCGCTGATCTTCGCGGCCGGTTCGACCCTGCTGCAGGTGTTCGTGCCCTATCGCCGCTATTCGCCGGTGCTGAAATTCCTCACGCTGGCGCTGTTCGCCTATGTCGCGACCGCCTTCACGGTGCAGATTCCCTGGAGCACGGCGCTGCTCGCCGCGGTCTGGCCGAAGCCGAATGTCAGCGCCGACTATCTCCTGATGGTCGTGGCCGTGCTCGGCACCACGATCAGCCCCTATCTGTTCTTCTGGCAGGCCTCGCAGGAGGTCGAGGAGATGAACCAGGGCGAGCGCGACAAGCCGCTTCGCCAGCTCAAGCGCGGCGGCGATCACGAGCTCGACCGCATCAAGACGGACACCATCTCCGGCATGCTGCTCTCGAACGGCATCGCCTTCTTCATCATCCTGACCACCGCATCGGTCCTGCACGCCAACGGCATCACGAATATCGGCTCGGCGACGGAAGCGGCCGAAGCGCTGCGGCCGCTGGCCGGCGATTTCACCTTCGCCCTGTTCGCGACCGGCATCATCGGCACGGGCCTGCTCGCCATTCCCGTGCTGGCGGGCTCGGCGGCCTATGGCGTTGCCGAGATCTTCGGCTGGCGCGCCACGCTGGAGGCCAAGCCGGACGAGGCGGCCGGCTTCTACACCATCATCGCCGCGGCAACCCTCATCGGCTTCGGCCTCGGCTTCACCGGCATCGACTCGATCAACATGCTGGTGTGGAGCGCGGTGCTCAACGGCATCGTCGCCGTCCCCATCATGGCGATGATGATGCTGATCGTCTCGAACCGCACCATCATGGGCCGCTTCAGGGCCCGCTCCTGGCTGATCGCGCTGGGCTGGCTCGGCACCGCAGTCATGGCGCTCGCCGTTCTCGCTTTGCTCGGCTCGTCGGTGATCGGCTGACGCAAGGCCTGCTTCGGACGCGCTGCCGCGCCGCATCTCTGCATCTTCCCGCCGCCCCGCGCTTGGCTTAACAATGCGGTCCGGGCCCGGCTCAAGATCGGGCGACAAGAAAAGCCCGGCCGGGCGACAGGGAGCGACATGACCAAATCTTCAAAAGCAACGAGCCTCGAGATCCTCGCCTGCGATGCCGGCTGGAGAAACTATCATTTCGTCAAGCTGACGACCGAGGACGGCATCGTCGGCTGGAGCGAATTCGACGAAGGCTTTGGCTCGCCCGGCGTCGGTGCGGCGATCCAGCGCCTCTCGGCGCGTGTCGTCGGGCAGAACGTCTTCCAGCACGAGCGCATCTTTGCCGAATTGTTCGCGGCGACGCGTCCTGCGGCCGGCGGCGTGGTGGCGCAGGCGTTAGGGGCGATCGAGAATGCGCTGCTCGATGCCAAGGCGAAATCGCTCGGCGTCCCCTGCTATGAGCTGCTCGGCGGCAAGCTCCGCGACCGCGTCAGGGTCTACTGGTCGCATTGCGCCACGTGGCGCATCAACCACCCGTCCTGGTACAAGCCGGCGATCGAAACTCTCGACGGCGTCAAGGCGATGGGGCGCGAGGTGCGCGAGAAGAAGTTCACCGCGCTCAAGACCAACATCTTTTCCTATGACGAGGGCAAGCCGACCGGCTGGCGCCCCGGCTTCGGCTCGCCCTTCGCGCCCGAGATCAACGTCGACCGCAAGATCCTGCGCGACCTGCACATGCATCTGGAAGCGATCCGCGACGGCGCCGGCCCCGACGTCGACATCCTGCTCGACTGCAACTTCAACGCCAAGACCGAAGGCTACTTGAAGATCCTGCGCACCATCGCCGACCTCGACATGTTCTGGGTCGAGATCGACAGCTTCAATCCGGAAGCGCTCGCCTACATACGCAAGCAAAGCCCGCACCCGATCTCGTCCTGCGAGACGCTGCTCTCCTTGCGTGAATTCCTGCCCTACTTCCACGCGCAGGCCATGGATGTCGCGATCATCGACACGCCCTGGAACGGCGTCTGGCAGTCGATGAAGATCGCCGCGGCGGCCGAAGCCTTCGAGGTCAACGTCGCCCCGCACAATTTCTACGGCCATCTCTGCTCGATGATGAACGCGCATTTCTGCGCCGCGGTGCCGAACCTGCGCATCATGGAGATCGACATCGATCGTCTGTCCTGGGATCGCGAGCTGTTCACGCACGAGCCGGAGATCGAGAACGGCCATCTCATCATCCCGAACCGGCCCGGCTGGGGCACCGAGCCGAACGAGGACGCCTTGCGGGCCCATCCGCCGAAGACGAGTGGCGGGCTCCTCAACTACGGCCGCAAGAGCTGAGAGGCTGAAGCATGATCCGGAAAAGTGTCTAGCGGTTTTCCGAAAAGATCATGCTCAAACGATAACCTAAAGCGCGATGACGATTCATCGCGCTTTACGGCGTCACGGGATTGACGGTTGGGGACGTCTTCGGCCGCTGCGGCTCGATCGGCGATTTCGGATCGGTCGGGAGCACCAGGGCGCCAGCGGCCCGTGCCGCTTCGCCCGTGGTCGCGTACATCGCGACGTGGGCCGGCTGTGTCTTGGCCCGGCTCCACGGGCCGTGGTCGACGATCAGCATGGCCGCAATCGTCACGCCCGCCACGATCAACGCCATCACGCCGGGGTGACGCAGGGCTCTGGACATGGAGTACGCGAAGCGACCATATGTCATCGAAGGGTCCGCAATCTTCCTATCGCAGGTTAATTCGGTCGAGCCCCCTCCGGTTCCCCTGACCGTGAGCGGTTCCCGGTGAAAGACGCCCCTATTAAGCGTCGAACGCGACGCGCAAGACCACCACGATGATTGCTGAGATGAGACATGAAATCGCAAGCAGGGTCCAACTCGGCCTCGTGCTCGTGCGGGCCACACGGACAACGAGCATCTTCATGCACGTCAACATTCATCCCTGGGAAGGCGGTGCAGGTAGGCTATCCCGAAAGAGGCGAGCTCTTCGGTATCGCTTTGGTGCTCTTCCCACCTCCTCTGCAGATGGCGTTCCAGCAGACAGCGCCTTGTGTCGTGCGCGGCGACCTCGGGGTGCCGCGCCCGGTACACCGTCCAGGCGGTGTCCGCGGCGTTCTTCAAGGCCATGTCGTCGTCCATGCCTGCACTCCCGAGAAGCCGAACCTCGTGGCGTCCCAACTTAAGGACACGTTCCAAAGTTTCCGGTTTTTCCCGGCATTCGACCATTTAATGATTCAGGGGCGATTTGATCGAATTCTTTCTCGGCGCGCCGCGCGCCGCTCGGGGCAGTCCCGAACCTCTTAGAGGCATTGGGCCAAACTGATGGGATCGGCGGGCGTCGCCGAATTCTCGGTGACGCCGTCCCGACGCCGAGCACCCATTGGCGTCGTTACCGGCCAGCAGCAACCATTGCTTATTCTTCCCGTTATTCCCTGGGGCAATGTGACGTGAGAGGTATGTTGATGAAGAAGATTGCAATGTCAGCCCTGATGGCCGGCGCTCTGGGCCTGAGCTCGATCGCAGCAACGTCTCCCGCCGAAGCCCATTGGCGAGGTTGGGGACCTGGCATCGCCGGCGGCCTGGTCGCAGGCGCCGTCATCGGTGGCCTTGCCTCCTCCGCCTACGGCTGGGGACCTGGCTATGGCTACTATGGCGGTCCCCGCTATTACAGTGCCGGTTACTACGGCGGCCCCTACGCCTACGGCTACGGATACGACGAACCCTATCGATGGGGCGGTGGCTACACCACCACCTACTACACGGCGCCTGTATCCTACGGCTATCGCTATCGCCGCGTCGTGCGCCCCGCCTACGCCTATTACGGCGGGTCCTATCCGGTCGTTCGGCACCACTGGCATCGGCACCACCGCCATTGGTGAGAGCAGCCGATCAGGCGCCACGAGAGCCGCGCTCGACATGGGCGCGGCCTTTCGCTTGCAGGCCAGCGGCCATCACTCGCCTGGTGCGATGGCATTGCTCGGCGTCGGCCGGTCGGTGATCTGCTGGCCGAACAGGCTGCCGATCAGCTCGACTGCCGTGCGCGCGGTCCGACCGCGTTCGTCCAGGAACGGATTGAGCTCGACGATGTCGACCGATCCGACCACGCCCGAATCGTGCAGCAGCTCCATGATCAGGTGCGCCTCGCGATAGGTGGCGCCACCCGGCACGGTGGTGCCGACGCCCGGCGCCACGGAAGGATCGAGGAAATCGACGTCGAAGCTGACATGCAGCACGCCATTGCTGGCCTTGACCCGTTCGATGACGCGGCGGATCAGGACAGCGACGCCGAACTCGTCGATCTGGCGCATGTCGACGATCCTGATCCGGCGCGTGCGCATCAGCTCTTTCTCGAGCTTGTCGATCGAACGCGCACCGAACAGATCGAGCTTGTCCGGGCCGATCGGGGCGCGTGGATCGTCGCCGAGCAGGCCGTCGAGCCCGGGCTCGCCGCACAGGAACGCGGCTGACATGCCGTGCATGTTCGCGGTGATCGTCGTCTCCGGCGTGTTGTAGTCGGCATGGGCGTCGAGCCAGAGCACGAACAGTTCGCGGCCGCGCTCCTGCCAATGCCGCGCCATGGCATTGACCGACCCCATCGACAACGTGTGATCGCCGCCGAGAAAGATCGGCAGCGCACCTGATGTCGCGATCTCGTAGCCTCTGCGGCTCAGAACGCGCGTCCAGCGCTGGATCTCGCGGTAATGATTGGCCTGTTCGGGCGGCCTGTCGGTGAGGTCCCGGACGTCGGCTATGGACAGATCGCCATAATCGACGACCTCGAAATCAAGGCTTTCCAGCAATGTCGCAAGGCCGGCGGTGCGCAGCGCCGCAGGCCCCATCAAGGTGCCGCGCTGCGAAGCCCCCATGTCGATGGGAGCGCCGAGCAAGGCGATGTGCCGGGCTCGATCCGTCATGGTCCGGTCGGTCACGGCTGTCTCCTGACGTCAGCAAGCTTCGCCCAGCCTAACAGAGATTCGCACCCGTCGTTTCCCGGGGAGCGCGCAAGCCGCCGGCATATCATCCGGAACAAAATCCCCTGCGCTGAATTTCTCATCCAAGGCCGGCACCCGCCGTCAATCACGGCGCCTGTCGCGGATAGCCAAAGGTCACCAGACCCGCTGTTCAAAACGAGCGCTCGCGCGGATAGCCAAAGGTGCCGGCTTCGATCATCACGCCAGGAGGTCGCGTCCTTGAGCACGGAGATACCGCAATCCTCGTCCCAGCCCGGCATGGCCGAGCGTGCCATCGATACGGCCGCGGACGTCTCCCGCACCATTGGTGAAGTCGCCGGAGGCCTGCACGCAGCGGTCGATCGCCTCACCTCCGCAGTCGAGGAATCGCGCAAGCCCGGCGGGGCACTCGCGACGGTTTCCGCGATCACGCGCGAAGCACCGCTTGCCAGCCTGTTCGTCGCCTTCCTGTTTGGCGTCGCGGTGGCGCGCCGGCGGTAGCTGTTCTGCGATCGCCCTCTGGGTGAAACCGTCCTGCGTCAGGCCTGGCTCGGCGCTGCGGTCCGGCCTCGGAGCCGATCTACGTCAGAGCCAAGCGGAGTGCTACTTTTACCAACGAAAGGTCAGCGCCACAGAGTGTGGCGCCAGCATCGCCTTATACGGTCGAGAACGGCTAATCTAGCTGATGCTTCACGAAAGCGGCACTTACGTGAAGCTGCTCGCCCCCGGCGAAAATCTCCTCGCTTTATAATAGGAACGTCTCCGTTCCGGATGCTTTCCGGAAAGCAACGAGCCGGAGCTCCGCCAACAGTGCCGTGCTGCTGTTCACTTGCAGGGCAAGCCCGACGGATCGGCCCGCTATGCCGAGCACGTCAATTGCTACGTCCGCAATGGCGCGGAATATCCCAGCCTTGCCGCCCTGCTCCGCGCGATCGAGGCCGAACACGCTTACAACGAGACGTGATATGTAGGTGGTCCTCAGAACAGTCCCTACGCTCTTCTTAACTGGCTCAGATCAGACCCACGATCATCAAGACTCCGATCTCAATCATGAGGAGCGTAGCCGTTGCCGCGGAGATGAGAAACAAATCACCTAATGACAGGTGCATGATTTGCCTCACAATTTGCCCTAGAAGCGGCCCTTACATCCTTGGAACGGGGCGACAGGGCGGGATGATGGGGCCGCTTCTAGGAGGTCCTTGACGCGTTCATCCGGCGCCAAGCGGCCCTCATTCTAATCCAAATTTAAATCTCGTCCATCATTTAATTCATTTAAAATGGCGTATTATATTAATATTTAATTGCGCCAGGACTTGAACGATGCAGTCCGCTGGGGAATTAGTTTCTTTACGGCGAGCTATCTATCTACCCGAGCATGCGAGGGACACAAGCTGTGGCTGGCGACAGCCGGCAAGCAAGCCTCCTCGGGGCCTGACTGGATCCAAGACGATGACCGAATGCTGGCATGCGTGACAACGAGCGCGTGCGGCTGCTCTCTCTCTCGCAATGGCACCGAGGGACCAAGCGGTACCTGGATCGATGAGGCGGCTCTGAAGAATCGCCAGACAAGGAACCAGCCCGGCGCCAGCGCAGTGCTCTGCGGGCACAAGCAGCTTTAATCTGCCCGGCGCATGAGATTGGCTTCGGCGAAAAGCGGTGGCGAGCGGGAACGTTGAGACGGAGCTGAGGTTGATCGAAAAAGAAGAGATTGGCGGCGCCAGCTGAGCACACTGATGGACAAGACCTTCGTCTATGATGTGTTGAGGCAGGTCGAGCGCGATGTAGTTGAAGGAGAACGACGCCTTGCAGAGCAAGAGAGAGCGATCCTTCAGTTGAAGCGGGAAGGAAAGGATACCGCTACCGCTGAATAGAGTTGGACACATTGCGCAGAGCCCAGCGTGTTCTTGATCAGGACCGACAACGCCTCCTTTCGCTGTTACAGCCTTGAACGGGTGACGGCATTCGACGCCTCTGTGCGTTAGAGCATGATCCGGAAAAGTGCGTAGCGGTTTTCCGATAAGATCATACTCAAACAATAACCTAAAGCGCGATGACGATTCATCCTAATCGCATCGCGCTTTGGTGCATCGTGAAAATCGCTCCGGAGCCAAAGCTGACGCGAACCAATGTCCCTCAACGCTGTTGTCTGCGACCGTCCCTAGTGAGACCGTCCTCCGTCAGAACTGGCTCGCGCTGCGGTTCGGTCCCGGAGCCGAGTACCGAAGGCACTATTCGTCGCATTGCCGCGGTGGCACCTGCCAACGGTAGACTTCACCTCGAGGGTCGGATGCTGAGCGCGGCTCGCGCAAGCGTCCGCCGATTGCGTTCGCGATGTCGCCGTGCTTTAGGCAGCAGCACGGCCGCTTGAGCAACTTGCCAATGCGAACAGCCTAACGTCTGCCGTGGGGTCATAAGCGCGCTTCACGCGCGAGCCGCCCCTTTCCTTGGCACGAATAGCCAGCGCAGGCAGATGCCGCGCAGTCGTTTGAGGGTGCGTTCTGTCAGAAAGCCGGAAAGCCGGGACGGGTCTGCTGGTGGATTCAGTCTTTTTGTTTCTCGCCTGCGCTTCTTCCATCAGAGCTTTTCGAGCGCTCTTCGAAACGATCAGCGCCCTTAGCTAGATCCTGCCCCATCTTGCTCTCGGTTTTTTCTTCCTCCTTGGAAGCTGCTTCGCGCAAGCCTTCAGCGGCCCGTTTCCCCGCTTTTGATGATTTTCGTTCGTCGTCCATTTTGGCTCCTCCCTCATCAAGATGCTTGCCAAGAAACCGCTGGTCCTCAGCTGGGATGGACAACGTTCCAATTAGATCGCCTGAACATGGTTCCAAGTTCCGCGGGGCTCTCAGTCGGATCGCGTGCGACTCCGTCGAATACCGTGATAGAGTAATCACGAAAGCAGAAGCGGTTGTTCGGAGTTTCCAATGAAAGCCAAGTGGGCTCTCTTTGTGAGCTTCTTTCTCGTGATCGTCCCGGGCTATCCCGCAGCCCAACCGGTGGAAGTGCTTTGGCTTGGGCACGCAACGACCCGCATCACTAGTGTCGCCGGCAAAGTGATAGTGATTGATCCCTTCCTCACCAGAAACCCGAAGACGCCGCCTGAGTACCGGGACTTGAAGGCGATTGGAAAAGTGGACCTGATCCTAGTGACGCACGGCCACCAGGATCATATTTCCGATCTCCTCGATCTGGCACGTCTGACGGGCGCCAAGGTTCTTGCCAATTACGAGTTCGGACGAAATCTTGTCGCGCTGGGTCTCCTTGAAGAGAACAACGTCATTGCCATGAATAGGGGCGGCATGGCCGAGCCGCTCGGCCGGGGCGTCAAGATCCATATGGTGCCGGCCGATCACAGCTCGTCGCTCGACTACAATATTCTCGGCATAAGGAACCCTGACCAGTCAGCATCCATCCGGCAAGGCGGAGGGGCCGGAGTTTCCGTTGGCTACGTGATTGAGATGGAGAACGGCTTCAAGGTCTACCACACGGGCGACACCAGCGCCTTTGGCGACATGGCGCTCATTCGGGAGCTCCACAACCCGGACCTCGCGCTGGTGTGCATCGGGGGCTTTTTCACCATGGGGCCTGACGAAGCCGCTTACGCGGTTCGGGAGCTGATCAAGCCGAAAGCGGTGATACCAATACACTACGGCACCTTTCCGGTGCTGAACCGAACCCCGGCCGAATTCAAGAAAGCTTTAGGATCTACTAGTGTCCAGGTCTTGGACGTCGCCCCAGGTCAGGTAATGAGATTTTGAGGCCGCTAATCGGGCACGTTGGCGAGTCTAAGGCCCGTCGCCATGCGTTCCCAATCCGCTGAATCCTTGAAGGGATACCAGAAAGCAGTTCCTCGAATAGAGAGTGGGTCTAGTCCCTGTCGATTCTTCTCGGCCAACGAAAAGATCCGTTCAGCGTCCGCTTTCCGGCCCAAATGGCCGTAGGCGGCGAGAAGCACACGATAAGCCCATCGGTCGTCTGAATTGAGAGCGATAGCCCGCTCCAAGCTTGCCGCTGCACTTTGAAATTGCTCCAACCCGAATTGGGCCAATCCGAGTTCATAAAAGTAAGAAGGTGGGGAGAATGGATTGAGCCGCATGCCATGGAGGACGAGCTCAAGAGCCTTGGCCGGCTGACCGGCTAAGCTCAACGCTCCAGCGAGCGCGACGTAGGCGTTCGCGTCGTTGGGATCCATGCTGATTGCTCGCTCTCCCTCTTTGATCGCCCTCTCGTGCATTCCTTGCTGAGACAGAATGGCCGAAGCGACCTGATGATTGAGGGAAATCGGAGACTGTTGTGCTTTTGTGATGTACTCTTCAGCCTTCAAGCGCGCATCGTGCACCGATCTTAGCCCGAACCTCTCTTCCTGCCATTGTCTCCTTGCAATCTGCCAGTATGTGGCCGCGAGCGCAGCAAAAGCACGAGAGTAATTCGGCTCGATTTCGATCGCTCGCTCGAAGTGGCCGATCGCCTCGCGCGCGGCCTTCGGATTCTGCTGAAGGTACCTGTTCCAACCCTTCAGGAATTCGTCGTAGGCCACCGGGTTTTCGGTGCGCTTGGCGCCGATTTGCCCCTGCTCCTTGGATGTCAACTGAACCGCCAATGTTCGCGTGATCTTGCCGGCGATTTCGTCTTGCAGCCCGAAAACATCTCCCATCGCGCCCTCGTAGCGATCTGCCCAGAGCTGCCCGCCGCTCGCCGCATCGACCAGTCGAACGTTGATGCGAATCCGGTCCGCGGCTCGGCGCACGCTGCCTTCCACCACGTAGCGGACCCCGAGATCCGCAGCGGCCTTTCGCACGTCCACGGCAGTGTTCTTGAAGGTAAAGGTGGAGTTGCGGGCGACGACGAAGAGCCCGGCCACTTTGGAAAGCTCGTTGATCACGTCATCGGTAATCCCATCCGAGAAGTATTCTTGGGCTTTGTCGTCGCTGAGATTGGAGAACGGCAGCACGGCAACTGAGGGTTTGTCGGACCGCACCGGGGTGCTGTCGCCCGCGTTCTGCACCCCGCCTCGCTGCTGGGCCCCCATCCACCACACGGCTCCGCCCGCGCTCGCAAGCACCAGGGAAGCGACGGCGATCGCAGCAAGGGCAATGCTTCGCGCCCGCTGCGACGCGCCATCGTGCGCGGTCGGGTCGGCGACGCCCGTCCGCGCCGAGCCCAGGCTCTCGCTCGAAACAGCGTAGGCCTGGACCGCTCGGTCGATGTTCTTGAGTTTTTTAAGACCCAGATTCTTGAAAGAGAATGGGAGCGCCTTGTGGACCTGCTCGTAGACGGCGCCCGAGATGCACACGCCCCCTGGCTCGGCGACTTCTTGGAGCCGCGCGCCGACATTGACCCCATCTCCAAGCAGATCTCGCCCGCGCGCTACGACATCCCCCACGTGAATACCGATCCGGAACTGGACACGCCGGTCTCGAGCGATCTCTCGTCCCATTTCTAGCAGTCGACCCTGGACCGCAACGCCGCATTGAACGGCATCGACCGCGCTCGGGAACTCCGCCAGGACGCTGTCACCCGCAGTGTTGGCAATCCGGCCCCCATGCTCCTCAATGAGAGTGTCCATGACCTCACGCGCGCTGGCGAGGCTTTTCAAGGTGCCAAGTTCGTCCAGGCCTACCAATCGCGAGTAGCCCGCGACGTCCGCCGCAAAAATCGCGGCAAGGTGCCGCTCAACCCGTTGTTCCTGCCGCAGCGGCATCCATCGTCAGCCTTTGGGGTGCCTGGCAATTCTGCAGCTTGAGATGCAAGGTTTCAAGGCACAGCGGGGTACGAAGCGAGGCTTTGGTACGTGAGGGTCGGCTGTCCGGCGAGTCGACGCCCAGCGGACGCCACCGCTGAGACTCGGACCGGCTTGAATCAGGACTGATGTACTCCGTCCGGACCCCAGTCGCTGACGTCCGACCGGTGATCCGTCGTCAGGCAGGAAAGCCTAGCCGGGTACGTTCGAGTAAGGCCGTGTTGGCTCGGGCAGCTCCTTGTCGTCTGCATTCATTCCATTGCGGCAGGTCGGCTTTGGGGCAAAGGCTGCCCTCGGCGGCTCCGGCGACGGTTTCCCCTCAGCCCTCGGAAGCGGACGCTGCGAGCCTAAGAGGCGAAGTCAGCGGTGGGCCAAAAGCGGTCATCGGTGCGTTGACCGCATGGCGGGTGAAGACGTGCTAGGTCGTTACCGCACGGAACAGACGCCATTTGTCGGGCACGCCTTTGAGAATGTGGCGGCCGCGCTCCTCAAACGTCAATCCAGAGCCTGCCACGAGATCGCGAACCGTCTGTGAGACCAGAACTTCACCCGGGGCAGCTAGCGCCGCCACACGTGCACCAATATGCACGGCAATGCCAACAATATCGTGAGCGACGAATTCGCACTCGCCGGTATGCAAACCGCAACGGACCTTCAGATCGAGTGGGCGCACCGCGTCGCCGATTGCGCTTGCGCAACGCACAGCGCGCGCAGGGCCATCGAACGTGGCAAGGAAACCGTCGCCGGCGGTATTGACTTCGCGGCCGCGATACTGGCCGAGCACGCCCCGAGCTTTGGCATAGAACGCATCCAGCAGCACGCGCCAGGCGCCGTCGCCGAGAGCGGCCGCGCGCTCCGTCGATCCCGCAATGTCGACAAACAGCACAGTTGCAAGCACCCTGTCCGGCTCCGCTGCTTGCCGATGCCCGGTGACGAACTCTTCGACCTCATTGATAATTGCATCCTGATCGCCAGCCCAGACCATATGGTCCTGACCGCTGAGCTCAATCAGTTTGGCGCAAGGAATCTGCTGCGCCATGTAGCGCGCATGCTTCACGTCAATGACGCGCTCATCGGTGCGATGCAAAATCAAGGTCGGCACACGCGTCACGGGTAGGATGTCCCTGACATCGATCTCCCGGTTCATGCGCATGATCGCCGATGCCGCGCCTGGGCTTGCCGAGGCCCTGAAGTAGGCGGCGGTTTGCTCAAGTGCCTGCTTATTGCCAGCGAGGCTAGGCGCCCACATCAGCAAACTCATCGCATCTGCCGAACCCCAATGGTGCTCAATGTCATCGAGGAAAGCGCTCCACTGCGCATCGGTCCACGCGAATGCGTAGTCAGGGGCCCACGAGCGTCGCGCATAAGTGCCACAAAGCACCAGAGCTGACGTGCGTTCGGGATACGTAGCTGCATAGAGCAGCGACATCGGACCGCCCTCGGACACGCCAAACAAGGTGGCCCGCTGAGAACCAACCTGGTCCAGCACCGCCTGCACGTCGTGCATCCGCTGTTCAAGCGTGAAGATCTGGGAACCGCGATCGGACATTCCGGTGCCGCGCTTGTCGAACGTGATGACCCGCGCAAACGTTGCAAGCTTGCGGAAAAAGGAAGCGCGTGCCGGCGATTGCCAGAGCGCTTCGACATTGGAGACAAAACCTGGGACGAACAGCAGGTCGCGCGGACCGTCGCCCATCACCTGATAGGCAATATGGACGTCGTCACTTTTGACATAGTGAGTGGCCGGGATGTCAGCCATGGTGGCCTACTGCGTGACAAACCGCGGGCGCGAGTGTCGCACCTCATTCCGCGTCAGGCTAGCGAAATTCGGTGGAGAATTTGGCTGCCGCCCACCCGTAAGTACCGGCGCGACTGGGGAACCAGGTGCGGCCGCGATGTGCGTTTCGGGTCAAACGCGACCGGTCCGGACGATCTTGCTCACCCTTTGATGTCGGCTTCGTCCCGAAAGCTACCGAGTTGGTGCGGCGATGCAATGTGACACGATGGGCCAATTCCTGAAGTGGACTGTGCCTACTCGATCACCGCGTCGGCACAGTCGAGAAAGAATGCCGGAATCTCGATGCCGAGCAATTTCGCTGTCTTTAAGATTGTTGGTAAGCAAGCATTTGGTGGGCTGCTCCGGTCATTGAAAGTTTGCGGTTCACGGGTCAGGTCAACCACGCATCATAAGATGATCAGAACGAGAGTCGCCCCCGGCTTGGGTCCTCGTTGATTGAGCAGGCGCCGCGCTCAGCTCCCACCAATAGGCTATCGGGCATAAACGCTTCCACTACTCTGCACAGGACCGGGGCGGCGCCCCACGGCGGGGGGCGTCGCCCGACTGCTGTCAGATCGTCACGCGGCTGCCGTCGAAGCGCGTGAAGGAAAAGCCGTCGAAAGGTTCGCGGAGGGTCATGCGCTCGTCCCGCAGCATGCCGATAGCCACTTCTTCGCCGATCGCCATTGAGGCCGAAGCGTCGGAACGCCAGTGGATGCCCGCCCAATTCCGTCCGAAACCGAAATTCACCGCGAGCTTGTTCAACTCTCCACCAACCGTGAGTGGCGGGCCGTCATAGGGCATGAGCTTCGTCGGGTCAGCCGGATCGGGCTGTACCGGGTTGATGATGACGCGGCTCTCGTCGAAAAACGCCTTCAATATGGTAGCCGTAACGGCACCGACGCCCGTGGCACCGCCGGGATAGGTGGAGTGAAGGGGCGCGGCTTCCGGATAGGTTTGTGACAAGAGGTAGGTGCCGTATTTCGCTTTACTGCGATCGAGGGCTTCCGATTTCAGGAAGCTGTCATGCAACGGGTAGTCGCTCACGCCATTGGCGAGGCGATGGTGCGCCAGACCGCCATAGGCTTCCGGTCGCACGGCCCGGTGCACGAAATACTTCTGCCAGTAGGACGCGCGGACGGAGTTGCTGATCCCGGTGGTGAGTAGTGCCTGCACATAGGCCAATCCGAATGTGCCTCCTCCAGGGCCCTGTGTTTTCGATTTCCGATAGGGGCTAGACGGGTAGGATACGGGCTCCGTCACTGGATACATCCCGGAGTACCGTTGGTCCGTTCCGCCGCCGGGGGTTGCAAGCATCAGCGCTGCTGCCCACCCGAGTGCGGGACCAGCGCGGACATACTCCGCGAGATCTCTTCCTGTCGTGATGTATCGCGGTGTCGCCTCGAATTGCAACCGGCGTTTCGCCGCGGCGCCGTTCTGGATCGCCAGCCACTCTTCGTATTCGGTCAGGAATTCGCTCGCGGGCAACGCGGCGCGAATTTGAGCACTAATCCACTGTGCGGCATAGGGCACGTCCCGGAGCAGGAATTGCGAGATCAGCGGGCCGTCCAGAACGCCTGGAGGCGTGACGGAGCGGCCCTTCGGGTCAGCCGGGTCGAAGTAAAGCGCATTGGCACGAAACAGCGTACCGGGTGTGACCCGACCACCAGACTTCGGCCCGCGGAAATCCGCAAGCTTGTTGATTTCCTCGGTCGCTGCAAGCACGTCGCGGTTGGAGGTGTCGTCGCGCAACTCGGTAAGCGGAACATCACGAAGCAGCGATTGCCAGTATACCTCGACCGCCTCGCCGCCGCGCTCCGCACTTGCAAGGGTCGGCGCCGGCGGTAGCGCAATCTGAGTAGGGTTCATGCCGCTCAGGCTGACGGCCAGCGTGCCTACCGGATTGACCAGTTTGCGCGTGCCGCCGAGCGGGATTTTCTCGAAATCAGCGGGATCGCCCGACTGACAAGCAATATAGAAAGCCTGCCAAGCAGCTTGTTCCACTTCGCCGCGTTTGTCGTGCGGCAGGCCCCGCGTATCGGAACCGATCTTGTTGGTGTAGCGCGCCTCATCGCCGTTCGCCGGGTGGGGCGCGATGGGAATTTTCTCGTTATTGCTCGCGCAGGCCGCTCGGACTTCGAAGGCGCGGCGCTTGAGCGCCGCGTCGAGCGGTCGCGCCTCCGTGCCCACGCCCACGGTCTGCGCCGCGGCCGGGGCTACTCCGGACATACCCGGCGGAGACGCAAGCACGGCGGCGCCAACTGCGATGCCGGCCCCGCCGAGGAGCGAGCGGCGAGTGACCGCCGTGGTCGGCAGGGTCGGCGATGCCAGGTCATATTCAGTCGAAATAGTGGGGTGGTCAGCCATGGAGATCTCCTCCCTCGCAGGCACGCTCTGGGGCCCGCGTTTCAGATTCAAAGCATCCGGGCGCGCCTTGTGCGCACCCGCGTTGGAATGCGAATGCTGAAGGACCGGCGAAAAAGGAAGTCGGTTTTTCGAGTGCAATGCTGCCGATGGCACGACTGCTGTCCGTTCAGTCCCGCGAGGAATTCGGCATTCCCGCCTGCGACGACAGCTATTTAAAGAGTACACGATCTCGTGCGTCCGGAAAAGACGCCTGAATCTTTGGACGACTTCCGCTTAGGGTCACAATGCGAAGAACTCAGGTTGAGCAACTCTGGTCCGCTCTGGCTCAACGAGCGGACTTCCGACCGCCAAGGCGCAACTTCGCAGAAGGGCCATGAACGGACTCATGCGCCGCAGCAAACAACAGCTCTATTCGATCACTTCATCTGCGCGGGCAAGCATCGACGGCAGCAAAGCTAGGCCGAGGGCCTTGGCGGTCCTCAAGTTTACGACGAAGTCGAACTTGGCCGGCTGCTCCACCGGAAGATTAGCGGGTTTTGCTCCACGCAAAATCCTGTCGACGTATTCGGCAGCGCGGCGATACAAATCCGTAAAATTCGGCCCATAAGACATGAGGCCACCCGCTTCGACGTGCTCTCTGGCGTTGTAGATTGTTGGCAGTCGCGCTCCCATTGCTAAAGTCTGGATCCGATCGCGGTGGGTATTCACAAGCGGATCGGCAACTATATACAATGCCCCTGCACCACCTTTTAGCGCCTCGAAGGCAGACGGGATGTCCTCTGCTTGACGAATTGTGAGGATGTCGGTCTCAAGACCAAGCCTCGCCGCCGCCGCTTGCACTTCACTAAGCTCCAGTGCGGACAAGGAATTGCCAATGTTCCCAATAGCTGCCAAACGCCGAAGACTTGGAATGGCCTCGCGCAAAAGTTCTAGGCGCTTGCCGGCAAGATCGGTTGCTACCGTCGAGAGGCCCGTGACGTTGCCGCCAGGTTTCGCCAAACTCGCAACCAGTTTGTTTGCAACTGGGTCTCCCGCCACCGCGAACACGATCGGGATAACCGATGTTGCCTGCATCGCCGCGATAACGTTTGCGGTCCCCGAGGTTACAATGACATCGACTCTAAGCCGAACGAAATCCGTCGCAAATTTAGCGAAGCGTTCACTGTTTCCTTCGCCCCACGCATACTCAATCGCGACTGTTCGCCCCTCGATCCATCCGAGTTCACTCAGTCGCTTCAAGAATGCAGCAAGCCGTTGGCGCTCGACCGAAGGGGTGCTCTGACCCAAGAACCCGATGGTTGGCAATCGAGGGGATTGCTGCGCGCGGCCCGTTACCGGCCGCACGGCCACCAGACCAGCAAGAGCACCAAGCAAATCCCGGCGCCTCATACCTACCTCAACCGCAGACGACGGCATCATATGACTGAGGCCAGCGTTTTGGTAGGGATGAAACCGGCTTCGCCGCGGTCCGATGTCCGAGTTGGGTCAAAAGCTGCCCTGCGCACTTCAAGAGGCCTCTCCGCTCAGCTTTCGAAAGCAGACCATGCGAGGCCAATCCCCGTGGCGCATTTCCGCGCTCAGATCGCCATGCGAACTCGCGGGAAGCAAGGAATGTGGGCACCGTCACTGGACGCTGAATACCGGATGTTGACCCGCGCGACGGTGCTCGCCAAGACAACCAGCCTCCATTCGGAGTGCTGGTGTCAACGCGCAGGCCAAAGCCGCTCGCTCAGGCGGCGCTGACAGTCTCGAGCTCAGCCGCCAGGAACTGTCTCTCAAACGCCTCGGCGGGCATCGGACGGCCGAAGAAATAGCCCTGCCCTTCCTCGCATCCCATGCTGACCAGGAAGTCGGCGGTTGCGCGGTTCTCGATGCCTTCGGCCACGACGGTGAGACCCAGCTGCTTGCTGAGGCCGATGGTCGAACCGACGATGGCGGCGTCGTCGGAATTCGACAGAAGACCGAAGACGAACGACCGGTCGATCTTGAGGCCGTCGAGCGGAAACTTCTTGAGATAGCTCAGGCTCGCATAACCGGTGCCGAAATCATCGAACAGGATCCGGACGCCGAGCTCCTGAATTCGCTTGAACATTTCAAGCACGCGGCGCTCGTCATGCAGCAGGATGTCTTCGGTGACTTCGATCTCGAGCAGCGACGGCGTCAGCCCGGTCTCTTCGAGCAGCGCTGCAACGGAATGCGCGAGGTCGCCGGACTGAAGCTGCGAGGGTGAGAGGTTGATCGCCACGCGCACGTCGTTGCCGGACAATTCCCAGGCTCGCGCCTGGCGGCAAGCGGTCTCCATCACCCAGTTCGCGATCCGCTCCGACAGCGCAGAGGTGTTGACAACAGGCATGAATTCGGCCGGCGAGACGTAGCCGCGCACCGGATGCCGCCAGCGGATCAGCGCTTCGGCTCCGACCAGGCTGCCGTCGATCAGACGAACCTGCGGCTGGTAGAACAGCTCGAATTCGCTGCGATCGGCGGCAAGCGCCAGCTCGCCCTCCAGCCTCAAGCGGTTCTCGAGCTCCTGCCGGATCGCGGCTTCGAATACGACGTGGCCGCCGCGCCTGGTCGCCTTGGCTTTCGTCAGCGCGAGATGGCCGTTGCTCAGGAGATCATCGGCGTTGCTCCCGCCTTCAGGATAGACGGCGACGCCAACGCTGGTCTTGACCCGGTGCTGGCGCGTGCCGGTTGCGAGAGGGGCTTCGAACGCGCGCGCGATTCGCTCGGTCACCGCCGCGACCGGTTCGGTGATCTCTGCGCAATCGATCGCGATGGCAAATTCGTCGCCGCTGAGCCGGGCGACGATCGCCTTGCCACCGACTTCGCTCCGCAGCCGCTCGGCGACCGCGCGCAGCACGAGATCGCCGGCGGAGTGCCCTAGCATGTTGTTGATCTCTTGGAAGCCGTCGAGCCCGAGCACGAGCAACGCGACGCTCGAAGACCGTCGCTCCGCCGCGGCGATCAGATCGGTCAGGCCCACATGCAGCATGTTCCGGTTGGCCAGCCCCGTCAGCGCGTCATGTTCGGCGAGATATCGAATGCGTTCGGCTTCACGTTTGCGCACGGAGATATCGCGCAGGATGGCACCATATTGAAAGCCGTCGGTTCCCTGCCAGCCCGAAAAGCTCGCCTCGACCGGGAAGGTTTCGCCGTTCTTGCGCCGGCCTTCGAACTCGACGACGACGGCGCCGCCCGGAACCAGGAGCGCCTGGCGCGCGGCGTCGTGCATGGACGGTCTTGCACCGGCGTGTGCCGGCAAAGCGCACAGCGTTTCGAACGGGCGGCCGATGATCTCGGCCGGCATGTAGCCGAAAATCGCGCTGGCGCCGGGATTCCAGACCGTGATGCGGTGATCCTCGTCGGTGCAGACCAGCCCGTCGCCGAGCGACATCGCGATGCGATGAAAGCGGCTCTCGGCGATGCGTCCGAGCAGGCTGCGGAAGTCGATTTCGTCGAGCGCAATCGCGGTCAGGTAAGCGACGATGGCGATGTGGAACAGCGACGTATCGATGACCAGGGGCCATCTTGCCTGCACAAGGATTGCGGCCAGTTCGACCACCGCCCCGGCTGCGATCAGGATTGCGACGCGAAGTCCTGGCGCGATACGGCGCCACGAATACAGCATCAGCAGGCAGATTGCGACCAGTCCGACCACCATGCCGACATCGGAGGTCCAGCGCAGGGTCCGGTTCTGAAGGATCGATTCAGCGGCGAGCGCCTGGAGGACTGGCCCCGAGATGATACTGCCGTTGGGAACGCTGAAACGGTCGCCGAGCTCGAGCGCCGTGGCGCCAATGATGACCTTCTTGCCTTTCAGCTTGTCGAGCGTGGCGCTATCGCCGCGCAGCACGTCGACATAGGAGACGGCGGGAATGGAGGGTGCGCGAATGCTGAAATCGATCAGAAAGGGCGGTCGCCGATTGGCGTCCTGTCCCGCCAGCACGACGGCCATCGAAGGCATGAAAGCATCGCCGAGCTTCTCGCCGAACGGATAGCGGCGAACCAGCCCGTCGGATTCGATTGCGACATTGACGACGGCCGGCCACGACTGGTTGCTGAACGACTTCAGCGGCCGGTTGACGTGAGCCGGGCCGCCCCTCGGTGTCGGCTGCTTGAAGGATGGCAGGATCGTCGAACCGCCGACGTCTCGCAATGCCTTGGCGAAGGCCGCGTCGGAGGCGGGATCCGACGGCGTGCTGAAATCGACATCGAAGGCAACGTCCTGCGCGCCTGCCGCTTCCAGCCTTTGCAGCATTTCGGCATGGAGACGCCGCGGCCAGGGCCACACCCCGATCTGGTCGATCGACGGCGCATCGATACCGACCACGACGATGTCGCCGGTGGCCGCACGCGTTTGCCACTTGAATCGAAGATCGGTGAGCGCATTGCGAAGCGCAGCGTGCCAGCCCGTGGACAACACCACCGCGAGCGCGATCACGACAAGAATATGCGGCCGATAGCGTTTCACCCGAGCCTCCCCCCACACCCGCCCCGACGGACGCGTCCACCTAGAGTTCAGCGTCTGCCGTGCCCATTGCTGCCATTTCCATGGCCGTGGCCGTTGTTGCCTCTGCCATTGCCGGTGGCGCCGTTGTCGGCATGGCTGCTGTTACCGTGACCGTTGCTGCCGCCGTTACCGCTATTGTTTGGATTGCCGCCGTTGCCGCTGTTGCCGCCGTTGCCGTTGTTATTACCCGAATTACCGTTGCCGCCGGCATTTCCGTTGTTTGCTCGCGGGGCATCGCTGGATGCCCCGGCCGTCGTTGCGGCGATCGTGGCGTTCGCGCTGGCGGCACCGCTGCTTGCCGCACCGTTGGATGCAGCCGGGCTCGTCTGGCCATCGTTCCAGACCGTCTGACTGTCGCCCCTGGCATTCGCGTTACGTGCCTGCCCCGGCGGAACGCCGCCGTGCGCAAGGCCGCGCGTCGCCTTGTGGACGTTCAGCTTGACCTCTCCCAGCGCGGCCGAAATGCGCACGGCTCCTGCCTTGGGGGCATGCCCCCCGGCCGCCTGCCCCGAGGCCTTGGGTGCGCCGGCCGCCTTGCTTCCCTTGTCGACTGGGCCGAGCGCATGGATGGCATGGCCATTGGCCGCATGGCGCGGCGCCGACAGGCCCGACTTCGGCACTGGGACACGCTCGATCGTGGGTGCACGGGGCTTGCCCTGCTCGATCGGATTGAGCGTCCCCGCACCGCTGAGGCTGAGACCGGGCTTGCCGTGTTCGAACACGGTGGCCGCTTGTCCGGGCATCACTTGCGCAATCTGTCCCGTCTTGAAATCGGAGACTTCGACCTGGCCGCGGAGCACGCCGACCTTGGTGCTACCGGCACCGACCGTGACGCTGAACTGCGTCCCCTTGACCACGGCGGCGAGATAGGGCGTCTCGACCTCGAAATGTTTGACGTTGCGCTTCTCGACCTCGAGCAGGATCGAACCCGCCTGCTGGATGATGGTGGTCGACAGGCCGTCCTTCTTCTCGGCCGGCAGGCCCACCACCGAATTGGGAGAGATCAGGATCGTTTCCTCGCCGCGGACGAGGAGGACGCGCCCGTTGCGACCGGTGCGAATGGTATCGCCAGGTTTCAGCGTTCCTTCTGACGTCAACGACACCTGCTGGGCGCCGCTCGTCGCAAGCCAGACCTCGCCCGAGGATTTGCTGACCGACCACAGACCGTCGTCCGCCGCGAATGCGCTGGAAGCCGTCCCCAGGATCAGCGCCGCCGCCAGGGCGCGCCGCATTCCAACTCTGCCGAACATGATGATCCTCAGCCCGCGTTTACAGCCAAGCCTGAGGGGTATCCGAAATCACTCAAGATAGGATTATCGGAAAGCGGCCAGCGGAGCGGCCGGATTAACCAATCGTTGACCATAAAAACCTATGAAAAATCATGCGGCTAACGAACCCTTACCGCCCCGTGGCAGATCCTCCGTCGAACTACGGAGACAAAGTCGCCGCGCGCGGTGAGAAGCGGCATCTCCTTACCGCATTGGTATCGGCGGCAGTAATTTTCGCGGCGACTCCAGCGGCACTCGCTCAACAGGCGAACCAGCCGGGCTTCGATCCGCGCCAGCCCGAGAAATATTTTGATAACCAGACCGAGCAGGAATCGCTCGGCCGGCCGCCGGTCCGGTTGCCGAGCGTCGGACAGCCCACGACGGGCGGCGATACCAAGCCGCAATTCGTGCTGCGCGGCGTCAGCGTCGGCGGCGCCCATGCGGTTTCCCCTGATCGCATCGCCGCTGTCTACCAGCCTTATCTCGGCCGGAAGGTCTCGCAGGCGGATCTGGCCGCGATCGCAGGCGCCATCAGCGACCTCTACCGCGAAGCCGGCTTTCATCTGAGCCGCGCCATCGTGCCACCACAAGACATCGCCGACGGCCGTGTCCGGATTCAGGTCCTGGAAGGTGCGATCGTGCAGGCCGAGTTGAAGGGCGACGGTGCAGAGCGGTTCGGCATAAGGCCGATGCTGGCGCCGGTTCTGACCGAACATCCTTCGCGACTGGCAACGCTCGAACGCCAGCTCTTCCTGATCAATGGCAGGCCGGGCGTCCGGATCACCGACACTGCGCTGGAGGAGATCGGCGGTACGACGGGCCGCTTCCGCCTGACCATCTACTTGAAAACCTGGCACGTCTTCTCCTCGTTCGGCCTCGACAATCTCGGATCCTCGTCGGTCGGTCCCTGGCAGACCTACGCCACCGGCGCGTTCAACTCCTACCTCGCGCCCGGCGATGCATTGGCGGTCAACCTGTCGACCATTGCCAACGACCCCCGCCAGCTCGGCTTCGCACGGCTGTCGTACGATGCGCCCGTCGGCGTCGACGGTGTCCGCCTGGGTGCTTCCGTGCTGTACAGCGCGGTAAGGCCGGGCGATATGCGCCGGCTCGATAGCGACATCACCACGACCCACGCGTTCGAGCTGCGTGCCAGCATGGTCCCGTTGCAGTCGCAATCCTCCACGCTCACGCTGACCGCCGCCACGACCTTCAGCAATGTGTCCGAGCATGACCTTTACGGGCCCTGGTACAACGACCACATCAGGACGGCGAGCCTGACCGCCGACTACCGGCTGTTGGATCCTTTTGGCGGAACCAATTTCGCGACTCTGACCTATCGTCAGGGGCTCGACGTTTTTGGCGCCTCACATTTCGAGGACGATCTGTTGTCACGCGACGGAGCCTCCTCGAACTTCTCGGTCCTGAACCTCTGGTTCACGCGCTACCAGACACTCAACGATGTCTGGTCGCTCAAGCTCGCTGCCGCGAGCCAGACGGCGTCGCGCCCGCTGTTCACTTCGCAACAATTCTATCTCGGCGGCGCGGCCTTCGGCCGTGGCTATGGCGCAGCCGAGATCAGCGGCGACAACGGCCTTGCCGGCTCGCTCGAGCTGCGCTTCGACCAGAAGCTCAATTTCCGCTATTGGACCGGCTACCAGCTCTATGCCTTTGGCGACGCTGGCGCAGTCTGGAACCACGCTTATCGCCTGAGCGACGGGCTGTCGCTGACATCGGCCGGAGCCGGTGTGCGCTTCTTCCTGCCGGACGACCTCCAGGCCGATTTCGGCGTCGCCGTCCCCTTAAGCTACCGGGCGCCGGACAACGAGCGTCGCAGCCCACGCTTTCTTTTCACGCTGTCGAGCGCGTTCCGGCTCTGCCCCGAACGCGGCCGGGCGAGCTGTCTCTAGCCGCCCGGTCCTTCGGGCGGGATGTCGCATCCTGACAGCTTTTCCCCGCGGCCATCCTTCGAGACTCCCGCTTGAGGCGGGCTCCTCAGAATGAGGCCGGAGTGCGCGGCCGGAGTTTCCACGGGCACAGACGCTGATGAGCCTCATCGTGAGGAGACGCTCGACCGCTTCCTGTGTGACAGCGCCAGCAGCGCGCTCACGCCTGCGGATACGAAGAGCCCAATGATCATGAACCCGGGCGACTATTGGCCGGGACGCTTTGCGGCAGATCAAGGCGGCTCCGACACGGCACGGTAAGAAACCACATGCTGTCGGAGAGACACGTGTCGCACTATACCGGAAGTCTTGGTACGAAAAGCCTTGTTCCGAAGGGCCTGCCCGCGGCGAGAGTGCCGGCATTCATGCGGCATCTCTATCGTTCGACCCGCAGGCTGCTGCGCTCGATCGTCGCTCGCATCGATCTCTCGCAATTTCCAGGATCCTGCTGCGGATGAGCGCGGCAGCCGCAAGCGAATGCAGAAAGATTGCCCTATGCTCCGACATGTGAGACGGATTTTCCTGCTGCTTGGCCTCGTCTCTGGCTTCGGCTCGTCGTCCGCTCTCGGTGCTGATGCCGGTCACGGCGCCGAACTCGCCAGGCGCTGGTGCGCGAGCTGCCATGTCGTGGCGAACGGACAGGCTCAGGCGAGCGCCGACGTCCCTTCCTTTGCGTCCGTCGCGCGCAGGCCGGATTTCAGTGCGGAAAGGCTCGCATTCTTCCTGCTCGATCCGCACCCGAAGATGCCGAATTTTCCCCTGAGCCGAACCGAAGCCGGCGATATCGCGGCCTACATCGCATCGCTGCGTTAGATGCCTGATCGGCCGCCGAAGGCCGCGCTCGCGCAAACTGAGCGGCGCGCTTTTCCGAAGGTCATACTTCAGCAATAGTCTGAGCTTCATCCCGGATGGTCACGCAGGGCTGCACGAAGGCTGCAAATGCAAATCCCTGCCGGTGGACCGGCAGGGATCAGCAGAAAGGATGACAGACGGCGAATGAGATCATTCGGTGGCCCATCATGGACCTGCACCGGTATCGAAGCGCGGATCTTCACGTCATACAAGATCAATTTGTGGGCACGCTGTACACAGACCGAAAATCAGGACTTGCCCTTGCCGGGTTGCATGAGACTGCCGGTCATCTGACGCATGTGATCTCCGGCGCTGGTGAACTGACTGCGGAGGAAATCGGATTGGATTCGCATCGCCTCCTGGAGGTCGGTGGCATGCACCAGCTTGCGCGCATGCTCGAAGGCCGACTTCATGTTCTGCTCCGTGAAAGCCAACGCCTGCTTCGACACCTCTGTCCCCGCCCCCGGAACGGACGACATCGATTTGGTCGCCGCTTCAAAGAACATGCCGAAGGCCTTTTCGGCCTGGTCGATGGTCTTCTCGGCCAAATCACGCAGTTCGGCCGGAACTTCGATTTTCGGTTCGATCATGGTCTCACTCCTCCCTTTTTCCGTCTGAATACCACATTTGCCTGACCGCCATCCAGCCGCCAGCGCTCCGGCGAACGATGCCGGGGAGCCTGCTCTGGCAGGAAAATGGGCAGGATGGGCGCGCGGCCGGGCTCTAGGATAAGGGGTGCTCGGGAAGAGCTTCGTCGGTGGCGAGATCTTCGACCAGCTTGATCACCTCGAAGCGCTGTCGCGGCGCGAGCTTCAGGAAGGCCCGGAGCAGACGCAGACTTTCCACGGTGCTGCCTGCAGGCACACCGAGCTTGAGATGCAGCTCAGCCGCGAAATTGAGGTTTTTCATCTCGCACCTATGACAAGCATCGGTCGTGATCCGCTCGAGAACCGAACGCCGCAACAGAACTATGGCGACGAACGTTCGGCCGAAGGGACCCGCCGGGTTGCAGGCTGAACCGCGTCCAAACGACGGCTTCCATTTGGTTGCAACTATGCCAAGCAACAACCCATCCGGCAAGCCCAACCGTGGGTATAGCGATGCTTGGTCTGCATCGCGCCACAGCGTTTTCCGGATAACAGGAATATCGATCGCCGTCACCCACCTGCGTCAAGAAGCGTCATCAATCACGCGCACAGCCCCTCTTGCTGTCAATCAACACGGGGTTTCGTCGTGTTTCCGATGTCAAATGCACGTTAGCGCGCACGAATTGGCGATTCTTCAGCAAGATACACGCATTTGTTGAATCCGTCCCGGCGGTTGCATTAAGCGCGTGAAAGTCGATCTCGCGGCCGGTCCACCGTGAACCGCCGTCCACGCGCGAGCGACCAAGCCGTTGCGGCACGGCCACGCAGACACGGGCGCCATGGCTGAAAACTCTTCGATTTGGGCGCGCCTCAGCACCAAAAGGACGACGGCATGCTTTCTCGCTGCGATCTCATCAAGGGCGCCGCAATCGCGCTTCTCACCCTCTCGACACAAGGCGCATGGGCGCAGGAGACCAAGATGAACCTGTTCAAGATCGTCACCGTCAAGGACGAAATCGTCGTCGGACTGTCGGCGCAGGAGCTTCAGGCGCTCGGCGGCAATGATGCGAGCGCCGTTGCACACGCGCTGGCACAGAAGGGCGATCTCACCGTCTGGCAATACAACGTGCATCGTGGCCCCAACGGCGAATTACAGCAGGCACCGACAGCCAAGATCGGGCTGCTGGCGCATGCCTCGCTGCGCGTCGAGCCCTACACCACGCCTTACCAGATCGTCCCTCACCCGTAAGCAATGGGCGGAGCGCCGGCGGCCGAGACCGCCGACGCTCCGCAATCATCCACGTCGGCCCCCGCGCGCCGTTCCCGTCTCCGTCGCGAAGCCGTAGATCAGCGCCAGCCGGTCCAGGCATTCGCGAAAACGCCGCGCGAAGTAATCGTTCCAGCGTTGCGTGCGGACGGCACGACGCTGCCCAACCTGATCCATGGTCAGACCCAGCACCAGCACGTCGTGCACCAGCGCGGCGCCGTCGGTGCCGAGCTCTCGTTCGATCCTGTTGAGCCGCAGCACCGCCTGGCGCTGGCTTTCGGTGACGGGCTCACGCGTGCCCGTCCCATCGACATATTCGCGCGTCGTATCCACCGCCTGCGGGCCGCGCTCCGCCCGCTCCCAATCGTTCTGGAAGGCGCGGCCGCCGCGGTACTGCGCCTCGTCGATCTGATGGTGCGCGTGCAGCCGGCCAAGCGGATCGCCGCGGACCGACCGGATCGCCAGGATCTTCTCGCCGGAATCGAGCGTGAGCGGATTGTCGACCTCCACCTCCGCGATCTCGGCGTTGAACGGCACCTCCCGCGACCGCCGGTCGTAGATCTGCGCCAATTTGTAGGACTTGTTGCGTCGGGCATGAGCCACTCGGATCTCCTTGCAAGACTGAGAGTTGAACGGAGGGCGGCACCGTCAGATCGCCGAGACCAGCTTCAGCACGACCGGGCCTGCGGCACGGGCCGCCGACGCAGCCTCGGAACGGCGCGTCAGACGGCCATGCGGCGCGCAATAGCTCGAGCCCGGCTGGCGCGGGTGGCCGCAGAAGGTGATCTCCTCACCGTCCTTGTCGCCGCCATAGGGATAGCGGCAGTCGGCCGGCTCGAGCTCGACCAATTGGATCAGGCGCGGCTGGATGCCGACACAGCGCAACTTCACCCGCGCCGCAGGCTTCATGGCGGACTTCGGCGGCAGATTGAGGCTCGGCCACGCCACCCGGCGCGGCGAAAGCAGGCTGGGTTCACCCGGCAAGGCCGGCGCGAGCGCCGGGCTCGTCATCCATTGCGGCACGATGAGCCGGAGCCGCTTGGCGCGGCCGACCACCGCGCTGCGCGTATAAGCCGTTCCAAACCTTGCGTTTATCTGTCTTCCGATCTCCGCATAAGACATGCCTTTGTGAAAATAGTCGCGAAGCGCGTCGGAGTGCTCCGACGGCCAATGGCCCGGTTCCATGCTGCTGTCCTGTGATGCGCCTCCACCCGGGAGGGCGAGACGCACATTCCGTTATTCCGAATATAGAGTCAAGCCGTATTTCTGATATTCATAATTGCATCAATTCCGAATTTCGGATTACAAGAGGCGAGACGGTGCGCAATCGAGGGAATCGCCATGTTGGACGTAGCAATGATCGAGCGGGGCCTGGAGAAGACGGGCAAGAGCAAGGGCGGCCTGGCTGCGGCCATGGGCGTGCGGCCCGGCGCGGTCTCGGAGATTCTCGGCGGCGAGCGCCTGGTGAAGGCCTCGGAGATCATTCCGATCATGGAATATCTCGAGCTCAATCTCGCGCCGATCATGGGGCGCGTCGGAGCCGGCGCCGTGATCGAGCCGGACTACGAACAGGTTCCGCCGGAAGGTCTCGGCGACGTCGCGTTGCCCTTCCCGATCATGGAAGAGACGATCGCATTCGAGATCGTGGGCGATTCGATGCTGCCCAAATACGAAAGCGGCGACGTGATCGTCGTCTACAAGGACCAGCGCCACCCGCTGTCGAGCTTCTACGGCGAAGAGGCAGTGGTCCGCCTCAAGACCGGCGAGCGCTATCTGAAGACCATCGAGCGGGGCAAATCTCCCTCAGTGGTCAACCTCACGAGCTTCAATGCCAAGCCGATCGTCGGCGTCAAGCTTGACTGGGTCGGGGAGATCTGCCTGTCCATGCCCAAGGGACAGCTTGAGCGGCTGCGTGCGAAGTCGGCGCGGCCGCGCAAGAAGGGCAAATGAGAGCCGCCGCTTCTGATTAATAGAAATCACACTTGACATAGTTCCGATTTTCGGAAATAATGTGCCGCGTCCCGACCATGGGGCGCGGCAGGGTCGTTTCATGCAATACTTCGTCGTGATGATCGATTACGGACGGCGGGGCCGCGAGGCGGTCGTCGATCCCGAAATCACCCGGCGCGAGGTCATTTCCCGCCTCGCCTCGGGTGAGTATCGGAACGTCTCGTTCATCCACGAGATCGTGGAGAACTCGGTCGAAGATGTCACCGCGGCCATCCTGGCCGAGGCGGCCCTCCCACGGATCGAGCCCGAGGACGTCGATCTCCAGGCAATCCGCCTCGATCACGTCCGCGATCTGCGCAAGCACGAGAGGACGTGACGCAGGCCTAGAGCATGATCCGGACCTGAAGGGCCGCGTTAGCGCAAAGTGTGCAGCGGTTTTCCGAAACGATCATGATCAATCAACAGCCTAAAGCGCGATGACGTGACGATTCATCCTAATCACATCGCGCTTTAGAGCTCGCGCCACCGTCCCGTTGGGCATTACACCAGGAGAACGGTCGATCCCGTGGTCTTGCGTGCCGCAAGTTCGGCATGCGCCTTGGCGGCGTCCTTCAGCGGGTAGGTCTGGTGCACCTCGATCTTGACCGCGCCGGACTTGACGACGTCGAACAGCTCATTCGCCATCGCCACCAGATTTTCGCGCTTGGCGGCGTAGGTAAACAGCGTCGGACGCGTGACGTAGAGCGAGCCCTTCTGGGCGAGCAGGCCAAGATTAAGCGGCTCCACCGCGCCGGAGGACTGGCCGAACAGCGCGGCGACGCCGAGCGGGGCGAGGCAATCCAGCGATTTCAGGAACGTGTCCTTGCCGACGGAGTCGTAAACCACTGGCACTTTCTTGCCGCCGGTGATCTCGTCGACCCGCTTCACGAAATCTTCCCTTGTATAGATGATGACATGGTCGCAGCCATGCGCCTTGGCGAGCTTCGCCTTCTCGTCGTTGCTGACGGTGCCGATCACGGTCGCGCCGAGATGCTTGGCCCACTGGCTCAAGATCAGGCCGACACCGCCGGCGGCCGCATGCAGCAGGATGGTATCGCCGGCTTTCACCCGATAGGTCTGGCGGATCAGATATTGCGTGGTGAGCCCCTTGAGCATCATCGCCGCCGCCGTCTTGTCGTCGACGCCGTCGGGCAATTTCAACAGCCGGTCGGCGGGGATCAGCCGCGCCTCCGCATACGCCCCGAGCGGCGAGGCGCCATAAGCGACGCGATCGCCCGGCTTCAGATCGGTGACGCCAGGCCCGACCTCTTCGACGACGCCAGCCGCCTCGCTGCCGAGCCCGCTCGGCAGTTGCGCCGGATAGAGGCCGGAACGGTTATAGATGTCGACGAAATTGAGGCCGACCGCGGTGTGGCGGATGCGCGCCTCGCCGGGCCCAGGTTTGCCGACGCTGACCTCCTCCCAGACCAGGACTTCCGGACCGCCGGTTTTGTGAAAGCGAATGGCATGCGTCATGGGCGTGCTCCTTTATCGTTGAAATGAAAGTTCGAACACCGCATCGGCCTGTGAAATAGGCATTTGGTCCGCCCGTTACAGTATAGAAGCCGTAACAAGAATGTCACAGCGAACCACAAACAGCCGCCGTTCCGCCTCCGTTCGAAAGAGTTGATGAGGGCCCCGCGGCGACCCGCAGTAGCCTTGCGCGGGGTTTGATGGTCGCCTGCGAAGGAGAGCCGAGATGCCAGCTTACGTTCAGCATCATCAGGACGTCGAAATCGCGCCAGTGAATTGCCCTACCTGTATGGGGTTCCTGCCGATGTATGTGCGCGAGGTCGAGCCGCATTGGAGCCTAGCCAAGATCGACTTCGTCTATGAATGCGCCGATTGCGGCGCCGAGCTGAGGCAGACGATCCGCAAGCCGGAGCTGCTGCGGCACTGATCGCGCCAACAGCGAAGCGCTTAACTATTTGCGCTTAGCGGAAAAAACGCCGTTCACGCGGGTCAGATGTCTCCCAAACGTGGCTTGTCCTTTGCCTGGAACGCAGGCAGAACAAGCCTCACGCAAGACCTTTGGGAGCGGCTTTCGTGGCTGATCAGAAGGCCTCGACCTCGATCGAGGCAGTGGAGAGCGGCCTCGCCGCGCAGGGCTACATCGCGAGCCGGCAGATCGCGACTGCCGTCTATTTGTCGCAGCAGATCGAGAAGCCGATCCTGGTCGAGGGCCCCGCGGGCGTCGGCAAGACCGAGCTCGCCAAGGCGATCGCGGCTTGGCGCGGCATGAAGATGATTCGCCTGCAATGCTATGAGGGCCTCGACGAGGCCAAGGCGCTCTACGAGTGGAAATACGCCAAGCAGCTTCTCTACACGCAGATCCTCAAGGACAAGCTCGGCGAGGTTCTCGGCGGCGCGCAGACGCTGCATGCCGCGCTCGACCAGCTCCACGATTTCGGCGACGTGTTCTTCTCCAAGGAATTCGTCGAGCCGCGACCGCTGCTCCAGGCGCTTGAGCAGCCGGGCGGCTGCGTGCTCCTGATCGACGAGATCGACAAGTCGGACGCCGAATTCGAATCGCTGCTGCTGGAAATCCTGTCCGACTTCCAGGTCACGATCCCCGAGCTCGGAACCGTTTCGGCGATCACGCCGCCGACGGTGATCCTCACCTCCAACAGCGAGCGCGACCTCGGCGATGCCCTGAAGCGACGCTGCCTGCATCTGCATATCGGCTTCCCCGAGCAGCGGCTCGAGGAGCGCATCGTCGAAAGCCGTGTGCCCGGCATCTCGCAGACGCTGCGCCGGCAGATGGTCGGCTTCATCCACGAGATCCGCTCGCTGGATCTGAAGAAGCTGCCCTCGGTCAGCGAGACCATCGACTGGGCGCGTGTGCTGGTGCTGCTCCAGGCTTCCGAACTCGATACTGAGATCGTCAAGGACACGCTCAACGTGCTCCTGAAATACGAAGCCGACATCGAGGCCGCGACGCCGCAGGTGACGACCTTCATTGCCAAGGCGGCCCGGTCCAACGTCTTCGGTTGACACGCCGATGCGCGAAAATCTCCATCGCTTCTTTCGGGCGGCACGCGGCGCTGGCGTTCACGTCTCGCCGGCCGAAAGCATCGATGCGATGCGCGCCGTCGCGCAGGTCGGCATCTCCGACCGCGCCGTGCTACGCGATGCGCTGCTGCTGACGCTCGCCAAGTCGCAGGACGAGAAGCTCGCGCTCGGCGACTGCTTTGATCTGTTCTTCAGCCAGCCGGAGCCGCGACAGGAGCAGCCTGAGGCTGCCGGCGAAGACGATGCTGCGCAAGGCGAGGATCAGCCGCCCTCCGCCGGCTCGGCGAGCGAGGCGGGCGAAGGTCAGCCTTCCCAGGGCCTGGGTCCCTTGGCGCAGATGCTATTGTCGCAGGATCGCAACGCGATCGCTGCCGCGATTGCCAGCGCCTCCGGCGCGGCCTCCCTGTCCGACATCCGCTACTCCACCCAGCGCGGCATATTCTCCAGCCGCATCCTCGACGCCATGGGCCTCCAGCGCCTGCGCGACGATCTCGACCAACTGACCGCGACCAACCCGTCGCTGGCCGAGCGCCTGCGCGCCGCGCTCGATGCCTTGCGCGAAGCCGTGCGCGATACGGTCTCGCAAGGGCTCGCACTTTATGCCCGCGAGGAGGCCGAAAACCTCCGCAACGAGATCCTGCGCAACGCGCCGCTTGCCCGCATCGAGCGGCGCCAGGTCGCCGAGATGCGTGCCCTCATCCGCCAGATCGCACGCCGGCTGCGCGAGCGCTATTCCAAGCCGCGCAAGCGCCAGCGCCGCGGCCATCTCGACGTTCGCCGAACGCTCCGCCGCAACGCGGCCTGGGGCGGCGTGCCCTTCCTCACGGCATGGAAGCGCAAGCATCGCGACCGGCCGAAGATCGTCGCGCTGTGCGACGTCTCGGGCTCCGTTGCGCAAGTCTCCGACTTCTTCCTGCTGCTGATCCACTCGCTGCACGAGGTGGTCGACGACGTCCGCTCCTTCGCCTTCTCTTCGCACCTGATCGAGGTCAGCGAGATCCTGGAGACGAAGTCGCCGGAGGAGGCGATGTCCGAGATCATGTCCAAGGTCGGTTTCGGCTCGTCGGATTACGGCGCCTCGTTGGTCGATTTCGAGAAGGAGTTCATGAGCGCGCTGACGCCGCAGACCACGGTGATCGTGCTCGGCGATGCCCGCAGCAACAATCTCGACCCACGCGCCGACATTTTGCGCCGGATCTCCGAGCGTTCGAAGCGGTTGGTCTGGCTCAATCCCGAGGGGCGGCTCGCCTGGGGCTTTGGCGATTCCGAGATGCCGCGCTACGCAACTTTTTGCAGCATCGTGCGCCAATGCGCCACCGCGCAACAGCTCGAACGCGCTGTTTCCGATATTGTGGCGACTTATCAATAAGCAATAACAGCCACCTCCGTCAGGCGGCGTTCAGCTCGGCCTGATTGCACTCCCGAAAGTGACGCGCGATTTCGTCGAGCGCGCGCTGCTCCCATTCTTCTGCCTGCGCCAGCCAGAACGGCCGGCGCTTCGAATCGAGCGCCGCGCGCTCTCGGCAAAGGAATTCCTGACTGCGAATTTCCACCAGCCTGTTCATGCACTCCACTCCGGCCGTGTGAAGCCATTCCCCGCAGGCCAAGGTAACAGAGTCCTTAACCTCCCGCCTCATCATTTCTGTGCATATCGCGACGCCAAATAGGACAGTGATGCTTGCCGTGCACTGCGGCAGCTCGCATCGCAACATCAAGTGCGGATCATCAATTAGTGATCGGAGATCGTGACGGTAGTCATGCACAACGACGTTAACTCTTGTGGCGCAACGAAGTGCCGCAATTTGTGAAGAGATGTTCTAAACAGCTGACCGAATTCCCGACTCATTGTCGTCGCATGGTCTTCATGCGGCGCCGCTAACAGGGGCACGCGAACCGGACGATCGGCTGAGGCACCATGAGCAACGATTTCGACCTTGATCTATCGACCGACCAGTGGGAAGCGCTAAAGGCGCTTCGCAACCCGGTGTCGAACGGTCGCCTCGCGAAGGCCTATCTCGTCGAAAGCCTCGCCAAGCTCGGCCTCGTTGTCATGAATGACGGCGTGCCTGCGATAACATCCACAGGACGCAAGGTGCTGGTGCGCGGCTCATGCCGGCTGCTCGATCTCGTGGCGTGACGAGATCGCCTGCTGCCGCGTAACTGCGCCATCGCCTGAAAAATAACCTTTAGCTCTTCATCGAAATCGGATTTGCTTCTTGCGACAAGATCTGGCGCGCAACGACGCTGCGCCAGACAGGCAAGGGAGCTGATCATGAACGGGCTTGGCGGGCTGAACAAATCCCCCAACGGTGTGGTTATCGGACTTGTGCAGCTGCAGCTGCCTAGCGTGGTGAGCGCGGCCGATCTCGCTAGGCAGACCGAGCGCATCGTCTGGATGGTCGGCAAGGCCCGCCGCAATCTCTCCACCATGGATCTGGTGGTCTTCCCCGAATACTCGCTGCACGGCCTGTCGATGGACACCAATCCGGAGATCATGTGTCGGCTTGACGGACCGGAGGTTGCGGCCTTCAAGCAGGCCTGTGTCGATAACAAGATCTGGGGCTGCTTCTCCATCATGGAGTTCAACCCGCATGGCAGTCCCTACAACTCGGGCCTGATCATCGACGATCAGGGCGAGATCAAGCTCTACTATCGCAAACTTCATCCCTGGATTCCGGTCGAGCCGTGGGAGCCCGGCGACATCGGCATTCCCGTGATCGAGGGACCGAAGGGCGCGAAGATCGCGCTGATCATCTGCCATGACGGCATGTTCCCGGAGATGGCACGGGAATGCGCCTACAAAGGCGCGGAGATCATGATCCGCACCGCCGGCTACACCGCGCCGATCCGCGAAGCCTGGCGCTTCACCAACCAGGCCAATTCGTTTCAGAATCTGATGATCACCACAAATGTCTGCATGTGCGGCTCGGACGGCTCGTTCGATTCCATGGGCGAAGGCATGATCGTCAATTTCGACGGCACCGTCCTGGCGCATGGTACGACCGGCCGTGCCGACGAGATCATCACCGCAGAGGTCCGGCCGGATCTCGTGCGCGAAGCCCGCATCAACTGGGGCGTCGAAAACAACATCTACCAGCTCTGGCACCGCGGCTATGTCGCGGTGAAGGGCGGCGCGATGGACTGCCCCTACACCTTCATGCAGGACATGGTCGCCGGCACCTTCCGACTGCCGTGGGAAAATCAGGTCAAGGTCACCGACGGCACCTCGTGCGGCTTCCCGGGCCCGACGCGGATGTTCGGCAAGACGGCGAAGGCGGCGGAATAAGCCGGTTTCTCGGGTGAAACCGCGACAATCTGGCACCGTGGCCTGCGCGCTCGGCAACCTCGTCGGCAATTGCGTCGCAACCGTCGTGGTCGCGGCCCGGGAAGGCGATCTCGACCGGCCAAGGCGGCCAAGGTGCTGGAGGGCGGCGAGGTGGTCGACGTGACGGCGGGATAGAGGTTCGGCGATCAATCGTTCCACTGGAGGAGTGGCGTGCCGTAGGCCCTCCTCCAGACCGACAGAAAGCGCGGAAACCACGAGTGGGCCACGGCACCCTTATAGGCCCAGGTGCGATACTTCAGACCTTGCTCCGAAATCAGCTCCTGATAGCCGCCGTGGAGTTCGGTCGCGGCGCGAATGTCCTTCAGGATTCCTTGCGCGCAGGCCCGATAGGTATCGCCACCCGAGAACTCATCGTAATCCAGCATGCGGTCGGCAAATTCGACGTTGAACGTCGGCCAGGAGGAACGCCCCTGATATGCGGGAGCTGCAATCTTGTGGATCATCTTGGTCCGCGGGTTGTCCGCCGAAACCAGGAAGTGGAACGTGCTCGGAATGCGTAACCGTGGCTCGGCGATGATCACATCCGTCGTGGCCGCGAACAGCGCGCGCTCGCTCGCCTCGCTCATATCCCAGAAGCCGCGATGCACGCTGACGAAATCCAATGCGACCGACGATGCCGGTGAGCTCGCCGGGCCGTCCAGGGAATGCCTGATGTAGCCGTTCTTGCCGAAGAGGCGGAGCAGATCCCTCTTGTACTGCGCAAGGTCGCGCCCGAGCAGCCGCTTCAGCTCGTTCTCGCCGACGATCCCGAGCTGCACGCCCCACACGAAGGTCGTGTAGACGCAGGCATTGGTGACGAAACGCCGGCGCTCGGCGCGGGTATCCGTCGCCGCGGAGCGCGGGCCGCTGGCGTCGCACAGCAAATATCTGGTGCCGTCAGCGTCGAAGGACTCCAGCTCGCTCGCAAGCTTCAGGATCGCGCGCTTCAGGTCTCCGCCATATTCGGCCAGCAACAAGCGGCCGGCATGCGCGCATTGCGACATCGCAAGGTAGGACGACGCCCTCTCCTCGGCAGAGATCATCTGCTGCAGACCGGCAAGAATGCCGAGCAGCGTATCCGAGGGTCGCGAAAAATAGTTCACGCCGAGATACCGGCCGCGCCCGGCCGGTACGATGGTCGTGGTGACCACGTTGGCGCGGACGGCCTCCAGCAGCAGGCGCACGCTCTTCTCGAGCAGACGGACCCGCCGCATCGCGTCCTGCGCATTCATGATGGTTTCAGGATCGAGAACGTCGGGATAGAACCAGGCGAAGTCGCGGGGGTAATAGGCGGAGGCGTGCGGTGCGCCGGTGACGAGGAAGGCCTCGGTCACCGAAAAGGCGCTGTCCATCGAGTGCCGATAGAGGTCCTCGATCGCCGACAACGAAGGATGCGATTGTCTCAGGAATCGATCACCGAGGAAATTGACCGCCTGAAGGGCGTTGGCGACGAAGGTCGCAGCCATCCCCTGATAGAACCGGTTTTCACGATGTGATGGAAAAGAGATGTCGCTGTTCATGTCCGTCAATCGGCTGATTGTCTCGTGACCCTCGTGATGATGGCCACCATCTTAAACATGACTGATTCGTATCTCTACCCGGTGACTTGCGGGTTCGTGACGCTCGCCTAGGCCTTACGCGGCCCGAAATTCTCGATCACCCGCAGCAGCACACGCGCTCCGGCATCGGCATCGGCAAGCGCGACATGCTCGTCCGGGTGATGGCTGATGCCGCCGCGGCAGCGGACGAAGATCATGCCGACATCGGCAATGTCGATCATCGCCATGCCGTCGTGCCCTGCCCCGCTCGGCAGCTCGAACACGGAGAAGCCTTCGGCTTCGATCGCTTGCGCGATCTGCTGCTTGAGCCAGGGCGCGCAGGGCGCGGTGCGGTTCTCGTGGGTAACGTCGAGCTGAAGCGCCAGCTGTCGCCGCTTGGCGATCGCCTCGATCTGGCGGACGACATCGGCCACCGCGCGCTTGCGATGCATGTCGGTCGGTGCGCGCATGTCGATCGTGAAGGATACCTCACCCGGAATGACGTTGGTCGCGCCGGGCCTCGCCTGGATGTAGCCCACGGTGCCGACGAGGCCGCCCTCGTCGGTGCGGCAAAATTGCTCGATCGCATTGATGCATTCGGCCGCGCCGGCGAGCGCATCTCGGCGCAGCGCCATCGGCACGGTGCCGGCATGACCGGCCATACCGGAGAGCCGGGCCGCAAGACGCGTGGCCCCGGCAATGGCGGTGACGACGCCCACGGGCAGGTTCTGCGCTTCCAGCACCGGCCCCTGCTCGATGTGCAATTCGAGATAGGCAAGCAGCTCGCGCCGCGCGCGCGCGGCCGCACCGATATGGTCGGGGTCGAGGCCGAACTGCACGAGCGCCTCGCGCATCGACACGCCGTCGCGGTCGCGCGTATTCAGCACGCTCTGATCGAAGGTGCCGGCCACCGCACGGCTGCCGAGCAAGGTCGAAGCGAACCGCACCCCCTCCTCGTCGGCAAAGCCGATCACCTCGATCGCAAATGGCAGGCGCTTGCCGCGGCGGTTGAGATCGGCGACGCAAGAGATCGCCGTGATCACACCCAGCGGTCCATCCCATTTGCCGGCATCGCGCACGGTGTCGTAATGCGAGCCGAGCATCAGGCAGGGCATGTCCGGCCGGTCGCCTTCGTACCGTCCGCAGACATTGCCGATGGCATCGAGATGGGCGCTCATGCCGGCCTCGCGCATCCACTCCATAATGAGGTCCGCGGCCTTGCGCAGCTCCTTGCTGAGGAAGATGCGGGTGAGCTTCTCGGGCTCTTCCGAAATCGCGCCGAGCTCGTTGATCCGGCGAACGATCTCATTGCCGAGCGATGCATCGTGAACGGTACCAGCGCCCATCTCGGCGAGCTTTCCATCTTCTGAGGACACGGCGGTCCTGACGACAATCGATACAAGTTCGGTGCCAGCGGAAATCCTACGGCGCCGTCCCAGTCAGCGCGTGGTTAGCATGAATGCGCCTTGCCGGCCGACCGTCCGACGCGGGTCATGCACATGCGCGGGCAGGTTTCTGGCTGCTCAACTCCTCTGCATACAATACCTTTATATTGCCCATAAATTAGCCTGCCACTTTCCTCGCCAAGTTCAGAACAAACATTATTCCATGTTTATTTCAATGGCTTATAACTGACTGCACGCTTCATAGTCTCTGGCACGAAGCTTGCGACGCCTGATCCCGGCTCCGCCAAGCCGGCGCAGCCGTGAGATCAAGGCGGGGCATCCGCCAAGGGGAGCGAGCAATGGATTCTGGCAGGATTTCACGACGTCATGTGTTGCAGGGCGGCGCGGCCCTCACCCTCGGCGCGGCAGCGGGCCTGCGCCCGGCCGTCGCGGCCGAGACCACCATCGGCTTCATCTATGTCGGCTCGCGCGACGACTACGGCTACAATCAGGCGCACGCGCAGGGCGCGGCGGCGCTGAAGAAGATTCCCGGCCTCAAGGTGGTCGAGGAGGAGAAGGTGCCGGAGACCGATGCGGTCGAGAAGACGATCGAGTCCATGATCAATCTCGATGGCGCCACCCTGCTCTTCCCGACCTCGTTCGGGTACTACAATCCGCACATGATCAAGATGGCCAACAAGTACCCGAAGCTCCGCTTCGAGCATTGCGGCGGCCTCTGGAGCGAGAAGGACCCCAAGAACGCCGGCAGCTATTTCGGCTACATCGACGAGGCTCAGTACATCTCCGGCATCGTCGCCGGCCTGACATCGAAGAGCAGCAAGCTCGGCTTTGTCGCGGCCAAGCCGATCCCTCAAGTGCTGCGCAACATCAACGCCTTCACGCTTGGCGCCAAGTCCGTCAATCCAAAGGCCACCACGCAGGTGATCTTCACCGGCGACTGGTCGATGCCGGTCAAGGAGGCCGAAGCCACCAACAGCCTGATTGATCAGGGCGTGGACGTGCTCACCTGCCACGTCGATGGGCCCAAGACCATGGTCGAGAACGCGGCGCGGCGCGGCGCCTTCGTCTGTGGCTATCACACCAACCAGTCGGCGCTGGCACCCAAGGCCTATCTCACCGGCGCGGAGTGGAACTGGGAGGCGCTCTATCCGAAGTTCGTCAAGATGATCGCCTCCGGTGAAGGCATTCCGAATTTCTACCGCGGCGGCCTGAAGGAAGAGATCGTCAAAACCTCGCCCTATGGGGAAGCGGTCTCGGCCGAAGCGCGCAAGGCGGCCGACGAGGCCAAGGCCAAATTCCTGTCGGCAGAAGGCTACGCCATCTTCAAGGGTGGGCTGGTCGACAACAAGGGCAAGACAGTGATCCCCGCCGGCACCAATCGCGGTCAGAAGGATCCTGAACTGGAGAAAATGGACTACCTCGTCGAGGGCGTGCTCGGAGCCACTTCGTGACGACGGAAGCGGCGGATTCCACGGATGCGGTCGGGACAGTCGCCCCGGCCGCCGATCCCGGTTTCCTCCAGCGTCACGGCGGCACGATCGAATATGTCCTGATCCCGGCCGCGGCGCTGGTCGGCGCGCTCGCGGTGTTCGGCATCTTCGTCGCGATGTTCGGCAAGAATCCGCTCGATCTCTATTTCTACATGTATTACGGCGCGTTCGGCACCTGGTTCTCCTGGCAGAACACGCTGACGCGCGCAGCGCCCCTGATCCTCACCGCGCTCTGTACCGCGCTGCCGGCACAGCTCGGCATGGTCATCATCGGTGGCGAAGGTGCGCTGCTGATCGGCGCATTGTCGGCAACCAGCGCCGCACTCGCGCTTCAGGGCATGCCGCCGCTCGTCGTCCAGGTCGCCATGGTCTGCGCCGGCGTGATCGGCGGCGGGCTCTGGATCATGCTCTCCGGCGGCTTGCGGCAATATCGCGGCGTCAACGAGACCATCTCGAGCCTGCTGCTGGTCTACATCGCGCTCGCGATCCTCAATCATCTCGTCGAGGGGCTGATGCGCGATCCCGCCAGCCTCAACAAGCCGTCCACCCGCGAGATCGGCGCCGCCAACATGATCGGCTCCATTCCAGGCACCGACGTGCATTGGGGCCTCGTGTTCGGCCTGATTGCCGCGATCGCCTCTTACATCCTGATCTATCACACTGTGTTCGGCTTCGCCGCGCGCGTGGCCGGCGGCAACATCCGCGCTGCGAAGATCGTCGGCCTCGGCGTCGACAAGCTGATCCTGACCGTCTGCTTCCTTGCCGGCGGCGCGGCTGGCCTCGCCGGCATGGTCGAGGTCGCCGCCGTGCAGGGACGCACCAACGCCAACCTCGCCGCCGGCTACGGCTTCACCGGCATTCTCCTCGCGTTTCTGGCGCGGCAAAATCCGCTCGCCATCATCCCCGTCGCGATCCTGCTCGGCGGCATCAGCGCCAGCGGCGGCCTGCTGCAACGCCGCCTGGGGCTGCCCGATGCGTCCGTGCTGGTGCTGCAGGGCATCATCTTCGTCTTCGTTCTCGCCAGCGATGCGCTCTACGGCCGCATCGGATTCCTGAAGGGAAAATCCTGAGATGGCAGACGGATCGATCGGCCTCTGGACCGTCCCGCTCGCCGTCCTCGGCGGCGCCATTCGCGTCTCCACCCCATTCCTGTTCGTGAGCCTGGGCGAATGCATCACCGAGCGCGCGGGCCGCATCAATCTTGGCCTCGAAGGCACGCTGGTGATGGGCGCGATGAGCGCCTATGGCATCTCCTATCTCACCGGCTCCCCGTGGCTCGGCGTGCTTGCCGCCGGCATTGCCGGCGCGCTGCTTGGTGCGCTGCATGCCGGCATCTGCTCGCTGCCGCGCGTCAACGACGTTGCCGTCGGCATCGCCTTGATGCTGTTCGGCACCGGCCTTGCGTTCTATCTCGGCAAGCCATTGATCGAGCCGACAGCGCCGCGGCTGCCCGCCATCGACTTTGGCTGGTGGAGCGACATCCCGCAAGTCCGGGCAGCGCTACGCATCAACGTGCTGTTCCTGATCGGCGTGATGCTGGCTCCAATCCTGTATTGGGCGTTCCGTAGCACCCGCTGGGGCTTGCTCGTCCGCACCGCCGGCGAGAGCGCCGATGCCGCACGCGCGATGGGCCATTCCGTGCTGCTGATCCGCCTGCGCGCCACCATGGCCGGCGGTTTCCTGGCCGGCATCGGAGGCTCGTTCCTGTCCCTGTTCTATCCCGGAAGCTGGAACGAGGGCCTTTCCTCGGGCCAGGGCATCACCGCCGTGGCGCTCGTGATCTTCGCGCGCTGGGATCCCCTGCTCTGCCTGTGGGCCTCGCTCGCCTTCGGCGGCGCGGCGGCACTGGGCCCGGCACTGCAATCGGTCGGCGTCACCTCGGGCTATCACCTCTTCAACGCTGCGCCCTACATCCTGACGCTGGCGATCATGATCGTCACTTGCTCGCCGAAGCGGACGCTGACCGGCGCGCCCGCCGAACTCTCGATCACACGGTAACACGCACGAGGTCGTCCATGCCCGAGCGCTACATCAAGTCCGAACCCTATGCCTGGCCCTACAATGGTGATCTCCGCCCCGAGAACACGGCGCTGATCATCATCGACATGCAGACCGATTTCTGCGGCGTCGGCGGCTATGTCGACAAGATGGGCTATGACCTCTCGCTGACGCGGGCGCCGATCGAGCCGATCAAACGGCTGCTCGCCGCGATGCGCAAGCAAGGCTTCCATATCATCCATACCCGCGAGGGCCACCGCCCCGATCTCTCCGACCTGCCCGCCAACAAGCGCTGGCGCTCGCGCCAGATCGGGGCCGGCATCGGCGATCCCGGTCCGTGCGGACGCATCCTGGTGCGCGGCGAGCCGGGCTGGGACATCATCGAGGATCTGGCGCCGCTGCCGGGCGAGCCGATCATCGACAAGCCCGGCAAAGGCTCGTTCTGCGCCACCGATCTGGAGCTGATCCTGCGCGTCCGCGGCATCGAGAACATCGTGCTGACCGGGATCACGACCGACGTCTGCGTCCACACCACCATGCGCGAGGCCAACGACCGCGGCTTCGAATGCGTCCTGCTTCACGATTGCTGCGGCGCGACCGACAAGAGCAACCACGACCACGCGCTGAAGATGATCAAGATGCAGGGCGGCGTGTTCGGCGCAGTCTCGACCTCTGATGCCTTCATCGGAGCAATTTCGTGATCATCGGCGAAACGCCGCCGCCATCGGGCGCCTTCGGCGTCGATGCCATCGCCATGACCATGCGCTTCGGCGACTTCCTGGCGCTGGACAATGTCGAGCTGAAGGTGCGGCCGGGCTCGTTCCATGCGCTGCTCGGCGAGAATGGCGCCGGCAAATCCACCCTCGTCAAATGCATCATGGGCTATTACCACGCGACCGAAGGCGACATTCTCGTCGGCGGCCGCGAGCAGGCGATCGCCAACCCGAAGGATGCCCACGCGCTCGGCCTCGGCATGGTCTATCAGCATTTTACGCTGGTGCCGGCGATGACCGTTGCCGAAAATCTCGTGCTGGCGCGCGACGACGTGCCAGCCGTGGTGAACTGGCCGAAGGAGATGAAGGAGCTGGAGGCGTTCTTGGGCCGCATGCCTTTCAAGGTACCGCTCTCCGCAAAGGTCTCCGACATCTCTGCCGGCGAACGGCAGAAGTGCGAGATCCTCAAGCAGCTCTATCTGAAGCGGCGCTTCCTGATCCTGGACGAGCCGACCTCGGTGCTGACCCCGGCGGAAGCCGACGAGGTGCTCGGCATGCTCCGCGACATGGTTGTGGAGGGCGAGCTGACCATCCTGATGATCACGCACAAGTTCCGCGAGGTCATGGCGTTTGCCGATGACGTCACCATCCTGCGCCGCGGCAAGCTCGCTGGAGCCGGCAAGGTTTCCGAGCTGACGCCGGACGCGATGGCCCGCACCATGATCGGTGCCGAGGAGTTGACGGTGCAGCCGCCGCGCACCGGCGAAGCCGGTCAGGCCAAGCTGGAGCTCCAAAAGCTCCGCGCCCTGGATGATGCGGGCGCCGTTGCCGTGCACGATGTCTCGCTCACCGTTCGCGCCGGCGAGATCGTCGGCATCGCCGGCGTTTCCGGCAACGGCCAGCGCCAGCTCGTCGAGGTGCTGGCCGGCCAGCGCGAGGCCGAGAGCGGGGAGGTGCGCGTCGCCGGCGATCCCTATCACGCAAGCCGCGAGGAGATGCGGCGGCACAGGATGTCGCTGCTGCCCGAGGAGCCGCTGAAGAACGCCTGCGTCGGCGGCATGAGCGTCGCCGACAACATCGCCTTCCGAGAATTCGACCGCGCACCCTTTGCAAGTGGCGGCTGGTGGCTCAATCCCAGCGCCTTTCGCGACGACGCGAGGACGAAGATTGCGCGGTACAAGATCAAGACCCGCACGCCCGATACGCCGATCTCGGCGCTATCGGGCGGCAACGTGCAGCGGGCTGTGCTGGCCCGCGAGCTCGGCGGCGACGTCGAGGTGCTGATCGCCGCCAATCCCTGCTTCGGCCTCGATTTCGCGGCGGTGGCGCAGATCCATGCCGAGATCATGGCCGCGCGCAACCGCGGCGCCGCCGTCCTGCTCGTCAGCGAGGACCTCGACGAGCTGCTCGAACTGTCGGATAGGCTCGTGGTGATGTTCCACGGCGAATTCGTGTATGAAGCGCGGACCAGCGAAGCCGATCTCACGGTGGTCGGCCGCCACATGGCAGGGCACTGAACGGAGGATCGATGAGCGATGCATCAGGGCGGGACGAGCACTTTCTGCGCCTGTCTTTCGCGGTCGCCGGCCGTTCCCTCACCCATGGCAACCACCCCTTCGGCTGCATTGTCGTCGATGCGGACGGCAAGGTGCTGATCGAGATTGAGAACGGCTACATGCCGGATCGCGACGGCACCGCGCATGCCGAGCGGCTCGCAGCCACCCAGGCCTGCCGTACACTCGATCGAGAGGTGCTGGCGAAGGCCACGCTCTATTCCTCAGCCGAACCCTGCGCGATGTGTGCCGGCGCGATCTACTGGGCCGGTATTGGCCGTGTCGTCTATGGCCTCAGCGAGCATCGCCTGCGCGGCATCACCGGCAACCATCCGGAAAATCCGACGCTCAACCTGCCATGCCGCGAGGTCTTTGCCAGCGGCCAGCGGCCGACGGAGGTCGTCGGCCCACTGCTCGAAGACGAAGCCGAAGCGCTGCATGTCGGCGTTTGGACGAAGTAGCAGCACATCCCCTGCATAGCAGGTTCCGACTCCCCTTGGACCGTCACAAATTTGCAACACGCATCGCCCGCCGACGCGATCGCTTCCCCGCCGTCCGGGGCTGCTTGCGGGGTATGATCGCTCGAAAATCGACGACGAGCGCTGGGCCGAGAGCCTGCCGACGCGTTGAGCAAGGGATGATGCTTTTTCACATCTTACGCCGGGGTCCAAACTGGCCCAGTATTGAGGCACGTCACCCATGCAAGCGCATCAACGAATGTTAGATCCGACATCCAACGGCCAGCATTCTGGCGAGTCCCCGCTCCTGAGGACCATCGGCCTCACCAAACGCTATGGCGATTTCCTCGCCAACGATTGCATCGATATCGAGATCCGGCCGAGGGAAATCCACGCCCTGCTGGGCGAGAACGGCGCCGGCAAGTCGACGCTGGTCAAGGCGATCTACGGACTGATCCAGCCCAGCGCCGGCGAGATTCACTGGCAGGGCGAGCGGATCGTGCTGTCCGGTCCGTCCGAAGCGCGCATCCGCGGCATCGGCATGGTGTTCCAGCACTTCTCGCTGTTCGACAATCTCACGGTTGCCGAGAACGTCGCGCTCGGCCTCGACGGCAAGGAATCCTTCAAGGACATGTCGGCCCGGCTGGAACAGGTGTCGAAGACTTACGGTCTGCCGCTCGATCCCAGGCGTGAGGTGTGGCAACTCTCCGTCGGCGAGCGTCAGCGCATCGAGATCGTCCGCGCCCTGATGCAGGATCCGAAATTCCTGATCCTGGACGAGCCCACCGCGGTGCTGACGCCGCAGGAGGCTGACCAGCTCTTCATCGTGCTGGATCGCCTCAAGGCCGAGGGCCGCGCCATCCTCTATATCAGCCACAAGCTGGAGGAGGTGAAGCGGCTCTGCGACACCGCGACGATCCTGCGCGGCGGCAGGAAGGTCGAGACCTGCAACCCGCGGCTCGAAACCGCCGCCTCACTTGCGCGGATGATGGTCGGCGGCGAGGTCAAGGAGGTGAAGGGCGCATCCGGCCGCAAGACCACCGTGCCGCGGCTCGTCGTCAACGATCTCTCGCTGGCTCCCGTCGAAGCGCACGGCGTACGGCTCGAGCACATCTCATTCGAGCTGAAGGGCGGCGAGATTCTCGGCATCGCCGGCGTCGCCGGTAACGGCCAGGACGAATTGTTCGCAGCGCTCTCCGGCGAGCGCCTCGCGAAGGCCCCCGGGACGGTGGTGATCGAGGGCATCGCCGCCGGTCACCTTTCGATCACCCAGCGGCGCAAGCTGGGGGCGGCCTTCGTTCCCGAGGAGCGACTCGGCCACGGCACCGCGCCGCGGATGAGACTGTCGGAGAACGCGCTGCTCACCGGCCATGCCGCCAGCGGCATGGTCCGTCGCGGATTCATCGATACGGCGGCTACGCTGAGAACGGTCGACCGCGCCACCGAAACCTTCGACGTCCGCAAGGCCAAGCGCGATCCCGAGGCCGCCAGCCTGTCCGGCGGCAATCTGCAGAAGTTCATCGTGGGACGCGAGATCCTGCGCAATCCCGCGGTACTGGTGGTGAGCCAGCCGACCTGGGGCGTCGATGCCGGCGCCGCCGCCGTCATCCGTCAGGCGCTGCTTGATCTCGCCACCGCAGGCGCCGCGGTACTCGTGACCAGCCAGGATCTCGACGAGCTCGCCGAGATTGCCGACCGCATCGCCGTGATGTTCCACGGCAAGCTGTCGGCTCCGCTCTCGGCACGCGAAGCAAGCCGCGAGAAGCTGGGCCTTCTGATGGGCGGCAGCAGCCTGCAGCCAAAGGAGATCGCGCATGCAGCTGGTGCTTGAGAAGCGTGCCGAGCGCTCTGGCACGATCGCGCTGGTGTCCCCCCTGATCGCGATTGGCCTCACGATCGTGACCATGGTCATCCTGTTCGCGATCCTTGGCAAGAATCCACTGCTTGCCCTGCACGCCTATTTCATTGCGCCCCTCACCGATGGCTATTCGCTCCAGGAGATCGCGGTGAAGGCGACGCCGCTGGTGATGATCGCGATCGGCCTGTCGCTGTGCTATCTCGCCAACGCCTGGAACATCGGCGCCGAAGGGCAATTCCTGATCGGCGCAGTCGCGGGAAGCTGGATCGCGGTGAAGACGCAAGGTACTGATGCCGGCGCCTGGGTGCTGCCGGCTATGCTCGTCCTCGCCGCCGCTGCGGGCGCGCTCTATGCGCTGATCCCGGCGATCTGCAAGGTGAAATTCGGCGCCAGCGAGATCCTGACCAGCCTGATGCTGGTCTATGTCGCCGACCTCTTCCTCGACTATCTCGTGCGCGGCCCCTGGCGCGATCCGCACGGCTTCAATTTCCCGACCACGGCCGAGTTCGATCCGGTAGCGACCGTGCCGTTGCTGATCGAAGGCGGCCGGCTGCATCTCGGCTCGATCATCGCCCTGCTCGTCGTCGCGGCAGCCGCGATCCTGCTCGGGCGCACCATCAAGGGTTTCGAGATCCGCGTGGTCGGCGCTGCGCCGCGCGCCGCGCGGTTCGGCGGCTTCAACGCCAACCAGCTCATCATCCTGACCTTCGCCGTCTCCGGGGCGCTGGCCGGGCTTGCCGGCATCATCGAGGTGGCGGGTCCAGTCGGGCATCTCCAGCCCGGCATCTCGCCAGGCTACGGCTTTACCGCGATCATCGTCGCTTTCCTCGGCCGGCTGAACCCGCTTGGAATATTAGTTGCAGGCCTCTTCCTCGCGTTGACCTTTATCGGCGGCGAGCAGGCGCAGATCGCGATGAAGATTCCGCTGGACGTCACCAAGGTCTTTCAGGGCATTCTGCTGTTTTACGTGCTCGCCTGCGACTCCCTCATTCTCTACCGCTTCAAGCTGGTGTTCCCGAACAAGGTGGTGGCCCGTGGAGCTGGTTGAGGCCATCATCCTGGCGGTGCTCGCCGCGTCGACGCCGCTGTTGCTGGCCGCGACAGGCGAACTCGTGGCCGAGCGTTCCGGCGTGCTCAACCTCGGGGTCGAAGGCATGATGATCGTCGGCGCGGCCTGTGGCTTTGCCGGCGCCTGGCTGACCGGATCGATCTTTATCGGCGCGCTGTTCGGCATCGTCGCGGGCACGCTGATGTCGCTCGTCTTCGCGCTGATGGCACTCGGGCTCGCCGTCAACCAGGTCGCAACCGGCCTCGCGCTGACCATCCTGGGTGTTGGCCTCTCGGGTCTGATCGGCGCCGGCTTCGTCGGCGAGCGCATCACGCCGGCCGTGCAACTCGCCATTCCCGGTCTCACTAATGTCCCCCTGATCGGCCGCGTGCTGTTCGGCGAGAATGGTTTCGTCTATTTCTCGATCGCACTGATCGTCGCGGTGTGGTGGTTCCTGTACCGCACACGGGCGGGATTGATCCTGCGCGCCTGCGGCGACAATCACGTTTCCGCACATGCGCTCGGCTATCCCGTCCTGCGCATCCGCACCCTCGCCGTGATGTTCGGCGGCGCCTGCGCGGGTCTTGCGGGCGCCTATCTGCCGCTCGCCTATACGCCGTTCTTCATTCCGGGCATGACCGCCGGCCGCGGTTGGATCGCACTGGCGCTAGTGGTGTTCTCGTCCTGGCGGCCGGGCCGGCTCGTCATCGGCGCCTATCTGTTCGGCGCGGTGACGATCCTGCAGCTGCATGCGCAAGGTTGGGGCGTCGGCATTCCCTCGCAATTCATGTCGGCGCTGCCTTATCTCGCGACCGTCATCGTCCTGGTCCTGATCTCTCGTGCGCGCACGGGCGGCTCGACCGCACCGGCCGCGCTCGGCACGGTGTTCGTGCCCGACCGCTAGATTTCGTTTCCGCAGTGTGCACGATGGGGCGCGCATGCTGCGGATCGTGGCTTCCCCCGAAGTTTGGAGATCGATGATGAGGAAATCACTTCTTGCACTGGCTGCCGGGCTCTTGCTCGCTGGGAGCGTCAGTGCGGCCTCCGCCGCCGACAAGCTTAAAGTCGGCTTCGTTTATCTCGGTCCGATCGGAGACCTCGGCTGGACCTATCAGCACGACCTCGGTCGCCAGGCGCTGGTGAAAGAATTGGGCGACAAGATCGAGACCACTTATCTCGAGAACGTGCCCGAAGGCCCGGACTCCGAGCGCGCGATCGAGCAGCTCGTCCGCGCCGGCAACAAACTGATCTTCACCACATCGTTCGGCTACATGGATCCGACGCTGAAGGTCGCCAAGAAATATCCGAACGTGCATTTCGAGCACGCCACCGGCTACAAGCGCAACCCGAACATGTCGACCTACTCGGCGAAATGGTATCAGGGCCGCTACATTCAAGGCCTGATTGCGGCGAAGATGTCGAAGTCGGGCGTGCTCGGCTATATCGGCTCGTTCCCGATTCCGGAGGTCGTCTCCGGCATCAACGCGACGATACTGGCGGCGCAGACCATCAATCCGAACATCAAGGTCAAGATCATCTGGGCCAACACTTGGTTCGACCCAGGCAAGGAGGCCGACGCCGCCAAGGCGCTGATCGACCAGGGTGCCGACGTCATCATGCAGCACACGGATTCGCCCGCCGCCATGCAGATCGCCAGCGAACGCGGCAAGCTGGCCTTCGGCCAGGATTCCGAAATGATCCAGTTCGGGCCAAAGGCCCAGCTGACCTCGATCATCAACAACTGGGGCCCCTACTACATCGAGCGGGTCAAGGCCGAGCTCGCCGGCACCTGGAAGTCCGAGGACACTTGGGGTGGCCTCGACAGCCGCATGTTCACGATGGCGCCCTACACCAACATGCCTGACGATGTGAAAAAAATGGCCGAGGATGCCCAGACCGCGATCACCGCGGGCAAGCTGCATCCGTTCAAATGCCCGATCGTTGGGCAGGACGGCAAGCCGGTCGAATGCAAGGGCGGCGGTCACCTGGATGACGGCCAGATCCTCGGCATGAATTTCTACGTGAAAGGCATCGACGACAAGCTGCCGGGCAAGTAGCACGCTTCTTGCATTGACTAAATCACCTGCTCCTCCCGGAGGAGGTTCGGAGGGGGTGGCCAGAAGCACCCGGCACTTGTGGCTGCCCCCTCTTTCTCTATTTCGCCCGGCTATCCAGCCTGGATGGCCCGCGCCGCGGAACTGTGGCGGCGGATGAGGTCTGCCACATCGAGACCCGGGATCGCACCGTCGATCACCGCCCATTTTCCAGCCACCATCACCCGGTCGGCGCGATGCGCCCCGCACAGCACGAGCGCGGCGAGCGGATCGCCGTGGCCCGAGAAGCGCAGCTCGTCGAGCCGGAACAGCGCAAGATCGGCGGCCTTGCCGACGGCGATGTCGCCGAGTTCCGGCCGGCCCACACATGCCGCCGAGCCCTTGGTGGCCCAGCGCAGCGCATCCTTGTGGCTGACCTTCATGACGCCATAACGCGCGCGTTGCAGCAGGAACGCGGCCCGCACCTCCTGCATGAGGTTGGATCCGTCGTTGGAGGCCGAGCCGTCGACACCAATGCCGATCCCGACGCCGGCCTCTTCCATGTCGCACACCGGGCAACAGCCCGACGCGAGCAGCTGGTTGCTGCACGCACAATGGCTGACGGTCGTGCCGGCCTTGCCGAGCCGTCTCATCTCGTCCGGATTGAAGAAGATTCCATGGGCGAGCCAGGTGCGCGCATTGAGCCAACCGCATTGCTCGAGATAGTCGAGCGGACGGCAGCCATACATCTGCTGGCAGAAGCTGTTCTCGTCCTCGGTTTCGGCGAGATGGGTGTGCAGGCGCACGTCGAGCTTGTCGGCGAGATCGGCCGTGGCGCGCATCAGCGACGTCGTCACCGAGAACGGCGAGCATGGCGCGAGCGCAATCTGCACCATCGCATCCGCGCCGCGCTGGTGATGCTTGGCGACCACGCGGGCGCTATCGGCGAGAATGGTGTCCTCGTCCTGCACGACACTGTCGGGCGGCAAGCCGCCGTCGCGCTGTGACAGGTTCATCGAGCCGCGCGTGAGCAGCACGCGCACGCCGAGGCGCTTCGCCACCGCCACCTCGATATCGACGGCGTCTTCGAGTCCGGGCGGGAAGACGTAGTGGTGATCCGTCGTGGTGGTGCAGCCGGAGAGCAACAGCTCGGACATCGCCACGGTGACGCCGAGCTCGAGCGCTTCCGGCGTCAGCCTCGCCCACACCGGATAGAGCGCCTGGAGCCAGGGGAACAGCTCGCGGTCCATCGCGGCCAGCAGCGCCCGCGTCAGCGTCTGGTAGAAGTGATGATGGGTATTGATCAGGCCCGGCAGCACGACGTGTTCGCCCGCATCGAACACTGCGACATCGGCGGTTGCGGGCACACCGCCCGCCGGCACGAGCTCGACGATCCGGCCGTCCTTCACGACAATGCCGCGCTCGGCCCCGTCGGCGAGGATGGCCAGGGGATCCCTGATCCAGGTCGAACTTGCCTCAGTCATGATCCTGCTTCTCCTCGCCCACCCTGACGGCGGACCTGCAAGGCCGAGGACGATTGCGTCCTTGCTTCGACTTGTTGTTGCCACTTGGCTCCCGTCTTGCAACACTTCGCTCGGACCATTCAACCGTCGGAAGCGTTGGCGCAGCCATGGACTTGAATACCATCACAGCCGTCGCCCATCCGCAAACGCGCGCGCAGCTGCCCGTTTGGACGGCAGGTGATGCTTGGCTCGCGGGCGGCACCTGGCTGTTCTCGGAGCCGCAAACGGATCTGACGCGACTGATCGATCTCACCGATCTGAAATGGCCGGCACTTGCGATCACAGAGAGCCACCTCTCGATCGCCGCCACTTGCACCATCGCAGAGCTCGATGGACTCGCCTGCCCCTCTGATTGGCTCGCAGCGCCGCTGATCAACCAGTGCTGCCGGGCCTTCCTTGCCTCATTCAAGATCTGGAAGACCGCGACCGTCGGCGGCAATCTCTGCATGTCGCTGCCGGCGGGACCGATGATCTCGCTGACGTCGGCACTCGACGGCGTCTGCACCATCTGGAAGGCCGGCGGCGGTGAACAGAGGCTTCCGGTCACCGAATTCGTCACCGGCAACCAGCGCAATCGCCTGACGCCAGGCGACCTGCTCCGGCAGATCGACATCCCGCTTCCCGCGCTGAAGCGCCGCACGGCCTTCCGCCAGATCTCGCTGGCGCCCGTCGGCCGCTCCGCGGCGCTGCTGATCGGCAGTCTCGAAGCCGATGATACGCTGACACTCACGGTCACCGCGTCGACGGTGCGGCCGATCCAGCTGCGCTTCCGCAAAGCCCCAGACGCAGGCGCGCTGCGCGCCGCGCTCATGCAGGAGATTACCGATGATCTGTACCACACGGACATCCATGGCGCGCCACTCTGGCGCAAGCACATGACGCTGCGCCTGGCCGAGGACATTCGCGTCGAGCTGCTGGGAGCGATACCCGCATGAGCCTGGAGGTCAATGGCGAGGCATTTTCCCAGGAGCCGCGCGCCGGCCAGTGCCTGCGCACGTTCCTGCGCGAGCTCGGCCATTTCGGCGTGAAAAAGGGCTGCGATGCCGGCGACTGCGGCGCCTGCACCGTACTGCTGGACGGCGAGCCGGTGCACAGCTGCCTGATCCCGGCGTTCCGGGCCGAGGGCCGCAGCGTGACCACGATCGAAGGCCTTGACGGCGATCACGGCACGCATCCGATGCAGCAGGCCTTCCTCGATGCGCAGGGCTTTCAATGCGGGTTCTGCACCGCCGGCATGATCCTGACCTGCGCCTCGCTGAACCAGGCGCAGCGCACCGATCTCGGCACGGCGCTGAAAGGCAATATCTGCCGCTGCACCGGCTATCGGTCGATCGAGGACGCGATCCTCGGCAAGACCAATGTCGAGGCGAGCGTCGAGGCCGGCGCCGCCTTCGGCCGCAGCCTGCCCGCCCCCGCAGGCCCCGATGTGGTCCGCGGCACGGCACGCTACACCTTCGACACCGCAATCGATGGTCTGCTGCACATCAAGCTGCTGCGCTCGCCGCATGCGCACGCGAGGATCGTCGCGATCGACAAGTCGGACGCGCTGAGCATCCCCGGAGTGCACGCCGTGCTGACGCACGAGGATGCGCCGTCCGTACTGATCTCGACGGCGCGGCATGAGAAAGACTGGATGGACCCGGAGGATACCCGCGTCCTCGACGATGTCGTCCGTTTCATCGGCCAGAAGGTTGCCGCCGTCGTCGCCGAGACCGAAGCCGCCGCGGAGGCTGCGTGCCGCAAGCTGAAGGTCAGCTACGAGATCCTGCCGGCGCTGATCGATCCCGAGCAGGCGATGGCCCCGGGTTCGCCGGTCGTTCATCCCGACCGCACAGCTGCGAACCGCGTTGCCGATGCCCAGCGCAACCTGGTCGCGGAGACGCATGGCGAGTTCGGCGATGTCGCATCGGCGCTTGCAACATCTGCCGCCACCTATGAGGCTACTTTCCACAGTCACCGCGTGCAGCACGCGGCGCTCGAGACCCATGGCGGCCTCGCCTGGCTCGATGATTCCGGCGTTCTCACCGTCCGCACCTCGACGCAGGTGCCGTTCCTGACCCGGCGTGCGCTGTCGGACATCTTCCAGCTTCCCATGGACAAGGTCCGCGTGTTCTGCGAACGCGTCGGGGGCGGTTTTGGCGGCAAGCAGGAGATGTTCGTCGAGGACATCCTGGCGCTTGCCGCGCTGAAGACCGGGCGGCCGGTCAAGCTGGAGCTGACACGCGAGGAGCAGTTCATCGCGACCTCGACGCGGCATCCGATGCGGATCCACGTCAAGGCCGGCGCCGATGCGGGCGGCAAGCTTACCGCGCTTCAGCTCGACGTGCTCTCCAACACCGGCGCCTACGGCAATCATGCCGGCCCGGTGATGTTCCACGCGCTGGCGGAGTCCATCGCCGTCTACAATTGCCCGAACAAGCGGGTCGACGGCGTCGCCGTCTACACCAACACCGTGCCGGCGGGCGCGTTTCGCGGCTATGGCCTGCCGCAGGCGCTGATCGCGGTGGAAGCGGCGATCGACGAACTGGCGGGGCAGCTCGGCCTCAGTCCCTACGAGATGCGCCGGCGCAATATCGTGAGGCCCGGGGATCCCATGCTGTCGCCGCCGCCGTCCGAATATCACGACGTGCTCTACGGCTCCTACGGGCTCGACCAGTGCCTCGATCTCGTCGAGCGCGCCATGCAGGTTGATTCCCCGCAGCCGGAGCTGTCGCCGGATTGGCTGATCGGCGACGGCATCGCGCTGACCATGATCGACACCGTGCCGCCGGCCGGCCACTTCGCCGATGCGACGATCGCGCTCAACGACGACGGAGGCTTCGACCTCACCGTCGGCACGGCCGAGTTCGGCAACGGCACCAGCACCGTGCATCGCCAGATCGCGGCGACCACGCTGGCGACCACCGTCGACAAGATTCGTCTGCGCCAGTCCGACACCGCCCATGGCGGCCACGACACCGGCGCGTATGGCAGCGCCGGCACCTTCGTTGCGGGCAAGGCGACGCATGCGGCAGCCGTGCAGCTTGCGAGCGAGCTGAAGACGGCCGCCGCCGGAGCCTGGCTGTGCGATGTGGAGACTTGCGCGCTCGATGCGGACTCCGTCGTCAGCGGCGTCCGCCGCATGCCTTTTACGGAGCTGGCGAAGCTCGCCCGCGAGCGCGGCTGGCCGTTCGCAGGCAGCGGCACGTCCGGCGGCACGCCGCGATCGGTGGGGTTCAACGTGCAGGGCTTTCGCGTCGCGGTGAACAAGGCGACCGGCGAGCTCCGGATTCTCAGGAGCGTGCACGCCGCGGACGCGGGCGTCGTCGCCAATCCCATGCAGTGCCGCGGACAGGTCGAAGGCGGCGTGGCGCAGGCGCTCGGCGCTGCGCTCTACGAGGAGATGGTGATCGACGCGAGCGGGCGCGTCACCAATCCGAAATTCCGCGACTACCACCTGCCCTCTTTCGCCGACGTGCCGCGCACGGAGGTCCTCTTCGCCGAGACGTCCGACACGATCGGCCCGCTCGGCGCGAAGTCCATGAGCGAGAGCCCTTACAATCCGGTCGCCGCCGCGCTCGGCAACGCGATCGCGGACGCCACCGGCATTCGCTTTACTGCGCCGCCCTTCAAGCCGGACCGGCTGTTTCCGGCGCTCCATGACAAATTTGGCTAGATAGATGTTTCGGGGGATACATCCATGAGCAACGACGTCCATCCCGTCGACGAGGTCCTGCCGGTCCCGCGCCTGCTCGCGCTCGGGCTCCAGCACGTGCTGGTGATGTATGCCGGCGCGGTCGCGGTCCCCCTCATCATCGGCCGCGCGCTGAAGCTGCCGCCGGAGGACGTCGCCTTCCTGATCAGCGCCGACCTGTTCGCCTGCGGACTTGTGACGCTGGTCCAGTGCCTCGGCTTCCCCGGCGTCGGCATCCGCCTGCCCGTGATGATGGGCGTGACCTTTGCCTCGGTCGGCCCGATGCTGTCGATGGCGGCTTCACCGGAAATCGGCCTGCTCGGCATCTACGGCTCCGTGATCGCCGCCGGCCTGTTCGGCATCGTCGTTGCGCCGTTCGTCAGCCGGCTGCTGCCGCTGTTTCCTCCCGTCGTCACCGGCACCATCATTCTCATCATCGGCATCTCCCTGATGCGCGTCGGCATCAACTGGGCCGGCGGCGGCCTGCCGACGTTGACGAAGGTGGTCGACGGCGTTCCCGGCAGCTTTCCCAATCCAGCCTATGGGCAATTGCAGGGGCTCGGCATCTCGCTGTTCGTGCTGCTCTTCATCCTCGGCCTGATCAAATGGGGCAGCGGGTTTCTCGCCAACGTCGCCGTGCTGCTCGGCATCATCGCCGGCGCGGTGCTCGCGAGCATTCTGGGCGTGATGCATTTCGACAAGGTCGCCGCCGCCTCCTGGGGCGCACTCGTGATTCCCTTCCGCTTCGGCATGCCGCAATTCCACCTGGTGCCTGTCATCACCATGTGCATCGTCATGATCGTGGTGATGATCGAATCGCTCGGTATGTTCCTGGCGCTCGGCGAGATCACCGGCAAGGCCGTCGACCGCGAAGCCCTGAGCCGCGGCTTACGCGCCGACGGGCTCGGCACGCTGCTCGGCGGCATCTTCAACACGTTTCCCTATACCTCGTTTTCGCAGAACGTCGGCCTCGTCTCGGTCACGGCCGTGCGCTCGCGCTGGGTGACGGTGACGGCCGGCTGCATCCTGCTCGTGCTCGGGCTGTTGCCGAAGCTCGCCGCGCTGGTGGAAGCGGTGCCGCTGGTCGTGCTCGGCGGCGCCGGCCTCGTGATGTTCGGCATGGTGGCGGCCACCGGCGCACGCATCCTGGCCTCGGTCGATTTCCGCAACAACCGCTACAATCTCTTCATTGTCGCGATCTCGATCGGCTTTGGATTGATCCCGCTCGTTGCTCCGGGTTTTTTCCGCAATCTGCCGCACAATCTGCATCCGCTGCTGGAGTCCGGCATCCTGCTCTGCGCGGTCGTGTCGGTGCTGCTCAATGCCTTCTTCAACGGGTTGAGCGGTGGCGCTGCCGCGGAGGCCGACGCGGCGTCAGCCGCCGCATCGGCGCAACATGTTTAGCTGCCGCGATAGGTCGAGTAACTCCAGGGCGTGACCAGCAGCGGCACGTGGTAATGGCTTTCCGGCTCGCTGATCGCAAAGCGCAGCGGGATCTCGTCGAGAAACGGCGGATCGGACAGCGGCACGTTGCGCGCGGCGTAATATTTGGCGACGCTGAAGCGCAGCTCGTAGCGGCCGATCGGCAGCGGACGGCCGCCGATCAGCGGCTGGTCGGTGCGGCCGTCGGCATTAGTCACCGTGCGCGCGATGACGCGATTCTCGCCAAGGCTCGCGAGCTCCACGAGCTCGATCGGGATGCTAGGTGCGGGCTTGCCGATCTGGTTGTCCAGCACATGGGTCGAGAGCCGGCCGTGCACCTTCAGCCTGTCGTCGGCGGCGACCAGCTGGTCGAGCCGCAGCGCCGAGATGCGGCCGATCTCCTCGATCGCACGCCTTATCTCGGTCTTGGCGATGTTGAGCAGCCGCGCCTCGAAGTCGCGCAGCACGGAATCCTTGGTGTGACGGCGCACACAGACGATGTAGGGGAAGCCGAACTTGTCGCGGTAGGCGTTGTTGGCCCGCTCGAACGCGGAATATTCGGCATCCGACAGCCGGTCGAGCCCGGCGCTGTTCTGCTCGTCGGTCGATTCCGCGGTGAGGCCCGCGGCGCGCTGCGTCTTGTTGGCGAGATCGGGATGCGCCCGGATCAGCGCCAGCTGCACGTCAGGCTCGGCACTCTGGATCGCGGCCATCAGCGCGGCGTGCAGCTCGTTGATGCCGGCGAACGGCCGCTTTGCCGCGAGCTGCTCGGCGATCCACGGCGAATATTCGACGACGTTGGCGAGCGCCGCGACGAAGTCGGCCGTGCTTGCAGCGTTGAGATCGGCGAGTGAAATCTGCGACATCATCTCACCCGATCTCGAATGCGTCGGCGGCAAGATGGGCGTGCTTCTCGTGCCAGTGCTGCGCGATCTGAAGCCGCGTCGGCACCCAGACGCGCTCGTGCTTGCCGATATAGTCGAGGAAGCGGATCAAGCCCGCTGCGCGGCCGGGCCGGCCCGCGAGGCGGCAATGCAGACCGACCGACATCATTTTTGGCGCGGTTTCGCCTTCCGCATAGAGCGCGTCGAAGGCGTCCTTCAGATAGGTGTAGAACTGCTCGCCCTCGGCAAACCCTTGCGGGTTGATGAACCGCATGTCGTTGGCATCGAGCGTATAGGGAATGATGAGCTGCTTGCCGCTGGCGCCCTTGACCCAATAGGGCAGATCGTCGGCATAGGAGTCGCAGAGATAGAGGAAGCCGCCCTCCTCCATCAAGAGACGGTTGGTGTTGATCGAGGAGCGCCCGGTGTACCAGCCGAGCGGACGTGCGCCGGTCGCCTCGGTATGCACGCGGATGGCCTCGGCGATCTCCGCGCGCTCCTGCGCCTCGGTCATGTCCTTGTGCTCGATCCATTTCAGGCTGTGGCTGGCGATATCCCAGCCCGCCTCCTTCATCGCAGCGACAATCTCGGGATTGCGCTTGAGCGCGGTGGCGACGCCGAACACCGTGGTCGGCCAGTTCCGCTCCTTGAACATCCGCCACAGCCGCCAGAAGCCGGCGCGCGAGCCATATTCGAACATGGATTCGATGTTGGCGTGGCGCTGGCCGGGCCAGGGCTGCGCGCCGAGCACGTCGGACAGAAAGGCTTCCGAGGCGCGGTCGCCGTGCAGGATGTTGTTCTCGCCGCCTTCCTCGAAATTGACGACGAACTGCACCGCGACCCGCGCGTCACCAGGCCATTGCGGATGCGGCGGGTTGCGGCCGTAGCCGCGGAGATCGCGCGGGTAGCGGGGCTCGGTCACTCAGACTTCCTCGAAGCGGATCGGCAGCGCGCCCTTCCACAGCACGCTCTTGCCCAGCGTTGCGAGGTTCTCCAGGCCCGAGGTCAGCGTGATGAAATGGTTGCCGGCGAGCTGACCCATCTTGCTCGCGAAATGCACGCCGCCATAGGCCAGCAGGATCTCGGTTTCGCTGATGCCGCCGGGATAGAGGATGATCTGGCCGGGGGCGGGATAGCTGGTGTGGTTCTCGTAGCCGACGCCGAAGTCGAGGTCGCCGAGCGGCATCCACACGCCCTCGCCACTCCAGCGCACATGGATGATGTGGCTTTCGAACGGCAGCGCCTTGCGGAAGGCGGCGACGGTTTTGGGCGCCGCCTGCTCCTCGAAACGGGCATCGAAGGTGAAGTCGCCGGCGCGGATAACGAGTTTGCTCATCTCATCTCTCTGGATCGGGGGCGATGCGCCCACGGGGAACTTTCAGCAAAAGCACTCCCGACCGTTTCGCGCAAGTGGCGCGGGAGGCTCTCGTATAAGTTGGGGCACGCCACCCGGCGTGCCCGATCGCCTGAAAGCTGGGTGCCATTGAACCGGATTGCAGGAGGTGAGTCCACCGGCAGAATTGCCGGGCAAAGGGGCGCCGGCGCGGATGCGCTGCGTCCGGGGCACGAGAGCTGAGCGTGGTGCTGCGTTCGGAACGACGAAGATGAGGCGATGGTGCGTTCTCCGAGTAACACTGTCATTCCCCGCCTTGTACGCAATCGCGCACTGGAGCGGGGAATCCAGTACGCCGCGGCCTCTCGATTCAATCACTGGCGTCTCGGAGTACTGGATCGCCCGGTCAAGCCGGGCGATGACACCGAATGTGTGGACGCAGACGTGCGTACTCGGCCTCGCGGCTGCTTCGCCCGAGCTTTGCTTCGTCTCGCCGCCCTCATAGCCAAGAGGGCGCAGGGAAGGCCGGGTGCCGGCGGCACCCGCGGTCCGCTGCGCTAGAGCACACGCAGGAAGAACCGCACAGCAGCATACAGGTGAAGCCCAACACACGGCCTTCCCTGCGCGATGGTCGGACGGCTTATGCCGCGCTCTCCCGGGAGCCGAGTTCCCTCTGGCCTCCCTCGCTCCCGCGAAAGTCACCGGCACCGCGCCGGTTGACGCCAATGCCGCATTCGCCAGAGCTTGACCGTAGCAACGACGGCCAGGACCACACGTCTATATTTTGGCACTCGGTGAAACACGCCGAAACTACGAAAACCCTTTAAAATAAGCCGCTTTCGGTTACCCTGATCCGGGCTGTTTCAGCGGGCTTCACCAAAATAAGGGCCCGGCCCTAAAGGCTTTCAGCGACCGCACGACAAACTGAAAGCCCCGAAGCCGAGCACTTTGGTCCCAAGCCTCAGGAGCCGAAACCATATGGATACTAGCACTATCCCCTCCCCCGCCGGCAAGCGCGGCCGCAATAGCAGCGTCATTCTGACCGATCGCCTGTGCGAGAAGCGCGTCGCCAAGCGCACCAAGTTCTACGACCGCAAGTGCCCCGGCCTATACGTCAGCATCACCACCGCTGGGGTTGCGACCTTCTCCTTCAAGTTCACGGATCGGCAGACCGGCAAGCAGCGCACGGGCTGGCTGGGCGTATATAATCCCGAGACCTTCACGGTCGAGGACGCCCGCAGCAAGGTCTACGGGCTCAAGGGTATGGGCGGCGAGGCACTGACCAAGACCTTCCGCGACCAGAAGACCGCGAAGGCCAAGCGCGGCAAGACCGTCGCCGAGATCATCGACGAGCGCATCAAGTGGATGAAGACGCCGGTCAAAAAGCCGGACGCCGAGATGCGGCCCCGGTTGGAAAGCTGGGAGAACACGGCAAGTCACCTCGACCGCTTCGTCCGACCCCGGCTTGGCAAGAAGTTGGCCATGGAGGTCACCAAGCACGACATCGCCACGCTCTCGAACGACATTGTCGCCGGCAAGTTCGGCAAGCCATCGGTCAGCAATGCGCGCCATATGCGCAAGGCAGCCTCTGGCCTTTTCAACTGGGCAGCCGAAGCGGGCCGCGACTACGTGACGGCCAGCCCATGCGTCAACCTGCCCAAACTCGACCCCGAGCATCCCCGCACCCGCGTCCTCTCGGAGGACGAGATCAGGATTTTCTGGCATGGGCTGGACCGCAACGACCTGCCCTATGACCGCCGGACGCGCTTAGCTCTCAAGTTCGAGCTCGTCACCATGCTGCGGTCGCGTGAGCTGCTCGGCGCGCGGCGGGATGAGCTGTTTGACCTCGACGGCGATAATCCGCGCATGGACGTCCCCCTCAAGCGGGTCAAGAAGCGGCGGGTAATTCAGCAGCCGTTGTCTGATCTGGCAGTCGAGATCATCAAGGAAGCGCTGACCTCAGATGATCAGCAGTTCGTGTTCGAGAGCCCGATCTACAAGGGCCAGCCGATCCACCGCAAGGCAATGGCCGACGCCCTGCGCGGCACCAAGCACGAGACGAACAAGGACAAGACCAAGACCGCCGGCCTGTGCGAGCTGCTCGGCCTCAAGCCGTTCACACCACACGACCTCCGCCGGACGGCAGCGACCCTGGCTGGCGATCTCGGCTTTGACGACGCGTGGATTGCTAAGTGCCTCGACCATGCCGCCAACAAGAAGGCTGACGTCGTCGTGCCGACCGTCACGGGCAAGGTCTACAATCACTCCAAGCGGATGAAGGAAAAACGCGCGGTGTTGGATGGCGTGGCAGCCGAGTTGCGGCGGATCGTCGGCGCGCCTATATCAATGCGTAAGCGCGGCGGTGTACAGCCGGTGTCGAAAAGTGCTGACGGTGCTGGTGCTACAGGGTTTTCATTGCATGTCGGGCTGGTCCAAGCCCCTTGCGATTGAGCCCCATCAAGACCACCGTCCCTAGCCATGCAGCAGGCAAACATGGTCATCCGCACCATCCAGGCCACCACTTATGGCGGGGTCCGGCCGGTCTACGTGACCTTGCCGCGCGTCGAGCAGCTGATCGCCGAGCACCCGGAAAAGTACCTCCACGCGCCGCCGCCGTTCGAAAACCGCGACTATCGCCGGATGGGCGCCGGCACGCACGGGCCGTCGACGCAAACCATGGCGCGCCTGACGGTCGCGCCGTGAGGACTGCCGCGAACTCAACAGGCGACTTGCCGCGCTCGCGTCACGAGGCATTTGGGCTCCGCTCATCCAGCTTGTCGGTCTCTGCGCTGGCGCAACACTCGAGCGCAGAGAGAGCCACGGGTTTATTCGCGCAAACGCACAGAAACGAGGCTGTGGCTGTTCGTAACTGAACGAGCGCCTACGTTGCTCGTTGCGTGGCCACGGTCTACGGGTCAATGTTCGTCGTGCTCTCGCGCTGCAAACTATCACCCCGTAATCGACCGGTGTTTGAGGTCGCCACTTCGTGATGCCGTACATATCCCGAAGTCGATAAGGTGATGTCGCTTCGGACGTGAGCCCGAAACGGAAAAACCCTCCCGTTTGAACCGGGAGGGCCTCCGACTACGACAGTGTCAATCACCCTTGCACAGATGATGGAGAAACTATCGCCATGAGACCCTGCACCCCTGCGCCCAAACCGTCAACTCCGGAAAACCCCGATCACCCGCGAGAACGCCCTCGAACCCCGCGCCTTTTCGCAATTGTGATCAAATGTTGGAAGTGGCTCGACATTGGTGTGATCTACAAGGGCTGACATTAATCAGTGAGCCCATTCAACTGGCTGAAACTTAGTTGGATGGGATCGCTGCGCGTCCGGCGGCCCTCTCGCCACCCCTATGCGGGCGGCTGGTCGACGTTCAATCAGGGTTGGTTTCGAATCAACCTGGATGGTTCATCTCGCAATAGGCTTCTTCCGTGGGCCTTCGACCTCCGAAAAATTGGGAATGGTATTCTGCTCGCCAACGGACCTCCTCAATGGAAGTCCATTTTCGGTTTGGAGACCAGCGTTGCGCCAACCTTTCTACATCGTCCCGGCTCTCGGCCACGGCGACAGCAACTCGGTTTGAACCTTCGGCAATGAGTTCGTACGTTTTCAGTATCATACCTATATAGCCTCTATCCGGAGCAAGCCGGCACTCTACGACTAAATGGCGAGCTACTCCACTTGCGTAACCGGAGGTCGAGGCAGTATTTTGGGCTATTTGATTTTGGCAGCCAATCTTGAACGACGTTCTTGCCGAGCCCGCGTCGCTATTCCGAGTGCTCTGCCTTGATGGCGGAGGGGCCAAAGGATTCTATACACTTGGCGCTCTCAAAGAAATCGAGGGCATGCTTGGATGTCGGATTTACGAAAGGTTTGACCTGATCTATGGGACATCCACCGGGGCCATCATTGCAGCCTTGCTTGGGCTTGGTCGATCAGTCGATGAAGTGGAAGCACTCTACCGTAAACACGTCGTGTCCATCATGGCTCGCTGGCTACCAAGCAAAAAAACAGCGGCCTTGGAAGCACTTGCGACAGACGTTTTTGGCGAGTTGAAGTTCGATGCGTTCAAAACAGAGATGGGCATTGTTGGAACGAGGTGGGTCGAAGAACGGCCAATCATCTTCAAAACCGGTGGGAAACAAGCGTTCTTAGGAAAAGCCACGTTTGAGCCGGGCTTCGGCTGCACCATAGGTGAGGCGGTCGTCGGGTCCTGCTCCGCGTATCCTTTTTTCAGGAAGAAGATGGTCGTAACCGGTCGCGGCGAGCGGATCGAGGTTCGCGACGGGGGGTTTGTTGCAAACAATCCGACACTATACGCGATTGTGGATGCGACGGAGTCCCTTGGTCATTCCAGACAAAACGTGCGTGTAGTCAGCATCGGAGTGGGAGAATATCCTCGTCTGCGAAAGTTTTCGTCGGTACAATTCGACTTACGACTCGTATCACAACGGCGTTGCCTTCTTCAGCGGCGGCAAGCGCATCGAAAATTTTCCGAAACAGCACTCGGACAATCTTACTGCCAAGCATCAGGCAACTAACAACAACTTCAAACGTATGGTTCGGGTATTCAAGAACATGCGAAATTCGATGATAGAAAAGAAGCTGCTCGCTGAGGGAATCGCTCCATCCTATTTCATTGAAGGTATGCTTTGGAACGTGCCGAACGATAGGTTCTTCGGCAATTATCGTGAAATGTGGGCTGCGTGCTTTAATTGGGTTAACAGCAACGACCCATCCAACCTGACGACCGGGAGCGGTATGCACTGGCTGGTCAGAGATAATGAGAATGTTTGTTGGCCGTCCGCCAATTTCCAGACCTTTACTGCCGCCCTCAAAAAATACTGGGAGATGTGATTGCGGTTAGCAAAGCCGTCCCATCGACGGTTCAACTGCCGCCTTCAACAGGCTCGAATCCATGGGAGTAAACATGGCAAAAGGCAAAAAGCGCCCGGAGAGGGCAATCGTAGACGAACTATTCTCGCATCATCTTGGTTACGAGCTTTGGATGCTCGACGTTGAGTCGTTCCACCTTCATGCTCGCAACGTGCACGAGTTCTTCACACTCAATAGCAACTGCAAAATTGACCCCCGCTGGTTTGCGACAGGGTTCGAAGTCAACAAAGGCTTCATGAATGATGAATTGGTCAAAAAGATCAATCAGCAGATGGCGCACCTGACCGCCAAGCGAATTATCGGCGAGGGGCAGCTCGATCAAACGCATTGGAAAGAGATTAAAGACAGCATTGATGCCGAGGTTCGGCGTTTCGAGTCCACCTTAACACCTGAGTACAAGAGCATCTGGCGCAAGCCGAGGTCGATTAGCGCAGGTGACGGAGGAGCAAGCTCACTACCTACCGCGATAAAGACGACGACGCTTACGCCACCCGTTGGCAAGCTTACGAAATAAACATCTTTTGAGCGCAGCGCACCGGCCACATGGAGCGCCCGCTGATGATACCCCGCTTGCCTCCAGCACCCTGACAACGCGACCGTCTTTTGCTCTGAAACAGGGAGCCGACCCACTGTCATCTCCACGTTTTACTTCCGTTCCCTTTCGAACCGCTCCATCACTGGCAAGAGGTTCGCCCGCAGGGTAGTGCCATCAGACAGCCTCGCCACGAGCTCATAGCCGACGACATCAAGCGAACGAACGTGCACGCCATCGCGGCCAGGTTCACCAGGCTTGCCGTGCATGCCCTTCGCGCTCAACACCCAGCCTTCACCAGGCAGCGGTCCGGGATCATCGCGCACGGCGCGCCACTCGCAACCGTTGAAGGCGCAGGTGTCGTATTTGAAGTATCGCGCGCGCGGATCATGCAGCCCGTGACTCGGCCGAACGGCTCCCGTGTCGGCTCGCCGCCGATCGCTATCCAAGGTTGAAATCTTCCCGGCACCTGTTACTCTTACTGTATTCACTATATCTTTTCAGGGAGGGCGCTCGCATGGCCAGCCCCAAGGTTATTATCCTGTCTGACGGCACCGGTAACGCCGCCTCAAGCGTTTGGCGCACGAACGTCTGGCGGATGTTTCAGGCGCTTGACCTGCAAGGCAACAGCCAGGCCGCGAAATACGACGACGGCGTAGGTACCTCGTCCTTCGTACCGCTCGCGGTGCTGGGCGGCGCATTCGGATATGGCCTCAAGCGCAACATCCTCGAGGCCTACAAGTTCATCTGCCGCAACTACGATCACCAGAACCACTCGAAGATCTATCTCTTCGGCTTCAGCCGTGGCGCGTTCACCGTACGCGTCCTCGGCGCGCTCATTCTTCAGCAGGGCCTGGTTGTGGCGGATACCGAAGCGGAGCTGCACAACGGCGCAGTCAAGGCTTACAGGGCGTACCGGGCCAAGGGCTACCATTCGATCTTGCAGATCGAGGTGGTCTTCCGCGCCTTGCGCGACTACGTCCTGGTGCCGGTGCTCGACCTTGTGCGAGGCAACAAACCCTACGCCGAAATCGACCGCAAGGACGTCCCTTCCATAGAATTCATCGGCGTGTGGGACACGGTCGCTGCCTACGGCCTGCCTATGGATGAGATGACGCGTGGCGTCAGCAACTGGATCTGGCCCCTTGAACTTCCGAATCGGATCTTGAACCCACGCGTCAAATGCGCAAGGCACGCACTTGCACTCGACGATGAGCGGACGACCTTCCACCCCGTGCTCTGGACCGAGGAAGGCGAATCCAAGCCCGCGGTCCCCATCACCATTGACGACGAGCGCCTGGTCCAGGTCTGGTTCGTCGGTATGCACGCCAACGTGGGCGGAGGTTATCCCGACGATGCCGTATCGTTCGTGCCGCTGTCCTGGCTTGTCGACGAGTCCATCAAGCGTGGTCTCGTGTTCAAGGAGGCTCCCTTCGCAGACCCCGACTCCATCAAGCTGATCAATTCAGCGCAAGACAAGGATGGCCGCCTTTATGACTCGCGGTCCGGCCTCGGCTCCTACTATCGCTATGGCCCACGGAAAGTCTCTGATCTCTGCAATGACCCGGATGTAGGCGTCAGCGTCAAGTTGCCGAAGATCCACGAAAGTGTGTTCGACCGCATCGACAGCGGTTGCAATGCCTATGCTCCGATCGGCTTGCCGCCGGAGTACCTCGTGGTTTCCCGCAACGGCAAGCTCACGCCGCTCGGGCCGATGACATTCGAGACGCCAGCGGGCGCGACCGCGCGCTTTGTGGCTCAGGAAAAGCTCTGGAATTTCGTCTGGATGCGTCGGCTGGCGTATTTCGCGACCCTGGCCGCCACGCTGCATCTTGCGGCGTTCTGGCTGTTCCACGACCGCATCAAGGAGCATGAGTTCGAGTCGCCAATCCGGATGGTCTCCGAATTGGTGCGGTTCATCGAATCCTTCCTGCCGAAATCACTCCATTGGTGGACGGACTGGTACGCCGCGAACCCTGAATGGTTCGCCGGCGGCATCGCCGCCGTGATCCTGCTTATGGTTCTTGGCAGCAGCCTTAGCGCCAAAATCAAGGACCGGATGCGCCTGCTCTGGCGGGATCGGGCGGCGCCGGTGCCGCTCTCTGGCCTGATGCACGACGCCATTTACGCGTTCAGGACCCACCCGCTCTATCAGTTTATTCTCCGTGTCGGGAAGCGGCACATCCTGCCGCTATTTTTGGTCGTGGTGATGGTCTGGCTCGGTGCGACTGTCGCGAGCCATTTCCTGTTCAACGTCGCGGATTCGATGGGAGCATTCTGCAAGGGCACGGCGGAGGCTACGCTTATCCCGGTCAACAAGGGCATCGACCAGGACGGCGCGGACTTCGCAACATCTGCGATTTGTGCGCCAACAGGCCTGAAGGTCTTTTCCGGTCGCTCGTATGAGATCAGGATCGCGGTCACCGAGCCTTGGAACGATGCGGAGCGGCCGACCACACCCGCTGGCTTTCGGACCTCCACGGTCGAGCTTGCCAACCGGTGGAAGTTTCGCAGCGCCATTTTCCTTCGCCGGATCCTGTTCAGGCCCTGGTACCGCATCATCGCGCGGGTGGGCGAGACCGGCGTGGACGAGTATTTCCTTGATCCCCTCCCGCTTCCGAACACCACACCGCAGACGTACAAGGCAACGTTCAAGGCTGCACGCAGCGGTGAGCTTTTTCTCTACGTCAACGACGCAGTGATCGGCCTGCCATGGCTCAGCGACACGTTTTACCCGAACAACGGAGGTAAAGCGAAGGTGACCGTCAAACTCCTATAGCCTCAGGAATTTGGCGAAGTACTAAATTGAACTGGCGTTCAATTTACGTTGGCGCGGAGGCATCTGGTTTTGTCCGGGCGACGCGCTTCTCCTCGACAACCTCAAGTGATAACCTCCGACCATATTGTCTCAGGCATGAGGTATCGGCATGCGCCGATTTTCATTAGCTGCTGTTTTCCTTCTCGCGTTTTGCACCCACGCCTCGGCATGGGGTGACGAAGCCCACAAGATCGTTTGCGAGATTGCCTACCGGCTCGCCCAGCCCGATACGCGCGCAGCGATACGGAAACTGATCCAGGCGGACAAGGTGTTCGACACCTTTTCCGCCTCCTGCGTATTCCCCGACCATCCGCGCATTCGCCGAACAGAGCACTTTATCAATCTGCCCCGCGACGCGCACGGGGTCACAGGAGACAACTGCCCGAACGCTCCAGAATGTGTGCTCACGGCCATCCTCAACGACTCCAAGGTTGTGAACTCGAAGCACGCCAAGCGGGCCGACAGGCTTATTGCGCTAAAGTCGCTTGGACACTGGGTCGGCGACATCCATCAGCCTCTCCACGTGTCGTTTGAGGACGACCGCGGAGGAAACGATATAAGGGTGAACGGCGAGTGCTCGGGCAATCTGCACGGCACCTGGGATAGTTGTCTTGTGACACACGCGGTCGGGCCCGATGTCGATGACGCGGCTTCTGACCTGATTGATGCCATTACTCCTGCGATGAAAACCAGGTGGATTTCGTCAGATCCCAGTGATTGGGCCAACGAGTCGTTTGCAATCTCGAAAGCCGCGAAGACGGGCTATTGCGTGATGCATGGCTCCTCCTGCGATCAGCCCGAGGGCAGCGTGACCATCAGCACCGAATACCTCTCTGCGAACGAACCCATCGTGAAAGAACAGCTTCAGAAGGCGGGAGTCCGGCTGGCAGCCCTGCTCGATAGCATCTTCGCCGACTAACGTCGGGCAAATTCGTCTTGAAATCCTTCATGCCGAGTAGTGTAGTTTATTTGACGCGGCACTCCCTAACTCGGGAGAACCCATGGCCAACTCGCTGGTCCTGCGCAAAGGAACCGACCTGGCACGGCGCGTGCGGGCGAAGCGCGCCGCGCAATATGTTCGGATGTCGAGAGACCTCCAACGTTATTCCATCAAGAACCAGCTCGCCGCGATAGCCGCTTATGCACAAGCTAACGGCCTCACAATTGTAAGGACCTATGTCGATGAAGGGCGGAGCGGCCTGCGCATCAAAGGGCGGCCTGGTCTCATCGAACTCATCGAAGATGTCGAATCAGGTCAGGCCGACTTCGATCAGATCCTCGTCTATGACGTCAGCCGGTGGGGACGCTTCCAGGACACCGACGAAAGTGCCTATTACGAGTTCCTGTGCAAGATGAACGGTGTCCGCGTCGAGTACTGTGCGGAGATCTTCAAGAATGACGGCAGCTTCCTTTCAGGTATGGCCAAGTACATGAAGCGAGGTATGGCCGCTGAATGGAGCCGAGAACTCGGGGTCAAGGTGCACACCGGACTTTGCCGGGTCGCAGGCCTCGGCTACCGCGTCGGCGCTCCCGTCGGCTACGGCCTACGCCGAATAATGGTTGACGAAAACGAACACCCAAAGGCAGAGCTCAACAAGGGCCAGTATAAGGCTTTGCAATCAGATCGTGTTCGGCTGCGACGAGGCTCGGCCGAGGAGGCCGCCGTCATCCGGTGCATCTTCGATCAATTCGTCCATGCTAGGAGATCGTACAGCGAGATACGGCGCGATCTCAACGACGCGAACATCGGCAGCCATAATGATCGACCTTGGACCGATCGGATGATCCCGACAATTCTCAGCAATGAAAACTACATCGGAAATACCATCTATAATCGAACCTCGCGCCGCCTAGGGCAAAAGCTCGTCAAAAACCCTTCTCATGCCTGGGTCCGCGGGGCCGCTGCGATTGAGCCCATCATCGATCCAGACATTTTCACACGTGCTCAGAAACTGCTCGCTGAGCGACGCGTCGAGATTCCGGAAGACGAAATGCTGATGCGCCTCCGCGTCGTGCTTCGCCGACGAGGGAAACTCAACTCCCGCATCATCAACACGACGCTCGGGCTCAACCATGCTTCGTCTTACGTCAAGCACTTTGGATCGCTACGCAACGCTTATTCGCAGATCGGCTACGTCTCACCACGAGATTGCGACTGGCTGGATACCCGGAAGTACTGGGCCAGCGAGCAAGCAAGGCACGCGAACGAACTTGCCGAAGTCCTCAGAGCCGATGCCGGTCTTCAGCCCGAGCTTGCTCAGGACGGCATAGCCCTCGATGTCAACGGCGCTCGCCTGGTTTCATTTCTCGTTGCAAGACAGCTCCGCACGCGAGGACAAGATCACGCACCGCAGTGGAAAGCCTACCGCAGGCACATCTCCTCGGGCCTGCTTGCAGTGATGAGGCTAGACGTAACCAACAAGACCATCGAAGATTACGTCTTGTTGCCCCCCAAATTGCGGGCAGGCCGATACGTCTGGCTTTCAACCGGTGCCCTCGCTCGGCATCGCGGGGTCTACTGCGCGGGTATGAGCGATTTGATCAAAGCGATCATGGCCACATTGACGGCCAACCATGACGTGCCAGCCATGTCAGCGCGGCAGAACACGCCAGCGAAAAAAGGCCACCCCAAAGCTAGGAACGGCCGCGGGCGGCGCTGATTGATCGCAGGTATAAATAAGCTCCGAGCAGTGTGCCGTAATTCCTTCGAAAATCGCCATTCAGCTTGGCAATCTTCGATAGCTCAGACGTATCAAGATCATTCGACATGGGCTGGCTTCCGCATTGAACCAGCACCCTATGAACCACTGTTTTGCCCGACGCCACAAGACAATTTCGGTAAATCAAAATATCTTATGTCGAGATTGACCTATCCGTTGCGTTTCCGGTGATAGGCCCCCCAAGCTGCAGCGGCTGGCCGTCCAATCGACTCGACCGTATGGTGTTTCTCATGTCTGCCGCCCGCATAATTAAGCCGCCGCCGATGTCGGGAGGCGATCGCAAACACTACGCCCGCGAGATTCACAAGGCGGAGGTCACTTTCGCGCATCTGCTCGAGCAATCGGCGACCGCCCACGCGGCCGCCGATGCTGCCCGTGCCAAAGCTTACGCGCTCGACTGCGCCGCCTGGAACACGGCCCTCTTCATTGGTGAGCTCGACCACGCCTCCCCCACGATTGCTGCGGCGCTCGCCGGCGGGTTCCCGTTGCTCGAGGTACGCTGCGAATACTGCAAGCACACCGAGATGATCGACCTCGCATTAGTAGTGCAGCCGCGCGATCGGCAGGTCGCACTGATGCGCAGCTACCTCTACTGCAGCCCCTGCCAGCGCACTCTCGGCAAGAAGCGACGGCCCGACTTGGTGGGTCTGCGCCCGGCCGGCGATCCGCAACCTGCAGCACCCTCACGGCGAACGAAAAAAGGCTTCCTGACGATGTGCAACCTCTACTCGATCACCACGAACCAGGCCGCCATCAGCGCGCTGTTCCGCGTGGTCAACCAGTACGTCGGCAACCTCGCGCCGATGCCGGGCGTGTTTCCTGACTACAACGCGCCGATCATCCGCACCGGCGCCAGCGGACGCGAACTCGCGACCGCGCGCTGGGGTATGCCGTCATCTTCGAAAGCATTGATGGACGCAACCAAGAAGCGTGCCGAGAAGCTGCAAGCCAAACGCAAGACCGTCAATTTCAAGGAATTGCTCCGAATGGAGCCCGACAGCGGCACGACGAACATCCGCAACGTGAAGAGCAAGCACTGGACGCGTTGGCTGGGCGTGGAGAACCGCTGCGTGGTGCCCTTCAACTCATTCAGCGAGTTCAACAAGGCCGAGGGCGGCGACATCTGGTTTGCGCTCGACGAGAGCCGTCCCCTCGCCTGCTTCGCAGGCATCTGGACAAACTGGACCTCGGTCAGAAAGGTCAAGGAAGGCGAGACCACCAACGACCTCTATGCGTTCCTCACAACGGAGGCGAATGCCGAAGTCTTCGCCGTCCACCCAAAGGCCATGCCAGTGATCCTGACGACGCCCGAAGAGGTCGAGATCTGGATGACGGCTCCGGCGGATGAAGCCTTGGAACTGCAACGGCCGCTTCCAGACGGCGCGCTGCAGATCGTCGCGCGCGGCGTGAAGGAAGACGCGGGGCCGGCGACGGCAGATGTCGGCGGCTCTGGTCATCCTTAGCCGGTCGAGACGCTTGACTCTGAGGGCGGCGTCAGAACAGAAATAGAACAAACGATTCTGCCGCGAAGGTCCGCTTGGCCAAACTGCCCCAACTGCCCGTCTACTATTACCTCGACCACTTCGCCGAAATGCTGGGGTTCGTGCAGCGGACGTACGCCCCCGTGCTTGGTCCGGAGCATCACGCCTTCATAGCGCGGTTCGAAGGCCTATCGAGAGATGCACAATGTCTGCTGGTCCGCATGATTAACAGGCGCGGTGCCATATTCAATCGCTCGCTGTTCAACTATTCCGAGATCGATGACGTGGAGCGGGCGGCATCCGACCTGACTGCGGCCGGTCACGCTCGCGAGCTCGGCGAGGCCGACTATGCGGCCTTCGTCTCATGCCTGCCAAAGGACATCCTCGTTACTGGCGCGCAGGCGGCCGGGCGAGGAGATGTCCGGAAATCTTGGTCGAAGCCGAAGTTCATCGACTACTATCTGGAGCGCATACCCTTTTCCGTCGCCGCGCAGCACTGCGGCGCCCGCAACTTCATCGCGCTCGACGGGACGCGGCCGATCGAGTTCCTCCTTTACCTTTACTTCGGTAAGACCGAGGTCGATCTGAAGAACTTCGCGCTGCGAGACCTGGGAATCCTCCGCACCAACCGCGAGACCTCGTTCAGCGCGCGCTTCACCGATGCCGAGGAGGCGCTGGCCTCGTTCCATTACAGCCAGGTTCTGGCCAACTTGGAGGATGGATCGGAGGCTGCCCACAGAGGGGCCGCCATCGACGTGCTCGCCGGTCCCCCCTGCCCGACCCAGTTCGCCGCCGATCTCCGCTGTCGAGCCGCGCATCAGACCGGGCTTTTCTTCGAGAAGGCGGGCGAGAACGATCTCGCCCGGCAGCTCTACCGTGCCGGTCCGTCGCCGGACTGCAACGAGCGCTTGGTTCGCCTGCTCTACAACATGGGCGACAAGGCGGGGGCTGAAGCGCTGCTGCAGCGGATGATCGATGATCCCGCCAGCGATGGCGAACATCTCTTCGCCACCGACTTCTACGCCCGTAAGTTCGGCGGCAGGCGTACGGGCCTTTACACCGCACTTTTGCGGTCCGGCCGCACGATCACCGTGGACGACACCTATCGCGGCAATCCCGAAGCAGGCGTCGCGGGCGTGCTGCGGCGCGACGGCACCGAGGTTTTCTTCACCGAGAACGTGCTGTGGCACACCCTATTCGGCCTGCTCTTCTGGGACGAGCTGTTCGAGAGCACCCGCATGCCCAGCGGGTTTGATTGGCTACCGCACTGCCTGAAGGACCGCAGCTTCAGTCGGCTTTTCGCGGCGATAATCGACGAGAAACTAGCAGCTATCGCGTGCGGGTCCGGCCTTCCGCTGATCCTCCGCACCGTGGCAGCGAGATGGGGCCGCCCCAACGGGATCTTCAGCTGGGATCACGTGCAAGTGGAGGCGCTGCGCGCGCTGCTCGAAGGATCCGATCCTGCCGGCCTCGCCAGCATCGTGGGCAACATGTGCGACGATTTCCGCGGGATGCGAGACGGCTTCCCGGACCTGATGCTTGTGCGCGACGGCAAGGCATCCTTCATGGAGGTCAAGGCAGAGGGCGATGTGATCCGCCGCAACCAACTGACCCGCCTCCGCCAGCTCGGCGCAGCCGGCATCGAGGCGGAGATTGGCCGGGTCGATTATCGATTTGACCCTGAGCAGGATTACGTGGTGGTCGACATCGAGACGACCGGCTCATGGTCGAACGGCGACCGCATCACTGAGATCGGCGCTGTGAAGGTCCGCAACCACCGTGTCGTGGACGAGTGGCACTCTCTCCTAAACCCGCAACGTTCCATTCCGGCGAAGATCGTTCAACTGACGGGCATCACGAACGAAATGGTTCGGGACGCACCTCTGTTCGCTGAAGTGGCGGACCGCTTCATGGAGTTCATGGGGGACGGCATCTTCGTCGCCCACAACGTCAGCTTCGATTACGGTTTCATCTCCTACGAATTCGAGCGGATCGGGCGACGCTTCAGGTTTCCGAAGCTCTGCACCTGCGCGGGAATGAGGCGCCGCTATCCGGGACACAAGTCCTACGGACTGGGCAAGCTCTGCGAGATTTATGGGATCGAGCTCGAGAATCATCATCGGGCCCTCTGCGATGCCAGAGCCTCGGCGCATCTGTTGAATCTGATCAATCAAAAGCGTAGCCAGGAGAGGCTTGAGGCTGAAGCGGCTTAGATGCACTCTGGTCGGAGGGTTCACCGCAATCAAGAAGTCGGCCAGTTCAGCGCGGCATAGCTCGCTACTGCCACAATCGCAAAAGCTCCGATCAGAACCAAGACGTAAGTAGCCATACGCGAAGAACGATCTTGGCGTCGGTGTGTTCCGGCCAGCGGACGCGACAACAGCACCGCTAGGAGGGATTGTGCCAAATTCCCTGAAGAGCTCGGTTGGTGCAAAAGTGAACTTTCTGTCCAGGTCCTCCCAAAGGAAAGGCCTCCGAGACAGCGGAGGCCTAGTTTAGGTTAGGGAGGATCTACTTGGCCAACATTGCCCGTTGGGCCGCGTTCCTAAAATGCGCACGAAGCCGCCGCTCCAGCTCAATTGCTTGATCTGCGTTATAAGCGCGCTTGAGCAAGTCAGTCCGCTCCTCTCCGGGTGCCTTCTCGGCTCGTTCACGCATATCCTCCGCAATCTGTGCCAGTCTGCTTTCCAAGGAATCCGTCTGCTTAAATCGCCTGTGCTTTAATCCCATCGGGCCTTCCTTCTGCTGCGTGAACGATTGTACGTCCACAACCGGAAGGCTCAGGAACATAAGTTATTTTCGAGACAATCCCTTGAAGGAACTCGCGCGTAGCAATCCCTCCGACGTGATGTCTCTGTATTCGATGTCCGCGTAGAACTTCGGCTCGACCCAGGTGGCTTTCGGCTTTTTGATGTGCTTGGTGAGCTTCTGCTTCGGGCTCACCACAGTATCGAGGACATCTCTGATCTTGCGCGATGTCGTCCGGCTCCAGCCCGTGCCGACCTTGCCCATATAGACAAGCTCTTTGCCTTCCTTCTTACCGAGATAGAGAGCGGCGACGCCGGTTGGATCCTTGATGAACCCGACGACGGGGAATTTTCCCTTCTGAACGACTTTGACCTTCTGCCAAGCTTCCACACGCTCCGACCGATATGGGGCGTCAACTCGCTTGGAGACGATACCTTCGTAATTAAGTTTCCTTGCGGCTTCGAACAGTGCCTGCCCGTCACCCCCATGGTGCTCGCTGTAGAGGATGGGCTCCTCGAGCTGATTGCTTTCGATCAGATCCTTCAGCAGCTCCTTGCGGGCAAGCTGCGAAAGCTTCCGCAAGTCCTGTTCATCGAGCCACAGGAGGTCGAACGCGAAGAACAGCAAGCGGTCCTGTTCGCCTCTGGCGAGGTCTGCCTGTAGCTCGGAGAAGTTGGTGCGGTCCTCGTGGATGACGACCACCTCACCGTCAACGATGGCCTGCCCTTCGATCTCGAAGGCACCGGCAATGACGGAGAACTTATGTGTCCAGTCGAGACCGTTGCGGGTGAAGACCTTTCGGATATCTCCGTCGATGTGGAGCTGGATACGGTAACCGTCGTATTTGACTTCGTGAATCCATTGAGCCCCCGAAGGTGCTTTCATCTTCAGGGTCGCAAGCTGGGGGCTAATAAAGCCCGGAATAGCGGCACGCGGCCTTTTTGCCGGTGCCGTCCTGGTACGCTTCACCACTTACGCAACTCACAAAAAGCCCGCCGTTAAGTTGGGGCCAACGGCGGGCAGTTTACCTACCTTACTCACGACTTTCCAACCGCGGGGCTGAGGCGGCGTTCCGACCGTGTTCTCACATGCAACCGAGATCTCGATTCCCGGTTGTATTTTCAACGTCAACGAGAACGCCCGCCGAACGGCTCGGGAACACCAAGCCGGGAGCGTTCCCTACCGCGAACACCCTCTCCGCCAAAACGGAAGTTCTGGTTGGCTGACGCGGCCCGGCCGTCCATTCCTCCTGAAGTGCACTGGGGTGTGTGGCTCTGCCAAGACGTCCAAACCAGCTTTCCATCTGGACAGATGGTCGTGCCAAGTGACTGGAAGCGCTCTTGTTTCCCGACCGATAGTATCTATCTGGCTCGCATGAACTTAACTGACATTCAGGATTTCGCCATTCAGGCTCGCGTAGCTGCGATCCTTGGAGCAAACGAGTTTGACCGCGTTTTTGCCGGTGTTCGTTTTGCCGAGGTTGAAGGTCCTCTGCTGTACGTCTACGCCAAGGACGAACCTGCCGCCGCTACGATAGAGGACGATTTCTCTCTGCTCATCGCAGACATAGCCAGCCGCGTCCTCAAGCAGGAAATCGAGATTGTGCTCGTGCTGCCGAAGGTCTTGCAGTAGCTCAATTCGTTTCGACGATTTCGGCGGCGAGTTCGGCGACCGCCCGCCTGCCCGCCTCGGTCAAACCGCCGAGCGTCTGCGTGTGCTTGTTGGCGCACTCGACGATCTTTTCCGCCACGAACTTTCGGGCTGGATGACCTTCGAACGCCAGCGGCATCAATCTACACGCTCGCTCCAATGCGACATCCATATTGGAAATGGTTCGTTCACTGAATCGTTCTGAAAGCAACATGACTGACTCCACGAACAAAACTGTTCACGGAGGCGACCACTTTCCCGCCATAGAGGGTCAGCAGCACTCCCCCAACCAATTCAAATACCCACGCCGTTCTGAAATATAGTCGTCACTGAGCGGCTTGGGATTCACAAGAGTTAATGGCCCAGCGGCAAAGATCACAATGTCGGATTGTACCTCATAACCGGACATGAGAGGTCTTGTAGGAGTTGACCGCCAAGGGCCAAGTGCGGACATCACGCGGAATGTGCACGGCAGCAGCGGCCGACCACTTTCATCAGCGGCGTTGGCCGCTTGCGAACTGATATTGAACCTCGATTTCTACGGGCCCGCCTCTATCTCCGAGGCTGCGTTGCGTTTCCTGGCGAACAATATCGCGCACCGATTGAGGGAGTGTCAGATAGGCTTGTCCAGTCGGACCGTCGCCGCGTTCATACGGACCAAAGTAGGCGTCGAAAGATGGCATACTGAACCGGTGCGCCTGCCTCGTCAATTCGATGTTTTGGAATCCGGCCTTCTCGAACAACTGTCGCAGACGCGCCGGGTCACCCAATGAAAACATCCTCGCCGTTGCCTCGCGGATCGCTGGCGAGTGCTTGGCGATAGCTGTGTTGACGCTGCCGTTGTAGGTTCGTTCCGGCACGGTTGCAACGGAAACTGCTGCGCGTCCGCCCGGCCGAAGGACACGCAAGAACTCCGACAATCCGCGCGAGGGATGAGGGAAGAACATTAGCCCGAGACTGCAAATCAAAGCATCGAAGCTGCTATCGGCGAACGAGAGAGATTGGCCGTCCTCCACCGCGAAGGTGATATTTGCCGCCGCGCTCAGGCGCTGCCGCGCCTGTCCAACCATGGCTTCCGATACGTCGGCCGCAACGACGTGCCCTGTTGGTCCAACTACGAGCAAGGATTCTGCCGCTGCCAGTCCAGTGCCCGTTGCGATGTCGAGTACCTTCATGCCAGACGCAACACGTGCGGCACTCAGAAGGAACGGCAAAAAGTGGCGTGACACATGTGCAAACGCGCGATCATACCCAACCGCGGCCGCGTCGCCGTACGCGAACTCCTTTGCCATTGGCTCCCTCAAATTTACATTCAGTTTAGGTTCGGATCAGGGTTCACTTGATTGGCGGCAAGAATGAGCGGGCCTTCGTGACAATAACAGGGCAAGTCTGCCGCGTCGGCCTTTTGTCAAAATCGGTCCTGGCGGTCCCGCAGCGTCACTTCGGGTCCGCCCCGAACTGCTTGCCGCAAGATGCGCCTGCGCGCTCAACTGATGGCTTACATTTTCCTTACCGGCAGCTTATTCTTCGTGCTCAAGGGCTTCAGAGCCCCCCAGAAGGAATGGCAGCTTGCGTTATCTCTTTCAGGATTACGCACTGGACACCGACCGGCGCGAACTGCACCGCGCAACGAACACTGAGCGGCGCGAGCTGCGTCGAGGCGCCGACTTGATCCCCGTCTCGCCGCAGGTGTTCGACCTGCTCCATTACCTGATCCGCAACAGGGAACGCGTGGTCAGCAAGGACGAGATCATCAGCGCAATCTGGAACGGCCGCATTGTCTCGGATGCCGCGTTGACGACCCGCCTCAATGCCGCCCGGACCGCCATCGGCGACAGCGGGGAAAAGCAGCACTTGATCAAGACACTGCCGCGCAAGGGTTTTCGCTTCGTCGGCACGGTCCATGAAGATCAGTGGCGTGCGGTTGCCGCTACACATGGCAGTACCGACACGTCCCGCCTCGCCCCTGCACCTCGTCTTTCCATTGTGGTGCTGCCCTTCGCAAACATTGGGGGTGACAGCGAGCAGGACTATTTCGCCGACGGCGTGACGGAGAGCCTGAACACGGACCTGTCGCGCATCAGCGGTTCGTTCGTGATAGGCCGACACACCGCATTTGCCTACAAAGGCAAGCCGATCGATCTCAAACAGATCGGACGCGAATTGAACGTCCGCTATATCTTGCTGGGGTCGGTTCAGCGGGCCGGTCGCCGGCTTCGCGTCAACGTACAGCTGGTCAGCGCCGAAACGGGTAACCAACTTTGGGCAGAGCGGTTCGACAAGCTTTTCGTCGACCTTTTGGACCTGCAGGACGAAATCGTATCTCGGCTGGCCAACGCGCTGAATGCCGAACTGATTGCAGCCGAGGCGCGGCGAGCCGAGAGCACCGCAAACCCGGACGCGATAGATCTGTATTTCCGAGGCAGAGCCATCTTCAACCGGGGGCATACCCCTGAGCACCTCACGCAAGCACAGCGCTTCTTTGAACGTGCCCTGGCGCTCGATCCGGCCTGCTTGGAAGCCCTGGTCGGCAGAGCGGAGGTCGACGTGATTTTATCAGCGAATTTCATGACGGACGACGCGGCCCCTCGTCTCGCAGCGGCAGAAACGCTGTTGGGCAGGGCCTTGTCGTTGGCACCACAACACGCAATGGCGCACCTGCAGCTCGGTCTCGTTGAGATCAACACAAATCGCGCCTCGCATGGCATTGCTGCATGCGAGCGAGCGTTGGCACTGGACCGCAATCTGGCCGAGGCTCACGCGTGGATCGGTCTGGCGAAAATATACGTCGGCCGGGCGGAGGAAGCCGAGGCGCACATCCTTGAAGCGCTCCGGCTATCTCCTCGTGACATAAGAGCCTTCCGTTGGCTGATCGTCATTGGCGGAGCCAAATTGCACTTGGGTGCCGGCGAGGAAGCCGTGGTTTGGTTAAGGCGAAGCATCGAGGCCAATCGAAACAATCCGCTTTCGCACTTCTGGCTCGCCGACGCGTTGACGCGGATTGGCGAACTGGATGAAGCGAAGGCAACCGCGCAGGCAGCCCTAGCACTTGATCCGACCTTCACCATCCGCCGCTTGCGCGACACCGCGCCCAGTAACAATCCGACCTTCCTTGCCGGCCGCGAGCGATTTTACAGGGGTCTGCGCCTAGCCGGGGTGCCGGAAGGTTGATTGTCCGCTATGGGTCAAAATGAGAAGATCTCGAACTGAGCAAACCTGGTCTGGTATACTCCGCTGAGCGGACACCGGCAGACCGCGTCGGCCCTTCGCATTCGGGCCACAGGCGGACTCACGTATGGTGTTTCGGAACAGAACCTGACAAGGTGGTGGGGCATTGGACATCCTGCACTAGCGGCCAAAACGGGCTCTGCCGAACATCAGGTGCACAAATGCTTTCAACCGACTACCTCATCATCGGCAGCGGCGCGTTGGGCATGGCTTTCGCCGACCAACTTTTGACCGAAACTGAAGCGGACATGGTGATCGTGGACCGCCATCACATGCCCGGGGGCCACTGGAACGACGCGTATCCTTTTGTCCGTCTTCATCAACCGTCAGCTTATTACGGGGTTGGTTCCCGTGCACTCGGCAGCAGTCGACTAGATGTGGCAGGTTTAAACAGGGGCTATTATGAACTCGCCTCCGGCGCTCAGATCATCAGTTATTACGACCGGCTAATGAACGAACGGTTTCTGCCTTCGGGCCGCGTTCAATATTTTCCGTTGTGTGAATATCAAGGCGATAATCGGTTTGTCTGCCGACTCTCCGGCGATATTCAGCAGGTAACGCTTCGCAAAAAACTCGTTGACGCTACCTTCCTAAACACCCAGGTCCCATCGACCCACGTTCCCTCCTTCGAGCTTTGTGACGGCGTAAGGCTCGTTACCCCGAATGTGCTTCCGAAGTTTGCGCCGGACTTCAAAAGCTATGTCATTCTGGGCGGCGGCAAGACGGCAATGGATGTCGGTGTATGGTTGCTCCAGATGGGCGCGACGCCGGAAAGCATACGTTGGATCGTGCCACGTGATTCGTGGCTCATTAACCGAGACAGGGTTCAGCCGGGCGAAGCGTTTTTTAAGCAGACGGCAGGCGGCCAAGCAAATCAACTTGAAGCGGCAGCAGAAGCGACATGCATAGCCGATTTTTTTGAGCGGCTGGAACGAACCGGCGGGATCTTCCGCATCGATACAACGGTGACACCGACCATGTATCGTGGTGCGACTATCTCGGGCCTTGAGGTAGAAGCCCTGCGCTCCATCAAAGACGTTGTGCGCAAGGGGCGCGTGCTGAGGATCGAACATCAGACAGTAATCCTCGAACATGGGACGATCGAAGGCTGCTCAGGCAGCCTCTATGTGGATTGCACTGCAAGGGCATTTGATACTCGACCTTCTGTACGTGTGTTCGACGGTGACCGGATCACGATTCAAATGTTGCGCTCCGGCGCTTTCTGCTTGAGCGCAGCGGTCATCGCTCATATTGAAGCCGCCTACGACGATGAGACGACAAAGAATGAACTTTGCAAGCCGATGAAATCGCCGAACGCACCGGAAGACTTAGTTCGACGTGCACTTGAGGAGTTGCAAGCCGGGCGCCGATGGTCGGCGGACAAGGCTCTTCAACGATGGGTGGCGGAACATCGGCTGACGGGCGCGGGCGTTGGACAGGCAGATGTAGCCGCGCATGACCCAGATGCGGACCGGATTCGCAAGCGGCTGCGCGAAGCTCGTCCAAAAGCTGAAGCAAACTTATCGCGGCTTATCGCCGAACTAGCTTCCGAAGTGGCAATGAGTATGCAAACGTCGGAGCCGACCCCTTAGTCCAGCATCAGCTTCGCCGCACCGAGCCGATGTCTGAGTTGGGTCATGAGCTCCGTTTGGAAGGTCGGCCGGTTGCTCGGTCTAGCCCGATAAGCCGACAACTGAGGACGCCGCCTGAACTTCGCATTCGGGTCATAGGCTGACTTAGGCAGCTTGCTAGAGCTGTTCGGGAAGCAGACATCGTGCACTCAGGCGCTCAGTCCGCCCGGGCCAATTGCACATTGCGTCTCGCGCTCGATCACCTCGTCTGCACAGGCGATCATGAGCTTACTCTGGCAACCCGGCCTTGCGAAGTCCTTCGACCAACAGCTTCGCGTTTGACTGCCCGCCCCGCGCGATGAATGCTGAGATTGTAAAGGCAGGATCAACCGCAAGCACATTCGCCGCCGCCTGACGGGCCTCGGCCTCACGTCCGAGATGAGCAAAAGCGGATGCTAGATAGCGGTAAGCCACCAGATCGGAGGGGTTCTGACGAAGGGCCTTCTTCCCTGCGGCGATGGCCGCATCAAATCGACGAAGCTCAACAAGGGCACTCCCCATCCCAGCAAACAGCAGGTGTAGCCGCGGATCTACCGGGCTCATGCGAATGGCCCGTTCAAAGCTGCGGATCGCTTCCTCGTACAGTCCTGCTATTCTGTAGACTTGGCCTCTGCAACTCCATACCACAAAGGAATTTGGGTTGAGCGCAACCGCCCGGTCAACCAATTCAATCTCACTTTCGCAGTCGCCGACCATGAAGGCTGATGTCGCCGCAGCCAGCGCCAGCGTATCTGGATCATCATCGTCAATATTCAAAGCCCAACGAAGAAGCCGAATTGCTTCCTTCCTGTCGAACTGAGGATCGACTGCATAGCCCCACAGGATGTTTCGCAAGTGACAGGTAGCTGCGAGTGCCGCGACAAAGCCGAACCAAGGGTCTAGCTTTAAAGCTCTATGCGCCAGCCTGATCGCCTCGGCCAAACCTTCGCGGGTTGTCAGGTAATACTGCTGCATAGCACGGAGATAGAAGTCATAGGCGGTGAGATTCTCCGGTCGCCTCCGCACCGCCAATCCTATTTCCGTTTGAAGCAACTTTGGCTGAATGGCTGAGATAACCGCGACCGTGACTTCGTCCTGCAGAGCGAAAACATCCGTCAGGTCGCGCTCGAACCTGTCCGCCCAGATGTGCGCCGCTGTAATCGCGTCAATCAACTGCCCTGCGATGCGAACTTTCCCCGCCGCCTTGCGCACAGATCCTTGAAGGACATAGCGCACGCCAAGCCTGCGTCCGACCTCCTTGAGGTCTACAGCTTTGCCTTTGAATGTGAAGCTCGAATTGCGCGCGATCACGAACAACCATTTGAACCGCGAAAGAGCAGTAGTGATCTCTTCCACCATTCCGTCTGCAAAGTAGTCCTGCTCGGGATCGCCGCTCATGTTCTCAAACGGCAGTACGGCAATAGAGGGTTTATCGGGGAGCGCGAGTGTAAGTTTCTCTGGTTTTACCCTGTTGTCAGTGACTGCCCGGCTATCACCCCCTTCTTCTCGCACTGGCCCGATGAAACGGAAGCCCTTCCGCGGCAACGTCTTGATGAGGCGCTGTTCCTCCCCTGTGTCACCAACCGCGCTCCGGGCGACATTGAGGCGGGTCGTCAACGCTGCATCCGACACGCTGCGCCGATTCCAAATGGCACTAATGAGGTCGTCTTTACTGACGACGCGCTCCCGGTTGCGGATAAGGTACTCTAGCAGGTCAAAGACCTGCGGTGCCACGGGGACAACATTGGCGCCGCGAGATAGCTCGCGACGGTCGGGATCCAATGCGTAGTCCTCGAAGAAATAACGCAAGCTATAAAATTCCCTAGATCAGAGGTCGCGGTCACAAGTCAGCGCTTTAGCCACGGTGGAAACGGCAAGAATAAGCTGCCGGTGAGGAAAATGTAAGCTGCGCGTCAAGCACGCCTGCCGATCTCCTGGCACCCTGCGCGGGTGGAAAACACCGTCCGAGGGAGACATCGCAATGAGCACGACCTACAGCACGACCTGGCTGGAAAGGACGTCCGCATCGACACGTTACACCTCTCGTCTCATTCGGAAATACCGGGATGCCTTTCAGGAGCGGCGCGATTGTCTGAAATTGCGCTCCGCCTTGTCCGGCCTAAGTGATAGGGAGTTGATAGACATCGGCACTACGCGCGGCGAGATCGATCACGTTGTTTCGAACCGAGATATCGATCCGCGAGGTATCGGGAGCGGGATGATCCCCTAATCCGGCGTGGACCGGTTGGCCGGAGTTGACGACCAGATTCACACATCCGAGCGGGTCTCGACTTCCGGTATGGGTCAACGGCTGCCCTCGGGGAGCCCGCACGCCCTTAGTCGGTTCGTCTCTTGGGAGCGCACGTCGCTGCGGTCTGGGCTGGGATCAGCCACGTTCCAAAAACGAACATCCCGCATGCTTCCGATTCGTTGAAAGTGCGGTGAGCTTCAGCTAAAACTTAGCGTTGTAAGGGGAGCGTGTCCGCTCGCCGGGAGGAGAATGCGCGTGAAGGAACTGGCGGGAAAGACAGCATTCGTGACCGGTGCAGCGTCGGGCATTGGATTGGGGATCGCGACCGCTTTCGCCCAGGCTGGGGCGAAAGTGATGCTTTGCGATATCGAAGAGGCGGCGCTGTCCGCAGCGCTCGAGCAACTGCGGCTCACTAACGTCGATGTCGACGGCGTGAAGGCAGACGTCTCACTCAAAGCCGAACTCGCGGCTGCGGCAGAAGCCACGACCGCCCGCTACGGCAAGGTCCATATTCTCGTCAATAACGCAGGCGTCGCCGGCGGTGGGCCCTACGGCACCTGGACCGATGCGTCGTGGAATTGGACCTTGGGCGTCAACTTGATGGCTACCATTTGGGGGATCGAGATCTTCGGGCCGTTGATCGAGCAGCATGGCGAGGGCGGACATATCGTCTCCACAGCGTCGCTCGCAGGCCTCATTTCAGGAGCGAGCACTGCATACAACGTTTCAAAGTATGGCGTTGTCGCGCTGTCCGAGGGGCTGCGGCAAGAGCTCGCGCCCCGCGGAATTGGCGTATCGGTGCTGTGTCCTGGGTACGTCCGCACTCAAATCATGAACTCAGGCCGCAACCTCCCCAAGCGCTTCGTCGGGGCAATCCGTGCCCCGCCGACTTCGGGCCCGATTGCCGAACGGATCGACCAGATCCGGGAACGCGTCGCTCAAGGTATCGACCCCCTCTATGTCGGCGAACTCGTCCGCGAAGGCATCGAAAACGACTGGCCCTATATCTTCACCGACCTCGAATTTGAGCCGGTGGTCGAAGCGCGCTTCGCCGGAATCAAGCAAGGCTTTGACCATATTCGCGGGCGCACCCCGAAGCGTTGAATGCGCAGAATTTCTCCTACCTTATCGGTCTTTTTTATGTGGTCATGGCGCTGAGACGATTCTGTCGGTCATCACGCCATGTCCGCTCCGGGTCAGTCGCGACGTTTTGGCCCGGTTTACGTTAGGTGCGGTCTACCCCTGACAGCCGACATATCCTCGGCTGTGTGATGCGGCGGCGATGGGCCAATCGGCCACATTCGGAAGCAAGGGGCCTCTAGCAGAAGGGCGCCTTACTCGTCGAAAGCTACGCCGATCTGGCCGTCCTTTCGCCAAACAATATGGCAACGCCTCGAAGTGCCATCCGAGGTTATCGCGAGCACGAAGCTGTCAGGAAACCAAAGCGGGCCCCGCGCTTGGATGCGGGCACCCGTCGCGGAGATATCGCGAACGATGCAATCAACGGCCGGTGAGCCGAACACAATTTGCCCGGCCTTGAGAATGCGACGGCGCTGGGGGGATCGATCCTGCATGATGGAAGCTCCCACTGATTTCTAAAAAGTGGATTAGGCTTCTCGTAGGGCATACCACTTTGCGTATAGAACGAATAACGGCCAGCTCCCGCTAAGCGCCGGTTCCATGATATCGTGCGACCTCAGGCGTGCTGGAGGGCGAGACATGGCCATCTACCTGCATTTGCAAACCGACGATTTGGCACCGAAGCAGATTGCCTGCATTACAAAGGCTTACGAGCAAACCTTACGCACACTCTGCGTTAAGGATCGTGACGATCCGCTCACGGAATTGGTGGCGAAGACAATCATTAAAATCGCTCAAAGCGGGATCAAAGACAGCGCAGGCAATCAGCGAACTCGAAATGCGCTAGGCGAATAGCGTCAGAAAACCGTGAAGTGTGAAGCTGTTCACCTTGGCCGGATCTCTCTTCGCCTACAATAGCAACGTTCCCCTCTCGGACGCTCATCCGGGAATGGACGCGTTGGGCGAAGCTGGAGGCGCGGCCATGAAGCGCCACGCCATGTGCAAGTATTTCGGTAATGGCGCCGGCCACGTTCTGCGCCAACACAATAGCGCCGTGCTGCTGTTCAGCTGGCGCGGCAGGCCCGACGGATCGGCCCGCTATGTCGAGCGCCTCAACCGCTACACCCGCGATGGCGTGGAATATTCTAGCCTTGCCGCCCTGCTCCGCGCCGTCGAGGACGAGCACGCTCAGACGCAGCCGCAGGAACGATCAAGCGGCGAATGAATCGCGGCCCAAGACTTGCTATTCGCATGAGCGTAGGCCAAATATGCCTACGTTTGAGGTCGGCGAACGCTCAGTTTTGAATGAAGCGGCAAAGTCCGCTCAGGGTCCAGAAACGGCCCTCAGCGAGCATCACCGTTCGGGTCAACTACGGGCCAGCAGCGCAAACCACCGTGGCTGAATCATCCAACCACCCGTAAGCGCGGGCTCAACAGCTTTTTGGGAGGGGCGCCAACCGGCGTAACGATGGTGTCTTGCCGCTGAGCCCGTTTGCAATTAGGGCAAACGAAGAGGTGAGCGATCAGCGACTGTGCATCATCTTGCACCAGTTCGGATCGAAACCATCTCATGCCGACGTTGCAGTTGGGGCAGATGGGGGCTTCTAGATGGCCCAGCGAATCCTTCAACCGTTCCACTGCCTGCATCCCTGTTCGGGAAACAGTAGCAATATTCTACCGAGTGCAAAGTATCAAAAGATACCAAGGCATAAGTTTATATCGCTCTGCATGGGAAAGGGCTCAGGAAGTGTCCGGCTTCTGCAGCTTGAGGGTCTCAAGGCTCTCGCGATACGCAGTCAAGTACGCGGGTTCCGCAAATCGCGTTCGGGCCAGGACCGGGCGAGATCGCGGAGCCGGACAAGCAGCTCTGTTTTTAGAAGCGGCAGATTCCGGGCACTGATTTCTCCCGAAAATATCTTTGCTAGCTCGCCACACAGAGCGCTGATTGTCAGCATTTCCTCATTGGTCGCCATTTTGATAAGCCCTCGAAGCGACGTGGGCCCCCCTTCGGGCATGGGCGCGCTGGGCGGTCAGCCCAACCTAACTTTTGTAGATAAGGATGCCTTGAGCGCGAGCTTGCCTACGCACTGCCCCAACTCGTCGCCCCAGTACCTTTGCGACCCGGGCTGCAGTGGCCCTTTTTCTCGCGAGCAGGGTCAATAGTCTCGAATCCTCGCGCGTCCACACGGAGCCTGATTTCTTCGAATCGCGAGATGAGTCCATGCCTCAACTTGGCGGCTCATGGTTAACAAATGATAGTTTTGCAACCATAAGCCTCCGTCTTACCAGCGGTGACGGTGCAGCCAGCCATAGTGATGGCCGCGGCCTCGACCCCAGCCGTAATGATGACCACGACCTCCGCGATGACCCCATCCGTGGCCACCGCCGCGTCCGTGACCGCCCTTGATCTCGATAGTGCCAGTTTGGGTCGCACCCAGGGCGTCCGGCTTAGCGACGGGCATCGCCGAAGCAGGGCTCAAAGCGATGGCCCCTGCCAGAAAGCCGGCGATGTAAACCCACTTCATGTCAATGCCTCCTCCAGAGAATGATGGGCTGGGAGCCGCGAGCCGCCGCGGCATCTCAAGCTCACCAACATTGCAATAGGGAAAAAGTTGCAATCAAAAGGAGTTCGGCTCTCGGGCCGCACAGCAAGGACCCTGCACAGCTTCTGGCGGTGATCGCGGTCGTCGCCTAGATGTCCGCTAAGGGTCACAACGGCTGTGGACGTGAATCAGCCGAGTGTCTGGTCTGCCGTCAATAGCAGACGCTAAGGCAACCGGGCTCGATGGAAGCAACGGCCAAGGGCGTTATTCCGCCCCGCCCCGGCTTGGTTCGCTCGGACTGGACTTGGCAACCTCGAAACCCGAGATGCTTAGCGAGGAATATTCTTCGACACCATCGCTTGCCTGAGAATGAACGACTGCCGCTCTGACCAGAACGATTGCATTGAGAGCCGAACGGTATCTACGGCGCAGAGGAAGCACCGGTTGCGCGATATTTCACGTGGAACGCTCGGACAACGATAATCTCGCGAGAGGCTCCCGATGAAGCTACGGCAAGTGGAGGCGATGGGACCGAGCCGCAAGTAAGCATGCTTGGAGACCAAGTTTTCCCTCCCCACCCCCTCCGCCAGGAAATATAGCCCGGTCTCATCACTTGGCGACGCATGATGAACGTGCGCTTTCGTGCGCGTACTAAGCGTCACGTAAAATTCCGATTAGTCTAATGTAGGGGATTCGGAATACGACATCGCTCGCTAGATTCTCTGTGTTTACAGATAGACGCTCGACTGTCTGTAAATTCAGGGAGGATGAATATTCTATGCGCTCCGCCGTTTCCTACATTCGTGTGTCGAAGCCGAAGCAAGGTCGTAGTGGCTTGGGCCTCGAAGCACAGCAATCCGCCATTCGATCCTTCTGCGGACAGCACGGCTACAGCATCGAGGCTGAATACCGCGAGGTGGAGACTGGCAAGGGCGCTGATGCGTTGGAGCGTCGTCCCGAACTCGCTGCAGCTATGAAGCACGCTCGCAAGATTGGACGCGGTGGCAAGTCAGGTGCAGCCCCGATCGTCATTGCAAAACTGGACCGGTTGAGCCGCGACGTGCATTTCATCAGCGGCCTGATGGTGCAGCGTATCCCCTTCATCGTCACCGAACTGGGGCCTGACGTGGACCCGTTCATGCTGCACATCCACGCTGCTGTGGCCGAGAAAGAGCGCGAGAGGATCGCTCAGCGCACTCGGGAGGCGCTGGCAGCCGCCAAGGCCCGCGGCCAGGTGCTCGGCAATTCTTCAATCGGACAAGCCCGCAAGGCGGAAGCAGACCTGAATGCCGAGCATTTCCGGTCAATTATTGAGCCGCTCCGGGATCTTCCCGCCAAGCGGATCTCAGTAATCCTGAATGATCGAGGCGTGACGACGCCGAAGGGTGGCAAGTGGCAGGCTACTCAGGTGATCAGGCTGCTCAGTCGCCTGCACTTCTCAGACGAGAACCGCCTCAGCTCGGATCGTCCGGCCTAACCTTTGCCGGCGGCAGCAGCAGCATCGTGTCCGGGTTCAGTCCGCCACCGGCAGCGATGCGATACAGTTCGACATCACTGAGCTCATGAATGGGAACGTCCTGGCGATCGACGACCTGCACAGCCTTGCCATCCAGCCTGTCAACGAGCTCCCGGATATAGGCGAGGTTGCCCTGCTCCGCCTTGTCCAGCAACTGGTCCGCCACCCTGCGCAGCGCCAGGGGACGACTCCGCAACGCAATCCGGAGTGCGTCGTTGAACGGCTTTTCCTTGTTCACACTTCCGATTGGGCGTCCCATGCATCCCGCCACTATCGCAATTCACAGTCAGCTGATCTTACGCCAAGATCTGCATTGAAACTACAGGAATGCTGAATCACTGCAGGCGCCCCGACCTCCGGCCTTCGGCGCTGAACTGCCGCGTCGCCAAAAGCCTGACCCGCAACGTCTCGGCCTCCTCACCGGATAGCGTGGTCAGCCCGACCTCGGGCTGGAGCAGGTCAAGGCCCTCTTCCATATCGCCCATGACGGATGCTACCTCCAGGGCAGCCGTTAGAACTGCCCCGAAGACAACCTGTTCCGGCAAGGCAATCCGATAGCCTTGATCTTCGCGAGCGAAGAAGCCGAGCTGCACGAGCAGCGCGAACTCCCGGTAAAAAATACCGCTTTCGTCAGGATAAAGATCGAGAGAAACCACGTGAAGGTGGTGCTCAAGCTCGCCAAGGAGTTCCAGGGCAGCGGCAGCGAGGTTGGGAATGCCATCCGCATGAAGCAGTCCCAGCCGATGCGCACCGTTCGGTCTATCCAGTATTTCAGACCAGAAGGCCTGAGCCTCAGCTGCCTTTATCAGCCACGCTGCAACGAAGTGGCAGTCGGGCTCATCTGGCATTTGGAGCAGAACATGCTGATTACCAGCAGACACTTGAACTTCCGGCATGCATCACCTGTCAGTGGTTATGCGTGGTCACGCCGTGGCGCGCGCACGCTGCGTCTTCACCGGCGAGACACCCAGTCCTGGTTACTGCAATGCCCCTCTTCAAGCCGATCTCCCAGGCAGTTACGAAGCGGTGTACCCGCCCAGGTACGGCCCGTAGCCGCATTCCTGATCTCGAGCGCTATGAAGCGGATCGGTCTCGCGCAGCCAACGCTTCACCAGGGTGCGATCGTCCTGTGCGATGGATCTACCCTCGGACCGGCCGGAAACGTCCTGGATCAACATCTTGAGCAAGAGTTCAGCGGTGGCAACGTCTCCCGGGGAACCGACTGGGCCGAAGCCGCGCCGAATACGTCGAGCAGCCGCTCGCCCACGAATTTGAGATCATAATTGATCGCGATCCACGTCAGCCTTTGCAAGGTGGCGGGCCGGATCAGATGCACGGTCGAGAGCAGCAGGCTGAATCAATCGAGGTGGCAGCGGCGCCAGTTGCTCCACGTGCTGTCCGAGTAGTCGTCCGGGAAGGCCTCCAGGGCCAAGGCGTCGACGCGGAGCTGATCCAGCTTGATTGCCACGACGAAGCCCGCGAACAAATCCCGGAGTCCTTCATAATGCCTGTTTGCATCGATGTCGCTCCCGCTATCGCATCATCCGCCCCTCAGAATGGCCGAGAGAACAGCGGCGGCCATAGCTTTCCGGTTGCCATGCCACGCTACCCAGCACCGTGAATGCAACCAGACGTGACCACTCGGCTCCGTACCGAATGGCACCAGTTCATCAAGTACGGCTTCGCCGCCGCCGCAGTGCAGACACCGTCCGGGCGGAGAGCAGACCGGATTGCAGTTTAGCCATTCGACGACGCAACATTCAAGAGCGCGCGCCTCAGCATCCTGACGCTCCATTCCACCATCAAACTCGGCGATGCCCGCCCGCTCGTCGAAGAAGGCCAGCCAATCCACCTCCGACCAACGGTCATCGGTCGACCGCAGCAGCGTGACGATCTCAGGCTTGTGGCGGGAAAGCGCGCTGAGCACCTCATCCGGAGGTGCCTCGGCTGCGGTCAGCAAGAGATCCTCCCCGTCGAGGACTAGGCGAATGCCTGCGGCAACGGCCGCCTTGAGAGCTTCCGCCGCGCTCATAACCGCGCACTCCACCCATGCGAGCTTGCCGGCTCAGACTGGCGATCAGCGACTGCATCCGAGTTCGGCGCACACTCCGAGACTTCGGCATTGCAATCCAACAAAGTCGCGTTGGCGCCAGAAGCATAGGGACCATAGGGGGCATAGGCGGTATCGGCGCCCACCTCGAACTCACGCGGCAGCTGGGCGTCCCTATGCCCCCTATGGTCCCTATGGTTTTCCGCGCTGTCCGTTTTCGTGAGCGCATACGTAGCCGAGCCCCACTTGCCGACGGCTGCCTGCCGGGTAAGGACAAAGCCGGCCATGCGCGTGCCCGACAACTTCTCGACTTGTGATGCGAGGTACTGGCGGCCGCGCCCTTGCGGATCCAAAGCCTGGCGAACCTCGTCATGCAGCTGGCGGACAGTCACGGGATGATGCTGATGCTTGTCCCACCAGATCGCGAACACATCCGCCAGGACCTGACGGCGTCCGTCCCGCTGCTTTGCTTCACCAATCCGGGTGACGGGATCCTGGCAGCCCAAAGCGAGCAGCGGATCGCGCACCCACCGGCCCCATTGTGCGAAACTCCCAATCGGCAAGCCCGGCTCGATGCCGCCCGCCGTCCGACCCCAGCGCCAGATCGTAAGCGCCGCTGCCAGCAGCTCCGTGCGCCGCTGCGTCACCTCAAGCCGGATGTCCGTTGAGAAGGGCCGCAGCTCCGGATCCTCGGTGCGCGCGTCGAACTCGACCGTCACGAACCGGCGAGCCAAATCCTCAGAAACGGTCAGCCCGTTACCGGTCAGGATGACGAATGCGGATGCGTTCAGCGGCACCATCTGCGACTTACCAAGCAGTCGCACGCGGGCCGGCCTCTCCGTGATGACGCTCGCAAGCAGATCGGATTTGAAGGCCATGTTGTTGAGGTTGTCGAGGAACAAGGCCGGGCTGCCTTCCATCAGCTCCGCCGAGATCCGCTTCTCGAGCTCTTCTGCGTTTGCTCCGGCCGTGACGGCATGCGGCTCCCGCCCAAAGGCAATGAGGCAGATGCAACGGGCAAGCAGACCCTTGCCGGCACCCGCGCCCGACACGGGCGCCGCGCGGAAGAGCACACCGGGAGCGAGATGCAGGCTGGGACGACAGATTGCGGTGAGCAAGGCTGCCAGGAAGGCAGATTCGTCTCGTCCCGGCGGCTTGGAGATGTCGACCGTCACGACACCACCGGGCGCCGTCTCGATTGTTTCGGCATCGGCAAAGCAGAACGTCTTGAACGTCTCGCGGACGTACTGCAACGCAGCCGCTGCATCATCCCGACTGGGTTTCAGGGGGACGGAGAGATGGATGTTTGGCACGTTCTCGCACCACATGCCTGTGGTGGCGTCATATCCCTCCGTGCTGTTGATCTCACCGTGCTCCCGCAACAGCGGCGCCGAAGCAATCCCGTTCAGGGGCGGCAGCCGCCATTCACCCCGCCAATCGAGATACATGACGGCCAGAGAACGCGGCAGACGAGCATCAATTTCCACAATCGTGCCGTCCCGCCGTTCTTTTTTCATGTACGGCCGGGAAATCGTGTGCGCCTTCAGAACCAACGCCTCCGGCGTCATGACCTGGGCGACCGCCCCGCGCTGAGCCTGGTCGAACGCGAGACGAACAGGAACGCCACGTTCGAACAGACCGCCGGCAGCGGCGATCGCATCGCGAATTGCGGTGACGGTCAGATCAGGGCTACAGTTCTCGACCAAAAGGCGCGGCTTTGCACCCTTGGTCCCGGAGGCAATGCAGATCTCTTCGGCGGATCCGATCAGCGTGGCGATTTCGCTTGCAGAAGTCACGTCGCCAGCTCCATCAAACTGTGCGCACGATCGGCGAGCAGGTCGTTAAAATCCAGCCCCGGCGGCGGCCTAGCAATCCGGACGCGACGCCCTTCGAGCACCCAGCGGTACGCCGCGTCGTTTGCCGCCGCCTCTCCTGCCCGATCGGCGTCTGCAAGAATAACAATGTCCCGCTCGTCAGCAGGCAGAGCGAGCGTGCGCAGGCCTGAGGTCGAAAGCGCCGCCCACGTCCGGTGTCCCGTCGCCTGCAGCGCTGAGAGGCAGGTCTCAATCCCTTCGCCAACCAACAAGACGTTGCCCAAACCACCAAGGCGCACAACCCCGCCGCGGCACGGGCCCAACATCATCTTGGTCGACTCGAGGGGAGCCTTGGAGGTGCCATCGGGCGAGAGGAACGTGCGGTGAATAGCAGTCGGAGCCCCGCCGAGTGCGTTGGACACCAAAGCAACCATCGCCGGCCAGCTCGACCCTTCCGGGTGCCGCAGACCAGGGTGAAACCGAATGGCCGAGGGGATTGACACCGTGAGCCCACGCCGCCGCAGATAGGTCTCAACCAGCGAGCCCCTTGCGCAAGTCGAGGCGTTCCAAATCCCAGCTGCCCACGAAGCAGAGCTGCAAACGCTGGCATCTTTCGACACCGGCGTTCTCGACACATTGCGGGGCGCGACGACGTGCGGCCCCGGCCACACGCCGAGGCGCTTGAGCGCATCAATAACTGACTTCTGGCTGCAGCCGCCGAAGCAATGGACCAGGACGATCCCGTCGCGGCCGTATCCGAGCGAGAGACTGCCAGTCCTCTCCTCATGGGCAGGGCAGCGACACATGAAACCGCGAGCCGTCCGCTTGGCATCGCCGCAGGCTGAAGCGATCTGCTCAATAGAATTCACATGCGCTCTCCCGTTAGCGCCCGATCACTTTTCACCCCCCGCTTCGTCAGCCGCTCAGCATTCGTTCCAGGGCGTGCCGCGGAACGATCCAACGGCGGCCCACCCTGATGGCAGGCAACTCGCCAGAGTTCGCGGCGGCGTAGGCACTGCACTTCGACAGGCCCAGGATTTCGCATCCCGCCTCTTCGACGGTGAATGTCGAGCGACCGTCCCAGCGCTGATCGAGGACGCGCCAAGCCGTCGTGGTTTCCGAATTCGTCATATCCAGTCTGGTTCAGTTGACCCTTTGTGTCAACTATTGTAGGGCTAGATCTGATCATATCAAGGGCTACCACGTTGAAGCAGCAGCAGTTCAAAATCACCCTCGGTGACGATCTCCGCGCAAAGCTCGATAGCTCCAGCGCTCTCAGCCAACGGTCGATCGCAGAGGAAATCCGACAGCGCCTCGAGATGTCATTCGACATCCAGGGCGATGGCCACACGCTCGATTTGATCTACGCGATCCTGTTCTTGGCGCATGAGACCATGCGCGATTTCGGCGCGACTTGGTGGGGCGACGAGCGTGCCCGGTCTGCATTCATGGCGGCCATCGCCGACCAGGTGATGAGCTATCCCATCAGCCCGTCCGACCTCGCTGCGAAGCCATTGATCAGCTTGGGTACGCGAGAGCAGCAGGCCGGCCCCGAAGATCCTCCTGAGGTGATCGGACGCGCTATAGCCCGGAACTACCGTCGGAGGGTCAGACCGCTCGGCTTGCGATCTGACGAGTTCGATATCAGTCGTTTTCGCCAATTGATGCGGAACGAGGAAGAGAACGAAGACTGAGTAGCGGACCGGGCTTTGAGGAGGTTCGTAATGACCGCAGCAAAGCCAGCGCCCACCGAGATGAACGTTGCCGGGGCCTCGAAGTGCGCCCCCCGTCGCATGCTCAACGAGCAGCAGGTGTTGGAGATCATCCCCGTAAGCCGCACCACGCTTTACCGCATGGAGAAGGCGGGCCGGTTTCCGAAATCCACTTACATCAGCCCCAACCGCCGAGTCTGGTACGAGGACCAGATTGTCGCCTGGCAGAACGCAGTCGATGAATTCGATCCGCATCGCGCGCGGGGCAAGGGCCGGCGCGCGACTTCGGCTGTGGGGAGCAAACCGGAAGCGCGCTGAAGATGGCGCGTCGCGTGCTTGTGACCCGCTGCGGACATCGGTGCCGAACCCAAAGGGAGTGGACAGGGCGGTGACGATTAGGCCCAGGAACGCTTCGCTAGTTCCGGGGTTCCGAGGAAATGCCTCGATATTACTTCGACTTTCGGGATGACGCTGGACTCACCCTCGACGATATTGGTGAGGAATTGCCGGATCTTGATGCTGCACGGGATGCGGCGCTAAGGGCACTCGCCGAGGCCATCCGCGCTAAAAGCGATGTTGGCGCAGAGATGGGCCAGATGTTCGTCGAGGTGAGAACTCATGCCGCAGCGGTTCTGACGGTATCCGCTTCGGTCGAGGTCATCCTGAAGTCGTGAGGCAGTGTCGTGATGCAAGATGACCTCCTCGAACGAGGCGGCTCGCGCGATTGCCGAGAGCAAGAAGCTCGTCGACAGCGGGTAGGTCGGAATTATGGAGGCAGCGGCGCACTCTCCACACCTGAGGCGAGCTTAGAAGCTCATGGAAAGGATGGCCGCCAAGCCCAAGGCCGCTATGGCCTACGCCAGCACATGCAACATCCAAGGCTGCATCGTTGCCTCCTGCCAGGACGCTGTATCGGGATCGCGAAAGTTAGTTGCGACAGATCAATGTCCTTGGAAAAATCAACGGGTGCTCAGAGAGAACCGCTACTTGTGCGAGCACCGGGTTGAGTGCCGCGAACTGCGATGATGGCGGCGATTGATTTCTCGCCGGACGTGTAAGAGATTTGACTATCCGCCGGGGGGATGGAAATGGACGATCGGGACGCCATAGCGAAGGCCTTCTGGCAGACTGAGAACGACTGGAATACCGTTCTCATCCTGATCACAAAATCACAGGACCACTTAATTCCCACACATATGATGTCGTGGGCATCCTCGTGGGTAAGTGCCGGCGGCAACACGAGTAGCCTCATGGAACATTGTGATCGCTACTTTGAAGAAGCTTATTTTGCGCACGGTGGGACGGGTTATCCTCCAAAGTTCACGCAACTCAAGCGAGAATATTTTGAGAATGCTCGCGAACCTGCGAGCCAAACGTCCACTCCGAGCGCTGCACAAACCTCAACGTCTCCCAAAAGTGGTGCCATCTCCGCTGGGCTTATACTTCTAGGGATGCTCTTTGTGCTGGCAATCCTTTTTGCCCGCTAGCTCACGACGCGGTTCGGCCGCGGCAAGTATGATTATACGCCGTTGCGAAGCTAGATTAGCGCGGCCTTCGCATGTCATTTGTTGGCCCGTGGTTGACTACCGCTCTCGGCCGCGCAGCGTCTGCTTCCGAGCGCTGAGCGGAAAGCCATCGTGGTCACGCCGAAGGCAGCCTTTGACCCGAAGCCGACATCGGCCGGCCACTGGAACTCGCGGCCTCCCGTGTCTCAGGAATTCGCAGGCGGTCGTCGCGCCACGAGAACCGTGTTGACGCATTGAAGAACCGTTTCGTGCTTTTGGTTCCGGAGATGTAGCTGGTTACGGACAACGCCTCTGTCGAAATGGGATTTTGACTCACGCTTCTCCAAAATTGCCACTTCGAGATCGAGATCATCTCCCGGGCGCACCGGAGCGGGGAGCCTGAGTTCATCCCAGCCAAGCCCGGCAACAATCCGAAGCGAATACGGCTGTGTTCTGCTCAACAAGGAAATAAGTATCGCAAACGTGTGTGCACTCGAAGCGATCAGTCCGGAAAAGACGGAGCGTGCGGCGATCTCCTCGTTGATATGAATAGGCAGCGGATCGAATTTTCGGGCAAATTCGATAATCTCGTTCTTTGTGACGTGGTAAGGACCAGCCGTACGCAGTTTGCCAACCTCCGCCTCCTCGAAATACAACATGGCCATTTAGTGCCCCCTGAAGGACATCTCGCTGATTAGGTCATAGCCTAACCTCGCGGCCATCCAAAGTCATTGCATCTGCGTGTGGCGCGTGGCTGCCGCGGTCTGCTTCCGAGGGCTGACCGGAACGCCGTGGTGGCTGCCGAGGGCAGCCCCTGACCCGTAGCGGAAATTCACGACAATTCTCGCTGAAAGCCGCTTTCGATCCCAAGCCGCTTCTTCGCACCTTCCTTGCCTCGTCAGTGTCAGGTTCTGGCCCGAAGGAAGCCGGCGAAGGAATGCCGTGGGCCAGCTGAAGAGGTTAGACGAGACATGGCCGAGAGCCGGCCCGAGCGACGAGACTAACCCAGAGCAGAAGTCGGCCTCCACATAAGTCAATTATTGAACCAACACCTAATAGGCTCGCTTCCTACAATTAGCTCGGACAGAGCGGATGGAAAGGAGCGCTGAAATGCAAGGTCTCTTTGGCACTTTCCTTCAAGCAAATACGCGAAGGATATCGCCAACATGATCGATGCAAGGCCGGCAAAGTACGGCCACCGTTCGCCACTCATTGAGCACTCCGTAGCAGGAGGGTTGGCAATCATTCGCCCCGGTCTTGGTTCTAATAATATGCCGCTTTCATACTGCCGCCGGGCCACCTCGTCGGATGTGAATTGGTTCGCGTCCCCGGCAAATGTTTTTGCTCGCCTGTTCGCTCAACCTAAGCGGACCCTTCTACGAGGTCGCGAGTGGCCCGAATGCGAAGTGGTGGCACGGCCTGCTGGCGTCTGCTCAGCGGAGCATATCGGATCAGATTTGCACAGCCTGAGCTCTTCTCAGTCTGAGCCATATCGGAAGGCAGCATCTGCGCCATCACGGCTTCTGGTTGTGACTAGTTCGATCTTCCATCGATACCAGATATCGCATTCATTCACCGGATGCCTCGCGGATCGCAATCTCGCTGCGAGGCGACGTAGTCGATCTCGCCGCGCGTAATACCGATATCGATAAGCTCCCTGTCACTTAAATCGCACAAGTTGGCCAGTAATCTCCGGCGTCTGCGCCACTCCTGAAATGCATTCCAATATGCTTCGAGAGGACTGTAGACCTGCCGCCTTGCTGTTGCCGGTCCCAGCTCGGTGGTCCCGTGGATCGTGCTCATTGAGGGTGTCCTGTCTGGACTGCTCACTATGACGGAAGTTGCCGCAAGAGGTGTCGGCGCGCTTAACTGGCGGCTTACATTTCTCTTACCGGCGGCTTATTCTTCATGCGTTAATACAGAGGCGCCCTGAGAAGGAATGGCAGCTTGCGCTATCTTTTCGAGGAATACGCATTCGACACCGATCGGCGCGAGCTGCAGCGGGGCACTGATGCCGTGTCGATCACACCGCAGGTTTTTGACCTGCTCGATTACCTGATCCGCAACAGGGAGCGGGTTGTAAGCAAGGACGACCTCGTCAACGCCATTTGGAATTGTCGCAGCGTATCTGACGCGGCGTTGACGACCCGCCTGAATGCCGCGCGAAGCGCGATCGGCGATTCCGGTGCGGCACAGCGCCTGATCAAGACGTTACCGCGCAAGGGTTTTCGTTTCATCGGCACGGTCCGCGAGGTGAACCAGCGTTCCGGCGCGGCGGCGATCTTGAGCCGCGATATTGAATTCACGGAAGCCCCCCTTCCACTACCCGACAAGCCCTCGATTGCTGTGCTGCCGTTCGAGAACATGAGCGGTGATGCCGAGCAGGAGTATTTTGCCGACGGAATAGTGGAGGAGATCATCACGGCGCTTTCGCGGTTCAAGTCCCTGTTCGTTATCGCCCGAAATTCAAGTTTCATCTTCAAGGGCAGAGCTGTAGACATCAAAGAAGTCGGGCGCAGGCTCGGTGTGCGCTATGTGCTTGAAGGGTCTGTGCGCAAGGCCGCAGGAAAAGTTCGCATCGCAGGACAATTGATCGATGCAGCCACAGGGGCTCATATCTGGGCGGACAGATACGAACGTGACCTGACAGACATCTTCGTTCTCCAAGATGAAATCACGCTAGCGGTTGTCTCCGCCATTCAGCCGAAGCTGCTCCAAACGGAGATCGCAATGGCGACGCGGCGGCGACCGGAGAATCTCACCGCCTATGATCTTTACCTCCGGGCCGTGGGCGAGTTCCGTTCGATGACCCGCGAAAGCTTTGCCGAGGCGACAAGGCTGGCTCATCGCGCCTTGGAGCTCGACCCTCAGCTCGGTCTGGCTGCCGGCCTGGCGGGTAACTGTCACGCGCTCAATGTCGTCTTCGGCTTTGCTGTCGATCCTAAATTCGAGCGCCGAGAGGCACTTCGACTTGCTCGCCTCGCATTGAGCATCGACGACAGTGATGCAGACACGCTAGCATCCGCCAGCTTTATCTCGGCAATCATGATCGGCGCTGGGCAAACCGAGATCGAAATGGCGAACCGTGCGGTCGCTCTTAACCCGAATGCATTTCAAGCCTTGGTCTGCAGGGGTCACGTCTACAGAATTGCGGGGTTACCCGAGGAAGCGATACGCAGCTTTGAACATGCCGTCCGCATGAGCCCATTAGATCCGGTGCTGCACGCGGTGATGGCCGGGATAGGGATGGCCTTAATTGAGCTTGGTCGCTTTGAGGAGGCCGTCGAAGCAGGAAAGAAGGCCGAACGTCAGAACGCCTTCTATTCATCAACTTACCGCTGCCTCGCGTCCGCATACGCCCATCTCGGACGGGATGCGGAGTCACGCGAAGCGGCGGCACGTCTGCTTGAGCTCGACGCCGCCTTTAACATATCAGGGTGGATAGCCCGGGGCGGGCAATCGAACGCGAAGCTGCTGATCGAGGGGCTCCGGAGAGCGGGGTTACCCGAATAGCAGTCCTATTTTGGCGAGATGATGCACTAGCGGCCCTGCAAGCGCCGCGCATGAGTCGAGTTTTGGCCCATTGCTGCCGTATCCCACGGCCGAGGATATGTCGGGTGCCACGGGAAGCCGGATCACACTTAAACCGGGCTAAAACGTCGCGATTGACTCTAAGCGGTCCTCGAATTCACTTGTGTTAGATGGTGCGCACCGCAATTTCTGAGATATCATCCGTTTGCGGGAAGTCTGGTACTCGATGCATCTTTACTGTGTGCGGAGCAGCAGGAGGTGACACCATGGCCGCCAATGCCTTCTCGGACCTTACGCGGCTGATTAACGGTTATCAGATTTCGCAGGCCATTCACGTGGCGGCCCGGCTTGGCATAGCCGACCACCTTAGTTGCGGGCCCCAAGGCAGCAACGAACTTGCTCAGCTCAGCGGATCGCATCCGAGGACACTCTATCGGCTCTTGCGGGCGCTGGCTTCAGTCGGTGTTTTCCATGAGGCCGAGAACAAAACGTTCTCGCTCACCCCGATGAGCGAGTGTCTTCGTTCCGACTCGCCGACTCCACTCGACGGCTGGGCCGCATATGTCGGCCGACCTTATGCTTGGCAGGCCTGGGGGCATCTTGAACACAAGCGTCCGCACCGGCGAGAGTGCCTTTCGGCATCTCAATGGTCAGAGCGTATGGGAGTATCGCAGCACCCGTCCGGATGAGAACGCGATCTTCAACCGAGCCATGACGGCCAATTCACGCGGCGCGATCGAAGCTATTATCGCCGCCTACGATTTCAGCAGCTTTCGTCACGTCGCGGATATCGGGGGTGGTGAAGGCCAACTGCTGGCGGGAATTCTCGGAGCAAATAAGGGCCTGCGCGGAACGCTGTTCGATCAGCCGCACGTTGTTGGCAAGGCAGCGGAAGTTCTGAACCAACATGGTGTCGCGGACAGATGCGAAATCGTCGGAGGCAGCTTCTTTGAATCCATCCCGGAGGGGGCTGAGGCCTATGTGATGCGGGCGATTATCCATGATTGGGACGATAAGGAAGCGATTTCTATCCTGAAGACCTGCCGCCGCGCTATGACCGCTGATGCCAGATTACTCCTCATTGACGTGTGGTGGACGCGCCGAACGAAGGGCCAATCTCGAAATTCAGCGACCTCAATATGCTCGTCATGCTCGGAGCGCTTGAACGGAGCTACGACGAGTATTCCGCGCTATGTCGAACGGCCGGATTTGAGATGCGCGGCACAGCCCGCGCAGGCCCGCACTTTCAGGTCATCGAGGCAATTCCAACTTAGACTGAGCCAGTGCGGGGCCTTTCTTCACGGCCGGAGGGTCTGCATCCGATACGCTTTCACAACCTGAGGTCTGGTTATGGCCCATCGCTGCGGCATCGCACGACCTAGGATATGTCGGCTGTCAGGGGTAGGCCGGGCCTAACTTAAACCAAGGCCATATCGTCGCGATTGACCGGACCGGACTTCATGCGCCGACGATTGTTGCGGCGACAAATCCAGAAAGGCGAATGAGTCAGGGGCCTTGACCAACCTTAAGTGCGCATCTCTGCTAGTATAGAGTTGGGGCTATGGGCACCTGCGGAGAGGCAACGGTGACAAACTCGGAAATCTCCAACGGCCTACCGGACAAACCGCCATCAGATAAAGAGCAACCGGCAAAGCTGCCATCCGATCGCAATTTGAAGATTCGCCTGCGCGCACGGTTGCAGTTGATCGGCGGCGCGTTGGCCTCGATTGCTGCCGTCGGTGCGGTCGCAGGCGGCCTCATCGGTTACTGGACTGTTTGGAAGACGCTCCGCACCGAAGTGTTTCCAGGGAGCCAAAAAACGCAGAAGGAGGCTACGGCCCGGCCCGACATTGCTCCCCGGTTGTCTCTCGTTGTCTTGCCATTCGCTAACCTCAACAATGATGCAGAGCAGGACTATTTCGCCGACGGCATCACGACCGATCTGACGACTGACCTCGCGCAATTGCCCGATACATTCGTCATCGGGCGCGGGACGGCTTTTTCATATAAGAACAAGCAGATTGATCTCAAGACACTCGGTAAGGATCTCAGCATCCGCTGGGCCGTGCAGGGCGCGGTGCAGCGGGCCGGAGCTCAGGTCCGAATGAATGTGTCGCTTGCAGACCTGTCAACTGGCCGCGACGTCTGGTCGGACCGCTTTGATGGAGATCGTGCGGATCTTGCGGCATTGCAGGAGGAAGTCACGGCACGGCTCGCCCGCTCTCTCAACGTCCAACTTGTCCAGGCTGAAAGCCGGCGTAGCCAAATGAACCAGTCGACGAATCCAGATGCTGCCGATCTCAGCATGCGCGGTTGGGCGAAGGTCTATGAGCCTGGGACCAAGGCAACGAACGCACAAGCAAAGGACTTCTTTAACAGCGCGCTGCGCCTTGATCCGGATAACACCGACGCACTGCTTGGGAAGGCGTGGTGCATAGCCACTGATCTAAATAACGGTTGGTCAACGTCTGTGGTCGAGGACAAAAAGACGGCGACCAAACTAATTGATCAAGTTCTTGCAAAGCGCCCGGCGGCGGCGAACGCTCGTATAGCTATGGGAAGCATTTTGAATTACGGAAGTCCAGAACAAGCATTATCTGAGCTCGATGCCGCGTTGGCAATCGATCCTAATTCACCCATAGCATACGCCTCAAAAGGAATCTCGCTCATCACCGCGGGTCGCGCGCGCGAAGCGTTCTCTCCGATTCAGATCGCTCTACGCCTAAGCCCCAAGGATCCAGCCGCAGGTATTTGGCGTTTCTTCCTGTGTCACGCTCACTTACATGTCCGCCAGTATAACGAAGCCATCGAAGAGTGTAGGCGCTCGATCACTCTGAATAAATCAAACTGGTTGCCGTATGTGGACCTGATTTCAGCCTATGGAGCCACGGGCCAATTGGAAATGGCCCACCAAATGTTAGCCGAATTGAATACAGTCCGGCCGGAGTTTACCATCCGGTGGTTCCATCAAATCGGCTACGCACGATCGAGCAATCCGCAGTATCGGCTTGAGTACGACGACATCGTCGATGGGCTGAGGAAGGCAGGCGTTCCGGAGCAATGAGGCGACAAACAGATAGCTGGACCCCGCCCTTTGTAAAAAGAGACGACAAGGTCTCCTTTTGGCCCTTCGGTGACATTTGGCCTACGTCCAATGATTCCCGCTTTCAACGGCTAAACGGACATCGAGCGTCAAGGCGTTCGCGGCCGCAACAAAGCGCCCCGCTCTGCAAAGCGTGAAACTAGGGCCTATTGGGGCCCGGTGAATTGGGCGAGAGGCCTCGCCCTCAGCTAGGAAGCCCCATACGCCGTTGAAGCTGATGCTTTTTCCGCAGTTTCAGAGAATGACCAAATAGCGCTTGCGGCCAGGACCACACGGTTTTGCCGTACGCGCGGTCCGTTGGCGCCACAGGGTTCGACGGCGTTGTGCACGTTGCCATCGAAATGCCGGCACGACGAACCTGACAGCGCCGCTCGTCCGTACGAAGCTTAGGGGCTCACGGAGAGCAATCCGCCCTGCCCTCAGCTCTCGTACACGACGCTGCCGCGTCCACCGCAAGCCCGGCTCGCGACAATGACGACCTCATGATCGCCCCTCGAGATTAAGCCGGGATGGGCGACACATACGTCCTTTCCGAATTTCGGTAAAGCGGAATATTTTCGCGCGAGCGGGTTGACAGCGCCGCGACACACCTCGGTCCCGTAGCCTGGATGGAGCGAAAGCGTAATCCGGGACAGCGCAAGATGCCGAGCGCGCAGCCCCGGATTACGCTTTCGCTCCATCCGGGCTACGAGAGACGAGATTGAGCTCGTCGAGACCTGGAGAGCTCAGTACGGTGCGTAACGATAGCCCGGATCGTAGTAGTAGCCGGAACCGCCGTAGTAACCAGGGCCGCCGTAGTAACGCGGGCCATAGCCATAATAATAGCGGTTTTCATAATATTCGCGGCGGCGGCTCTCGGCGATCGCGCCTCCGATCAGACCTGCGGCCATGCCCATGAAGGCGAGACCCGCGGCATTCGGCCCGCGTCGATAGTAACGCCGCCGGTGCGAGCTGAAATCGGTGACGTCGGAGGCAGCCTGGCCGGCAACGACCGCCTTGACAGCCGACTTGGCGGCCGGTGTCCCGGCCGAAGCCGCTGCGGACGGGGATGCGGAAGCCGCAATCAGGGCGAGGCCAGCGAGCGCGACCACGATCGTGTTGCGGCCGGCTGCGGAAATCACGGGTCCAATACTCATGTTCGAATTTCCTCTGTTCTCGCCCAAAGAAACATAAGCAAACGATCTATAATCCGCAAACCACTGAAATGGTTTCATGATCGCGGCGATCTGCCACGCTTTGAACGATTGTAAATCCCGAACGATCAGACCCAGCTTGAACCAGCCAACCTGAGCGGTTAATGAACGGCCGCGCCGTTTTCGGTCGCCGTAAGCGTTTACGTGAACCAACGCATCAACCGACGCCGTCGGGATCGATGCCATTTTCCAGGTTCACCGAGATCGACGCGCCCTTTCCTAGAGAAACCAGATGATTGTGGTTCGCAAACTGCCGGCGCGCTATGCGCCGATCGTGACGCCATTCGTGCTGTCCATCCTCATGACGGCGGTGGTATCGGTCATTTCGACGCTGCGGAGCCTGGGGGCAACGCCGGCGTTCCTGGCGGCCTGGCCGGGCGCCTGGGGACTGTCCTGGCTCGTCGCCTTCCCGACCCTGCTCCTGGTGCTGCCGCTGGTCCGCCGGATCGTGGCCTGGCTCGTCGCAGCACCACCCGGCCGGTAACCGCGCCTACGACAGCGCCCCCAGCACGCCTCTCGTCGCCTTGTCGATTTCCTCGACATAGCGGCGGCGGGCGAAGCTCTCGGTGAGGAAGCCGACCACCTTGCGGCTGTCGGTGGAATCGACCACCGCCAGCATCTCCGCCTCGGCTTCGTCGAACACCGCCATCGCCGACTTCACGTTCATTTCCGGGATCAGCACGATGTCGATCAGGCGGGCGAGCTCGACCACCTGGATGTCGTCGGCGATGGTGTCGAGGTCGCTGGAGAACAAATCGGGCAGCAGGACGAGGCCGATATATTCGTCAGTATTGTTGACGATGACGATTCCCGGCCGCGAGCCGAGCGCGAACTCGCGGCGCGCGGCGGCGATCGTCGTGGTCGAGGGCACCTTGCCGACGTCCGAGCGCATCAGGCGCTCGACCGTGAGATTGCGCAGCCAGCCGACGTCGTTGGCGCTGCGGATGGTCTCGCCGCGCAGATGCAGGCGCCAGGTCGAGAAGGAATGGCCGAACATGAAGCGCACGCAGATCGAGGTCACGATGCAGCCGGCCAGCACCACGGCGGTGACGTCGACGTTACGTGTCATCTCGAGCACGAGGAACGACATCGTGAGCGGGCCGCCGACGATAGCGACGCCGAGCGTCGCCATGCCAGTCAACATCGCCACCAGCGGATCGATCGCGAAGTTCGGGCTGATGAGCAGCAGCACCGCGGCAAAGAACTTTCCGATCAGGCTGCCGACGAACAGCGAGGCGAAGAACAGGCCGCCGCGAAAGCCGGAGGCGAGCGAGATCAGGCAGGCCGTCACCTTCAAGGCGATGATCAGCGCGATCAGGCCGATCGTCATGTCGTGGAAGAGATCGAGCACCATGGCGCCATGGCCGGCCGCGAGAACCTGCGGCGTGATGATGGCGAACCCGCCGACGATGAGCCCGCCGATCACAGGACGCAGCCAGACCGGCATCCAGGCGAACAGCCGCTCGAACATCGGCGAGGAGCGCATCACGGCGATGCCGACGCCGCTGGTGATGAGGGCGAGCCCGATCAGTGCCAGATATTGCTCGACGCCGACGGCGCTGACCTTGGGTATCTCCAGCGAGTATGGCGCGCCGCCCAGCCATTGCGCGGTCAAGGCGCCCGCGAGGGAGGCGGCGAGGATCGGCGCGGCACTGCCTACGGCATAGACGCCGACGATCAGCTCGCAGGCATAGAAGGCGCCGGTGATTGGCGCGCCGAACGCCGCCGCGATCGCCGCCGCGGCCCCGCAGCCGACCATCAGGCGCAGATCGTTGCGGCGGAGATTGAAGAATTTGCCGATCAACGAGGCGATGCCCGAACCGATCTGGGTGTAGCCCGCCTCGAGGCCGACGGAGGCGCCGCAGCCGTTCGAGATCAGGGTCTGGCCTGCGACCACCCCGCTGTCGCGCATCGACAGATTGCCGCCCCGCAGCGCGTTCGCCTCGATCGGATCGACCGCGTTCGATATCTTCATGCGCCGCCGCGACCATTCCATGATTCCGAGCACCAGCCCGCCGAGCGCAGGCGCGATCAGTGCCGCCCATGGGCTGACGCTCGCGTGGGCCGACAGGTGGACGTCAATGGGAATGCCGTAGATCACGACATGCGCGATCTGCGCGATGTGGGCCATCAGCGTCACGACCGCGCCCGCGAGCGTGCCGATCACGAGCGCCAGCGGGATCAGGTAGAACTCGTTGCTGCGCAGCAGGGCGCGCAGCCGAACCATGGTGCGGTTCGTCTTCTTGCGATCCACGAGATGTTTGATCCGCACTAACACCGTCTGGCCCGCCCTACCTTTCCGACAGGCCGTAGCCGGCCATGCGCTGACGGACCCGCTCGATCTCCTCGCTCGGGAGCAGCGGCGGTTGTCCGATCTGCAGACAGCCGTGATATTGCCGCGCCAGCGTCTCGACCTCGACCGCCAGCCACATCGCCTTGTCCAGGGTCTTGCCGATCGCGATCATGCCGTGATGATCGAGCAGGCAGGCGAGCCGGCCCTCCAGCGCCCGCACGGCGTGCTCGGACAGCTCCGCCGTTCCGAACGTCGCGTAGGGCGCGCAGCGGATGCTGTCGCCGCCCGCCGCCGCGATCATGTAATGCACGGGCGGGATCTCCATGCCCATGATCGCCAGGATGGTGCAATAGGTCGGATGGGCGTGCACGACGGCGTTGACGTCGGGCCGCGACTTCAGGATGTCGCGATGAAAGCGCCATTCGCTCGACGGCTTCTGGTCGGGCGCGTGCGAGCCGTCCATGGCCATGAAGACGATCTGGTCCGGACGCATGGCCTCATAGGGCACGCTGGTCGGCGTGACCAGGAGGCCGTCCACATGCCGGACGCTGATATTGCCCGATGTGCCCTGGTTGATGCCGAGCGCGTTCATACGCCGGCAGGCGTCGATAATGGCCTGTCTCTTGCCGAGCTCGTCCGCTGTCATCGACATGTCGATTTCCTGTCGAGGGCTTGTTGGACCGAGTTACGTCAAAGCAACATGACAGTGCAAGCGAAAGCGTCCCGGATCCCGTGACACTCCGGCCGAACGGGATAGCGACAGGTTAACAGATTGTCGCAGCTACTGGGGCAGGCCGATCCGGACCGACCCCGTTGATGACGAACTGCACGGATAGGCGGCGAGAAGCATGCCGAGGACGCGCGAGAGCCATAACAAAAGTTAAGGCTGGTGCGGAGGCAATGAGATCGAACGGTGCAATCGCAAAGCAACCATTCCCGACGATTGCCGTTTCACTGTGCATCGATACACGAACAGAAGCAGCCGAAGCAATTGCACGAGCCCCGTTCCAGAATTGATCCGCACGATCCTGTTGCCTGCAGCCGTTGGGCACTTCGCTTAGGGACAAACGTCAGAGAGCTCAAGGCGGCGATTCATCAATTCGGCAGCGCAGCGGATGCCGTGGCGTACGGCCTTCAGCAGTGGCGGCGTAGCGCCTCGCGCGGGCAGTGGCAGGGGCGCAGCGGCGCACCGCAGATCGGCATTCTCTCCGATTCCATGGTCGCGCGCGGCGAACAGCTCGCCGCCGTTTCGATGGTCTGCGTCAATGCGATCGGCCTCGTCGCCGGCGCCGTGCCGCGGATTCTGCCCGCGGCGCCGGAGGCTGACATCGATGCCTATCTGGACAGGCTCGACGGCCTCTTCGTCGGCGGCGGACAGACCAACGTCCATCCGTCCCGCTATGGACAAACGGCCGACGAGAAGCGTGACGGCCCGTTCGACGAATTCCGCGACGAGGTCGCGCTGCGCCTGATCCCGCGGGCGCTGGCGCGGGGCATCCCCGCTCTGTTCATCTGTCGCGGCTTCCAGGAGCTGAACGTCGCTTTCGGCGGCACGCTGGCGAAAGAGCCAGACGATTTGCCCGAGGAGCAACGCCATGGCACGCCCGACGCGGACAACGAGGATGCCCGCTATCGGCTGCGGCAGAAGGTGGGCTTGCGCAGGGGCGGCGTCCTGCAGCAGATCTGCGGCGCGGATTCGATTCTAGTGAATTCGCTGCACAGCTTCCTGATCGCCGATCTCGCACCGGGTCTCGTCGCGGAGGCCGTCGCCGACGACGGCTCGATCGAGGCCGTCAGCGTCGAGGGCGCCAGCGATTTTGCGCTCGGCACGCTTTTCCATCCCGATTATTGGGCGAGCTCCGACCACGCCTCGGCGCGCATTCTGGCGGCTTTTGGAGACGCGGTTCGCCGCCACGCCAAGGCACAAGGGGCGGCGTAGGCGATGCACCGCTACCGCTTCGGCATCGAGGAGGAATATTTTCTGGTCAACCGCCAGTCCGCGGCGCCGCGATCCGAGCTGCCCAAGCCCTACATGGCCGCGGCGCAAAAGCGGCTCGGCGAGCGGCTGACCACCGAGATCCTGCAATCGCAGATCGAGGTGGCGACCCCGCCGCTGACGTCTTCGGCCGATGCGTTGGCCGAGCTCACGCATTATCGCGCGGTGCTCACCGAGGTCGGCAAGGACCACGGCGTCGGCATCATCGCGGCCGGCACACACCCGCTGGCGCAGCCGCAGCAGCAGCGCATGACGCGCAAGCGTCGCTACAGCAAGGTCATCAGCGATCTCGGGATGGTCGGCCTCGGCAACCCGATCAGCGGACTGCACATCCATGTCGAGGTCCCCGAGCCCGATTTGCGCGTCGAGATCATGCACCGCCTGGTGCCGTTCCTGCCGCTGCTGCTGGCGCTCTCGACCTCCTCGCCGTTCTGGTGCGGCTACCCGACGGGATTGCTGGGCTACCGCAATGCCGCCAACGATGCCCTGCCCCGGACCGGCTTTCCCGAGATGTTTCGGAACCTTTCCGAATACGAGACCTACGTGAAGACCTTGGTCGATGCCGGCATCATCCCCAACGCCACCTATGTCTGGTGGGCGTTGCGGCCCTCGCTGCAGCATCCGACTCTCGAGCTGCGCATCACCGATTGCTGCACGGCGATCGCGGATTCGGTGGCGATCGCGGCGCTGTTCCGCGCGCTGGTCCGCCACGCCGTCCACCATCCCGAGCTGAACGCCACCTATTCGGCCGTGCACCGCGCGCTGGTGGAGGAGAATCGCTGGCGCGCCCAGCGCTACGGAACCGACGGCACCTATATCGACCTGGTCTCGTTCGAGCCGGTCTCGTTCAGAAGCTGGCTCGATTCGGTGATCGCCATGGTGGCACCCCACGTCGACCATCTCGGCATCGAAGACGACATCCAGCATCTGAAGTCGATCCCCAAGCGCGGCACGTCGGCCCACCTTCAGCTCGAATATTTTCGCGGCTTGCGCAAGTTCGGCCACTCGCCGCGGGAAGCAATCAGCGACGTGACGAAATGGCTGCGGACTTCCACCGAAGCCGGAGACTTCACCGCCCGGGGCGGCGAGCCGAAAGCGCAAGCGGTGCGGCAACCGCTGACCGACCCGGTCTGACGTCTCCGGCTGCGGTCGCATGGAACGAGGTTTCGACCGCCGACTTAGCTCAGCGTGATAGCAATGGACAATCGTGGAGACCAATCATGAGCGACAGCGGCATTAGCATGCTCCTGGGCCACGCCTCGGCCCAGATGCTCTGGCTCTGGTTCATCGGAGTGTTCGTGCTCGGCGGGGCGCTCGTTTACGGCGTGATGAAGGCGGGCAACTTGCGCCGCAGCGAGCGGGCGCAGCTCGATCGCAACACCGAGGCACGGCAGCGCCAGGAAGATCCCTACAAGCGCCCGACCTGAGCCTTCGCCGGTTGCAGTTTGGAACTTTCATTCATGGCGCGGCTTTGATCGCCTGAGGATTGAGGAGGGCGAGGCCTTCCCGTGTTACCTCATGAGGAGGACGTATGGCTAAACGAGCGAAGAAACGCACGACAAAGAAGACCGCGGCGCGCCGGCCGCGTCAGGCGCCGAAGATGCTCAGCGACCTGTTTCTGGAGACGCTGAAGGACATCTATTTCGCCGAGAACAAGATCATCAAGACCCTGCCCAAGATGGCCAAGGCCGCGAATTCCAAGGAGCTTACGGCCGCCTTCAACAAGCATTTGCGTGAGACCCAGGGCCAGGTCAAACGGCTCGACCAGATCTTCAAGATGCTGGGCAAGCCGGCACGCGGCAAGCCCTGCGAGGCCATCAACGGCATTGCCGACGAGGGCGCCGAGATCATGAAGGAGTTCAAGGGCGCGCCGGCGCTCGATGCCGGACTGCTCGCGGCAGCGCAGGCGGTCGAGCACTACGAGATCTCCCGCTACGGCACGTTGCGCACCTGGGCCGAAGAGCTCGGCATGCAGGACGCCGCAAGGCTGCTCCAGGAGACGCTGGACGAGGAAGAGGCGACCGATCAGACGCTGACCGAGCTCGCCACCTCTGTGATCAACCTCGAAGCGGAACAAGAGTACCGCGCGGCGGCCTGAGCCCGCGCCCTGCCAATGAACGGAACGTCGCGGCCGCATGCCGCGGCGTTCGCTTGCCTTGATCGCACGGCGGCGCATGGCACATCAGCGCCACTGCACTGGATTTCCGTACTGGATTTCCTTGGAACCGGCCCCATATGCAGGCTTTCCCACCCCAGAGCCTGCATCATGCAACCCAAAAATCCCCTCGACTGGATGCTGTCCGAAGCCCTGGACTCGCTGACCCGCGCCGATCGGCTGCGCCAGCAGTTCGGCCGCCAGGAAGCCTGCTGGGAGCCGCCGATCGACGTGCTCGAGACCGAGCGTGAGCTCCTGATCCTGGTCGCGCTTCCCGGCGTCAATCCGGACAATGTCGAGACCGTCATCCATGACGGCGTGCTCGTCATCTCGGGTCAGCGCACCCTCCCGCCGGAGCTTCGCAACGCCCGCATCCATCGGCTCGAGCTGCCGCAAGGGCGTTTTGAGCGCCGCATTGCATTGCCCCTCGGCCGTTACGCCATCAGCCGCTTCGTGATGGACGGCTGCGTCGCACTGCGCCTCGCGAAATCCTGAGGTCGATCATGGCCACCGAACAGATGAACAACGAACAAAGCAATAACGACGTGAAGATCCCCGACGACGCGCTGATCATCGTCCCCGTGCGCGAGATGGTGCTGTTTCCCGGCGCGATCGCGCCGATCACGATCGGCCGGGCGAAGTCCATTGCCGCCGCGCAGCAGGCGCTGCGCGAGCAGCGGCCGATTGGCATCGTCCTGCAGCGCAGCCCCGAGACCAATGACCCCGGGCCGGACGACCTCTACAGGGTCGCAACCATCGCCAACATCGTGCGCTACATCACCGCGCCCGACGGCACCCATCACATCGTCTGCCAGGGCGTGCAGCGCGCGCGCATCCTCGACTTCCTGCCGGGGACGCCGTTCCCGGCCGCGCGCTTCCAGCAGATCCCCGAGCCGACCACGACCTCGCCCGAGATCGAGGCCCGCGCGCTGAACCTGCAGCGCCAGGCCATCGAGGCGATCGAGCTGCTGCCGCAGGCGCCGCCCGAGCTCGCCGCGATGTTCCAGGGCACCAGCGCGCCCGGCGCGCTGGCGGATCTGGCAACCTCGTTCATGGACATCAAGCCGCAGGACAAGCAGGAGGTGCTGGAGACCATCGACCTCGCTCTTCGCGTGGAGAAGGTGTCGAAGCACCTGGCCGAGCGGCTGGAGGTGCTGCGCATCAGCAACGAAATCGGCCAGCAGACCAAGGCCTCCTTCGACGAGCGGCAGCGCGAGGCGATCCTGCGCGAGCAGATGGCGACCATCCAGCGCCAGCTCGGCGAAGGCGACGGCAAGCAGGCCGAGGTCACCGAGCTGACGGCTGCGATCGCCAAGGCCAACATGCCGCCGGAAGCGGAGGCGCATGCCAAGAAGGAGCTGCGCCGCTACGAGCGCATGCCGGAGGCTGCCGGCGAGGCCGGCATGGTCCGCACCTATCTGGACTGGCTGATCGAGCTGCCCTGGGCGCTGCCCGCGGAGAAGCCGATCGACATCAAGGAGGCGCGAGCCATCCTGGATGCCGACCATTTCGGCCTGGAGAAGATCAAGGGCCGGATCATCGAATATCTGGCGGTGCGCAAGCTCGCCCCGCAGGGCAAGGCGCCGATCCTTTGCTTCGTCGGCCCGCCCGGCGTCGGCAAGACCTCGCTCGGCCAATCCATCGCGCGCGCGATGGATCGCCCTTTCGTGCGCGTCAGCCTCGGCGGCGTGCATGACGAGGCTGAGATCCGCGGTCACCGCCGCACCTATATCGGCGCGTTGCCCGGCAACATCATCCAGGGCATCAAGAAGGCGGGCGCGCGGAATTGCGTCATGATGCTGGACGAGATCGACAAGATGGGCCGTGGCGTGCAGGGCGATCCGTCCGCCGCGATGCTGGAGGTGCTCGACCCCGAGCAGAACGGGACGTTCCGGGACAATTACCTCGGCGTGCCCTTCGACCTGTCGCGCGTCGTGTTCATCGCGACCGCCAACATGCTCGACCAGATCCCGGGTCCGCTGCTGGACCGCATGGAGCTGATCAGCCTCGCCGGCTACACCGAGGACGAGAAGCTGGAGATCGCGCGGCGCTATCTGGTGCGGCGGCAGCTGGAGGCCAACGGCCTCTCGGCCGAGCAGGCCGAGATCGAGCCGGAAGCCTTGAAGCTGATCGTCAAGGGCTACACCCGCGAGGCTGGCGTGCGTAACCTCGAGCGCGAGATCGGCAAGGTGCTCCGCCATGCCGCGGTGCAGGTCGCCGAAGGCACGGCCGCGAAGGTCGTGGTGACGGCAAAGGACATCACCACCGTGCTCGGCCAGCCGCGCTTCGAGGGCGAGATCGCACTGCGCACCAGCGTTCCGGGCGTTGCCACCGGCCTGGCCTGGACGCCGGTCGGCGGTGACATCCTGTTCATCGAAGCCACGCGCGTGCCCGGCAAGGGCGGGCTGATTTTGACCGGCCAGCTCGGCGACGTCATGCGAGAGAGCGTGCAGGCTGCGCTGACGCTGGTGAAGAGCCGGGCCTCTCAGCTCGGCATCGATCCGCAAGCGTTCGAGAAGAGCGACATCCACGTTCACGTCCCCGCGGGCGCAACCCCGAAGGACGGGCCGAGCGCGGGCGTTGCGATGTTCACGGCGCTGACCTCCCTGCTCACCAACCGCACGGTGAGGAGTGACACCGCGATGACCGGCGAGATCTCGCTGCGCGGCCTGGTGCTGCCGGTCGGCGGCATCAAGGAGAAGGTGGTGGCTGCGGCTGCTGCCGGCCTGAAGCGGGTGATGCTGCCGGCGCGCAACAAGCGGGACTATGACGACATCCCGAAGAGCGCGCGGGACACCCTCGAGTTCATCTGGCTGGAGCGCGTCGACGAAGCCATCGCCGCGGCGCTCGAGCCGGCTGAAGCCAAGGAAGCGGCGGAGTGAATGCGATGAAGAAACTGCTGGAAAGAGCGAAGCGGTCGCGGAAGACGCAGCGGCTGCGCCAATTGCTCGATCGCGCGATCGACCGGATTCGCGATGGGCTCGTAGGACCCGAGCCGCGGCTTCAGCCTGCTACGGTCCGAGTGAAGCGCCGCAAGGGTTGAGCCCTCCGTCTCGAACCCTCGCGGCTACCCCAGACAAAAGGCCCCCTCGTTCGAGGGGGCCTTTGCGTTGTTAGCCCACGGCGTCCTTGGCGGCCTTGACCGGGCGGGCGCGGACGATCTTCCGGGCCGGCTTGGCCTTGAACATCATCTCTTCACCCGTGAACGGGTTGGTGCCCTTGCGCGCCTTGGTCGCGGGCTTCTTGATGACCACGAACTTGGCGAAGCCCGGCACCAGGAACAGGCCGTTCTTCTTGAGCTCCTTGTGGCCGACATCGGTCAGCGTCTCCATGACGTTCTTGACGTCACGCTTGGAAAGCTCGGTGGCGGTCGCAATCTTTTCGATCAATTGCGATTTGGACATCTGGGTTGGCATCGTGTCTCCTCTGATTCGTTGCCGGTTGCATATTAGACCAACCGTTGAAGGCCTATAGCCTTCTGCACAGTTTTGTCGCGAAATTACGGGCTTTTCTGGCCTGCTGTGACAAAAAACCCTGCTTTTTAGCTACTTCCGGAGCGGATGAAGCCTCGGGCAGCGGTTTTTGCCTTGTTTCAAAGGCCCGCACGCAACCTTGCTAGAACTGATTCGCCGCTTTCGACAAGCGACGACCGGCCTCTTTATGAGAGGCCGGTCGTGTTTCACCCTGAAAAATAAGGGTCGGATCGCTGGTCGCCGGTCTTCTTCCCCGTAAAAATGGGGAGAAAGTCAGTGGGCGATTGGCTAGACGCGCTCGATGATGATGGCCGGCGCCATGCCGCCGGCGGCGCACATGGTGACAAGACCGCGCTTGAGGTCGCGCCGTTCGAGCTCGTCGAGCACGGTGCCGATCAGGATCGAGCCGGTGGCACCGATGGGGTGGCCGAGCGCGATCGAGCCGCCGTTGACGTTGACCTTGGCGCGATCGAGCTTGAGGTCGCGGGTATATTTTTCCGCCACCACGGCGAAGGCCTCGTTGATCTCGAACAGGTCGATATCGTCGATGGTGAGCCCCGCCTTGGCCAGCACCTTGCGCGTTGCCGGCACCGGTGCGTTCAGCATGAGGGTCGGCGAGTCCCCCATGTTGGCCATCGCGACCACGCGGGCCCGGGCTTTAAGGCCATGCGCCTTGGCATAAGCGGGCGAGGCCAAAAGGATCGCAGCAGCGCCGTCGACGACGCCGGAGGAGTTGCCGGCGTGATGCACGAAGTCGATTTCGAGATCAGGGTACTTTTGCAGGATCAGGCCGCGATAGGTCGTGCCCTTGTCGTCGAGCGCGTAGTCCGCGACGGCGGGGAATGCCGGCTTCAGGCTGCTGAGGCCTTCCATCGTGGTCTGCGGCCGTGGGTATTCTTCATGATCCAGCGCCAGACTGCCGTCCTCGCGGTAAACAGGCACGAGGCTCTTCTTGAAGTGGCCGTTTGCGATCGCGTGCGCGGCGCGCTTCTGGCTCTCCAGCCCGAGCGCGTCGACGTCGCTTCGGGTGATGCCCTCCAGCGTCGCGATCGCATCGGCGCAGACGCCCTGATGCGATTGCGGATGCCGTGCCCGCAGGCGCAGATTGCCGCTATCCATCATCATCGGACCACCGCCGCGGCGTCCCTCCATCGACATCATCTCGCAGCCGCCGGCGATGACGAGATCCTCGGCACCGGCCATGATGGAGCTTGCCGCCATGTTGACGCTGGTGATGCCGCTGCCGCAGAAGCGGTCCAGCGTCACTGCGCTGGCACGCACGTCGTAGCCGGCATCGAGCGCCGACATGCGGCCGAGATCACCGCTTTGCGTTGCCACCTGCGCGCTGCAGCCCCAGACGATATCGTCGACATCGGCGGTATCGATGCCGGTGCGGTCAGCGAGCGCGCGCAGCACGGTCGCCCCGAGCTGCTGCGGATGAATACCCGACAGGGCTCCCTTGCCGGCCTTGCCGATGCCCCGCGGCGTGCGGCAGGCATCAATGATCAGCGCGTCAGGCATTGGCGTCGTCCTCTTGTTTATGGGTGTTGAGAACGGTTTTGAATAAGGGGGAGAAGAGAGTCAATGTGCGGCGCTCGCCCTTCGCCTCTCTCCGCGTGCGGGGAGAGGCCGGATTTTACGCGCAGCGGAAAATCCGGGTGAGGGGGAGCCTCAGCAAGAACGGTGACAGGGTGACAGATGGACTCGCGGAGAGAGCCCCTCACCCCTGCCCTCTCCCCGTAAGAACGGGGAGAGGGAGAAGAGCTACGCCCCCGCCGCGTTCTTCGCGATCACGTTGCGGTAGAAGCTGGCGCTGAGTTTTGCCGTGCGGACCTGGGTGTCGAAATTGACGTGGTACAGCCCGAAACGCTTGTTAAGGCCGTACACCCACTCGAAATTGTCCATCAGGCTCCAGAGGAAATAGCCGCGCACCGGCACGCCTTCGTCGGTGGCGCGCTGGAGCTGGGCGAGATAGTTGCGCAGATACATGATGCGATCGGTGTCGTAGATCTTGCCGTCGGGCGACACCACATCGTCGCCGGAGGTGCCGTTCTCGCTGATATAGATCGCATCCGTCTTCCAGATCTTCGCCGCCAGCTTCGGCACCCAGTAGATCGTCTCGGGCCCGACGCGCAGCCAGTCCGAATTCATGTGCGGGAACGATTTCGGGATCGGCAGCGGCTTGAAGCCCGCGCCCTGGTCGGAGGCCACCACGTAGTTCTGCGGCGCATAGATGTTGAGACCGAGAAAATCGACCGGCGAAGAGATGATCTTGAGCTCCGCATCGGTGTATTTCGGCGCGTTGGACCCGGCGTATTTCAGGAAGGCGTCGGTATAGCGGCCCGTCATGATGACGTTGAGGTAGCCGGCATTCATCTCGCGCAGCGCGATCTCCGCGGCCCGCACGTTTTCCGGCGTGTCGAAGGCAGGCGCGCAGGCATCGATGTTCTCCGCCGGCCCCACCCTGGTGCCGCGGCGGCCATGGGCGCGCACCGCCTGCACCGCGAGCCCGTGCGCCAGCGCACTGTTGTGCCTGATCTGATTGACATCGGCTTGCGGCAGCTTCAAGCCCGGCGCGTCGATGCCGACGCCGTAACCGAAATAGACGAAGCGCCCGCTCTCGTTCAACGTGAACACGTTCCTGACGCGGTCGGTGAGGTGCGCGGCGACATAGGCCGCGTAGTCGCCGAAGATCTTGCAGGTCTCGGTCGAACGCCAACCGCCGAACCGGTCCTCGAGCGACTGGGGCAGATCCCAATGATAAAGGGTCAGCCACGGCTCGATGCCGTTCTTCAGGAGCTCGTCGACGAGACGATTGTAGAAGTCGAGCCCCTTCGGATTGGGCTTGCCGTCGCCGTCCGGGAACAGCCGCGGCCAGGCCACCGAGAAGCGATAGGCCTTGCAGCCGAGCTCCTTGATGAGGGCGATGTCCTCCTTGTAGCGGTGATAGTGCTCGTTGGCGCGGTCGCCGGTGGTGCCGTCCTCGATCTTGCCGGGGATGCGGACGAACTTGTCCCAGATCGAGGCCCCTCGCCCGTCCTCCTCGACCGCGCCCTCGACCTGATAGGACGAGGTCGCCGTGCCCCAGAGAAAGCCCGCCGGAAAACCGCCTGCATTGCGCGGCGGCCGAGCCGGCTTGGCTTCGACGACAAGGGGACTCGCAATCCCAGCTGCGGACAATCCCGCCAGCTTGGCAAACCGGCGGCGCGAGACCCCCTCCGTCATTGATGCTGCTCCACTTCTTTTCGTTTCGGGCCGGCACAATGAACAGTTCCGGGCGATTTGAGAAGCGGGTGCAGGAGGTCCCAGATCCGCCACCGCAGGCGCGGCAGCACAATGCCGTTCCCTTGCCGAGATGAACGCCTATTGAGTTCAAACCGGATTCTAGCGTCGGCCTGCTCCGATTGAACCGACCACAATCTGCATCAGCCACGCGATGCCCGCGTCTTTCATAGCCGCTTTGGTCGCGATGGCCCGGATCGTATCCGGTTTGCGCGCGAAAGGCAGCTCGACCAACACGAGGCCGAAACGGCTGGCGTGCTGCTCCACCAGTTGGCGCGGCAATGCGGCGATCAAATCAGACCCGGAAAGCTGGGCAAGCGCCATCATGAAATTCGGAACAGTCAAAGCGATGCGGCGTTCGAGGCCGCGCTTTGCCAACATCTCATCAACGAAACCGCGCGGTTCCCCACTGAGAGAGACCAGCAGGTGCTGTGATCGCGCGAACGCAGCATGGGTTGGCGCTTTTGCGAAGGGATGTCCCTTGCGCATGGCCAGCACGAACTCCTCCTCGTAAAGCCTGCGCGCCTCGAAACGGGGTGATACCGCCGGCAGCGGCAGCATTGCGATATCGAGCTCGCGTCGTTCGAGCATGTCTAGGCTTTGCTGCCAAGGCTCTCCGATTGCGCCACCGCGCGGCGCAGGCATCAGGTGGATCAGCCCGATATCAATGTGGGGCGCCGCAGTCGCGATCGATTGCAACAGCGGACCGATCGCTGAGACCAGTACGGCATCGGGAGCGCCAATCGTAAATCGACGGCCACTTTGCTCCGGGTCGAACGGTGTGGCCGAGCCGATCAGCTGTTCGACGCGCGCGATGATCTCGGCCACCGGCTCTCCAAGCTCCAAGGCCCGTTCCGTTGGAACGACCCCCTTCGGGGTCCGCAGAAACAGCGGATCGTTCAGCAGAAGACGGAGCCGGCCGAGCGCATGGCTGACAGCCGACGGCGTCAGGCTCAGCCGAGCGGCTGCACGCGCGACATGGCGCTCTTCCAGGACCACGCGGAAGAGCACGAGGAGATTCAGATCAATCCTGGATAGATCAATTTGGTTCAGCATGTTGCTGAAATCATATCGCTGGATTCATTGGGATCAAGGCTTCATGCATGGGCCTCGTCGTTCGATCAGGAGCTGAGAAATGACCAACAAACCGTCCGGGCTGAACAGGTGGCCATGCGAGCAGGAAAAGATATCGCGGCGCTCGATGATGGCCGCTACCGCAGCAATTCCCCTGTCCGGTCAGCTTTCGGCCGATGCGGCCGCTGGAAGCGACGCGATAGCAGGCCTCGTCGAACGCGCCCGCGAGAAGAATGCCGCCTTCATGCGTGGCGATGTGGAGCGCTGGTCCCAGCTTGTCCGCATCGCGCCCGATTTCACGCTGATGCAGCCCTTTGGCGGGCCTACGAGTCGGGGATTCGACGCTAGTCCCCAGCGTCTGGCTGCCCTCTCCCGATACTTCAGGGAAGGCCAAACCGAACTTGAGGTTTTGCAAACCTATGCATCCGACGCGCTCGTCGCTCTCGTCATGGTCGAGCGCCAGCGCGCCGAGGTGGGCGGGTTGCCGGCTCAAGACTGGTCGCTGCGCGTGACCGAAGTCTACCGCAAGGACGGCACGGATTGGCAACTCGTGCACCGCCATGCGGATCCGCTGGTCCGAAGCATCACCTTGCAACAGGCGGCGATACTCGCCCGGGGATGGCCGGAGGAAAAATGACGAAGCGCCGCAGAAGAGCTCGGAGCTGGCGCGGCCGCCAGACGAGCGATTCGTCGCGATGTTCAGCGCGAGCGCTTCGGCAATTTCGGCAGCTTGTCGGGATTGAATGCCGGCATCTGCCCTGGTGGTTCAGGTGGCGGCGGCTGTTGTTCCCTGAGGATGAGCGTTCCGTGGAGGATCATGCCCGGCGCCTGAGGTGCCGTCGCAGTGTAGGTCGCGATCTTGCCAGGGCAGCTTCCCTCGATCGTCAACGTCAGCTCTTGATCGTTGCCGAACACGGTGGCGCGTCCGTCGGTGTGACGCTTCGTCAATACGGTTGCGGTGAAGCGATCCCCATCGATCTGGCAGGTGCCGTGATAGGTCATCAGGCTGTCACGGCCCCAGATCTGGCCGTCTGCGACATGGACGATCCCGGTACCATGGTCGAGCGGCGTCTTGTACCACGCCGCGTAGGTGCCGTCCTTCAGCATGGGAGCAGCCTCCCCTGGTATTCCCACGCCGACAATTGGCATCATTAGCGCCAATAAACGGTTAATGATCGGGCCCGTGCCAATCCGGTCTTTGCTTGCGCAGCTCGGCCTCGAGCTCCTCGATGATGCTGTGAAGCAGACACGCTGCAAGCGGATCGGTCACCTCGCGCTCCAGATCCCGGTACCGCGCAATCTGGAATTCCTGCTCTCTCAACTGGCGCTCTGTCATGAGACTTGCCCTCCGGCGAACCGACGCGGAGACGGGCGGAGAGTTTCGTTACAATTTTCAGATCATTTGCGATGGTTTCCAGTCGGTTAAAGGCGCGGCCGGCTTGCGGATTGCCCGAAAAGGCTGCCGCGGGACCGGCGACACCAGCCTGAGCGCGGCGGTTGACGTCCAGACCGTTGCTTCCAATTGCGTGCGCGGCGGGCTTCTGCTAGCTTGAGGTACGTGCCTCATTTCACCTCGCCGGCCGGGTCGGTGACCCGCCTCTGCCGCAACGATGCGGGTAGCGGCTGATTGCCGTGCCGCTGGGGGTGAGGCATGCGCCCAATCTGGGCTCAAGCAGAGTTGGCCATCAAAAAGGGCCGACCGCCTTAGGGGAGGAATGATATGCAGCGTCTCTTGGTTGCAGGTGTGTCTGTTGCCTTCGCGATCGCAGCGGGTGTCGGCCCGACGGATGCGGCGGACAAGAAGGTTCTGGCCTTCGTCGTCAACGGGGCGTCCGACTTCTGGAAGATCGCCGAGGCCGGGATGAAGAAGGCGCAGGGCGAGCTGCCCAACTACGAGCTCCAGTTCAAATATCCGGAACAGGCTGCAGCCGCCGTGCAGCAGCGCGTGATGGACGACCTCGTCGCCGCCGGTGCCGCCGGCATTATGGTCAGCGCAGTCGATCCGAAGAACCAGACCGAGCATCTCAACAAGGTTGCGTCCCAGACCGTGCTGTTCACCACCGACAGCGACGCGCCGAAATCCAAGCGCGTGGCCTATATCGGCTCCTCCAACACCGACCTCGGCAAGGAGGCAGGAAAGCTGATGGTCAAGGCGCTGCCGAACGGCGGCAAATGCGTCGGCTTCGTCGGCCTACCCGGCGCCGACAACGCACGCGAGCGCATCGAAGGCGTGAAGGAGACGCTCAAAGGCTCGAAGGTCGAGCTCGTCGACGTTCGCGGCGATGAGATCGACCAGACCCGCGCCAAGCGCAACGTCGAGGACATCCTCGCCGCCATGCCCGATGTGAGCTGCCTCGTCGGCTTCTACTCCTACAACACGCCGCGGATCTACGAGGTGCTCAAGGAGGCCGGCAAGCTCGGCAAGATCAAGATCATCGGCTTCGACGAGGATCCGATTACGCTCGGCGGCGTCAAGGAAGGCAGCATCGTCGGCACGGTGGTGCAGCAGCCGTTCGAATGGGGCTATCAGGGCATGAAGCTGATGGCGAACTACATCGGCGGCAACAAGTCCGGCATTCCGGCCAACGGTATCATCATCGTGCCCGGCAAGGTCATCGAAAAGGCGAATGTCGACGAGTTCATGGCCTCGATGAAGCAGATGCTGAAGAAATAGGAGAGATCCGCGCTGCCCGCCGTGCAGCCTGCCATGCCAGAACCGTTTCTCGAACTGGTCGACATCAGCAAGAGCTATCCAGGCGTGGTCGCTCTCGACCACGTCGGTCTCCAGGTGTCGCCCGGCGAGGTCGTTGCGCTGATCGGCGAGAACGGCGCCGGCAAGTCGACGCTGATGCGCGTGCTCGGCGGGGTCGTGGAGCCCAGCGGCGGCTTTATTCGTGTCGATGGCGCCGCGCGATCTTCGCTCACCGTGGCGGATGCGATCAAGGCGGGCATCGCCTTCGTCCATCAGGAACTGAACCTGTTCGACAATCTCGATGTCGCCGGCAACGTCTTCATCGGCCGCGAGCCCGTGCACGGCGGGCCCTTGCGGCTGATCGACCGCAAACGGATGTATGCCGATGTCGCGCCGCTGCTGGAGCGGCTGGGCTGCGATTTCGCGGCCGATGCGCCGCTCGCCGACCTGTCGCTGGCGCAGCGCCAGCTGGTCGAGATCATGAAGGCGCTTTCGCTCGACGCTCGTCTCGTCATCATGGACGAGCCGACCTCGAGCCTGACGCTCGCCGAGACGGACCGCCTGATGCGCACCGTGGCCGGCCTGAAAGCCCACGGCGTCAGCATCATCTTCATCACGCATCGGCTCAACGAGGTGATGCAGTGCGCCGACCGTGCGGTCGTGCTGCGCGACGGTCGCGTGGTCGGCGCGCTGACGCGTGCGGAGCTCTCTCCGGCGGCGATGATCCGCTTGATGATCGGCCGCGACCTGAAATCGCTCTACGTTCCGCCGGCCGCGCCGCCCGGCGACAGCGTGCTGGAGATCGTCGATGCCGTCACCGACACCTATCCCGGCCGTGCCGTGAGCCTATCGGTCCGCCGCGGCGAGATCCTCGGGCTTGCCGGCCTCGTCGGGTCCGGCCGCACCGAGCTCGCCCGCGCCGTCTTCGGCATCGATCCACTGCGTGGCGGCACGATACGACTCGATGGCGAGCCGATCCGTATCGCAAGCCCACGGGCCGCCATCGAGCAAGGCATCTATCTCGTTCCGGAGGACCGCAAGGGCGCAGGCCTGCTGCTCGACGTCTCGATCGCCGAAAACATCTCGCTGCCGGATCTGGCGTCCTATATGCGCTTCTGGCTGGTAGATACGGATCGCGAGAACGAGAACGCGGTGCGTCAGCGGGAGCGCCTCAAAATCCGCGCGCCCGACGTCAAGACCGCCGTCGGCTCGCTGTCGGGAGGCAACCAGCAGAAGGTCGTGCTCGCCAAATGGCTGTCGATGCGGCCGAAGGTGCTGATTGTCGACGAGCCGACGCGCGGGGTCGACGTCGGAGCCAAGCAGGAAATCTACGGCATGCTGCGCCGCCTGACCGATGCCGGGGTGGCGATCCTGATGATCTCCAGCGACATGGAGGAGGTGATCGGGGTCAGCGACCGGCTCGCGGTGATGCATGAAGGCGCGATCTCGGGCTTCCTTGATCGCAGCCAGTTCAGTGAGCACAATGTGCTGCAGCTTGCCGTTGGCCACACAATCACGGCGGAGGGACCTTGAGCAAGAAAGACCTGAGCCTTCTCGTTCTGATTCTGGTGGTCGGGACCGTTGTCGCCCTGATCAATCCGAGATTCCTGTACGTCGGCAATCTCTCGAACACCGCCAACCAGATCGGGCTGTTCGGCATCTTCTCCATCGCCGAAGCCTTCATCATCATCATCGGCGGGATCGAGCTGTCGGTGGGTTCGGTGATCGCACTGCTGGGCGTCCTGTTCATCGACCTGATCGTCAATCACGACGTCAACTGGGTCGTAGCCCTCGCGATGATCGTCGCGGCCGGGCTCGTGATCGGCCTGGTTCATGGCACGCTGGTGACCAGGATGCGGATCCAGGCTTTCGTGGTCACGCTGTGCGGCCTTCTGATCTATCGCGGCGCGGCGCGCTATTACACCGAGGACGCGACGGCGGGCTTCGGCTTCGGCGCGAGCTTTCCGATGCTGGAATGGCTGGCCGCCGGCCGCACAAACGTGCTCGGATTCCCGCTGCCGCACAGCGTGGTGGCGCTCGCCGTGGTGGCCGTGATCGCCTGGGTGGTGCTTCACCGCTCGGTGTTCGGCCGCTATCTCCTTGCCGTCGGCAAGAACGAGGAAGCCGCACGCTACTCCGGCATTCGCACCAACCGCGTGATCATCTCGGCCTATGTCATCTGTGGCGGGCTGACTGCGTTTTCGGCGATCCTGATCGCGATGTACACCCGTTCGATTTCGCCGGCGGTGCACGGCTCGTTCTACGAGCTCTACGCCATCGCGGCCGCCGTGCTCGGCGGCTGCTCCTTGCGCGGCGGCGAAGGCTCGATCATCGGCGTCGTGCTCGGCACCGTGCTGCTCCAGGTGCTGCAGAATCTCGTCAACCTGCTGGGCATTCCGAGCTCGCTCAATTTCGCGGTGATGGGAACGGTGATCCTGGTCGGCGTGCTCGGCGATCAATATCTGGTGCAGCGACGCCACCGCGCGAGTGCGGCCAAAGGCCGGGAGCAGGCGAACGTCGCTGCGGCTCCGCTCGAGCGCGTGAAGGTGGAGTGAAAATCTAGAACGTCACCCGCAACCCCGCGTAAAACGCGCGCGGCCTTGCCGGGCTCAGCGAGCGCGGGTCGGTGAAATCCGCGCCGCCATTGGTGAAGTTGGGCAAGGCGTCGCGGTCGAAGAACTGGCCGTAGGTCACGTAACGCTTGTCGAAGATGTTGTCGACGCGGCCGTAGAGCTGGACGTTCTTCGCGACCTGATAGGAGGTGTGGAGATTGAACACCGTGTAGGACGGCAGCTTCGCGAACTGGTTGGACTCGTCGCCGACCAGATACTGGCTGGAGACGAACAGCGCGTTGCCGCCGACCTTCCAGACGTCGGTCACGGCATAGTCGACGCCGACCTTGACGCGGTGGCGCGGGACTGCCGGGATCTGGTTTCCGGGCCTGACCTGAATGGTCTCGGAGGTATCGTCGGCAAACGGGCTTTCCGAGCCGAGCTCGAGCGGATCAAGGAAGCCGGCATCGACGAACGCGTAACTCGCCTGGAACTGCAGCGTCGGAGACTTGATGTTGACTTCGGCTTCGAGCCCCTGCCGCCGGGTGCGGCCTACGTTCGAAAAATAGCCGAAACCAGTCCGGCCAACGACCGGCACCGCCATGATGTCGTCGTGGTTGGTGGCGCGAAAGCCGCCGATCTTCCATCCGAGGGAGCCGATGTTCAACTCCTTGGTGCCCCGGAAACCGGCCTCCACGGTCTTGGAGACGACCTGCTTGAGCGGCGGATCGGAGACCAGAAACGCCGCGATCAGACAGGGACGGGCCGGATCGGAGCAGCCGAGCTCGAGCGGCGTCGGGACGCGGTTGGCCTCGGAGTAGCCGGCATAGGCGGTCAATTCCGGCGTGATCCTGTAGGTGCCGCCGATGATCGGATTGAAACGCGTGAAGGTGTGATCGCCGTTGAGCGCAGTCCCAAGCTGATCTTCCAACGTGATCCGCGCCGCATTGAAGCGGCCGCCCCCCGTGATGGCGAAGGCATCCGTGACGTTGAACGTATCCATCGCGTAGAGGCCGTTATACTGATTGACGGTCCGCAGCGAGACCGGGCCGGCGACGGGGTCCGCCACAGGAGTCGGTCCCAGGAAAACGCCGCTGCCGCTGACGACGTAGTTCTCTCCCATCGAGCCGATTTCGGAGGAGGCGTTGTAGCGCGTGACGCTGGCGTCATAGGTTGCGCCCACCACGAAGCGGTTGTCATGACCGAACAACTGGTCGGTGTTGGTGGCCTGCCCCGACACGCCGAACGTGGTCGAACGGATCGAGCCGCGGTCGATCGCGCCGAGGATCGTGCCCGGCGCAAATGGGTTGGCAAGCTGCGCGCCGCCCGCCCCGTAGGCGGGTGAGGTGTCGTCGCCAAAGCAAAGCAGCGCCGGATCTGCAGCGCACTCCTCCACATCGGTCGGGTTGCCGTCGACCACCTTTTGCTCGTACCTGCGCACACGCGCGGTGCCTTCGACCGTCCAGGTCGGCGTCGCGTCGACCTTGCCGGTCAGGTTGAGATAGCCGACGCGATTGGAGGTGGTCTGCGGCGTGGTGTAGGTCGCGCCCCAATATCTGTCGAGCAGCTCGGCCGGGACCGTGGCGCTGGCGCCGAAATCGTTCTTGGCCACGCCCATATTGGCGTGGAATTCGCTGTCGCCGGCCCTGTAGCCGACATCGCCGTAGAAGCGCCGCACGGTCGATTGGGAAAAATTGCGGAAGCCGTTGTCGCGCAGTCCTTCGAGCGCACCGTAGACGGCGAAGTTCTGGTCGACCTGCTTGCCCCATTGCGCCGAGCCCTGGATGCGGCCGAACGATCCGCCCATGAGGTCGAGCTCGGCGCCCTGATAGGTGAAGCCGTCCTTCATCTGCAGGTTAATCGCGCCGCCGAGCGCATTGAGGCCGAACGCCGGGTTGTTGGTCACCAGCGTCACCGACCTGATCGCGGCGGTGGGGATCAGGTCCCAATTGACGGCATCCGAGAATGCCTCGTTGATGCGGACGCCGTTCTGGTACACGGCAAGCCCCTGCGGCGTGCCCGTCACGGGCGAAGCGACGAAGCCGCGGAATTCGACATCCGGCTGGAACGGATTGCCGGTGACTTCGCTGATGTTGACGCCGGCGATGTTGTCGCGCAGCGCGTCCGTGACGTTCAGCGAACCGGTGCGCCTGATCTGGTTGGCATCGACGGCATTGATCGCCGACGGGACCTTGTCGACGTCGAGACCTCGGCCAATGCCCGGCGAGGTCGGAAAGACGTAGATCCGTGTCCTCGGCGCGGCCGATCCCGGCGCCCCCACGCGCGCGACAGGTCGAGACGGCGCCGGGCGCCGCGCTGCCGAAGGTCGCGCGGAGACTTCGACCGGCGGCAGGTTCTGGACGTTGGTCTCCTCGTCCGGCGCGGCCCCGGCAGGGGTCGCATAGACCAAGCCTGTTGCCAGCCCGGTCGACACCGAAGCCATCAACAATGCACGCTTGAACGAAACAACCTTGCCCATCCCCGCCTTCCCATCCGTGGCCACCGGCTGTTTTGATTTCCGCCGATTGGTCGAGAGGAGTTTATTCGGCCGCAATGGGGACGCCAGCCACAAAAGGTCGGACCCTGTCCGCACCCATTTTCCCGACCAAATCGGGAATTTTTCCCGATCGCTTCGGATGCGATCAGGTTGCCGCTGTCGGCACAACCGCTTCCACGGTCACGCCGCCCTCACCGGAGACCACATTGAGCGTGCCGCCGAGTGCCAGGATCCGCTCGCGCATGCCGACGAGGCCGAAGCCGAGCTTCTGGCCCGGCTCCATGCCGCGGCCATTGTCGCTGACCCGCACCCGGGCGCAGACGCGGCCGCCGGTCTGCTCGACCGGCTCGATGACGACGCTGACCGAGGTCGCGCCGGCGTGGCGGAACACGTTGGTGAGCGCCTCCTGCACGATGCGATAGATGGTGAGATCGGCGGTCTCGCCGGTGGCGCCCAGCGCCGGCGAGATCGAGGTCTCGATCGCAACATCGGGACGCGACTCCCGCCACAGCCGCGACAGGGATTCGAGCGCCTGGCGCAGGCCGAGCTCGGCAAGACCCACCGGCCGAAGGCGCTCCAGCACACGGCGATTGAACTGCTGGAGTGCATTGATCTGCTCCAGCATGGCGCTGCCATGTTTGCGCACGGCATCGGCGCTCGGCTCGCGTCCGTCCGCCTGCTTGGCCAGCGCGCTCGCATGCGCGCGCAGCGAGAACAGATAGGGTCCGAACTCGTCGTGCAATTCGCGCGCGATCTCCTTGCGCTCGATGTCCTGCAGCGACACCGCCCGCTCGGCGAGGCGCCGCTTGTCCTCGACCGCTTCACCAAGCGTTGCGGCCAGATGGTTGAGCCTGGTGCAGATCGCGGCGAGCTCCGGCGCGCCGCCCGGCGCGACACGGGCCTCGTAATGTCCGCTTTCGAGCTTGCCCATGGCGTCAGCCAGCGACTGCAGCGGTGCCAGGGCACGGCCGACCACCTTCATCATCAGGAAGAACAGCGCGAGCGCGATCACCGAGCCGACCTCGAGCTGGGTCACGATGCCGTCCCAGATCTCGGCGATCTCGTCGTCGGGGTGCGAGGTAATCACGAGCGAGCCGGGCTTGCCGCGGATCGAGACCGGCACGCTGACCGCGGTCTGCTCGGGATGAACCAGGCTGACGAACCAGGCCGGCGGGGCACGCGTGTCGACATCGGAGCCAAGCCGGCGGGGCGTCAGCGGGTTCCCACCGGCATCGTGCAGCGCGATGCTGACATGGCGCAGGCGGCTGAGATCGCGGGCGATCTGGTTCAGCCTGGCGTCCGGATCGGGCGCCTCGTTGAGATCGGCAACGATCATCTCGATGAATTCGCGCGCGAGGCGGATCACGCTGTGGTCCTCGGCCTGCACGCGCGGGCCGGCCTCGGCGATCTGGCGGCCGATATTGACCGCGAGCCCAAGCGCCAGCAGCAGCGCCAGCAGGAGATTGATGCGCCCGCGCAAGGAAAGATTCTGCCACATTGGTCTCGCTCGTGCCTCGCGAAGGGTTGGCCGCGCCTGTCCGATGGCGTTGACAGAGGCGAACCGCCCGATATCTAATCGGAAGCGTACAGCAATCCCGGCCGGGTTGCATGAGCCGACACGAGACTCGCGTCTTGCCTGGTCAATCTCATGCGGCGCAGAACAGGCAAGCTCCAAGGGAACGGGCTGTCGCGGGGAACGCTTATGCGCATTCTGATCGTCGACGATCATCCCATCGTCGCCTCCGGCTGCCGTGCCGTGCTGGCCGACGAAGGCGAGATCGAAATTTTGGAGGCCGCCGACGCCGAGGACGGCGAGTGCGTCTTCATCGTCGAACGTCCCGACCTCTGCATCATCGACATCAATTTGCCGACCGTCTCCGGATTTGAACTCGCGCGCCGCATCCTCGAGCGTGCGCCGGAGGCCCGCATCATCATGTTCAGCATGAATGACGACCCCGCCTTCGCCGCGCGCGCGATCGAGTGCGGCGCCAAGGGCTACGTCTCCAAGACCGGCGATCCCGACGACCTCGTCGAGGCGATCCGCGCCGTCGGAAGCGGCGGCACCTATCTTCCGACCGCGATCGCGCGCAGCATCGCCTTCGCCGGACCGACGCTGGCGCAGAACCCGCTGTCGAAGCTGAACGCGCGCGAGATGGAGATCCTGCGGCTGCTCAGCGCCGGCAAGAGCCTGTCCGAGATCGCGTGGCTGGTGCAATCGTCCTACAAGACGGTGGCCAATACCTCGTCCATCATGCGCCAGAAGCTCGGAGTGAAGACCTCGGTCGAGCTGGTGCGGCTGGCGATCGACAGCGGCGTCGCCTGACCACGCCATGAATTTGGTCACACAAGCGTTGCAATCTTGATGTGATGAGATGCCACGGAGTCCTTGGGCATGACGATTCAGACTGTCTCGACCAACAAATCCCATGGCGGCGTGCAGGGCGTCTATCGCCACGCCAGCCAGACGACCGGAACCGACATGGTGTTCTCGGTCTATGTCCCGCCGCATGCCGACGGTGCCAAGCTGCCCGTGGTCTGGTACCTCTCCGGCCTAACCTGCACGCATGCCAACGTCACCGAGAAGGGTGAATTCCGCAAAGCCTGCGCCGAGCTCGGCCTGATCTTCGTCGCGCCCGACACCTCACCGCGCGGAGCCGACGTACCGGGCGATGCCAACAATTCCTACGATTTCGGCCTCGGGGCCGGCTTCTATGTGGACGCCACGCAAGAGCCGTTCGCGCGTAATTATCGCATGTGGAGCTACGTCACGGACGAGCTGCCAAAGCTGGTTGCGGAGAGCTTTCCGGTCGATGCCAGGCGGCAATCGGTGATGGGCCACTCGATGGGCGGCCACGGCGCGCTGACGGTGGCGCTGCGCAATCCGCACCGCTTTCGCGCAGCCAGCGCGTTCGCGCCGATCGTGGCGCCCTCGCTCGTGCCCTGGGGCATCAAGGCGCTGACCGGCTATCTCGGACCGAACAAGGAGTCTTGGCGCAACCACGACACGGTGGCGCTGATCGAGGACGGTGCCAAGTTCTCCGGCTTCCTGGTCGACGTCGGCGAGGCCGACAATTTCCTGAAGGAGCAGCTCAGGCCGGAGCTGCTCGAGGCCGCCTGCGCCAAGGCCGGCATCCCGCTGACGCTGCGGCGCCAGGCGGGCTACGACCACAGCTATTATTTCATCTCGACCTTCATGAGCGATCACCTGCACTGGCATGCGGAGAGATTGAAGGGGTGATGTCTTTCACCTTCTCCCCTTGCGGGAGAAGGTGGCGCGAAGCGCCGGATGAGGGGTTCTCTCCGCTCGCACGACCATTCGTGGGGATGGAAACCCCTCACCCGTCTCGCCGCTACGCGGCGAGCCACCCTCTCCCACAAGGGGAGAGGGAAAACCCCTTCACGGCTTCCCGTAGTTCGGCGCCAGCAGGCGGTTGCGGATGAGATAGCTCATCGTGCGCGACCAGGATTCATCCGTGTTGCCGCGCATGTCGGCGCTGGCGACCGCGACCATGTTGCCGGTCTTCACGTCGCGCAGATAGATGTTGAGATTGATGATCAGGTTGGAGACCTTCTGCACGAGGCCGGTGATCTCCAGATCGGCGCCGAGCTGCCCGGCGAGCTTGAGGTCGCAGCCGCCGCAGGCCTGCAGGTTCGCGCGACGGGCGGCCTCCCGTACCGGCGCGATGTCGAGCACCTGGAACTTGCCCGACTCTGCCAGCTCCTTGCGCAGCTGCTCGCTGATGCGCATGAGCCGCGCCTCTTCCGGCTTGGAGCCGTAGAACTCGCCCGGCAGGCTGGTGTCGACCAACTCGAAATCGAACACCGCGAGCTTCGGTGGATCGGCGAGCGCGCCCGCCCCCATCCACAGCAATGCTGCGGTTGCCAACAATGCTCGCATGATCGTGATGCCCGGCTTCGCGCGCGCGGGGACGAAATGCGGGGTTGCACGGCCTGACAAATTGGTCATGCTTGAAGCAGAGACAATTCTTCACCGGCGGTCAAGCCGGGGAGATCGTCTGGAGGAAACATGATCCGATGGTTGGCCGGCCTGATCGGCTTTGGTCTTGCCGCGACGAGCGCGCTTGCGGCCGATCCCGTCACGATCGGCGTCGGCTATCTCGCAATCGCCGGCACCCGATCAACGCTGTCGCTGGCCGATCAGCCTGCCGAGAACGACGGCCTCGCCGGCGCGCGCCTTGCCATCGAGGACAACAACACCACCGGGAAATTCACCGGCCAGCGCTTCACGCTGGAGGAGCGCCGCATCAGGGAAGGCGAGGACGTGGCGCAGGCTGCGACCGCGCTCGCCGAGAAGAACGGCTTCATCATCACCGACCTGCCCGCCGATGCGCTGTTGAAGGTCGCGGACGCCTTGCGCGACCGCGGCACGCTGCTGTTCAACGCCGGCGCGATCGACGAGCGGCTGCGCGAGACCGATTGCCGCGCCAACGTCATCCACACCGCGCCGACGCGTGCGATGCTCGCCGACGCGCTCGGCCAATATCTGGTGTGGAAGAAGTGGTCGCGCTGGCTGCTGGTGGTCGGCTCGCACGACGAGGACAAGCTGTTCGCGGATGCTATCAGGCGCACCGCGGCGCGGTTCGGCGCCAAGATCGTGCAGGAGCGGACCTTCGAGGACAAGGGCGGGGCGCGGCGCACCGATAGCGGCGTGGCGCAGATCCAGCGTCAGATCCCCGTCTTCACGCAGCAGGCACCGGCCTATGACGTGCTGGTCGCCGCCGACGAGAGCGAGGTGTTCGGCTCTTATCTGCCCTATCGCACCTGGGATCCGCGCCCGGTCGCCGGCTCCGCCGGCCTCGTGCCGCGCAGCTGGGACGCATCGCAGGATCAGTGGGGCGCGATCCAGATGCAGAACCGCTTCATCAAGCTGAATTTGCGCCGGATGACCGCGCGCGACATGCAGGCCTGGACGGCGGTGCGCATGATCGGCGAAGCCACCTCGCGCACCAATTCCGGCGAGGTCAGGAAGGTCACCGATTTCATCAAGGGCCCGGATTTCTCGGTCGCCGCCTTCAAGGGCACGCGGCTGACCTTGCGCGACTGGAACCTGCAGCTGCGCCAGCCGATCCTCCTGGTCGACGGCCGCATGGTGGTGTCGGTGTCGCCGCAGGAAGGATTCCTGCACCAGGTCTCCGAGCTCGACACGCTCGGCTACGATCGCCCGGAGAGCAAATGCAAGCTGAAATGAGGATGCAGATGTCGCGGATGTGGCGTGTTGGACTTCTCTCCGCATTGGCGCTGGCGGCAGCCCCAGCGCATGCGTTCATCGCCTATGTCTCGAACGAGAAGAGCAATACGGTCTCGGTGATCGATACCGACAGCTGGACCGTGACCAAGACCATCAAGGTCGGCCAGCGTCCGCGCGGCATCGACCTTACCCGCGACGGCAAGTTCGTGATGGTCGCGGTCGGCGACGACGACACCATCCAGGTAATCGACGCCAAGACGCAAACCGTGGTGGACAGCCTGCCCTCCGGTCCCGACCCCGAGCTGTTCGCGCAGGATGCCGCCGGCAAGACCCTCTATGTCGCCAACGAGAACGACAACACGGTTACGGTGATCGACCTCGAGAAGCGCGCCCGGCTCGGCGACATCCAGGTCGGTGTCGAGCCCGAGGGCATGACCATCAGTCCGGACGGCAAGACGCTGATCAACACCTCGGAAACCACCAACATGGCGCATTTCATCGACACCGCCTCGCGCCAGATCGTCGCCAACGTGCTGGTGGACGCGCGGCCGCGCTACGCCGAGTACAAGCATGATTCTTCCGAGGTGTGGGTGTCCTCGGAGATCGGCGGCACTGTCTCGATCATCGACCCCAAAAAGCACGAGGTGATCGGCAAGGTCACGTTCGAGATTCCGGGCTTGCGCAAGGAGGCGATCCAGCCGGTCGGCATCGGCATGACCAGGGACGACAAAACCGCGTTCGTCGCGCTCGGCCCCGCCAACCGCATCGCCGTGGTCGACGTCGCCTCGCGCAAGGTGACGAAATATCTCCTGGTCGGGCAGCGGGTCTGGCACATGGCGTTCACGCCGGACGAGAAATATTTGCTCACCACCAACGGTGTGTCGAACGACGTCTCCGTCATCGACGTCGCCGCGCAGAAGGTGATCAAGACCATTCAGGTCGGCGAGCTGCCCTGGGGCGTCGCGATCGCGCCATGACCAGCCCCGCCCCGATCGCCGAAGCCCAGGAGACGCCGAGACCCGAAGAGGCCGCGGTGCCGGCATTGTCGATCGACGGTGTCAGCCATGCCTATGGTCCGCGGCGCGCATTGACGAACGTGTCTTTCAATGTGCAGCCCGCGAGCTTCACGGCGCTGCTGGGACTCAACGGCGCCGGCAAGAGCACGCTGTTCTCGCTGATCACGCGGCTGTTCGGCATCCAGTCCGGCCGCGTCGGCATTTTCGGGCACGACGTCAGCAAGACCCCCGGCGAGGCGCTGCGGCTGCTCGGGGTCGTATTCCAGCCGCGCACGCTCGATCTCGATCTGTCGCTGACGCAGAACCTGCTCTACCACGCGGCGCTGCACGGCATTGGCCGCCGCGAGGCCTCGGCGCGCAGCGCCGAGCTGCTCGGCCGCATCGGTCTTGCCGATCGCGCCGCAAGCAAGGTGCGCGATCTCTCGGGCGGACAGATGCGGCGGCTGGAGATCGCCCGGGCGCTGCTGCACCGGCCCCGCCTCCTGCTGCTCGACGAGCCGACCGTCGGCCTCGACGTCAAGGCGCGCGCCGACATCATCAGCCACGTCCGCCAGCTCGTGACCGAGCAAGGCATCGGCGTGCTCTGGGCCACGCACCTGTTCGACGAGATCATGCCCGGTGACGATCTCGTGGTGCTGCACCAGGGCAAGGTGCTGGCGCAGGGGCCGATGAGCCGCGTTATCGCCGCAACAGGCGCGCAAGACGTCAACACCGCCTTCATGCGCCTGACCGGCGCGCAAACCATGCCTGGAGGCGGCGCATGAGCAGCATCGCAATGCGCGAGGCGCCGCGCGGCTTCTCGTTCGCCGAGTACATGACCTGCCTCAGCGGCATCGTCTGGCGCGAGGGCCTGCGCTTCCTGCATCAGCGCGAGCGCTTCGTCTCGGCGCTGGTGCGGCCTCTGGTGTGGCTGTTCATCTTCGCCGCCGGCTTCCGCCAGGTGCTCGGCATCTCCATCATCCCGCCCTACGAGACCTACATCCTCTACGAGGTCTATATCGCGCCCGGGCTGATGGCGATGATCCAGCTCTTCAACGGCATGCAGTCCTCGCTCTCGATGGTTTATGACCGCGAGATGGGCAACATGCGCACGCTCCTGGTGAGCCCGCTGCCGCGCGGGTTCCTGTTGTTCTGCAAGCTGCTCGCGGGCACCGCGGTATCGCTGCTCCAGGTCTATGCGTTCCTGCTGATCGCCTGGCTCTGGGACATCACCCCGCCGCCCCAGGGCTATCTCACCGTGCTGCCGGCGCTGATCCTGTCGGGGCTGATGCTGGGCTCGCTCGGCATGCTGATCTCGTCGGGCATCAAACAGCTGGAGAACTTCGCCGGTGTCATGAACTTCGTGATCTTCCCGATGTTCTTCGCCTCCTCCGCGCTCTACCCGCTCTGGCGCGTGCAGGAGGGCAACCCCTATCTCTATTATCTGTGCGAGGCCAATCCGTTCACCCATGCGGTCGAGCTGATCCGTTTCGCGCTGTATGGCCAGATCAACTGGATCTCGCTGGCGGTGGTCGCTGCTTGCACAATCGTCTTCATGATCGGCGCGATCCTGGCCTATGATCCCTCGCGCGGGCTGGCGCGACGCGGGCCTGCGGGAGGCGAAGGATGATTGTTCGGGTTCTGGTCACCTCTGTACTGGTGCTCGCTGTCGCGAGCACGACGGCGCACGCCGCCGATCCGCGCTATCCGGACTGGCCGTGCACCCAGGCGAAGGTGCCCGAGATCTCGCTGGCGGCCGTGTGGGGCGGTCCGCCGCTCGACGACGTCCAGAACAAATGGAAGGACGACGCCAAGATCAGCGCGCTCGTTGCGAAACTGGCGGCGCGCAAGACGCCACTGGATGAGGCGGAAAAGCTGGTGAAGGAGTTTCTCGCGGGTTCCGCTGCCGACAAGACCGCGAACGCAAAGCTGCTGTTCGCCGGCCTGTTCGACACGCTCAACGCCCAGCGCTCCCAGGTCATGAACGGACTCGAGCGAGTCAGCCGCAAGCAGCGCGATGCCGCCGACAAGATCCGCGAGGAGGCAATTCAGCTCCAGGCCCTGCAAGGGGCCACACCGCGTGACGAGGCCAAGGTCCAGGCGCTCAGCAACGAGCTGATCTGGAAGACCCGGATCTTCGAGGACCGTAACAAGGTGGTGCGCTTCGTCTGCGAGGTTCCAACCTCGCTCGACCAGCGCCTGTTCGCGCTCGGACGCGTCATCCAGCAGGAAATGGAATAGCGTCAGTTACGCTGACCGCTCACGAAAAGTTCCCGCAATCGCCCCGGCAACGTTAACCTTTCGCCGCGCTATGTGCCGGAACCAAATCGATTTATGATGGCTTGTCGACGTGAACTCAAGACGTCGGGAGGCCTCGATGGGAACCACAAGAATCATGTTTGCGGGCGCTGCGGTCCTCAGCATGCTCGCAACCAGCGCCTTTGCTGACGACATGACCGGGATGATCACGCGGATCGATCGGCTCAACGGCACGATTTCGATCCAGCAGACCCAGAAGGGCACGGTCGGCGCCAGCACAGGCAGCGCCGGCGCGCTCCAGGAGTACAAGGCCAAGGATGCGGCGATGCTGGATGCCGTCCATGCCGGCGACAGGGTGAGCTATTCTGCGACCGAGACCAACGGTACGGGCACGTTGACGAAGTTGCAGAAGCAGAAATAACACCGTCGCTGCGTCTCCCGCTCACAGGGGGCGGCCAAGCACCTGCATCCAGTCATTTACTGGTCCGGGCGCGGCTCAGGCTGCGCGTCCTCCGTCGGGAGTTTGGCGCCCTCCCAGCCGTCGGTGCCGTCAGGATACCAGGCGATGTTGGCATAGCCGTAAGCGAGCGCACGCTTCGCCGCGTTCCAGGACATCCAGCAATCGGCGAGGCAATAGATCACCAGCAGCGCGGCCTTGTCGCCGCGTGAGGCGCGCGCGAGGCCACGCTGAAGATAATCGTCCATGGCGGGCGGCAAGTTGCCATAGCCGGTGTCCGGCAGCCAGAAGCTGCCCGGAATGTTCCTGCGCGGCGCGTCACGCCACACCGTGCTCACAGGAAGGTTCTTTGGTTTCGGCGCGCGCGGCATCACGTCAACGAAGGTGCCGCTGTTCGCGCGCCAGATCGCCTCCGCCTCGCTGGTCGTGAGCACGCGCGCGCCAGCGAGCGTCGCCGGCACCGGCGCGCGATAATTGTCGGTACGATATCCCTCGGGCTCGAACGGCTCCTGCTGCTGCGCCGACGCCGGGGCCACGAGCAAGGCAACGACGAACGCAGCAGCAAGCGGCCGGCTCATGGCGCCTTCTTGGCCGTCTCCGCGCCGAGCGGCCGGTTGCTCTCGTCCAGCAGCGGCACGCCGAAATCGAGCAGGATCTTGTTGATCTCGCCCTGGTTCTCCTGGATCACCCGGTTGAGCTGCCGCTTCCAGTTCTGGTCGGCGGGTCGCACGCCCATGCCGATGCGATAGACCAGCTTGGACCCGGTGGTCTCCTTGACCAGCGGCATGACGTGCAGCGAGGGGCCGGCTTTCTTCGCATAATAGCCGGCCATCGGTCCCCAGAGCACGCCGGCGTCGATCTTGCCGGCAGCGAGGTCGTCGATCATCGCCTGCGCGGAATTGTCGAAGCGCGTGTCGATCATCAGCTGATAGGGCTTTGCATCGCCCATCAGGCCTGCCAACGCCATATTGGTCGCCGGCGGCGTGCCGGCGACGATGCCGATATGTTTACCTTTCAGGCGTGCGTCCTCCAGCGTGTCGACGTCCTCGAGCCCGCTACCGGTCTTGGCAACCAGTGCATAGGTCGTGCGGTAGTAGGGATTGGTGCCCTGCACGAGGTCGTCGCCCTGCGGGTAGCCCATGATGACGTCGCAGCGATGCGCACCCAACGTCATGCGCACGAAGCCGGCGGCCTGCGGGAAGAACACGTAGTCCAGCTTCTTCTGCAGCTTGTCCGCCAGAAACTCGGCGAGCTTGTTCTCGAAGCCCTCGCCCTTCTCGTTCGAGAACGGCAGGTTGCGCGGGTCGGCGCAGACGCGCAGCACCTTCGGGTCGACCAGCTCGAATGAGAGATCTCCGGTCTCGTTGGTCTGCGCGATGGCGAGATCGCCATAGGCACACGATGCGATCACGATCCAGAGTGAAAACCACCAGCGACGATGTCGTCCGGCCTGCGTCATCGCGCTTCCTCCTCGTTTTGTTTGAATGTTATCCATGCAACGCATGACGCGCCACGTGTGCCAACTTTTGCCGGCTTTGCTTTGTTGCAGTGCAATGAGGCCAATCCTTTGAACTGAGGCGGAAAAGTGTCTCGCATCGCTCTCGTGATCGCAGCCTTGTCCCTGGTAGCAGCTACGGTAGCACGCGCCGGGGCGGCCGAATTGCCTGTGAGCGAAGTCGCGCCGGGAATCTTCGTACACTCCGGGGCCATCGCGCTGATGAGCCGCGAGAATGAAGGCGGCATCGCCAATGTCGGCTTCATCATCGGAGGTGACGCGGTGGCCGTGATCGACACTGGCGGCAGCCTGCGCGAGGGCGAGGCGCTGCTGGCGGCGGTACGAGCGCGCACGCAAAAGCCGATCCGCTATGTCATCAACACCCATGGCCATCCCGACCATGTCTTCGGCAATGCTGCCTTCATGGCAGAGGGAACCAGCTTCGTCGGCCACAGCAAGCTGCCGCAGGCGCTGGCGAGCCGCGGGCCCTTCTATCTCGACAATTTCAGGCGCCTCATGGGCCCCGAGCTGATCGATCCCGTGAAGATCGTACCGCCGACCCTGCTCGTAACGGACACGCTCACGCTCGATCTGGGCTCGCGCCGCTTGACTCTGCGCGCATGGCCGGCCGGGCACAGCGACAACGATCTGACCGTGTTCGACGAGAGCACCAAAACCCTGCTTGCCGGCGATCTCGTCTTTCTCGGCCACATTCCGGTGATGGACGGCAGCATTCGCGGCTGGCTCGCCACGCTGAAAGAGTTGGAGACGATCCCGGCGCTGCGCGTTGTTCCCGGTCACGGTCCTGTGAGCGACTGGCCAGCGGCGCTGAGCGATCAACGACGTTACCTGTCAACGCTGCTGTCCGACGTCCGCGCCCTGAACAAGAGGGGCGCGCCGATCCGCGCCGCTGCGGACAAGGCGGCGGCGGACGAGCGGCCGCACTGGCAGCTGTTCGATGACTACAACGCCCGCAACGCAACTGCAGCATTTTCGGAAATTGAATGGGAATAGCGGGCGCGCTACGCTGGCAGGAGATCAGCTTCACCTAAACCGAGGAGCATGACCATGACGGCATGCACACGCCGCCTGCCCCTGATTGCCCTGCTCCTCGGCATCGCCTTTGCCGTGCCGGCGCAGGCGGACGAGGCCTACGATCCCTGGCCGGGCCTGGTGCAGGACATCTTCAGCAACCGGCCGATGAACGACGGCGCCGAGGTCATCGGCATCGAGATGCCCTATCGCGCCGAGGATGCCGCCATCGTGCCGGTGACGCTGCGCAGCAAGCTGTCGCCCGGCGACAGCAGACGCATCCGTTCGATCACGCTGGTGATCGACCGCAATCCCGCGCCGATGGCCGCGAAGTTCGAACTCGGCCCGGACGCCAATGTCACGGAAATCTCGACCCGTGTGCGCGTCAACAACTACACCGACGTGCACGCGGTCGCCGAGCTCAGCGACGGCCAGCTCTACGTCTCGAAAGTCTATGTGAAGGCCTCCGGCGGCTGCTCGGCGCCGGCTGCAAAGAACGTGGAGGAAGCCAAGAACCGGCTCGGCCAGATGCGCTACCGGCAATTCGCCCGTGAAGAGGGTCCGGCAAGCCGGCTGCGCGAAGCGCAGATCATGATCGGCCATCCCAACAATTCCGGCCTGCAGATGGACCAGGTCACGCAGCTCTATATCCCCGCCTTCTTCATCAACCAGCTCAGATTGACGCAGGACGACAGCCCCGTGCTGTCGATGGAAGGCGGCATCTCGATCTCGGAAGATCCCAACCTGCGCTTCACCTATGTCTCCAACGGCGCCAAGCGCTTTCGTGCGGAGGCCCGGGATACGGACGGGCATGTGTTCCGCAATGAATGGGATGTGGAGAAACCGGGGACTTAGTTTCGTCAGACTTGCGCTGAAGCCCCCTCTCCCCTCGCGGGAGAGGGTGGATCGCCGCGTAGCGGCGAGACGGGTGAGGGGTATGTTTCCGCGCCCACCTGCCTCTCATGCTGGAATATGCCGATAGAACCCCTCATCCGGCGCTTCGCGCCACCTTCTCTCACAAGGGGAGAAGGAAGATCGCACCGTCTGTGCCGCGATAGCTAAAAACACCTCACCTCGGCTTCCGCCTGCGCGCGCCTTAAGTCATTCACCGCCGCGTTGGCCTGCTCCGAGGTGCGAAACTGCACGCCGAGATCGCCGCGCACTTGCGACATGCTGAGCGCGGTCTCGGCGGTAACATAGCGCTCGTAGGGTATGATCGAGGCGACCACGTCGATGGAGCAGGAACATTGCTCGATCGCGGAGCGCGTCTCGCCGTTGGCCTTCATGCAGCCATAGACGTATTCCGCGCGCGCCGCGGTGGGATAATCATTGGCCTCTTCGGCCCGTGCCACGCATACGCTGGCAGCGAGCGCCGTCAATGCGGCGACAATCGGTCGTAGCCGTCCGGCCAGATCCATGCGCGTCCTCCCGCTGGTTGCGACCAAGGCTATGCTATGCGTATTGTGCTGAAAAGCACTCTGTCAGAGGAAACGGCTCACAAGGTGATGACAGTTTTGGCGCGAATTTGGGCGCTCGCAACGGTGCTGGCGCTAGCCGCACCTGCCGGCGCTGCGGACACAATCCGCCTTGCGGTGCAGAAGACCGGAACATTCTCGTGGGAGCTGGCCGCGATCCGAAGCGCCGGCCTCGACAAGGAGGCCGGCCTGGCGCTGGAGGTCACCGAGCTCGCGAGCACCGAGGCCGGCAAGATCGCGATGCGCGCCGGCAGCGCCGACATCATCCTGTCGGACTGGCTGTGGGTGTCGCGCGAGCGCACGCTCGGTGCGAAGCTCACCTTCTATCCCTATTCCAGCGCGCTCGGCGCCGTGATGGTGCCGGCCTCATCGCCGATCAAGACGCTCGCCGACCTCAAGGGCCGCAAGCTCGCGGTCGCCGGCGGGGCGATCGACAAGAGCTGGCTGCTGCTGCAGGCGCGGATGAAGCAGGACGGCGTCGACCTGAAATCGGAAGCAACCATCGTCTACGGCGCCCCGCCGCTGATCGCCGCCAAGGCGCTGGACGGCGAGATGGATGCGAGCCTCAACTTCTGGAATTTCTGCGCCCAGCTCGAGGCCAAGGGTTTCAGGCGCCTCGCCGGCATCGAGGACATCTTGCCGAAGCTGGGCGCCAAAGGCGCGGTCGCCGCGGTCGGCTATGTCTTCGACGAGAGCTGGGCGGCGAGCCATAAGGAGGCAGTCGCGCGCTTCATCGCGATGACCCGCAAGGCCAAGGAACTGCTGGCGACCTCGGATGCGGCCTGGGACAAGGTCGCGCCGCTCACCGGCACGACGGATCCTGCCCTGCTCAGGACCTACCGCGAGCGCTACCGCGACGGCATTCCGCGCCGGAGCATCGATGACGAGGAAAAGGACGCGCGCGTACTCTACCGCGTGCTGGCCGAGATCGGCGGTCGCGACCTCGTCGGCCCCGCAGCCGAGCTCGACCCCGGCACCTTCTATCACGCAGTCCCCGGAGACTGAGGTGCTGCGCCTGCTGTCGTTCGCCCTGTTCCTCGCGATCTGGTGGATTGCCGCGCTCGTGGTCGGCGGCGCAAAGCTGCCCTCCCCGCCGGCGGTGCTTCAGGTGATGATCGCGGAAGCATCAAGCGGCGCGCTGTTCCTGCATCTCGGCGCCACGCTGGCGCGCGTCGCGCTCGCCTTCACACTCGCGATGTCGCTCGGCAGTGCCATCGGCTATTTGATGGGCCGGGTGAAGCTCGCCGACCGGCTCGGTGATCCCTGGCTGATCCTGCTGCTCAACCTGCCCGCATTGGTCGTGATCGTGCTGGCCTATATCTGGGCTGGCCTCACCGAGGCCGCCGCGATCGCAGCGATCGCCATCAACAAGCTGCCGACCGCCATCGTCACCTTGCGCGAGGGCACGCGCGCGCTCGACCGTTCGCTCGACGAGATGGCGAGCGTGTTCGCAATGCCGCGCTGGCGCGCCTTCCGCCACGTCGTGCTGCCGCAACTGGCGCCCTATATCGCGGCCTCGGCCCGCTCCGGCCTGTCGCTGGTGTGGAAGATCGTGCTCGTCGCCGAGCTGCTGGGGCGGCCGAACGGCGTCGGCTTCGAGATCGGCGTCGCCTTCCAGCTGTTCGACACGCCGCGGCTGCTGGCCTATTCCCTCACCTTCGCCGCCGTCGTGCTCGTCATCGAAACCTTGCTGGTGCAGCCGTTCGAAGCCCGCGCAAACCGGTGGCGGCCCCGTGCGGCTTGAGGTCGATATCACGGGCAAGACTTTCAGGAGTGCCGCGGGCGGAACGCACGAGGTTCTGGCGCCCGTCAAGTTCGCGCTGCAATCGGGCGAGGTCGGCGTGCTGATCGGCCCCTCCGGCTGCGGCAAGAGCACGATGCTGCGTATCATCCTGGGACTGGACCACGACTTTGCAGGCCACGTCGCGCGACCGCCGGAGGCGCGGATCGGCATGGTGTTCCAGGAGCCGCGCCTGCTGCCGTGGCGCTCGGTCGAGCAGAATGTACGGCTGGCTGCGCCCGATGTCGCTGATGCCAAGCTCGCCGAGCTCTTCAGGATTTTGGAGCTGGAAGCGCATCGCGACCACTATCCCGGTGAGCTCTCGCTGGGTTTGGCCCGGCGCGTGGCGCTCGCCCGCGCCTTTGCCGTCGAGCCGGATATTCTGGTGCTCGACGAACCGCTGGCATCGCTCGATGACGCTCTCGCCGGACGCCTGCGCGATGAGATTGCAACGCTCGTCGCGAGCCGGCCGGTGATGACGCTTTTGGTGACACACAGCCTGGACGATGCCGTGCGCCTGGGCGACCGGCTGTTCTTCCTATCGCCGCGACCAGCGCGGATCGTGGCCGAGGTGCCTATCGGCATCCCGCGCGACACACGCGGCGAAGCCGAAATTGCGGCGATAAAGGCCGGCCTCGCGCAACGAACTCAAGGCGACCGCACTGAGCGAGATGCCTCATAGCCGGTCGCCTGGCGGACGTGCTAGATTAGCGGGCGGCGGAGCTGATGATGACACGAACAGTCGCCTTCGCAACGCTTGGTCTTGCAGCGCTTAGCCTCGCACTCGTTGCGGTGACGGCGGGCGCGCAGGACATGATGCGTGGCGTCGACCTCACCTCCCCCGCGATGGTCTCGGCTGAAATGACGAGGCCAGAGGTCGAGGCCATGCTGGCCAAAGCGAGCCCAAAGCAGCCTGCCGATTTCACCGGCAAACGCCTGTCGGGTCTCGATCTCTCGGGGCTGGACCTGTCCAACACGGTTCTCCGCGCCGCGCGGCTCAACAAGACAATACTTCGAGACGCCAGGCTGGACGGTGCGATCCTCGATCAGGCGTGGCTGCTGGATGCGGATCTTACCGGCGCAAGCCTGAAGGGCGCCAATCTGTTCGCCTCGCAAATGGCCCGCGCGCGTCTCGACGGTGCGAACCTGTCAGGAGCGCGGATCGCTGCCGACCTCACCGGCGCAAGCCTGGTCGGCGCCTCGATCGCGGACGCGAATCTCGGCGCCGATATGCGCAACCAGTCGATGGGACTGATGCGCGCGGTGCTGAGATCCGCCAAGCTGGAACGGCTGAACGCGCGCAACGCCGATTTGTCGCGCGTCGACCTCGAATTCGCAGTCCTCAGGGGCGCCGATCTGAGCGGCGCATCACTGAAAAACGCCCAACTCGGCGGAGCCGATCTGACCGGCGCCATCGTCATCGACGCCGATTTCGACGGCGCCGATCTCGTCTCGGCGAAGCTGATCGCACCAAACGGCCTTGACCGCGCCAAGAATTTCGACAAGGCAAAGAACCGCGAGCGCCTGATCAGGGAATGACGGCGCCCTTTGGGAGGACTGGCTGATGCGTGGGGTTCTTGCTTTGACCGCGTTGTTGACGCTTGCCGGCGAAGCCGCCGCGCAGACCAAGGGCAAGGGCATCAGGCTCTGGAATCTCACGACGGAGACCATCTCCGGCTTCCAGCTCGCACCCGCGGGCAAGACCGACTGGGGTCCGAACCAGTGCCTGAATGACAAGGACAAGGAGGTCGACCACGACGAGCGGTTGCGCATCACCGGCATCGAGCCCGGCCGCTACGACGCCAGGGTCAGCTACCCCAATGCACGGCAGTGCATCGTCCGCGATATCGAGATCAAGGCGGATGCAGTGTTCTCGATTGCGGACAAGGATCTGAAGGACTGCACCAAGTAGCGCAGCGGCTCTCCGTTGGAGCTGCTATGCCTTGTCGTTCGGGTGTGGATATTCGCAGCGCCACTTCACCGCGTGCCACTTCGGATGCTCACCGACCCATTGCGCGATATAGGGCGGCGCGGCCATCGCGCATTGTCGCGGCGACCCGGAATAGTGGAACACCAGATGCCGCTCCTCGCAGGTCGCAGGCGAGAGCACCGCGCACACAGTCACCACCAGGTCAATCGGGTTCATGCCGGGATCCTCTCGCAAGGGGGCGATGGAGAGATTAGCACATGAAGCTACGCTTCAAGGAGGGGGAAGTTTCATAGCGCCGAAGCCTCGTCATGGCCGGGCTCGGCCATCCACGCCTTGCCTCGTGGAACAAAGAACGTGGATGCCCGGGCCGTCGCCTCGCCGAAGCGGCTTCGGCCGCGTAGCCGGGAGAAGCCCGAGCATGACGACCTTCCGTGTTAGAAGTTCACGCCGAACACCAATCGCGCCTGATGTCGCTCGAAATTGACGAGGTCGAGATTGCCGCCTGAGCCGGCCGGGCGCCCCCAGGCCTGCATGCTCCAGCTTGCGGTGAGCCGGGAACGCTCGGAGAGCTGGAAATAGGCGGTGGGGCCGACAAACAGGGCCTGGCCTGAGAACTCGCTAAGGCCGATGCCCTCATATTGCCGGAAGTAGCGCATCTCGCCGCCAAGCAGCACATTGGGCCGCACGCGCACCAGGCCGGCAAACGCGGCCCCGATCGTCGAGCTCTTCTCGGATGCCCCTCCAATCTCGAAGCGCGCCCATTCCGGCTGGTAGATCAGGTTGAGGGCGCCGATGGCGAAGTTCGGAATGAGTTCGCGATCGAAGGCGAGCGTAAATTCGGTGCCGTACATCCGCCCTTTCGCGCCGCTGGTCTCGTCGATGCGGTCGCCGTGGAGCTCGGCCGCAATGGTGAGGCCGAATGGTGCGCGCTCACGGTCGAGCAGGCGATAGCGCAGGTCGAGCGAGATGCCCTGGAAGTTGAACTGGCGGCGGTCGTCGATGTCAGGGACGCCGGTAATGTGGTGCAAGCTCGCGGTGCCGCCGACTTCGACACGAAAATTCGGCAGCGGCACCACCTCGATCTCGACCTCATGTTCAAGGGCGCGATAAGCGCCCCCGCCTTTGCCGAAGCGCCCCGTCGTCTGGGTCTGGAATTCGCGCTCGCCGACATTGCCGATATCGGTGCCGATCATGAAGCCGAAGATGTGCTCGGTATCAAAACCTGCCTCGGCGCTGCTGCGCGCCGGCGCCAGCACGATCGCGCACACGATCACCGTCCAGAACTTGCAGGCTCTGCCGCCCATCCCGTGCCCCAAAGGCGCGCGCCGCTGTGATGCGGCAGCAGCGCTGACCGGGCGTCAGCGTAACACACTGCCGCAGAGCACGGTCGAAATTTTGCGGGGAAAGAATTGAAGCCCCTCCACGTGCGGCTTTCGCGCGATCCGCAAAGCATGGAGCACGGCGAGGCGCAGATCCGACACTGCCACGGCTCCGACGGCGTTTGCCATCGAAGCCGCGGCAGGTCGTCGGTCTTACTTGCGCGAGGCGCAGGCGTACATGTTGATTTCCATGCCGACCGGCACTTCCACGATCTTCGGAGCTTTCCAAGCCATTCGGGTCTCCCAAGGTATTGAGCGCGACATCGCGCGGCGAAAAACCTAGGGCTGCGTCGAGTGCAGTTCAAGCCTCGATTCGACTGCCGTCGCGTCTGTGCCGATACTTCGCGGCCACAATTTCTCTCTCGGACAAAGCAAGTTCCCTCCTGGTCAAACACGACCAGCGAGACACCGCCTTGTGCAATGCACCGCGCGTCCAATCGACAACGGTGCCGTCAGCAGTCCTTGTCGGCCATTTCGGCATTCGGCTTGGCGCCCGCGGCGCGCTGAGCCGCCGTTGGCTCGCTCTGCATTTGCCGCTGCGCATCCTCGGACGACGCCGGCGATTCACCGCTGGCCCGGTTCATCATGCTGGTCGGCGGATGCTGGCTGCTATCGCTCGCCGAACCGGACGTGTGCGATTGCGCGGAGCCCACGGTGACAGGGCCAGAACCGGCATCCTTGTCGGTCTTGTCGGTGCTGGCGCTGCCGGTGTTGCAGGGACCGGCGACCGCAACCCCGGCGCTCAGCGTCAGGATTGCGCAGGCAGCAAGAAGGGAACGCTTCGTATTCATTTGCATCTCCTTTTCTCCCGCAGCGCAGCCCCGGCGCCGGCAGGACATGCGGAGAAACAGGCCGAGCAGCCCGATGTTCCCGAGCGTCAGGCCGGAATGATCGCAAACGTTACGCCCGTCATGCCCGTTCCGCTCGCGGCGCTTCACCGGAGCAATCGTACGAGCGCGCGCCCGCCACGCGAATTCAGCTCCTTCGCATCCAGCGTTCCATCCTTGTCGGGATTGGCTGCGTTGAAACGCTGCTCGACCACCGACAGATATTCGTCGAGGGTGAGGGTCCCGTCGCGGTCGGGGTCTGCCGCGGCGAGTTCTTTCGCGCTCAACCGTCCACGCAATTCGCGCGCATCGAGCGTGCCGTCGCGATCGGGATCGAGCTTTGCGAACGAGGCGGCGGCCACCTTCTTCACCTCGGCAAGATCGAGCGTGCCGTCATTGTCGGTGTCGAACAACTTGACCGCATTGCCGGAGGCCGACCACGCCGGACCGGCCGAAAGTGCAATCACAAGTGCAAGGGCAATCGAGCGAGCCGAAATCATCGAGACCTCCCTGACATAGCCCCCAGATCAATGGGGCAGAGCCGAGATAAACCCGCAAGCGGCCCTCGGTTCAAGTCCGGACCTGCAACTTGCGCGCGCCACAACCGGTAGAGATGCATTGCCCTGCTCCCAATAGTGCTTCGCGTCGCGGAATTTCTCAGCGTCTGCGCACAAGTTGGAGTTGCCTTTGTCAGGTTTCCGTCAGGTGACCGCCGACGATATCGGCACGGCAGTTACGACTTTCGTATTGACGCGTTTTGGTTTCCGACGGAGTGTTGCAGCCGCAGCGTCAAAAGGCGCGCATTTTGGGAGGAACGGATGAAACGCTTTGCGATGGCCGCGAGCCTCGTCATGCTTGCGTCAACCTGTGCAAATGCACAAACCACCGAGCAGCTGGTCAAGGGTGCGACCGACACATCGAACGTTCTCAATTACGGAATGGGCTACAATCTCCAGCGCTTCTCGACGCTGAAGCAGATCAACAAGGATACGGTCAAGAATCTCGTCCCAATCTGGAATTACAGCTTCAATGACGATCGGAGCGAAGAATCACAGCCAATCGTCTATCAGGGCGTCATCTACGTCACCTCGCACAATGCCACGATGGCGGTCGATGCCAAGACCGGCAAGCAGATCTGGAAGAGCAAGATCGAATATCCGGCGGAGACGCCGCGAATCGTCTGCTGCGGCATCATCAACCGCGGCGTCGCGATTCACGAGGGCAAGCTGTTCCGTACGACGCTCGATGCCCACGTGGTTGCCATCGACGCCAAGAACGGCAAGGAGCTGTGGCGGCAGAAGGCAGCCGACATCAAGGAAGGCTATTCGATGACGGTGGCCCCGCTCGTTGCCGACGGCGTCGTCATCACCGGCATTTCCGGCGCCGAATTCGGCACCCGCGGCTTCATCGACGGCTGGGATCCGGCGACTGGCAAGCATCTCTGGCGAACCCACTCGATCCCCTCGCCGGACGAGCCCGGCGGCGACACCTGGAAGGGCGACACCTGGAAGCTCGGCGGCGGCTCGACCTGGATCACGGGCTCTTATGACGCCGAGCTGAACACGGTGTATTGGGGCACCGGCAATCCCGGCCCGTTCAACTCGGCGGTGCGCCCGGGCGACAATCTCTACACCTGCTCCGTGCTGGCGCTGGATCCCAAGACCGGCAAGATCAAGTGGCACTACCAGTTCTCGCCGAACAATCCGTTCGACTACGACGCCGTGGCCGAGATGGTGCTCGCCGACGTGAACATCGAGGGCAAGCCGACCAAGACGCTGATGAATGCCAACCGCAACGGCTTCTTCTACGTGCTCGACCGCACCAACGGGAAGCTGCTCGCGGCTAATCCTTACGTGAAGGTGAATTGGGCGACCGGCATCGACATGAAGACCGGACGTCCGATCGAGACCGACATCTCGAAGGACGCACGCGAGGGCAAGAAGGTGACGGTGTATCCCTCGATCCTCGGCGGCAAGAACTGGGAGCCGATGTCGTTCAATCCGCAGACCGGCCTCGCCTATGCCAACACGCTCGCCTTCGGCGGCAGGTACAAGACCGAGCCCGTCACCTACAAGCAGGGCGAATGGTACCTCGGCATGGACCTGACCGACCTCTGGGAATACGGCGACGGGCCGCGCGGCCATCTCAAGGCTATCGATCCCATGACCGGCAAATCGAAATGGGAAGCGCCGAGCGACATTCCGCGCTTCTCCGGCGTGCTCTCGACGGCCGGAGGCGTCGTATTCTCTGGCGCGCTGACCGGCGAGTTCGAGGCCTTCGACGCCGACACCGGCAAGAAGCTCTGGCAGTTCCAGACCGGCTCCGGCATCGAGGGACAGCCGGTGACTTGGCAGCAGGACGGCGTGCAGTATGTCGCCGTGACGAGCGGCTATGGCGGCGTCTACTCGCTGTTCTCCGGCGACGAGCGGCTTGCCAACGTGCCGCCCGGCGGCTCGCTGTGGGTCTTTGCGGTCAAGCAGTAAACACGGGTACGATGCTGAAAGTGATCTCTCACAAGACGGCGGCGATGATCGCCGCCGTCGCGGTGCTCTCGGTCGCGCATGCGGCGACCGCCCGCGCCGATGACACCACCGGCAATACCATGCAGGCGCAGATCGACCATGGTAAGTCGACCTACGCCTCGAAATGCTCCCACTGCCACGGCCCCAATCTGATGAATTCCGGCACCGTCACGCCGGATCTGCGTGCCATTCCCGACGACAAGACGCGCTTCGTCACCACGGTGAAGAACGGCAAGAACAACAAGATGCCACCCTGGGCCGACATTCTCAGCGACGACGAGATCGGAAACCTCTGGGCGTTCGTCTCCAGCCGGAGGAAGCCATGAGGGGCCGGCGCGTTGCCTGGAGCGTTGCGGCCGTTCTGTCCGCGATGGCGTCGGTCGCTCTCGCAGCCGACGATCCTCTGAAGGTCTGTCTCGACGAGGACCGGCCGCCGCTCTCGGTGCATCGCCGCGACAAGCCGGATGCCGGCTTCGACGTGCTGCTGGCGCAGGCGATCGCCGAGCGGATGGGACGCCCGCTGAAGATCCAGTGGTTCGAGAGCAGGCTGGATGAGGATTCGAGCCCGCAGCTCGAGGCCAATGCGTTGCTCTCGGACGGGCGCTGCTCGCTGGTCGGCGGCTACGCGCTGACGCAGGATTCGCTTGTCGCACCCGGGATGAAGACGGCGCGCTTGCCGGGTTTCGCCGGCGCCACGCGCGACGATCGGCGGCGCCGCGTACCGCTCGGCGTGCTCGCGCCGAGCCAGCCCTACATCTATTCGCCGATGACGGTGGTGCTGGGGCCAAAGGCCCGCGGGCGCAAGGTCGGCGACATCGGCGATCTCGCCGGCCTTCGTCTCGCCATCGAAAGCGGATCGCTCGGCGACGCCATCCTGATGACCTTCGACAAGGGGCGCCTGATCGACAACATCACCCATCTCGTCCCCGGCCGCGACGATCTCCTCGGCGGACTCGAGCGCGGCGACCATGACGCGACGCTGATCGATCTTGCCCGCTTCGACGCCCATCGCGCCGCGCACCCGGACACGGCGATCACGGCGTCCGGCTACTATTATCCGATCGGAGCCAATCGCGGCTATGTCGGGCTCGCCAGCGATGGCGCGCTGATCGCGGCCGTCAACAAGGCGCTGACTGAGCTCACGGCTTCGGGCAAGATCGCCGAATTCGGCAAGCAGGCCGGCCTCACCTATCTGCCGCCGCGCGAGCCCGCGATCCTCGGCGATGTCTGGACGAAGATCATCCAGCGGTGAGGCTCCCGCGGCCCGAACGCAGTGCGAGCCAATGCGCCAATCTGTCTCGCCTGCGGCCCATGGCAGCGACGGCCTGATGCAGTAGGTTCGGCAAAAATCAGGGAGAGAATCATGTCCGCCAAGCTCGATCGCCGCCACTTCATCGCCACCGGTACCAGTGCACTGGCGATGCCGTTCGTCGCGCGCGGCGCATCGGCGCAGGGCGGCTGGCCGGCGCGGCAAATTCGCATGATCTGCAGCTATCCCGCCGGCGGCCAGACCGACCTGCTCGCGCGCGCCTATGGCGAGTTCATCTCCAAGCAGGTCGGCAAGACCGTCGTCATCGAGAACAAGCCCGGCGCCTCCGGCGCGATCGGGACGGCGGAAGTCGCCCGCGCCGAGCCCGACGGCCACACCATCCTGTGCTCGATCTCGACCACCTACATCATGAACCGGGTGGTGATGAAAAATCCCGGCTACGACATGGACAAGGATCTGACGCTCGTCAGCGTCATTCCCGGCGCGGGCCTGTTGCTGGTCGCGAACCCGAAAACCGGGGTCAAGACGCTGGAGGATTTCGTCGCCTTCGCGCGCAAGAGCGGCAAGGTGAATTTCGGCACCTACAGCGCGGGCTCGGCCCCGCACATGACCGTCAACGAGCTCAACAAGCAGTATGGTCTCAACATCGAGCCGGTGCATTATCGCGGCGAGGCGCCGATGTGGACGGGAATGCTGGAAGGCACCCTCGATGCCGCGATGGGCAGCTACACGGCCGCGCAGTCGGTCCTGCAAAGCGACCGCGGCACGGTGTTCGCCGTGCATTCGAAGAAGGTCGATGCGATCCCCGCGATCAAGACCCTTCCCGAGCAGGGCGCGACGTCGAAATTCTTCACCGTGAGCGGATTTACCGGCTGGGCCGTGCCCAAGGCGACGCCGCAAGCCGTCGTCGACCGCCTGGCCGAGCTCTGCGTCGCCGCCAACACCGATCCGAAAGTGAAGGAGGTTCTCTCGACTTTCGTGCTCGAGCCCGCAATCGGCTTCAAGGAGACTAATGCGCTGTACCAGCGCGAGCTGCCGATCTGGATCGAGAGCGCGAAGTCGTTGGGCCTCGAGCCGGCCTGATCAGAAAGTTGGGCGCATCAGGAGGACGGCCTCGCCGCTTCTGGAAAAACCGCGTCTAATGCTCGCCCGAGCTCGCCGCGCCCTGCTGTGCCTTGTGGATCGAGGACGGCACCACGCCGAAGTATTTTCGGAACACCCGGCTGAAATGCGATGAGCTGGAGAACCCCCAGGAGAAGGCGACGTCGGTAATGGTCTTGCCGGCGTGGGCCTCGAGCTCCTGGCGGCAGTTCTGCAGCCGCGCCTGCCAGATGTAGTCGCTCACCGTGGTGCCGCGCTCCGAGAACAGCATGTGCAGATAGCGCTTGGAGCAACCGAGCTCGGCCGAGATCTGGTCGATGCACAGATCCGGGTCGCGCAAGTGCTCCCGGATGAAGAACTGCGCGCGCACATACATCGCTTCGGGCCCGACACGATCGAACATCGTGTCGGCTTCGCGCAGCGGCAGCAGCAACAGGTCGATCAGCGAATCGGCGACGCCGACCGCGCTGTTGGCCGACAGCTTTGCCGCCTCGTCGAAGGTGGCATGGACGAAATCGTGGGCGATCCGCCCGGTCCCCGTCTTCGCCGTCAATTTGCACGCCGGCATCCGCTGCGACGGGAATCCGCGGTCGCGCAGCAGCGCCTTCGGCACGATCACCACGTCATGACGGGTAAAGGCAGGACTGATGATCGAATGCGGACAGGAGACGTCATAGGCGATGATGTCGCCCGGATTGATCTCGATGTGACGGCCTTCTTGTTCGAAATAAGACACGCCGTAGGTCTGGAAGTGGATTTTTATGTACGGGTGTTCATTGGCCTTGGCGCGCGCCAGCGTGTGCGCGATGCGATGCTGGCTGACCTCGATCTGGCAGAGCTTCAGGCGCGAGACCGTGGTGTAATCGATGCGACCTTCGAGCGAGGACGCTTCCAGCGGATCGACGTCGAAATGCCCGCACAGGCTCGTGAGCCCGTCGATCCAGCTCTGGATCTGCCGCTTCGGCGTCATCCCGGTCGTCGAGAGCGTGTGAATGGTGTCGGACATTAATCCAGCCACTGATTTGATCCGGAGGTTCGGCGCGAATCGCAACCAGCGCTGCCGGAGCCCTCAGCCGTGATTGCGTGACGTTTACCTCGCATTTGAGCGGTCTCTTGCAACGAGCGCCATCGTTCCATTGCCACTCTTGAAACTTAATCCTCCGCCTTAGTTGCAGCGCCGTCAAGGGGAACCTGAGCGCCGAGGCGGCCTCGAGGGCGCACCGAAGCCGCTGAATTCGCTACTGCAAAATCAAAATCTTCACCTCCGTGCGCTGTCGAGCAAACCGCCTTCGCTCTTGGGCAAGTTTCCCGATGGCGAAGCCGTTAGGGATTGCGGCAGGAACAACAAGAACGGGCCGCTCCTGCACGTGGACCCGTGGCTCTCATCAGGAGGAGGAAACAGCACAGCATCGTTTCTGGTCCCCACGCGACCGCCCTGCACGAGCAGACGCCGGACGAGAAGCCCGGCGATTGAGCAATGCTTCGGAAATAATAAACGAGACCAACGGAGGAATGACTATGCGCAAGGTGCTTCTGGCGACCTGTCTTGGTTCGGCGGCGGCTCTCGCCGTCGGCAGCGCTTCAGCAAATGACGAGCTGATCAAGATGTCGCAAAACCCGAAAGACTGGGTGATGCCGGCGGGCGACTACGCCAATACCCGCTATTCGAAGCTAAACCAGATCAACGCACAGAATGTCGGGAAACTCCAAGTTGCCTGGACCTTCTCGACCGGCGTACTGCGTGGCCACGAAGGCGGCCCGCTGATCATCGGCAACATGATGTACGTCCACACGCCGTTCCCGAATAAGGTCTACGCTATTGACCTTTCGCAAGAGAACAAGATCGTTTGGAAGTACGAGCCGAAGCAGGATCCCAACGTCATCCCCGTGATGTGCTGCGACACCGTCAACCGCGGCCTGTCCTACGGCGACGGCAAGATCATCCTGCATCAGGCCGACACCAACCTCGTTGCGCTCGACGCCAAGACCGGCCAAGTGGCCTGGTCCGCGACCAACGGCAATCCCGCGAAGGGCGAGACCGGCACGTCGTCTGCGCTGGTCGTCAAGGACAAGGTCCTGGTCGGCATCTCCGGCGGCGAGTTCGGCGTGCAGTGCCATGTCACCGCATACGACCTCAAATCCGGCAAGCAGGTCTGGCGCGCCTATTCCACAGGCCCGGATGATCAGATCAAGGTCGATCCGGCGAAGACGACGTCGCTCGGCAAGCCGGTCGGCCCGGACTCTTCGCTGAAGAGCTGGCAGGGCGATCAGTGGAAGATCGGCGGCGGCTGCACCTGGGGCTGGATCTCCTACGATCCCGCTCTGAACCTCGTCTATTACGGGTCGGGCAATCCCTCGACCTGGAACCCGAAGCAGCGTCCCGGCGACAACAAGTGGTCGATGGCGATCTTCGCCCGCGATGCCGACACCGGCATGGCGAAGTGGGTCTACCAGATGACACCCCACGACGAATGGGACTATGACGGCGTCAACGAAATGATCCTCAGCGATCAGCAGATCAACGGTCAGAACCGCAAGCTGCTGACGCACTTCGACCGCAACGGCCTCGCCTACACGATGGACCGCGAGAGCGGCGAACTGCTGGTCGCCGAGAAGTACGACCCGAAGGTGAACTGGACCAGCGGCGTCGACATGGACAAGAACTCGCCGACCTACGGCCGTCCCAAGGTCGTCGCACAATACTCGACCGAGCACGGCGGAGAGGACAAGAACACAAAGGGCATCTGCCCGGCCGCGCTCGGCACCAAGGACCAGCAGCCGGCAGCCTACTCGCCGGACACGCAGCTGTTCTACGTTCCGACCAACCACGTCTGCATGGACTATGAGCCGTTCAAGGTGAGCTACACCGCGGGTCAGCCCTATGTGGGTGCGACGCTCTCGATGTATCCGCCGCAGGGCGAAAGCCACATGGGCAACTTCATCGCCTGGGACAACAAGACCGGCAAGATCGTCTGGTCGAACAAGGAGCAGTTCTCGGTCTGGTCGGGTGCGCTCGCAACCGCCGGGGGCGTGGTGTTCTACGGCACGCTCGAAGGCTACCTGAAGGCGGTCGACGCCAAGACCGGCAAGGAGCTCTACAAGTTCAAGACTCCCTCGGGCATCATCGGCAACGTCACCACCTATGAGAACAATGGCAAGCAATACATTGCCATTCTCTCCGGCGTGGGCGGCTGGGCCGGCATCGGACTGGCGGCAGGCCTGACCGACCCGACCGCAGGCCTCGGTGCGGTCGGCGGCTACGCGGCCCTCAGCAACTACACGGCGCTCGGCGGTACCCTGACCGTGTTCTCGCTGCCGAACTAAACCCGTCAGCATCGCTCCGGCGCGTGGATCGCTCCACGCGCCGGCTCGTCTCCACCGAATGCCGACCGAGGAACAATCTCTTGCGTCAAATCTGCTCTGTCATTGCTGTGATGATGATCTTCGTTGTGTCCGGAGGAAGCGCGGTCGCAGAGGGTCCGGGCGACCCGACCGCCGTGAAGAAGGAAGACGACGGAAAGTGGCTCGATAAGGACGGAAACCCGACCTACAAGATTTCGGCCGACGGCACCGTGGACTGGTTCACCTATTCCGGATACCGCCGCTATCATTCGGACTGTCACGTGTGTCACGGCCCCGACGGCATGGGATCGACATACGCGCCGGCGCTGAGGGATTCCGTGAAGTCGATGAGCTACGGTGACTTCCTCGGCGTGGTCGCCTCCGGCCGCAAGAACATCTCGGCCGCGCAGGAGAACGTCATGCCGGCCTTCGGCGACAACCCGAACGTCGCCTGCTACATGGACGATCTCTACGTCTATCTCCGCGCGCGCTCCACCGACGCCTTGGGCCGGCAGCGTCCTGCGAAAAAGGAGGAGAAGACGGAGGCCTATACCCAGGCTGAAGATGCCTGCATGGGCAAGAAATGAACGTTACGAGGGCTGCCAGGACTACTTCTTGGCGCCTGATGAGAATTTGAGGAGCTACCGATGAAGACACGTGCCGCCGTTGCTTTCGAAGCCAAGAAGCCGCTCGAGATCGTCGAGGTCGATCTGGAAGGCCCGAAGGCCGGCGAAGTCCTAGTCGAGATCAAGGCGACGGGCATCTGCCATACCGACGCCTACACGCTCGACGGCTTCGACAGCGAGGGAATCTTCCCGTCGATCCTGGGACATGAGGGAGCCGGCATCATCCGCGAGATCGGCCCCGGCGTGACCTCGGTGAAACCGGGCGATCACGTCATCCCGCTCTACACGCCGGAATGCCGGCAGTGCAAAAGCTGCCTCAGCCAGAAAACCAATCTCTGCACCGCGATCCGCGCGACACAGGGCAAGGGCGTGATGCCCGACGGCACCAGCCGTTTCTCCTACAAGGGCAAGCCGATCTACCACTACATGGGTTGCTCGACCTTCTCGAACTTCACCGTGCTGCCCGAGATCGCGGTCGCCAAGATCCGCGAGGACGCGCCGTTCGACAAGAGCTGCTACATCGGCTGCGGCGTCACCACCGGCGTCGGCGCCGTCGTCAACACCGCCAAGGTGACGCCGGGCTCCAACGTGGTCGTGTTCGGCCTCGGCGGCATCGGCCTCAACGTCATCCAGGGTGCCAAGATGGCCGGCGCCGACAAGATCATCGGCGTCGACATCAACGATTCCAAGGAGGAATGGGGTCGCAGGTTCGGCATGACCGACTTCGTCAACCCGAAGAAGATCACCGGCGACATCGTTCAGCACCTCGTCGGCCTCACCGACGGCGGCGCCGACTACACCTTCGACTGCACCGGCAACACCACCGTGATGCGCCAGGCACTGGAGGCCTGCCATCGCGGCTGGGGCACCTCGATCATCATCGGCGTCGCCGAGGCCGGCAAGGAGATCGCCACCCGCCCGTTCCAGCTCGTCACCGGCCGCAACTGGCGCGGCACGGCCTTCGGCGGCGCGCGCGGGCGAACCGACGTGCCGAAGATCGTCGACTGGTACATGAACGGAAAGATCCAGATCGATCCGATGATCACCCACGTGCTCAAGCTCGAGGAGATCAACAAGGGCTTTGACCTCATGCACGAGGGCAAATCCATCCGTTCAGTCGTCGTGTTCTAGCTCGAAAACGTCACACCAAGGAGGATCGACCATGACTGTTGCACTCCATCCCTCGATCGACAACGGCATCAAGCAAGGCAGCGGCAGCTTCGCCGGCGGCACGCTGGCCTGCAAATGCAGCGACCACCCGGTGAAGGTCGGCATCAAGGGCGACGTCGCCCACAATCACGCCTGTGGCTGCACCAAGTGCTGGAAGCCGCAGGGCGCGACCTTCTCCGTCGTCGCCGTCGTGCCGCGCCAGAACGTCACCGTGCTCGAGAACGGCGACAAGCTCCAAATCGTCGACCCCTCCGCGGTGATCCAGCGTTACGCCTGCAAGGCCTGCGGCACGCACATGTACGGCCGGATCGAGAACAAGAACCATCCGTTCTACGGCCTCGACTTCATCCATCCCGAACTGTTCCAGGAGCAGGGCTCGCAGGCGCCGCAATTCGCCGCCTTCGTTTCCTCCGTGATCGAATCGGGTGTGAAGCCCGAGCAGATGGCCGGCATCCGTTCGCGGCTGAAGGAGATCGGCCTCGAGCCCTATGACTGCCTGTCCCCGCCCCTGATGGACGCGATCGCGACCCATGTCGCGAAGGCCAAAGCCGCTTAGGAAGACTGCCTGGACGCCCGCCTGAACTGGCCGGCCGCCGGATCTTGGCTACACCATCTGCAACTCGCTGGCGTTCGTTGCCGCCAGCGAGCCTCACGGGTCCCCGCTGCCGGGACCACCGCGGCGCGATGCCGCCGCTTCTGCACCACGCGTGGGTGAGGACCATCGGCTCCTCAGTCCTGGTCTCTGAATGACTGCGCAGGACCGTCCGCTTCCTGCTTGAAGTTCGCGGTGCTCTGCGTTCTCCCTCCCTCGACTGAGGCCTACTGCTTCGTCCGTTCGGTGCAGCCGGCGGACGAAGCTTTTTTCGTTGCGTCCATTTGATAGGCAACGTGGCGGATGACGCGCCCTGCTTTTGACAAACCGTCGATGCAATCTTTTCCCGGTGAGAACACTCGGCTGTGAACGCCGGGTCGGCGCGATCTCTGCTAGGGTCGCGCCGTCACGATGCCGCACGACGTACAATCAATTAAGAAGAAAACGGGAGGTATCGAGCACATCCAGACATCGCTACCTGCGTTCCTGCCTCCTTCCGGGATTTGCCCGCGCGGGACTACGGCGGGATGTGGCGAGACGACGCACGAGCGGTCGCCGACCGGCGTCGGCGGACTTTGAATTTGGCATGCTTATGAAGAGCGAGGCACGATCATGATCAAGGTGAAGATCAACGGCCAGGAACAGAGCTGGGACGGTGACCCGGATCTCCCGCTACTCTGGTTCCTGCGTGACGAGGCCGGTCTCACCGGCACCAAATACGGCTGCGGCCAGGCCCTGTGCGGCTCCTGCACGGTCATCGTCGACAAGCAAGCGGTGCGCGCCTGCATCACGTCCGTCAACGACGTCGCCGGACGCGAGGTCACCACGATCGAAGGCCTGCATCCGAACGGCGATCACCCGGTGCAGAAGGCGTGGCGCCAGGTCAACGTGCCCCAATGCGGCTTCTGCCAGGCCGGCCAGATCATGCAGGCCGCGGCGCTTCTGATGGAGAATCCCAAACCCTCGCACGACCAGATCCGCGAGGCGATGTCCGGCAACATCTGCCGTTGCGGCTGCTATCAGCGCATCGAGAATGCCGTCCATCTCGCATCGACGGGAGTGTGACATGAACTTCATCGACAATCCCCGCAAGCTTCGCGGCTTCGAAAAGCACATCAAGGTCGAGAAGGTGTCGCGCCGCAGCATCCTGAAGGGGCTCGGCGTCACCGGCGGCTTCGTGCTCGCCGCCCCCGTGATGTCGCGCCAGGCGCTCGCCTATGAGACCGGCGCCGGCAAGATGCCGCATGGCGTCGTGGTCGATCCGCGCGTGTTCGTTTCGGTAGGCGCGGATGGCATCGTCACCATCGTCGGGCATCGTTCGGAAATGGGCACCGGCGTGCGCACCAGCCTGCCGCTGATCGTGGCCGAGGAGATGGAGGCCGACTGGTCCAGGGTCAAGGTGCAGCAAGCCCATGGCGACGAGGTCAAGTTCGGCAACCAGGACACCGACGGCTCGCGCAGCACGCGGCATTATCTGATCCCGATGCGCCAGATCGGCGCTTCGGCCCGCACAATGCTGGAGCAGGCCGCGGCCAAGCGCTGGGGCGTGCCGGCGACCGAGGTCAAGGCGGTCAACCACGAGGTCGTGCACAGCGCCAGCGGGCGCAAGCTCGGCTTCGGCGAGCTCGCTGCCGACGCCGCCAAGGAATCGGTGCCCAGCATCGAGGGCCTCAAGCTGAAGGACCCCAAGAACTTCCGTTATCTCGGCAAGGGCCAGATCGGCATCGTCGATCTCCACGACATCACCACCGGCAAGGCGAACTACGGCGCCGACGTGCGGCTGCCCGGCATGAAATATGCCGTGATCGCCCGTCCGCCGGTGACCGGCGGCAAGCTGGTCAAGTTCGAGCCGGCGGAGGCGCTGAAGGTCCCCGGTGTCGAGAAGGTGATGCAGGTGCGCGGCTGGCCGTGGCCCTCGAAATTCCAGCCGCTCGGCGGCGTCGCGGTGATCGCGCGCAACACAGGCGCGGCGATCAAGGGCCGCGACGCGCTGAAGCTGACCTGGGACGACGGTCCCAACGGCAAATACGACTCCGTCGCCTACCGCAAGGAGCTCGAGGAGGCCTCGCGCAAGCCGGGGCTCGTGCTGCGCAAGGAGGGCGATGCGGACGCTGCCCTGAAGAGCGCCGACAAGGTGATCGTCGGCGAATACTACCTTCCGCATCTCGCCCATGTCGCCATGGAGACGCCGGTGGCGGTCGCGGACGTCAAGGGCGACAAGGCCGAGATCTGGGCGCCGGTTCAGAGCCCCGGCGGCACCCGCGAGGACGTCGCCAAGACGCTCGGCATTCCCGAGGCCAACGTCACGGTCAACGTGACGCTGCTCGGCGGCGGGTTCGGACGCAAGTCGAAATGCGACTTTGCGCTCGAAGCCGCGCTGCTCTCGAAGGAGCTCGGCGCGCCGGTGAAGGTGCAGTGGACGCGGGAGGACGACATCCACAACGGCTTCCTGCACACCGTCTCGGTCGAGCGGATCGAGGCCGGCCTCGACAAGAGCGGCAAGGTGATCGCCTGGCGCCACCGCAGCGTGGCTCCCAGCATCGCCTCGACCTTTGCCGCCGGCACGGTGCATCAGGCGCCGTTCGAGATCGGCATGGGCCTGGTCGATATGCCGTTCGAGATCGCGAACATCTCGTGTGAGAACCCGCAAGCCGCGGCGTTCACCCGCATCGGCTGGTTCCGCGCGGTCTCGAACATCCCGCGCGCCTTCGCCGTCCAGTCGATGGTCGGCGAGATCGCGCAGGCAACGGGCCGCGACCAGAAAGACATGCTGCTCGAGCTGATCGGCTCGCCTCGCATCGTCAAGCCCAACGTGAAGGACCTCTGGAATTACGGCGAGCCCCAGGACAGCTACCCGATCGACACCGCGCGCCTGCGCAAGGTGGTCGAGCTGGTCGCCGAGAAGGGCGAATGGGGACGAAAGGTGCCGAAGGGCCACGGTCTCGGCATCGCCGTGCACCGCAGCTTCGTCAGCTACATCGCGACCATCGTCGAGGTCGCCGTCGACGACAAGGGCAAGCTGACGGTGCCGCGGGTCGACACGGCGATCGATTGCGGCACCTATGTCAACCCCGAGCGCATCGCTTCGCAGATCGAGGGCGCGGCGATCATGGGGCTCAGTCTCGCCAAATACGGCGAGATCACCTTCAAGGACGGCAAGGTGCAGCAGAAGAATTTTGACGACTTCCAGGTCGTCAGGATGGACGACTCGCCTGTGGTGACCAATGTCTACATCGTGCCGCCCGGACCCGACACGCCGCCGAGCGGCGTCGGCGAGCCCGGCGTCCCTCCGTTCGCGCCAGCCCTGATCAACGCGATCTTCGCAGCGACGGGAAAACGCATCCGCGCGCTTCCGATCGGCAAGCAATTGGAGGCGTGAGACGGAACCGAAGTGCGAGGCGGAACAGAAGCCGCCTCGCGCCGTTTCCATCGATCTGACAGGAGCAGATCGATGACCAACATCTCAAGGGCGCTCGCAGTCTCGCTGTCGGGCGCCTTTCTTTTGACCGCCGCGGGCGCATTCGCCCAGAGCAACACGACGCCGCCGACCACCGCGACGCGCCCCACCGGCCCCGACCAGACTTCGCTGCCGAACGCCAACGCCCCACCCGCCTCCGCCACCCAGACCACCGGGCAGCACAATCCGGATCCCAAGATTCGCGAGATGAACCAGAAGGAGAAGGACAAGGTCGAGCGCGAGGGGAAGTAGTTATCTGGCGCTGCGCAAACAAATGCGGCGGATGTTGCCATCCGCCGCATTCGCCACCCCCCGCTGCTCCGCTTCTTTCGATCCGCCCGCGGAGCTATTTCTTCAGCGCGAAGACCCAGACGACGCCGCCCTGCGGCACGTTGGCTTCGATGCCGATATTGTTGGTCACGAGCGCATCCTGGATGCGCTGCGCGTCGACGCCCCAGCCCGACTGGATCGCGATGTACTGCGTGCCGTCGATCTCATATGACACCGGCATGCCGACGATGCCGGAGTTGGTCTTCTGCTCCCACAGCAGTTCGCCCGTCTTGGCGTGGAAGGCGCGGAAATAGCGGTCGTTGGTCCCGCCGACGAAGACGAGATCGCCAGCGGTCGCGGTGACCGATCCGAACAGATGCGACTTGGGGAAGTTGTGCTGCCAGACCTTCTTTCCGGTTGCGGGATCCCAGGCCTGGAGCTCGCCAAAATGATCCGCGCCCGGCTTTGTCTTCAGGCCGATGTCTTCCGGCTTGGTGCCGAGCCAGAGCTCGCCCGGCTTGAGTGGCACTTTCTCGCCGGTAAAGCCGCCGCAGAAATTCTCGTTGGCAGGCACGTAGACGAGGCCGGTCCTCTGGCTGTAGGCCGCCGATGGCCAATCCTTGCCGCCCCACAGCGAGGGACAGAACTCGACGCGCTTGCCGATCACCGGCTTGTGCGCTGGATCCACGATCGGCTTGCCGGTCTCGTCGATGCCCTTCCAGACGTCAGTGAAGACGAACGGCCATCCGGCGACGTAATTGATCTTGGTCGGAGTCCGCTCCAGCACCCAGAAGATCGCGTCGCGGCCGGGATGGACCAGGCTCTTGATGGTGCGGCCGTTGCGTTGCAAATCGATCAGCATCGGCGCGTCGACCTCATCCCAATCCCAGGAATCGTTCTGGTGGTATTGGTGATAGGCCTTGATCTTGCCAGTGTCGGGATCGAGCGCGAGCACCGAGGCTGTGTAGAGATTGTCGCCGGGATGCGAGTCGCCGGGCCATGGCGCGGCATTGCCGACACCCCAATAGATCGTCCTGGTCTCCTTGTCGTAATTGCCTGTCATCCAGGCCGACCCGCCGCCGTTCTTCCAGTCGTCGCCTTGCCAGGTGTCATGACCGGGCTCGCCTTCACCGGGGATGGTGTAGGTCCGCCACAACTCTTTGCCCTCCTTGGCGTCATAAGCAACGATATAGCCACGCACGCCGAACTCGCCGCCGGAGCCGCCGACAATGACCTTACCGTCGACGATCAAGGGCATCAGGGTGAGGTACTGCCCCTTCCTGTAGTCCTGCACCTTGGTGTCCCACAGCACCTTGCCGGTCTTGGCATCGAGCGCGACCACGTGGTCGTCCGTGGTGGCGAGGTAGAGCTTGTCCTCCCACAGACCGACGCCGCGGTTGGTCGGATGCAGCTGGAACAGATCGTCAGGAAGCTGCCGCTTGTAGCGCCAGTATTCGTCGCCGGTCTTCGCATTCAGCGCGATCACCTGGCCCATTGGGGTCGTCACGAACATCACGCCATTGTTGACGATCGGCGGGGCCTGATGGCCTTCGACCACGCCAGTGGAAAAGGTCCAGACCGGTGTGAGGTTCTTCACGTTGGAGGTGTTGATCTGATCGAGCGGGCTATAGCCGTGCCCGTCATAGGTGCGCCGGTAAAGCATCCAGTTGTGGGGCTCGGGGTTTTCCAGCCGCTGCGCGGTGACCGGAGAATAACTCTCGATCGGCCCCGATAGAGCGGCGGTTGAGGCAAGACACGTGAAGGCGACCAAGCCGGACAGTAACCATTGCTTCCTGATCATGGAAGTTTTCATGGACGTTCCCCTTTTTCATCCGCTTGAATTCTTGTTGTGAATTCTTGTTGTGAATTCTTGTCGTTCGTCCCGTCTTCCGCCCTTCGGCGGTGGCGGCTAGTCGTGAGGCGGGCCCAGCCCGCAACCGTCCATCATCCTGGCTGTGTGCCACCTACCTTTCCCATGAAATTGCCGGCGACGCTGAGCGAACCATCAGCGAGCGCCAGCGGCAGCGCTGCTAGCCGCCGCGGCGCCGGCCCGAACACGACCTGCGCGCCCGCGCGGGGATCGAATTCGGAGTTGTGGCACATGCACTTGAAAACCTCCTTGTCGCCGACATCGCTCTTCACCCAGGCGGTGACGGGACAGCCGGCATGCGAGCAGATCGCCGAATAGGCGATGATGCCGTCGACGGCGCGCGCGCGGGTCTTCTCGTCGAGGTCGGCGGGATCGAGCTTGATGATCAGGATTTCGTTGAGCCGCGAGGCGCTGCGCACCACCGATGTGGTGGGGTCCTTCGGCCAGGCATGGATCGGCGGTCCACCGACCCGTAGATCAGCCGCAGTGATGAGCTTTCCCTCCTGGTCACCTTCGGAGAAGACGAGCAGATCGCCTTTCTGCGGCCGCTCATCCGAGCCGGGCGGATCCTCACCTGCGCGGGCCCTGGTTGAACAGCCGAGACACGCCGTCGTGGCCATCGCACCGAGCAGCAGGGATCGCCGTGTCTGTTCGGTGCCCGCTTCGACGTAGGGTTCCGTAGCATTTTCGGAAGATGATGAATGGGTATCGAACGATGCGCGAGCCATGCCTGCTAGCAGGCGCTGGAACTCTGCCGAAAACAAGGCGAAGACTTGGCGCCGCAGTGCATCAATATGGCTTTGCTCGCGTTGATTGCGTAGGAGTAAATGCGTTCAAGCGCGTTTTCGCGATTTCTACATCGCGTTGCGCGAATGGCGTGATGATTTCGCAGATCAGATCCGATGATGGAGGAATTGCTGCGACGCCACGATGCGATGCGGAATCCCACGCAGGCATCGTGTCCTTCACGACCTGAGCACGTGACGCGGCGAAGCGATGCGGCCCGCAAGTGTTGCCGACGCCATCTCAAAGCTGTCGGCGATACGACGCGCCTTGTCGATGAACAGTGCAGCCGCCGCCGGCGGGCAGACCTCGCGCGCGGTCTGCTCGAACAGGTCGAGCCAGCGATCGAAATGGCCGCCGGCCAGGCTGAGCGGCAGGTGTGCCCGCATCGGCGAGCCATGATAGCGGCCGCTCATCAGCACGACCGACGACCAGAAATCCCTGAGCTTGGCGAGATGCTCGTCCCAATTCTGCACGACGCCGAAGACGGGCCCCAACAGCGCGTCCTCGCGCACGCGTCCGTAGAAGCGGGTGACGAGTTCTCCAATCATCTCCTCGGTGATCCCGGTTCGCTCGATCGCATCCTGGGTCAACAGGCTCCGGCGCGCGGCCGCAGCTTCCCGCTCGGCCTTCAGTCGATCCGACATGTCCTTTGCTATCCGTTCCGTTATCCCCGCAGGCCGCCCGTTCGACATTGTCGGGCCTATCGCACGCGGCGTCTTTGTCGCAGCGCAAATTGCGGGATCTGGCGGCGGACGCTGGGCGCCCGCCGCCAATGCCTTCGTCAGGCCGAATAAGTGTAGAAGCCCTGCCCGGTCTTGCGGCCGAGATGGCCGGCATCGACCATCTCTTTCAGCAGCGGCGCTGGCCGATATTTAGGATCGTTGAAGCCCTTGTAAAAGACCTCCATCACCGAAAGCATGGTGTCGAGCCCGACGAGATCGGCAAGTGCGAGCGGCCCGATCGGATGGTTGCAGCCGAGCTTCATGCCCGCGTCGATCTCTTCCGCCGTCGCGATGCCCTCCTGGAGCGCGAAGATCGCCTCGTTGATCATCGGACAGAGGATGCGGTTGACGGCGAAGCCCGGGCTGTTCTTGGCCGTGATCGCCACTTTGCCGACGCGCTTGGCGAAATCCAGCGCCTTGGCATGGGTGTCGTCCGAGGTCTGCAGGCCGCGGATGAGTTCGAGCAGCGCCATCACCGGCACCGGGTTGAAGAAGTGCATGCCGATGAAGCGGTCGGGACGGTCGGTCGCGGCGGCGAGCTTGGTGATCGAGATCGAGGAGGTGTTGGTCGCGACCAGCGTGCGCGGCGACAGGGTGGCGCAGAGATCCTTCAGGATCTTGACCTTGAGCTCCTCGTTCTCGGTCGCGGCCTCGATGACGAGGTCGCAATCCGACAGCTTCGCCCGGTCCGTGGTGCCGGTGATGCGCTTGAGCGTCGCCTCGCGGTCGGCCGCCGACATCTTCTCTTTTTTGACCAGCCGCTCGAGGCTTCCGCCGACGGTCGAAAGGCCGCGGTTCACCGCCGCATCGGAAATATCGACCATTACGACCGAGAGGCCGGCGGCCGCGCAGACCTGCGCGATGCCGTTCCCCATGGTCCCTGCCCCGATGATGCCAACGGTCTGGATCATTGCGTCACATCCTTCATCCTTGCGGGCGCGCCAGTCGCGGCCCGGCTCCATTGTTCCTGCATTAGGGTCTAGCACCGCCATTGGGCCGGCGCGACCCGATCCTGTTCCTTAGCGCATCCGAGGCCGGAAGAAAGCCGCCCGCGGGGCCGGCCAGGTGCCTCGATTGTGGGTCCCTGGCCGCGTTTACCGATCATCCTGAGCCCTTCTCCAACGGCTCCGGCGGGGCTGCCCACCCCCTCGCCCCTTGATTATGGCAGCGGTAGCAGCGAGAAGGGCGGCGCGGGGCTACCGCGGAACAGGGGCTTGCCCGAGACCGGATGAACGATTTCGCACGATCCATCGGTGCCGCCTTTGCGCTGATCGGCGACGCCGACACCGAGCTATTGGGCATCGTCGCCCTGTCGTTGCGGGTCAGCCTGACCGCCAGCATCCTGGCGCTCCTGATCGGCGCCCCCTTTGGAGCCCTGCTTGCGATCACCCGCTTCCGGGGACGCCAAATCATCATCATTCTGACCAATGCCCTGCTCGGGCTTCCGCCGGTCGTGGTCGGGCTCGCGCTCTATCTTCTGCTGTCGCGGTCCGGCCCGTTCGGGGCGGCGGGCTTGTTGTTCACGCCGGCCGCCATGGTGATCGCGCAGACGCTGCTGGCGACGCCGATCGTGGTGGCGCTGGTGCACCGGCCGGCAAGCCTGTTGTGGGCGGAGTATGGCGACCTGGCGCGGATCGACGGGCTGTCGGCCCTGCGCAGCATGGCCCTGCTGTTCGCGCTCGGCCGGACCTCGTTGCTGACGGCCTTTCTCGCCGCGTTCGGACGTGCCATCGCGGAAGTCGGTGCCATCATCATCGTCGGTGGCAACATCCGTGGCTTCACCCGCACGATGACGACGGCGATCGCGCTGGAAACCAGCAAAGGCGAGCTGCCGCTGGCGCTCGGACTCGGGCTGATCCTGCTCGCTCTCAGCGTCGCGGTCTCGACCGTCGCCTTCGTCCTAGTTGGGCGCGTTGGGGAAAAATAGCTGCTCGCCGCCGACCTTGTACCCGGCGATCGCTTGCTGCCCTTGCGGCGAAACCAGCCAGTCGACGAAGGCCTGTCCCTCCTTTGCCTTCACGTTCGGATGCTTTGCAGGATTGACCAGCATGACGCCGTACTGGTTGAAGAGCCGCTTGTCACCCTCGGTCAGGATGGCGAGTTCGCCACGGTTCTTGAACGACAGCCAGGTGCCGCGGTCCGACAGAAGGTAGGCATTCGACGACGAGGCCATGTTCAGTGCCGGGCCCATGCCCTGGCCGATCTCCCGGTACCAAATGTCCTTGCCGGCACTGAGGTCGACGCCAGCCTCCTTCCATAGTCTCAGCTCGGCCGCATGCGTGCCGGACTTGTCGCCGCGCGAGATGAACGGCGCCTTTGCGGTCGCAATCTTGCGCAGCGCCTCGGCCGCGTCCTTGCTGCCCGAGATCTGCGCCGGATCGCTCTTGGGGCCGATGATGACGAAGTCGTTGTACATGACGTCGAAGCGCTTCACGCCCTGCCCTTCGGACATGAACCTGTCCTCCGCGGGCCTGTCGTGGACGAACACCACGTCGGCATCGCCGCGCCGCCCGATGTCCAGCGCCTGGCCGGTGCCGACGGCGACGACCTTCACGCCGATGCCTTCGGCCTTCGAGAACAGCGGCAGCAGATGACCGAACAGCCCCGACTGTTCCGTCGAGGTGGTTGAAGCCACGGTGATGGTGCGATCCTGTGCGGATGCGATGGTGGACCAGAGCAGAACCGCGATGGTGACAAGCTTCCTCATGCGACGTCCCGGGCTAGGCAATGACGGTTCTGAATAGCGGCTCGCGAGGATGGCGGGAACCCCAAGCTTCGGATCGCAACGAGAGTTGATGCGGGCGGTGCACCTCGTCTGACAGAAAAAACGCGCCGGCGCGGGCTAGGCACGCCTGCAAAACAAGAAGTGAAAAAACAACCCCATGCACAGTAGCGATGGGGTTGAAACGCCTGAGCATTTTCGGTATTACCGAAGACACGCTTGCGGCGTCGGGCAAAACAGGGGTATTATTGCATCATCGGCTGCTGTGCGGGTTGCGTAACTCGGGCGGATGCGCGCTGGATGCGCGGATGTTCTGCAATTGGTCCACCCTACATTGACACGGATGTGACGGCCGGGGCAGGTTTTCATATTGCTGACGAATCAGCGATTGCCTCACGCCGAGCACCTCTTGGACAACTCCCAGTGCTTTCGAGACTGATATCGTTGCTGCGCCGCATCCCTGCGGTGAATTGGGCGTTTTCCCGACTCCGGCCTGTGCCGCACAGCGGCAACATTGAGGTCGCGCCGACCGCCACGGACGCTTCGCCCGCCATCGTCGAAGACGTCGAGGTCCCGGCTCAAGCTCCAAGCGCCGAGATCAGCACCGCCCCGGTGCGCGACGACGCTGCCCCCGCCACCAAGGCTCTGGTCGCGGAGAACGATGCGGCTGTGTCTGTCGTCGCGGAGAATCCGTCCGACGAAATCCGTATCAGCGGGGACTCCTCTCCGGAGACCGTGACGGAAATCGAGGCGCCCGCGACGCCGCCAGTCTCCGAGGAGGTGCTGACTGCATCGGTCGGTGCGGAGAGCGGGCCAGTTGCAGCCTCTGATCTCGCCATCGTTGACGACGATGCATCGCCTGCTGAGATTCCTGCAGAGATCGACTCCGCCGTCGTAGAAGAGGTTGTGATTTCGTCAGCGGAGGTCGCGACCGCCTTGACTGATGTCCCTGATGTCATCATCGAGGCAGCCTCCTCGCCCGACGTTTCCGCCGCTGTCGATCCGGTCGCCGTCGAAGAAGTCGAGCTTCTCCGCGCCGAGGCCGATAGCGTCACGACTGATGCCTCTGAAGCCAGCGCCGACAGCGAACCGGCGCCCGTTGTCGAAAGCCCGCAAGTCCCTACAAACGATGTTCCGCTCGCTGCGGCAACTAACGACTCATTGAGCGGCGTCACCGCCATCGAGCCGGTTCAGCCTCTCGCGTCTCCCCCTTCCGAGCTCCGCCGCGTCCCGAAAGTTCGCGCGAGAGCCGCAGAGCCCGCCGACCGCGCGGGGCTGATCCGGCAGCGCTGGGCGGAGAGCGGAATCAGGATGTGGAATCCGCGGCTGCACGGCAACGGCGAAGCCGCGCTGAACATCCAGGGAAGCATCGGGCTGCTGCCCCCGGCACCCGGCGAGACAATGCCGCGCTACGACAAGCTGGAATTCAGGATGCTCGGCGGACAGATCGTCTGTGAGGGCGTGATCGTCGAGGCACCCGTTCAGGCGAGCCATCGGAGCTTCACGCAGCTTGCCGAGCCGCGGACCAGCGAGCGCGTCCGCGAACCGGCGCGCGAGCGCCAGGCCGTCCTCGCCTGATCCGACCGTGGCCATGTGCTAGGCTCGTGGCCATGTGCTAGGCTGATGTCGCGCATGGGCGATAGCAGGCGGTAGCTGCAGCGATTTCGGGCGACGTGTGCCTGAGACGTGCGCACGCTGCGGCCGGATATCCTTAACGGGACCTCACCAATGCACGCGATCGGAAAATCGTAAGGCAGCGCGCAACCAGTGCTGGCCTGCCCGGGCCAGAATTGATCTAACGGCCCCTTTACCCCTGCCGTGCAAGATTGCCCACGTTTTTCAGGGGATCTGGGGCTCGTATTGCAATGCCTATTGCCGATTTGAAATCTCATCTTGCCGCCGCGATGCGATTGTTTCGCGTTCCCGCCGACAATCCGGACCTGACGCGGGCGCAGTTCGACGCCTTCTCCAAGCAGATCCCGCTGCTCTACTTCATCCTCATCAGCAACACGATTGCGGTCGCCTACACCTATGTGAACGTGGCGCCGGACTGGCTGACGATGATCGTGCCGGCCGTGCTAACGGTGCTCGCGGGCTTGCGGACCTTCTGGTGGCTACGCCAGCGCCGGCTGGTGCGCAGCGATGCCGACATCCTGCGCAATCTGCGCGCCACCAACTGGCTGACCCTGCCGATCGGTGCCGGCTTCACCGCCTGGTCCTTCGCGCTCTACCCCTACGGCGATCCCTTCGCCAAGAGCCAGGTCGCGTTCTACATGGCGGTCACCGTGATCGGCTGCATCTTCTCGCTGATGCATCTGCGCTCGGCGGCGCTGATCGTGACGCTGATCGTCGACGTGCCCTATGTGCTGTTCTTCTTTGCCACGGGCGAGCCGACGCTGAAGGCGATCGCGGTCAACAACCTCCTGGTTTCCGCCGCGATGGTGACGGTGCTGTTCATCTACTACCGTGACTTCGCCGATCTCGTCGCCAGCCGCAAGTCGCTGCTCGCGCAACAGGCGGCGACGCAGGCGCTCTCTGACGAGAACTTCCGCCTTGCCAATCTCGATTCACTCACCGAGCTGCCGAACCGCCGCCGCTTCTTCGCCGAGCTGTCGAGCGCCTTCACCGATGCCGAACGCAGGAAAGTTCGGATCGCGGTCGGCATCATCGATCTCGACGGTTTCAAGCCGATCAACGACAATTACGGCCATTCGGTGGGAGACCGCGTCCTGATCGAGGCCGGCCGGCGCATCCGCGAAGTCTGCGAGGGTTTTGGTCCGCAGCGGGTCGAATTCGCCCGATTAGGCGGCGACGAGTTCGGCCTGGTCGTTTGCGGCGACCCCGACGATGCGGACCTGCTGCGGCTGGGCCAGCGCATTGGCGACCAGGTCAGGCTTCCCTACCAGCTCGACACCGCCCATACCGGGCTGTCCTGCTCGATCGGCTTTGCCTCGTTTCCCCAATCGGCAACGACCGCCGAAGCACTCTATGAATGCGCCGACTATTCACTTTATCACGCCAAGCGCCATCTGCGCGGCCGCACCGTGATCTTCTCGAGCGAGCTCGAGGCCGAGATCCGCAGTCGCGGAGTCATCGAGAATCTGCTGCGCACCGCCGATTTCAGCACCGAGATGGACCTGGTGTTCCAGCCGATCGTCGATGCCATGAGCGAGCACACCGCCGGCTTCGAGGTTCTGGCGCGCTGGCGCAGCGCCCGCCTCGGCCTGGTCTCCCCGGCCGATTTCATTCCGGCCGCCGAGCGCATCGGACTGATCCGCCCGCTTACGCAAGCGCTGCTCGTGCGCGCGCTCGCCATCGCCAGGACATGGCCCGATCACATCCGCCTGTCGTTCAATCTCTCAGCCCACGATGTCTGTGCGGCGGAGGGCATCCTGCCGCTGATCTCGATCATCGAGAAGAGCGGGCTGCCGCCGCGCCGGATCGATTTCGAGATCACCGAGACCGCCGTCACCTTCGACTTCGTCCGCGCACAGCAATCGATCGCAACGCTGAAGGCAATGGGCTGCGGCATTTCACTGGACGATTTCGGCACCGGCTATTCGTCGCTGAGCCACGTGCACCGGCTGCCGCTCGACAAGATCAAGGTCGACCGCAGCTTCGTTTCCGACATCAACGAGAATCCCGTTAGCCACAAGATCATCAAATCGCTCACCGGTCTCTGCGACGACATGGAGATCGCCTGCGTCGTCGAGGGCGTCGAGACGCGTGCTCAGCTCGACACCCTGCGCCGCCTGGGATGCGACTTCATCCAGGGTTACTATTTCGCCAAGCCGATGCCGGCCGATGCGATTGGCGACCATCTTGCGAAGGAGAGCCGGCGCCTCGACGGCACCGGGACCAAGGTCGTGGCCTAAAGCGCGATGCGCGCTTTAGGTTATTGTTTGAGCATAATCTTTTCGGAAAACCGCTACGCACTTTTCCGGATCATGCTCTAAAGCCTCGTCTACTCCGCCAGACTCGGCAGATCGAGCCCCTTGTCGCGCGCGCACTCGATCGCGATGTCGTAGCCTGCATCGGCGTGCCGCATGACGCCGGTGGCGGGATCGTTCCACAGCACGCGCTCGATACGCTTCGCAGCCTCGGGCGTGCCGTCGGCGACGATCACCATGCCCGCGTGCTGCGAATAGCCGATGCCGACGCCGCCGCCATGATGCAGCGACACCCAGGTCGCTCCGCTGGCGCAATTGAGCAGCGCATTGAGCAGCGGCCAATCGGACACCGCATCCGATCCGTCCTTCATCGCCTCGGTCTCGCGGTTGGGGCTCGCCACCGAGCCGCTGTCGAGATGATCGCGGCCGATCACGATCGGCGCCTTCAATTCGCCACGTGCCACCATCTCGTTGAAGGCAAGGCCGAGGCGATGGCGGTCGCCGAGGCCGACCCAGCAGATCCGTGCCGGCAGGCCCTGGAACTTGATGCGCGCCTTTGCCATGTCGAGCCAATTGTGCAGATGCTTGTCGTCAGGCATCAGCTCCTTGACCTTGGCATCGGTCTTGAAGATGTCCTCGGGATCGCCCGACAGCGCGGCCCAGCGGAATGGCCCGACGCCGCGACAGAACAGGGGGCGGATATAGGCGGGCACGAAGCCGGGGAAATCGAAGGCGTTCTTCAGGCCCATGTCCTGTGCCATCTGGCGGATGTTGTTGCCGTAGTCGAGCGTCGGAATACCCTGGGCATGGAAATCCAGCATGGCCTGGACATGCTCGACCATCGACGTCTTCGAGGCGCGCTCCACTGCCTTCGGATCGGACGCGCGCTTGGCTTCCCATTCGGCAAGCGTCCAGCCCTTCGGCAAGTAGCCGTTGATGGGATCGTGCGCGCTGGTCTGGTCGGTGACGATGTCGGGCTTGACGCCGCGGCGCACCAGCTCAGGGAAGATCTCCGCGGCGTTGCCGAGCAGGCCGACCGAGACCGCCTTGTTCGTCTTCGCGGCGTCCGCCATGATCGCGAGCGCTTCATCAAGCGTTGCGGCTTGCCGGTCGAGATAACCGGTCCGCAGGCGCATCTCGATGCGGCTCGGCTGGCATTCGACCGCAAGCATCGAAGCGCCGGCCATGGTGGCCGCCAGCGGCTGCGCGCCGCCCATGCCTCCCAAGCCGGCCGTGAGAATCCATTTACCGGCGAGGCTGCCGCCGTAATGACGCCGACCGACCTCGACGAACGTTTCATAGGTGCCCTGCACGATGCCCTGGCTGCCGATATAGATCCAGGAGCCCGCCGTCATCTGGCCGTACATCATCAGGCCCTGGCGATCGAGCTCGTTGAAATGATCGAGCGTCGCCCAATGCGGCACGATGTTGGAATTCGCGATCAGCACGCGTGGTGCATCGGCATGGGTGCGGAACACGCCGACCGGCTTGCCGGACTGCACCAGCAGCGTCTGGTCGGCTTCGAGCTTGCGCAAGGCCGCAACGATCCGGTCAAAACTCTCCCAGTCGCGCGCGGCGCGGCCGATGCCGCCATAGACGACGAGCTCGCTCGGGCGTTCCGCGACGTCAGGGTCGAGATTGTTCATCAGCATGCGCAGCGGCGCTTCCGTGAGCCAGCTCTTGGCGCTGATGTCGCTGCCGCGGGGAGCGCGGATGGTACGGTCATTGTCCAGACGGCGGTTCATGCGGGCCTCTTCAGACGAGTCTCGGAAACGGATCGGTGGGAAGCTGGGCGAGCGCAGCAGCCGGAAGCGCATCGGCTTCGATCAATGCAGCGGCCTTGGCGAGATCGCCGGCCATGTAGCGATCGGCACCCAGTGCGGGCACCTGCTCACGCAATGCGGCAATGACGGCGACCAGCGGCGCACTGGTTGCATGCGGCGCGCGCAGCGTGATGCCCTGAGCGGCGACCAGAAGCTCAATGCCGAGGATGGCGGCGAGATTGTCGGCCATGTCGGACAGGCGCCGCGCAGCATGCGCGGCCATCGAGACATGGTCTTCCTGATTAGCGCTGGTCGGCGTCGAATCGATCGAGCAGGCGAGCGCACGCTGCTTGTTCTCGGCATAGAGCGCGGCCGCCGTCACCTCGGCGATCATGAAGCCGGAATTGATGCCGGGATCGGGGGTGAGGAACGGCGGCAGCCCGAAATTGAGCGCGGGGTCGACCAGCGTCGCGATGCGCCGCTCGCTGATTGCACCGATCTCCGACAGCGCCAGCGCCAGCGAATCTGCGGCAAACGCCACCGGCTCGGCGTGGAAATTGCCGCCGGAGACGATCTCTCCGGTCTCGACCAGCACCAGCGGATTGTCGGTGACGGCATTGGCCTCCACGATCAGCGTGCGCGCGGCCTGCGTGATCAGATCGAGCGCAGCACCGGCAACCTGTGGCTGGCAGCGCAGGCAATAGGGATCCTGCACGCGCTCATCACGCTCGAGATGCGACATACGGATGTCGCTGCCGTCGAGCAACGCATTCAGCGCCGCAGCCGCCGCGATCTGGCCGGCATGGCCACGCAGCGCCTGGATTTCGGGCCGGAACGGTGCCGTTGACGCCATCGCCGCGTCCACCGACAGCGCACCGGTCACGAGCGCGGCGCGGGCGAGGCGAAATGCGCGCAACACGCCCGAGAGGGCGTAGGCGGTCGAGAATTGCGTGCCGTTGATCAGCGCGAGGCCTTCCTTGGGCCCAAGGGTCAGCGGCTTGAGGCCGGCGGCGGCGAGTGCCTCGCTGCCGGATACAGTCTTGCCATCGACGATCGCCTGCCCTTCGCCGATCATCACGGCCGTCATATGCGCAAGCGGTGCCAGATCGCCGGAGGCGCCGACCGAGCCCTGCTGCGGCACCAGCGGATAGACGCCACGGGCCAGCATGTCCTGCAACTGCTCGATCACCGCGCGGCGCACGCCGGAAGCGCCGCGGCCGAGCGAGACGATCTTCAGCGCCATCATCAGGCGGACGATGGGCTCCGGCGTCGGCTGGCCGACGCCGCAGCAATGCGAGACGATCAGGTTGCGCTGAAGCAGCGCGGTCTGGTCCGGCGGAATGCGCTTCGACGCGAGCTTCCCGAAGCCGGTGTTGATGCCGTAGACGGGGACGTCGGCCTGCGCGGCCTGCGCAACGATCAGCGCAGCCGCATCGACACGTGGCCAGAACGAAGGATCGAGCACGACGGGGGCGCCTTCGAGCACGCGTGAGAGATCGTCGAGGCTCACTGTTCCCGGCTTGACGACGATCGCTGTCTCCTGCTCCGTCACTGCCCCCTCCATACCCGCTGGTGCAGCGGATTGAAGCCGATGCGGTAGACCAGCTCGGCCGGCCGGTCGATGTCCCAGACCGCGAGATCGCACCATTTTCCGGCATCCAGTGTGCCGGTCTCTTGCAGCAGGCCGAGCGCCCGCGCGCCTTCACGGGTGACGCCGGCGAGGCACTCGGCCACATTCATCCGGAACAATGTCGCGCCCATGTTCATCGCGAGCAGCAGCGAGGTCAGTGGCGAGCTGCCGGGATTGCAGTCGGTCGCCAGCGCCATGGGAACGTTGTGCTTGCGGAACGTTTCGACCGGCGGCTTCTGCGTCTCGCGAATGAAGTAGAACGCGCCGGGCAACAACACCGCCACCGTGCCGGCCCTCGCCATGGCGACGGCACCGGCCTCGTCGGTGTGCTCGAGATGATCGGCCGAGAGCGCCGAGAATTTCGCGGCAAGCGCGGCGCCGCCGAGATTCGAGAGCTGGTCGGCATGGAGCTTGACCGGCAGTCCAAGTCCCCTCGCCGCTTCGAACACCCGCGCAGTCTGTTCGGCGGAGAATGCGATGCCCTCCATGAAGGCATCGACGGCATCGGCGAGGCCCGCGTTTGCGATCGCCGGCAGCATCTCCTTGCAGACGAGATCGATGTAACCATCCTTGTCACCCCCCGCCTCGACCGGCAGCGCATGCGCGCCCAAGAACGACGTGCGGATCGTAACCGGCCGCTCACGGCCGAGGCTGCGCGCAGCCGCGAGCTGGCGCATCTCGGTTTCTGTGTCGAGGCCGTAGCCGGACTTGATCTCGACCGTAGTGGCGCCCTCAGCCGTCAGCGCGTCGAGCCGCGGCAGCGCGCCTGCGACGAGCTCGGCTTCGCTCGCCTGGCGCGTTGCCGCCACGGTCGAGACGATGCCACCGCCGGCGCGCGCGATCTCCTCATAGCTTGCCCCCTTCAGGCGAAGCTCGAATTCATGCGCGCGGTTGCCGCCATAGACCAGATGGGTATGGCAGTCGACGAGACCAGGCGTGATCCAGCGCCCCTTGCAATCGATCCGCTCGATAGCGTCTGCATCGGCGGGAAAATCCGCTTTCGCGCCCGCATAGGCGATGCGACCGCCGCGTGCGGCGATGACACCATGCTCGATCTCGCCAAGATCGGGACGATCGACCCGCATCGTCGCGAGGCGGGCATTGTGCCAGATCCGGTCGAAGCGCTCTGCCATGCGGGTATCCATTCGCCGTGGGGATGCTTGACTTATATGTCTAGACATATAATCGTAAGGCGGTTCTGTCCAGCCGGCGTGTAGATCATGACCCGACTGCATTTCGCTTCCGCGCTCCTGCCTTCCGGCTGGGCCAATGACGTGCAGGTGGTGATCGCCGCCGGCGCGATAGCCGCGGTGACGCCGGGCGTGGCGCCGTCCGCCGGCGACGAGCGCCATGCTATCGCGCTTCCCGGACTTGCGAGCCTGCACAGCCACGCCTTCCAGCGCGGCATGGCAGGCCTTGCCGAATTGCGCGGCGATTCCACCGACACGTTCTGGACCTGGCGCGAGACGATGTATCGCTTTGCGCTGGCGATGACGCCCGACGACGTCGCGGCTGTGGCGACGCTGCTCTATGTCGAGATGCTCGAGCAGGGTTTTACCCGCGTCGGCGAATTCCACTATCTGCACCACGACCGCGACGGCTCGCCCTACGCTGACCCCGCCGAGATGGCCACGCGGATTGCACAGGCGGCCGAAGCCTCGGGCATTGCGCTGACGTTGTTGCCGACTTTCTATGCGCATGGCTCGTTTGGAGGCGCAGCGCCGCATGCCGGGCAGCGCCGCTTCATCTGCTCGGTCGATCAGTTCGCCGCATTGATGACGGCCTCGCGCCAGGCGATCAGCGCCTTGCCCGGCGCCAATATCGGCATCGCTCCGCACAGTTTGCGCGCGGTCACGCCGGACGAGCTCGCCGCGATCCTTCCGCTCGCCGAGGGCGGGCCGGTGCACATCCATGCCGCCGAGCAGGTGAAGGAGGTCGAGGATTGCCTCGCCTGGTCGGGCCGGCGTCCGGTGCAATGGCTGCTGGAGCACGCGCCTGTCGATCGGCGCTGGTGCCTCATTCACGCGACCCACATGACGAGTGAGGAAGTGACGGCTTTCGCCAAGACGGGCGCGGTCGCCGGCCTTTGCCCGATCACGGAGGCGAGCCTCGGCGACGGCACTTTCTCGGCGCGGGAGTTTGTCGACGCCGGCGGCTCTTTCGGCGTCGGTACCGATTCCAACGTGTTGATCGGCGCCGCAGACGAGTTGCGCCAGCTCGAATACGGCCAGCGGCTCAAGCACCGCCAGCGCAACGTCCTCTCCGGCGGCGCAGGTCGCTCTACGGGACGCTCGCTGTTCGACGGGGCGCTCGCCGGCGGCGCGCGGGCGCTGGCGCAGCCGACGGTCAGCCTCACACCCGGCGCGCGCGCCGATATCGTCACGCTCGACACGGCGTATCCATCGCTGGCGGGACGCGCGCAGGATGCGGCCATCGACGGCTGGATTTTTTCTGCCGGCGGCGCCGCCATCGATTGCGTCTGGGCCGGGGGCAACAAGGTGGTCGAGCGCGGTCAGCATGGATTGCGCCAAGCCGCACGCGAACGCTTCAACGCATCGATGCGGAGGCTCGTGGCATGAGCCTCGTCACCGATGCCGACAAGCCGACGCTCTACAAGCGCATCCGCGCCGACATCGAGAAGCGGATCCTGACCGGCGAGTGGCCGCCCGGGCATCGCATTCCCTTCGAGCACGAGCTGGTGGCGCGCTACGGCTGCTCGCGCATGACCGTGAACAAGGCGCTGTCTGAGCTGGCGCAGGCCGATCTGATCGAGCGACGGCGGCGCGCCGGCTCGTTCGTGCGCCGGCCGCAGCATCAGTCGGCGGTGCTCAAGATCGCCGACATCCGCGCCGAAATCACCGCGCTCGGGCGCAGTTACGGCTACGAGCTGATCGGCCGCAAGCTGCGCGCGGCGACGGCTGCCGACCGCGACCGGCTCGGCGTGAAGAAGGCCGGCAAGGTGGTCGCGATCACCTGCCGGCACAGCGCCGACAAGGTCCCGTTCGCGGTCGAGGACAGGCTGATCGATCTCTCGTCCGTGCCCAATGCTGCGACCGCGGATTTCTCGCGCGAGCCGCCCGGCTCCTGGCTGCTTCACCATGTCCCATGGACCGAGGCCGAGCACACGATCAGCGCCATCGTCGCGGACGACCGCGCGGCGGAGGCGCTCGCGATCGCCGTCGGCGCCCCCTGTCTCGTGATCGACCGCTATACCTGGCGCAGCGCACGCACGATCACCGCCGTGCGCCTGCTCTATCCCGGTGACTCTCACCGCCTTGTCGCGCGATTCAAGGGAGGCTGAGAGGATATGTCGGCACAAATCGTGCAACGCTTCGCGGAACCGCCCATATGGGCCGGCAGAGATCAACAGGACGTCAAACCATCGATCGGCAAGAGGACGATAATCATGCGTAGTTCGACAGTATTTGCGACAATCATTGCTCTCGCGGCCTCCACTCCGGCGCTCGCCCAGGACGTCAAGGTCGGCATCGGCATTTCCGGATGGACCGGCTTCGCGCCGCTGACGCTGGCGAAGGAGGCCGGCATCTTCAAGAAAAACGGCCTCGACGTCACCATCAAGAAGATCCCGCAGAAGGACCGCCATCTCGCCATCGCCTCCGGCGACATCCAGTGTGCGGCGACCACGGTTGAGACCTGGATCTCCTGGAACGCCAACGGCGTCGCCACCAAGCAGATCTTCCAGCTCGACAAGAGCTATGGCGCCGACGGGATGGCTGTGCGCAACGACATCGCCGCGATCAAGGACCTGAAAGGCAAGACCGTCGCCGCCTCCGCGCCGGGCACCTCGCCCTACTTCGCGCTGGCCTGGATGCTGAAGAAGAACGGCCTCACCACGAAGGACGTGACGGTGGTGAACCTCGAGCCGGCGGCTGCGGCGCAGGCCTTCGTCTCCGGCCAGAACGATGCAGCGATGACCTATGAGCCATACTTGTCGACCGTGCGTGCCGCGCCGGACAAGGGCAAGATCATCGCGACCACGCTGGACTATCCGATGGTCATGGACACGTTCGGCTGCACGCCGAAGTTCCTCACCGACAATCCCAAGGCCGCCAAGGCGCTCGCCGACAGCTATTTCGAGGCGCTCGAGATGATCGCCAAGGACCAGGCCAAGTCCTACGAGATCATGGGCGCCGACGTGAAGCAGACCGCCGAGCAGTTCGGCAACTCGGCGAAATACCTGCGCTGGCAGGACAAGGCGGCGAACCAGAAGTTCTTCGCCGGCGACTTCCTGACCTTCAACAAGGAGGCCGCCGAGCTCCTGCTCGAGATCGGTATCATCAAGGCCGTGCCGAAGGTCGAGGACCTCTACGACGCGAGCTTCATCAAGTAACGTTCTCCAAGCTGCCGGTTCCGCCTCAAGCGGAGCCGGCGCACCATTCGGATACAGTTTGATGCGTCCCCTGGATCCCGTGACATCGAAGCAACGTGCGGCATATGGCCTGGCGTTCTTCGTGCTGTTCGTCGCCCTCTGGTCATGGGCGACGTTCGGCGGCCATGTGTCGAAGACCTTCCTCGCCAATCCGCTCACCATGGTGCAGGAAGGCCTCGAGCTGCTCACCAAGCACGGCTTCCTGTTCGACATCGGCATGACGATCTGGCGCGTCGTCGGCGGCTTTGCGCTCGCGGCGGTCATTGCGGTGCCGCTCGGCGTGCTGATGGGCGCCTACAAGCCGGTCGAAGCCTTCCTCGAACCCTTCGTCTCATTTGCACGCTATTTGCCCGCCTCGGCCTTCATCCCGCTGCTGATCCTGTGGGCCGGCATCGGCGAGCTGCAGAAGCTGCTCGTCATCTTCATCGGCTCGGTGTTCCAGGTCATCCTGATGGTCGCGGTGACGGTCGGCGCCACGCGGCGCGATCTGGTCGAGGCCGCCTACACGCTGGGCGCCAGCGACCGCGGCATCATCCGCCGGGTGCTGCTGCCTTCCTCCGCGCCGGAGATCGCAGAGATCCTGCGGCTGGTGCTGGGCTGGGCCTGGACCTACGTCATCGTCGCCGAGCTGATCGGCTCGTCCTCGGGCATCGGTCATATGATCACCGACAGCCAGGCGCTGCTCAACACCGGCCAGATCATCTTCGGCATCATCGTGATCGGATTGATCGGCCTGATCTCGGACTTCCTGTTCAAGGCGTTCAACGCCTGGCTGTTTCCCTGGAAGCTCGCATGACCATTCTTAAGGTTGAACAGGTCTCGCGCACCTTCCCCGCGCGTCACGGCAACGCGCCGACCAGGGCGCTCGAGCCGACCGATCTCACCATCGGCAACAACGACTTCGTCACCATCCTCGGTCCCTCCGGCTGCGGCAAGTCCACGCTGCTGCGCATCGTCGCCGGCCTCGACCGTCCGACCGGCGGCCGCGTCACGCTCGACGGACGCGAAGTGACCGGCCCGGGCGCCGATCGCGGCATGGTGTTCCAGTCCTACACGCTGTTTCCCTGGCTGACGGTGCGCGAGAACATCGCCTTCGGCCTGCGCGAGCGCGGCGTGTCCGAGGCGGAGCGACACAAGATCGCCGATGCCTTCATCCGCCAGGTCGGGCTGTCCGGCTTCGAAAACCATTGGCCCAAGCAGCTCTCCGGCGGCATGCAGCAGCGCACCGCGATCGCACGCGCGCTCGCCAACGATCCGAAGATCCTGCTGCTCGACGAACCGTTCGGCGCGCTCGACAACCAGACCCGCGCCTTGATGCAGGAGATGCTGCTCGGGATCTGGGAACGCGACCAGAAGACCGTGCTGTTCGTGACCCACGATATCGAGGAAGCCATCTTCCTCGGCAGCCGCGTCATCGTGATGAGCGCGCGCCCCGGCCGCATCAAGGCGGACATTCATGTAGACCTGCCGCATCCCCGCTCCTACAAGATCAAGACCACGCCTGAATTCGTCCAGCTGAAGGAACGGCTGGTCGAGGAGATCCGAACCGAGGCGCTGAAGGTTGCCGAACATGCCTGACGCTCGTGCCGACGGCCATCGCGTTCTCGCCGACCTCCATGCACTGCGTGCCTTCGGCGCCTACAAGACCGGCGTGCACAAGCCGACCTTCTCCGAGCCGCACAAGCTGTCGCTGGAGTGGCTTGTCCAGAAGCTGCCCGAGGCCGAGCTCTCCGCGGCGATCGACGGCATCGGCAATGTGTTCGGGACGAGCTCGAAGCCCGGGCCGAAGCTGCTGGCGGGCTCGCACCTGGAAAGCCAGAACTATGCCGGCTGGCTCGACGGCCCGCTCGGCGTCGTCTATGCGCTCGAGGCCGCGCGCGTGCTCAATGCCGACGCTTCGGTGAACGGCGCGGTCGAGGTCGCCGCCTGGTGCGACGAGGAGGGACATTTCGGTCATTTCCTCGGCTCGCGCTCCTATGTCGGACAGGTGACCGAGGCCGACATCGATGCCGCCCGCGACCGCACCAGCGGCCGCACCATGCGCGATGCCCTTGCCGACATGGGGCTGGCGGGGCGTCCGCGCATCACTGCCGAGCCGGGACGGCACGTCGGTTATCTCGAGGCGCACATCGAGCAGGGCGACACGCTCGAAAGCGGTCGCCTGGCGATCGGCGTCGTGACGTCCATCGTCGGCATCTGGCAGTACCAGATCAACTTTGTCGGCGAGCAGAACCATGCCGGCACCACGCGCATGGCGGTGCGCAAGGATGCGGGCCTGGCGCTGGCCAAGTTCTGCGTGGCGATCGACGAGCGTTTCCCCGCCGCCTGCGGCCCGCGCACGGTCTGGACCACCGGCCGCATCACGCTCGATCCGGGCGCACCGAGCATTATCCCCGGTGGCGCCGAGATGCTGTTCCAGATCCGCGACGACGACCCGCCTGTGATCGCGCGGCTGGAGCAATTGCTGCGGACCATGGCGGACGAGGCCAGTGCCAACGGCACCTGCACGGTCAGCGTGACGAAGCTGCGCACCGGCGCACCCGCGATGATGAACGCGAGCTTTCAGGACGCGATCGAGGCCGCGAGCAAGGCCGTCGCCGGCGGCCGGTCCATCCGCATGCCGAGCGGCGCCGGCCACGATGCGCAGATGCTGGCGACCGTCATGCCCGCCGGCATGCTGTTCGTGCCGTCGATCGGCGGCATCAGCCATCACTGGACCGAGAACACGGCGGATGCCGATATCGTGACGGGCGCAGAGGTGTTCGTCGAGGCGTGCCGGCGGATCCTCGGGGGCTAGGTCGAGGCATGCAGCCGTTGAGCGCCTGCCACGACCATTCGAGCAGGGCTCTGCCATAAAGCCGCGGCAATCCTCGGGCCTGTCGACCGTCTCCTCCCCTGCTTTCCCGGAGTTCCCATGTCTTCTGCCGACCGGCCGGCAACCCGCCTTGCCACCCGGCTTGCCTTCCTCGTTGCGGGCTTCGGCATCGCGTGCTGGGCACCCCTGGTGCCGTTCGCGAAGGCGCGGCTCGCCGTCGACGACGGAGTTCTCGGCCTGCTCCTGCTCAGCCTCGGCATCGGCTCGGTCGTGGCGATGCTGCTGACCGGCGTGCTCAGCGCGCGCTATGGCAGCCGGCCGATCATCGTCGCGGGCGGGATCGGTCTGACGCTGGTGCTGCCGCTGCTGGCGGTCGCAAGCTCGCCGCTGTCGCTGGCGCTGGCGCTGCTTGCGTTCGGCGCCGCGCTAGGCTCGATCGACGTCGCCATGAACATCCACGCCGTGGAGGTGGAGCGCGCCGCGCGACGCCCGCTGATGTCCGGCTTCCACGCCCTGTTCAGCATCGGCGGCTTCGCCGGTTCCGCGCTGATGACGGCGCTGCTCTCTCTGCAGCTCGGCGCGCTCGCCTCGACGTTGATCTGCTCCGTGCTGATGCTGATCGCGATGCTCGTGACGTGGCCGCGCCTGCTCCGCTCGGTGCAGGTGCAGGAAGGCCCATTGTTCGTGCTGCCGCACGGATCGGTGCTGCTGCTGGCGCTGCTCGGCGCCATCACCTTCCTGGTCGAAGGGGCGATGCTCGATTGGGGCGCACTGCTCGTTATCGGGGCCGGGCTCGTCAGCGAGGCGCAAGGCGGCATCGGCTACATGGTGTTCTCGATCGCGATGACGATCGGCCGGCTCGGCGGCGACGCCATCGTTGCGCGCATCGGAGACCGCACGACATTGCTGTGGGGCAGCCTCATCGCGATCGCCGGCTTCGTGGTGCTGCTCACCGCGCCCGTGGCAGCGGTCGCCATCGCCGGATTCCTGCTGATCGGGCTCGGCGCCTCGAACCTCGTGCCCGTGCTATTCCGCCGGGCGGCGCAGCAAAAGGTGATGCCCACGGGACTTGCGGTCGCGGCGATCACGACAGCGGGCTACGCAGGCGTCCTGCTCGGCCCTGCCGGCGTCGGCTTCGTCGCACAGCTCGGCGGACTGCCGCTGGCATTCTGGCTGCTGGCCGCCTTGATGGGTCTCGTCACGTTGACGGCGGGGATCGTCACCGCGGAGCAGCGCCGGACCTTGCATGTCGATGCGTGAGCGGACTCGCGTCGGCTTTGACCGATGAGGAGGTGGACCGCCACAGCCGGCGAGCCACCTTCTTCAGGCTCTAGCCTCCGACTGCCGCAGCGCGCCGCGGCAGCTTCCAGCCCGGCCGGATGAAGTGGCAGGTGTAGCCGTCAGGATAACGTTCGAGATAATCCTGATGCTCGGGCTCGGCCTCCCAGAACTCGCGCGCGGGCGCGACCTCGGTCACCACCTTGCCGGGCCACAGGCCGGACGCCTCGACGTCGGCGATGGTGTCTTCGGCAATCCGCTTCTGCTCCTCGCTGGTGTAGAAGATCGCCGACCGGTAGCTCGTGCCGATATCGTTGCCCTGACGGTTGAGCGTGGTCGGATCATGGATCTGGAAGAAGAACTCCAGCATGGTCCGGAAGCTGGTCCTGGCCGGATCGAACACGATCTCGATCGCTTCGGCATGGCCTTCGTGATTGCGGTAGGTGGCGTTCTTGACGTGCCCACCGGTGTAACCGACGCGGGTGGAGATCACGCCCGGCTGCTTGCGGATCAGATCCTGCATGCCCCAGAAGCAGCCGCCGGCCAAAACTGCGCGTTCCGTCGTCATGTGATGTGCTCCCAATGATCGCTCAAAGCTTGTCCATCATATAGGCTTTCGGCCGCCCGGCCGAAAGCCGCGCGTTGACGCCCACCCGGTCGCTAGGGCTCGGTGCAGCCTCTCCCGCTTACGGGAGAGGTCGCGCCGTAGGCGGGGTGAGGGCTTTCTCCTCCAGGAGACTATCCCATTGCGGAAACACCATCTCCCCAACCCTCTCCCGCAAGCGGGAGAGGGAGCGCACCTCCGCCTTTGCAGCGATTAGCCTCAGTCCATCGCCCTAGACCAGCTTGGCGTCGAGCGTGATGGCGGCGTTGAGCACCTTGGACACCGGGCAGTTCTTCTCGGCCTCGCCGGCGAGCCGGGCGAAGCCGGCCTCGTCGAGATTAGGCACCTTCGCCCGCAGGGTTAGCGCGGATTTGCTGATCTTGAAGCCCTTGCCTTCGGGCTCGAGCGTGACGGCGGCTTCGGTCGAGAGCTCGTCGGGCGTGAAACCCGCCATCTGCAGGCCGAAGGCGAGTGCCATGGTGAAACAGCCGGCATGGGCCGCGGCGATCAACTCTTCGGGATTGGTGCCCTTCTCGTTCTCGAAGCGGGTCTTGAATGAATAGGGCGTCCCGGCAAGCACGCCGGATTCGCTCGACAGATGGCCTGTGCCATCGCGACCAGTGCCCTTCCAGACTGCTGTTGCCTTGCGGATCATCTAAAGGTCTCCTTGTTTGCCTAAACCGGATCGAACGCGCGGATCGGCGGTAGATTGCCGGTGAACTTCTCCACCTCGACGGTCGTCAACTGGCCGGTGCAGCCCTGCGCCAGGGACGAGGTGCCGACGTCGCGGGTCAGCACGTTCGGATTGCCGTGAACGCAGAGCGGCGCCTCGTCTTCCGGATCCATCGGATCGTACCACGCGCCGGTCGGCAGCTGAACCACGCCGGGCGCGATGCCGTCGGTAACGCGGACCGCGGCGAGGCAGGCACCGCGCTCGTTGAACAGGCGGATGATGTCGCCGTCCTTGATGCCGCGCGCCTGTGCATCGACCGGATTCATGCGCGCGACCTCGCGGCCGCGATGCTTCGAGCCCAGCGAATGTCCGCCGAAGTCGAGCTGGCTGTGCAGGCGCGTCACGGGCTGGTTGGCGACGAGGAAGCACGGTGCCCCCGGCTTGGGAACATCGCTCTTGTCGAGCCAGACCGGATGTCCGGGACAATCCGCATCACCGTGCCCCGCGATCTTGGCCGAGTAGATCTCGATGCGTCCGCTCGGCGTCGGCAAGGCATGATTGTCGGGATCCTCGCGAAAGCGGCGTAGCCGGCCGCCGTCATCGGGCTGCTGCGGCACGACCAGGCTGCCGCGCGCCCAGAATTCTTCGAAGCTCGGCGCTTCGAGGCCGCGTTTGGCAAGCGATGCGCGGGTCGGCTCGTAGAGATGCTCCAGCCATTGCCGCGACGTGCGCCCTTCGGTGAACGGCTCGCGCGCCCCAAGACGCTCGGCGAGATCGGCGAAGATATCGTAATCGTCACGCGCGAGCCCGAACGGCTCGGCGATCCGGTGCATCGCGACCATCAGGGGATCGTTGGTGGAATAGCCGATGTCCTCGCGCTCCAGCGTCATCGTCGCGGGCAGCACGATATCGGCGTGGCGGGCGGTGGCGGTCCAGGCGAGCTCGTGCACGACCAGCGTGTCCACCTTCGCGAAGGCCTTGCGCAGGCGGTTGATGTCCTGATGGTGATGGAACGGATTGCCGCCCGCCCAGTAGACCAGACGAATATCCGGATAGGTGCGCGTCTCGCCGTTGTAGCGATACGTGGTGCCGGGATTGAGCAGCATATCGGCGATGCGCGCCACCGGAATGAAATCGGCAACGCCGTTGCGGCCCTGCCCCAGCGTCGGTCCCGGCACGTCGTTGACGCGGCGGCCGTAATAGCCGATCGCACCCAGCGAATAGGCATAGCCGCCGCCGGGCAGGCCGATCTGGCCGAGGACCGCCGCCAGCACCATGCCCATCCACACCGGCTGCTCGCCATGCTCTGCGCGCTGCAGCGAATGGGAGACGGTGATGAGCGCGCGCTTTCCGGCGAGACGCCGCGCCAGCTTGCGGATCGCATCCGCACTGACGCCTGAGATCGCGGCGGCCCATTCGGCATGCTTGGCTTGCCCGTCGCTCTCACCGTTGAGATATCGCAGGAAGATTGCCCAGCCCTCGGTGTAGCGGTCGAGGAAGGCCTGGTCGTGCAGCTTCTCACTGACCAGCGTATGGACGATGCCGAGCATCAGGGCGGTGTCGGTGCCGGGCACGCAACTCATCCATTCGGCGCCGGCCTCGACCGGCAGATCGTCGCGCAGCGGGCTGACCAGGATGAACTCGCAGCCGCGCGCCCGCGCCGCCGCCATGGCGCCGCGCTCGACATGCTTGCTGATCGAGCCGCCGGCCACCATGGAGTTCTTCAGCGCCATGCCGCCGAACGCCAGCACGATGTCGGTCTCGGCCGCGATCTGCTGCCAGGTGACGTTGCGCTTGGTGATGTCCTCGTAGCCGGCCAGGATCTGCGGCAGCAGCATCGAGGACGCACCGGACGAATAGGTGTTGACCGAGCGCACATAGCCGCCCAACGCGATATTGAGGAAGCGATGCACCTGGCTCTGGGCGTGATGGAAGCGCCCGGCACTCGACCAGCCATAGGAGCCGCCGAACACGGCGCCGGGTCCGCGGGTATCGCGAATGCGGCCAAGCTCGTCGCCGAGGAGATCCAGTGCCTTCTCCCAGCTGACGGAGACGAACTCGTCACGGCCGCGGCGATCGTCCGGGCCTGGCCCGCGCTCGAGCCAGCCGCGGCGGATTGCCGGCTGGGCGATGCGCGCCTGGTGGCGGAGCGCGCCGGGAAAATTGTCGATGATGCCGTTCGGATCGGGATCGCCCGCATAGGCCCTGACCTCCAGCCCGGCCGCGCCCTGACGCGCGGAGAACACGCCCCAATGCGAGGTGTGCGGCTTGAAGCCGTCCGACAGGTCAAGACCGGGGTCGGGGAAGCCAATCGTATCGTCCATCTCTGATCCTTGTTCCGGCAGCGTCGGCAGGGGTGGTAATATACCGATCCGCTCCGGACGTCGTCGAGATCAGGGTTGACGGGAACGCTGACCTGCCCCGCGCAAAGCCAGCCTCAAGGCCGTTGACACTCCCGAGCGTCGTCGCGCGCGTCATGTCGCTCGTTTTGGCGCCGACGCTGCATCATCCACGTGCGCAGCAATCGACCAGCAGATTCCAGATCCGCTGCGTCTCTTCTCTCTTGTTCGCCTCCGGCACGTTCTCCGCGCTCGACCGATCGAACGCGGCGATGGTGTGGGGTTGGCGAGGCACGATCCACCGCTCCGAAATCGGGTCGTACCATTTGCCGATATTCTCAGTCACGTCGGTCGACTCACAGGTTGACAGGCTCGGGCGATGCGCCCCGCGCGGTCCTCGTGGGAGCCCGTGTGGCGCCACCCGATTCACCAATCAGGAGATCGCATGTTCGTTCCCAGCCCGCCGGCGTCAGCCCGGCCGGGCCGGATGCAGCGTGCGCGGATGCCGCTCGTGCAGCAATCGCGCCAGCTCCTCACGCTCGGTGTCGCGGCCCTTCATCGCGGTCTCGAACAGTGCCTCCTGGATGTCGCGAGGCATGTCGCCCCATACGTCCATCGCCGCACGTCCGAGCAGGCCCACAAAATGATCCACTCCATCGCTCATTCGGCTCTCCCGATCTGCACACGGGAATGGAACAGCGGCGGCCGCTCCGCGTTCCACTGCCATCATTGTGAAAAGGAGACGTCTTTTATGGGATTCTTCACCAAGGACATCCAGTCGATGGAAGACCTGCTGCTGCACGGGCTCCAGGACATCCACTACGCGGAACAGCAGATCCTGAAGGCGCTGCCGAAGATGATCGACAAGGCCACCAACAGGGATCTCGTCGCTGGGCTGAAGGCGCATCTGGAAGAGACCAACAAGCAGGTCGAGCGCCTCGACAAGGTCTTCGCCAAGCTCGGCAAGGAGCCGAGCGGCACGCATTGCCCGGCCATCGACGGCCTGATCAAGGAAGCCGACGAGACCGCCGGCGAGATCGAGGACAAGGCCGTGCTGGACGCCGCGATCGTCGCCAACGCACAGGCGGTGGAGCATTATGAAATGTGCCGGTACGGCACGCTGATCGCCTGGGCGGAAGAGCTCGGCCACGACGACATCGTGCGCTTCCTCACCACCAATCTGAACGAAGAGAAGGCCGCCAACACCAAGCTGAACACCGTGGCCCTGCGCAAAGGCGTCAACGCCAAGGCGTCCAGCGCTGCGTGATTGAAAGCGACTGATTGAGAGTGGCGGCGCCGGTAGTGCGGTGCCGCCACGGTGCTCGCCTGGATCAGATGAACGGCTTGCCGCCGGTGACGGGCAACGTCGCCCCCGACGTGTAGCTCGAAAGCGGATCGGCCAGCATGACATAGGCCGTCGCGAGCTCGGCCGGCTGGCCGGCGCGCTGCATCGGCACCTGCTTGCCGAAGTTCTTGACCCTTTCCTCCGACATGGTCGAGGGAATCAGCGGCGTCCAGATCGGCCCCGGGGCCACCGCATTGACCCGGATGCCCTTCTCGGCCAGCATCTGCGCAAGCCCGCCGGTGAAATTCTGGATCGCGCCCTTGGTCGTGGCGTAGGCCAGCAGGCTCGGATTCGGCATGTCGGAGTTCACCGAGGCCGTGTTGATGATCGCGGAGCCCGGCCGCATGTGGGAGACGGCGGCCTTGGCCAGATAGAACATGGCATGGATGTTGATCTCGAACGTCCGCCGCCATTCGTCGTCGCTGATATCCGCAATGTCCTTGAACGTCGCCTGATGGGCAGCGTTGTTGACGAGGATGTCGATGCCGCCGAGCTCCTCGACGGTGCGGCGCACGATGGCGCGGCAATGTTCGGGATTGCTGATATCGCCCGGGATCAGGACGGCCTTGCGTCCCTCCCGTTCGACCAGCGCCTTGACCTCGGCCGCATCCTCCTCCTCGTTCAAATAGGAGATGACGATATCCGCGCCTTCCCGCGCATAGGCGATCGCCACCGCGCGGCCGATGCCGCTGTCGCCGCCCGTGATGATGGCCTTCTTTCCGGCAAGACGGCCGGAGCCCTTGTAACTCTCCTCGCCATGATCCGGGCGCGGCTGCATGGCCCGCGTCGAGCCCGGCATCGGCTGCTGCTGCGCAGGATAAGGCGGCTTTGGATAATTGGTCATGGACAACTCCCGGCGTTTGCTGCGCTAACGGAGCGCCGCCGGAAGTGTTCCTGGCGTTGATTCCGTCATCGCACAGCGTGGCCGCACCCCAGAGATCCGATTACAGCGGCTTGCGGAACTCTCGGCTAGAAAAACTCCCGAGGATCGCTCACCATGGCGTCACCTTGGAGGACCATGTTGCGGAGAGCATCTTGAAACTCGCAGGTGTTTTAAGTGCGCTAAGATATCCCAAGCATCGGACACGGGCTTGACACCTGTAGCCAAATCGAACGAGCGGATTTTCGGTCTCCTGAGCGCAGCTGGCGTGTTCTGCATCTGGTCCGGCTTTCTGGTCTTCTCGAGGGCCGGCATGCAATCCGGCCTGACACCCTTCGATTTGACCGCACTTCGGTCCCTGGTCACCGGCGCCCTGGTTCTTCCGTTCGCCAAGGCCTGGTGGCCGCGCCACCTGCCGCTGCACGCAATCCTGTCGATGTCAATTTGTGGTCCCGGCGCGCTATACAGCATTTTGATGTACTTTGGGTTGAAGGGGGCGTCGGCGGCATACGGGGGAGCGTTCGCCAACGGCTCGCTGCCGATCTTCACCATTCTGCTGGGATTGCTTGTCGCACGGCGCGTGCCGTCCCGGCGGCAACTCATTGCAGTTCTCATTCTGCTCGTCGGCGCAGTGCTCGTTGCCATTCCGGGCATGCGCGCCGGCGGCAACAGCGTGGCATCGGCCATCGGGTTCTTCCTCGCAGCGTGACGATGCCGCTTCCGTTCGGATTCGTCGCGTCTGTGCGCTCAGTGCTGCCGCTCGCTACCTACCTCGCAGACATTTCACGGCGGCAGGCTGCGAGCATGTAGCGTATCATCGAAACTTTCTGCAGGGCGGACCGCTAGATCAGATTGGTCATTCTCAGTAGAGCCTCGTACGGTATCCTTCTTCCATCGTCTTCTCGGCCTCTTCGACCGCGATGGCGACAGTCTGCTCGGCGATGATCCGGCCGAGCGTCGGGAAACTGTTGCGCTCGACCTGAGCAGCCGGATTCCAGAGCTTCGAGCGCATCAGCGCCTTGCCACAATGAAAATAGGTCTCCTCGACATGGATCTTCAGCCCGATGATTGGGACCACGTTCTGCACCGCGAGCGGCGTCAACAGCTCGGCATCCTGCGAGATCTCGGCGCGGCCATTGACGCGCAGGGTCTCGTTGATCCCCGGCACCAGGAAGATCAGGCCGATGCCGGGGGAAGCGATGATATTGCCGAAGGTGTCGACGCGGTTGTTGCCGCGCCGGTCCGGGATCAACAGCGTCTTGTCGTCGAGCACGGCGACGAAGCCCGGCGCGTCGCCGCGCGGGCTTGCATCGGCATGACCGTTGCCGTCGCTGGTGGCAAGGACGAGGAACGGGGAAAGCGCGATGAAGTCGCGACAGAACCTGTCGAGATGGCTGAGAACCTTCTTCTCGGCGAGCGGGCTGAGCTGCCCGAAATGCGCGCGCAGATCCTCTTGCGTCTTGACCGGCGGCTTGCCGCCTGCACCCTGGCTGTCCATTCGCGAACTTCCCTTTTTGCGGTGAGTTTCCTTCTTTCGGCTAATTGGCCTCGATGCCGCACCAGCTCGCGGTGAACAGCGCAAGCGCCTTGGTGACGCGCTTGACCGAGGCGAGATCGACGCGCTCGTTGAAGCCGTGCGCGCCTTCCATCGTGGCGCCGAAGCAAAACGCAGGCACGCCGAAATCGAGACCATAGAAGCGCGCATCGGTCAGTGCGGTTGACGAGAAGCTGGTCAGCTTGCGGCCGAACACATGCTCGTAGACCGGAGCGAGAACCGCCTCGCTTTCCTGAATCTCCGTCGCCTCGTAGCCCGGCGACAGGAAGCCGGACCAGACGATCTCCGGCGGATTGTTGGCGAGGAATGGATGCGAGCGCGCCGCCTTGGCGACGAAATCCACGATCTCGGCCTGGGCGTCGGCGATCTTCCAGCCGGGCAGCACACCAATGCGGCAATCGACATCGCACCAGGCGGGCACGCTGGAGGCCCAGTCACCGCCCTTGATGATTCCAGGATTGAAGTTGAGCGGATGCTCGACCGATTTGAACGAGGGGTGCATCTTGGCGCGCTCGTTCCATTCGGCCTCGAGACCTTCGAGCTTCTGGATCAGGTGGATTGCAGCCTTGATCGCATTTGAGCCGGTGCCGGCGCGTGCGACATGGACTGGTATCCCGCGCACTTTCAGGCGGAACCAGATCACGCCGACCTGGGCACGCATCAGCTTCTCGTCGGTCGGTTCGGGCAGGATGCAGACATCGGCACGATAGCCCCGCTGAAGTGTGGAGAGCGCGCCGAGTCCGGTGCTCTCCTCCTCGATCACCGATTGCAGGTGGATGCGGCCCTTGGGCCTGTAGCCCGCGGCCTTGATCGCATCGAGCGCGTAGAGCGCCGAGATTGTACCGGACTTCATGTCGCCGGCGCCGCGACCATAGAGCCAACCGTTCTCGACCACCGGCTGAAACGGTGGCCGCTCCCACATGTCGAGCGGACCTGCCGGCACGACGTCGCAATGGCCCTGAAGGATCAGTGAGCGGCCCTCTTCCCTGGCCGGCCGGAAGGTGCCGACAACGGAGCGGGCACGCGAGAAGTCGGTCTCGACCGGCCCGTAGCCCGGCAGCGCCTTCAGATCGTCCTGGTTGATGACCCAGTCATCGACCTCGTAGCCGCGATCGCGCAACAGCTTTGCGAACATGTCCTGACAGGGCGCCTCCGCCGCGCGCGTGCTCGGGATCGCCGTGAACGCGATCGTGGTGTCGATCTGCTCGTCGAAGGCGGCATCCACAGCGGCCTCGATGCGCTCGCGCGCGCCGGCTGGAAGGGGACGGCTGTCGGTCATGAACTCATCCTTGCTGTCGCTAGTGTGCCGGTCACGCTGGCAAAGCCCGGCTGGTCGAAGAAATCGCGGCCCGGGATCGCATCGAGCAGCTCGCGTGTGTAGGCGGCTTGAGGGGCCGTGAAAACGTCCGCGGTCGCGCCCTCTTCAACGATGCGCCCCTTCTGGAGCACGATGACGCGGTCGGCGATCTCGGCGGCGATCCGCAGGTCGTGGGTGATGAAGATCATGGCGAGCTTCATCTCCTGCCGGAGCTCGGCAAGCAGCGCCAGCACCTGAGCCTGGACGGAAACGTCAAGCGCCGACACGGCTTCGTCGGCGATGAGCACGCGCGGCTTGAGTGCCAGTGCGCGCGCAATACAGATGCGCTGGCGCTGGCCCCCAGAGAATTCGTGGGGGTAACGATCGGCGGCGACGGCGTTGAGGCCAACTCGCACCAGCAGCTTTCTCGCCTGCTCCATCGCTTCCGTGCGCGACGTGCCAAAGGCCATTGGTCCGCGCGCAATGGCATCGCCGACCTTCTGGCGCGGATCGAGGCTCGCAAACGGATCCTGGAACACGATCTGGAGCTGTTTTCGCGCCTGCCGGAGCGCCTCGCCGCGGAGCTGGCGCAGATCCTGGCCGTTGAAGCGGATGGCACCGCCATCCGGCTCGGTCAGACGCATGATCATGCGCCCGAGCGTCGACTTGCCGGACCCGGATTCGCCGACGACGGCGAGCGTCTCGCCCTCGTACAAGGTCAGCGAGATGCCGTCGGCCGCGACGACCTCGCGCGGCGGCTGCAACAGGCCGCGCTTGACCCGGAATGTCTTCTCAAGACCGATGACTTCGAGCAGCGGTGTAGGATGGACCGCGGTGTGGCGGATCTCGTCGAGCCGCGCCTTCGGCACGGCATCGATCAACTCGCGGGTGTAGTCAGCCTTAGGACTGCGCAGAACTTCCTCGACCGTCCCCTGCTCCACCACCTTGCCGTGACGAAGCACCACGACGCGGTCGGCGACATCGGCAACGACGCCGAAATCATGGGTGATCAACAGCACGCCCATGCCGCGGTCGCGTCGGAGATCGTCGATCAGCCGCAGGATCTGACGCTGGGTGGTGACGTCGAGCGCTGTGGTCGGCTCGTCAGCGACCAGGAGCGCCGGACGGTTGGCCATTGCCATCGCGATCATGACGCGCTGGCGCTGGCCGCCGGACAGCTCGAACGGATAGCTCTTCTCAAGCAGCTTTGGATTTGGCAGGCCGACCTGCGTCAGGAGCTGCTGCACGCGTTCGTGCACCTCAATTGTCGACGGCATCGGCTTCTGATGGGTGAGGATCATCTCCTCGATCTGCCTGCCAACCCGCTTGAGCGGGTTCAGCGAGGATAACGGCTCCTGAAAGATCATCGCGGCTTCGCCGCCGCGCAGGCGGCGCAGCGCCTGCCGGTCGAGCTTTGCCGGATCTTGTCCTGCGACAGTCACGGCGCCCGCGGCAATATTGACGCTCTTCGGCAGCAGCGACAGCACCGCATGGGCGATCATCGACTTGCCCGAGCCGGACTCGCCGACGAGACAGACGACCTGGTTGGGCTTGACCTTGAAGGAGACGTTCTCGACCGCGAACGGGCGATCGCCGCCTTCGGGCAGCGCGATCGAGAGCCCCTCGACCGACAGAACGGGTGCCTTGGCTTGCACGGCCTCGCTCATGACCGGCGCCTCGATACACGCGGATTGAGCACATCGGAGAGACCTTCGCCGAACAGGTTGATGGCAAGCACGGTGATGAGGATCGCGAGCCCCGGAAACACGCTCATCCACCAGGCATTACGGATGACGGTGCGGCCGGCTCCGATCATGAAACCCCAGGACATCAGATTGGGATCGCCGAGGCCCATGAAGGACAACGCGCTTTCGAGCAGGATGGCGGTGGCGACCGTCAGGGAGGTCACGACCAGGATGGGCGAGATCGCATTGGGCAGGATATGGCCGAGCACGATCTGCAAGGTGCCCTCGCCCTGGCACAGCGCGGCTTCGACGAACTCACGATTGCGCAGGCGCAGGAACTCGGCGCGGGTGAGCCGCGCCAGCGGCGGCCAGCTCACGGCGCCGATGGTCAGGATGATCGTCAACAGCGACGGGTTGAAGGTCGCGACCAAGAGGATCGCGAGCACGAAAGCGGGGATGGTCTGGAACAGCTCGGTCACCCGCATCAGCACGAGATCGACCTTGCCGCCGAAATAGCCGGAAATTGCGCCGATCGTGACGCCGATCACCATAGCCGCCATGGCCGAGGCGATGCCGATGACGAGCGACACGCGGGCACCATAGGCAACGCCGGCCGCAACGTCGCGGCCGAGCGTGTCGCCGCCGAGCAGCAGGCCGTCCTCGCCGGGCGGCGTGAACGGCGCGCTGACCATTTCCCAGGGCGAGACCGGAAAGACGATGGGCGCGATGAGCGCGATGACGACCACGACAAGCAGCACGACGAGGCCGACCATGCCGCTAGGATGACGCAGGAAGGCGCGAACCGCATCCATCACGCAGCTCCTGTCGTCATGCGGGGATCGATCAGCCTGTAGATCAGGTCGGTCAGCAGATTGAGCACGATGACCACGATCGACAGAATGAGAAAAATGCCGAGCAGCAAGGGATAGTCACGCTGGAGCAGCGCATCGAAGGTCAGCCGGCCGAGGCCCGGCCAGGCGAACACCGTCTCGATGACCACGGCGCCGCCGACCAGCGCGCCGGCCTGCATGCCGGCCACGGTGACGACGGGCACCAGCGCGTTGCGCAGCATGTGCCCGACCACAATGCTGGGCCCGGACAGGCCCTTGGCGCGCGCGGTCTTGATGAAGTCCTGCTGGGCGACCTCGATGATCGAGGACCGCATCAGCCGGGCATAGATCGCGAGATAGATTGCCGCCAGCGAGGTCACCGGCATGATCATGTGCTTGGCGATGTCGAGCGCATGCTCCAGCGGCGAGAGCTTGACGTTGATGGTCTCGTAACCGAACGGCGGCAGCCAGCCGAGTGTCACGGAGAAGACCAGCACCAGCATCAGCCCCAGCCAGAACACCGGCGTCGCATAAAGCACCAGCGACAGCACGGTGAAGACCGTATCGAGCACGCTGCCCGCCGCCAGCCCCGCGAGCGCGCCGAGGGTCGTGCCGATCAGCAGCGCGAGGCAGAAGGCCGTCACCGTCAACAGCAGCGTCGCCGGCAGCCGTTCCAGGATGAGATCGACCACCGCACGGCGCTGGCGGTAGGAATAGCCGAGGTCGAGCCTGACGACGCGGCCGAGATAGCTTGCGAGCTGCACGGCGTAGGGCTTGTCGAGCCCATATTCCTTGCGCAGATCTTCCAGCAGCTTCGGATCGGACGCGCCCGATTGGCCGGCCATGACCTGGGCGGGATCGCCAGGGGCGGCCCGCACCAGCACGAAGTTGAAAGTGGCGATGACGAGGATGACGGCGACGAGCTGGGCAATCCGGCTCAGTGCCATCAGCCCGATCGTCGCCGCGCTGCCGAGACGGATCACGATTTGTAGACCGACCCGAAGGTTTCGTGCGAGCCGATGCCGGTCGACACGATGTTCTTGAACGCCTTGTCGTAGATGATGGGATATTCGAGCTCCAGCGTCCAGGCGACCGGCACGTCCTCGACCAGGATCTGCTGCACCTTGGAATAAAGCTCCAGTCGCTTGGCCTCGTCGAGCGTGACGGCGGCCTCGTCGAACAGTCTGTCGACCTCAGGGTTGGAATAGCCTTCGGTGTTCGAGAACAGGATGCCTTTCTTGATGTTCGACGACACGTAAGTGCGGGAGACGCCGAGCGCGGGATCGCCGAGCTGGTAGAGCAGGTTCTGGGTCATCTCATAATCCCAGTTGCCGACCTTTTCGGCCCAGCCGGCCATGTCGGTGCCGACGAGGACGAGATCGATGCCGACGCGGGCAAAACTCTGGCGGAAGAACTCGCCGGCGCGCTGATAGGATTCGCCGTAAGGCGGCACGATGTATTTGATCTCTGCGCGCTTGCCGTTGGTGTCGGGCTTCAGCCCCATCTCGTCGAGCAGCGCCTTGGCCTTGTCGATCGAATAGTCGTAGCGCTTGACCTTGCCGTCGTAGAATTTCGTCTTGGACGAGATCGGCCCGGTCGCCACCTTGGCGCTGCCGAAATAGACCCGCTTGGCGAGCGCGTCGCGGTCGATCAGGTGCATCACCGCCTGCCGGAAGCGCTTGTCGTTCATCGGCGCGATACGGTTGTTCATCTCGAGCCACTGGTGCGGCGCGAAATACTCATAGCCCTTGGTGGTGACTTCGAGGTTCTTCTGCGCCTTGAAGCGCTGCACGTCGAAGAACTCGACGTCGGTCCATTGCGCGAGTTGCACCGTGCCGTTCTCCAGCGCCAGCGCGCGCGATGCCGAATCCGGGATGATGCGGTAGATGATCTCGTCCAGGTACGGCTGGTCCTTCAGATAGTATCCTTCATGGCGCACCAGATGGACATGCGAGCCGCGCACCCATTCCTTCAGCTTGAATGGGCCGGTGCCGATTGCCTTGTCGTTCAGCGGGTTCTTGCGGTAGTCGGTGCCTTCATAGATGTGCTTTGGCACGATCGGCGCCGAGGTGCAGTCAAAGCAGCCGAGGAACGGCGCAAAGGGCTGCTTCAGCTTGAACACGACGGTGAGCGGATCGGGCGCCTCGGCCGAAGCGACGCGCGCAAAATTCTGCCGCGCGCGCGGATGCGTCTCGGTCAACACCTTCATGCAGCTGAACACGACGTCCTCGGACGTCATCGGCTTGCCGTCGTGGAAGGTGATGTTGGGAAACAGCTTGAACGTATAGGTCAGCCCGTCCGGCGAAATCTCCCAGGACTGCGCCATGCCCGGCATCGGCTTGAGGTCAGCGCCATATTTGAGAAGACTCTCGTAGATCTTGCCGCCGAGCGTCAGCGTCGGCTGCTGCTGGTTGAAGGCGGTGACCAGCAGCGGCGGCTCGGGCTGGATGATGGTGTTGAGTGTTCCACCGCGGGTCTGGCCGGCCGCTCGCGTGATGCCGAAGGGGATAGCGGCGCCGGCGGCCAGCATGGCCTGGGTGAATTCGCGTCTGTTCATCGAGCTCTCCGTGTCGCATATCGGCGTGAGAAGGACCTCGCCAGACGCCGTATTCGGCTTTGGCGAATCTGGCCGGCGCGAGCATTGTTGCCAAACGCCCTGTCCCGCGCTACCTGATCGGGGACAAGAACCATCGCGATCGGGCCAAATCTGGCCCGGAAGATGCATAAGAGCCTTGCAGAAAAGGACTTGGATCGGGAGTTCACGACACGTGAAAGTCGTAGCGCGGCGAGATGTGACTGGCGAATTGCGCACCTGCAGCAAACAGGAGGGCCCCGCAGCGGCCGCCAATTATGCCGGACAACTTCAGACGATCGCGCGGCCGGTCGCCGCGATGACCGCAACTTATCCAAACGAGAGCACCAGCACGCGGCACGCGCATCGGCGCGACCAGTTCATCCTGCAGATCACCGGCGTCACGGCGATGATGACCGAGCGCGGTCATTTCGTGGTTCCACCCGGGCATGGTTTATGGATTCCGGCTGGCGTTGTACATCAGTCGCGCGCCTGGGGTGAAGTCGAGGCCCAGACGATCTATGTCACGCCTGATCGCCGACGAGGAACGTCGGAGACGTGCCGCCTGATTCGTGCATCCTCGCTCGTCGAAGCCCTGATGGACGAGGCGGTGCGGATGCCGCAGACCTACGACCAGGACGGACGCGACGGCAAGCTTCTCGAACTCCTGCTCGCCGAGATCTCACACATGCCGGAGGTGACGCTTCACGTGCAGGTGCCACCGGACCCCCGCCTTGCGGCGATCTGTAAGGCAGTGCTTGGCGACCCCTCCTCGGACCTCACGCTCGACGACTGGGCAGACAAATGCAGCCTCAGCCGGCGAACGCTGACGAGGCTGTTCCGCCGCGAGACCGGTCAGAGCTTTTCAGTGTGGCGACAACGCGTGCGGCTCCTGGAAGCTTTGGCACGCCTGGGCGCAGGCGAACCCGTCACATGCGTAGCGCTGGACGTGGGCTATGACAGCCCGAGCGCATTCGCCGCCATGTTTAAGCGCGAGCTAGGCGCTGCACCGCGGCATTATCTTCGCTGGACAGATCAAGAAGTCGTGCTGCGCTAGTCGCTAGCGACGACGCCGGTTCGTCGAGATGAAAGCCGCGCCGAGACAGCCATCTTGTAGTAAAGGTGGTCGCGCCAGCACGTGCGTTCGCCCGTAGCGAGGACCATCTTGCAGCAGAACCATGATGTGTCATCGCGGGCTGAAGCGTACAGGCGCCGTGATGGATCGCCTGGCGCCTGCCGGAGGTGCCGGTACCGGCGAGGCACGGTGCACCAGCGCGATCACCTCTCGGTCGAGTTCAGCCGAGCCTGCCGAACGGGCGAGGCTTGCGGAGAGCACCTTGCCTCGAGGTCGTTCACTCCGTAGACGATGTCGTCCGATTGATCCATAGTATTGCAATCGAACGACTTGTGTTGCGCCTTCGCGTGCTTGCCGGGCGCGGCGTCGACTGCTGAAACAGCGTCCGGTGGTCCGGCGACATCGGGGGTAGAATGACGAGACTTTTCCGGCGAATGCGATGGTGTCGGAGCGGAAGTCGGTCGAGGAGGCTACGATGTTCGTCGGATTTGAGAAATAGCGGCGCGCGGCGGGCTGGAAGTACAGCAGTGATATGCGCCATGGTCCGACACGCAATTGTGCTGGCGGCGGCTTTTGCCGCTGCCTTAGCACCTGCCACATGCTTTGGCGAAAGCAGCAAGCCGTTGCCCGCCAAGGCGACGCAGGAATTGCCGGCCGAGCTGCTCGCGCTGCTCGAACAGAAGAAGATGCCGAAATATTCCCCCATCCTTGTGCGTCTTTTCAAGGACGAGGCAGAGCTCGAAGTCTGGAAGCAGGACACGGCCGGCCGTTTCCAATTGCTGAAGACCTATCCGATCTGCCGGTGGTCGGGCGATCTCGGGCCGAAATTGTACGAGGGCGACCGACAGGCTCCGGAAGGCTTTTATACAGTTACGCCTGAGTTGATGAACCCCAACTCCAATTTCTATCTCTCGATCAACCTCGGCTATCCGAACAGCTTCGACAGGGCAAACAGGCGAAACGGCAGCTTCCTCATGATCCACGGCGACTGCTGGTCGAGCGGTTGCTATGCCATGACGGACGAGCAGATCAGCGAGATTTATTCGCTGGCGCGTGACTCATTCCGCGGCGGCCGAACATCGTTCCAGGTCCAGGCCTATCCGTTCCGCCTGACACCGGTGAATCTGGCGCGCCATCGAAACAATCCCAACCTGCCCTTCTGGGAAATGCTCAAGGTCGGCAACGATCATTTCGAGACGACACAGCTCGAACCCAAAGTGGATGTGTGTAACCGCCGCTATGTGTTCGATGCGCAACCTTCCCCGAGTTCGCCGCACCCTCTCGTGTTCAATCCGATCGAGAAATGCCCTCCCTTCGTCGTCAATCCGGAAATCGCGCGAAGGGCGCTGGAAAAACGGCGCGCCGACGAGCGCGCGTACGCGCAATTGCTTGAAGACAACGTGCCAGTTGCCCCGATCTACAGCGGATTCGACGGCGGAATGAACAAGGCTTTTCTCGCACGGTACCCGGGCAGGGTGACGCTTGCGAAAGTGATGCCATATGCATCCTACCTGCCGCAATTGCCACCGATCCCCTGGACCGACAATGATGGTTCGTTGACGAGCAAATGGTTTGGTACCTGGTCCTCCAGATCGTCTATGTGTGATACGGCGCGTGCCGGCTTCCCATCGCGCCAGTGCTGAACACCTGTTGCAACTCAACAGTCCAGAGTGTTGTCTCGCTCCCATTGGGTCAGATGGCGTGCGTAGTCGTTCCACTCCTCATGCTTCAGCTTGAGATAGGCGGGTACGAACTCCCCGAGATGATCCCGCAGCACGCTTGAAATGTTCGAGCGCTCGCAAGGCATCGAGCAGATTCATCGGGAGCCGCTTGGCCGAGGTCACGGTGTGCCTGAAGGTCTCGCGGAACCTGCGGAGGCACGACCGATTGGCCGGGCGCATGAATTAGCAGCAATCGCTCTGTAGGTACGGCAATCGCTCTGGCGCAGCAGCAGACCCGATCCGCTAAATCATCGGCCGACATCCAAGCGGACGGAGAAAAACGATGATCTGGAAAAACATTGTCAGTCCTCGTGTGATCGCACCGGCTTCTGCGCGCTGGTCCGCAAAGTCTGTTTTTTGCTCGAAGACGGCTGTGACCGTGTCCGACATCGCCAGCATTCTTCAGAACCTGTTTTTGGACCTACGCGATAGCTACCGGCCCGAGCTGCACTACATGCGTGGTCCTGGCCCGAAATGGCGGGCCAAGCATCAGCCTTGGCCAGAATTCGCTTCTGAAGGTGTATTGGCGGTGGTGCAGCACCGGACTGGGCAGCCCCAACGCAGTGGTCGAGCTGACGCCCTAGGTAAGAGTGGCCGATCGTCGTTTGAAGGTTCTCTGTCCAGAGAGAGCTCCGCGATTGCTAAGCGTCAGAACGTAAGCGGCTGCTCGTCTGCTCCCCTCAAGGCGGGCTTCGCCAGCTGCAGCGTTCGCGTCAGCTCCGGACCAGAAGCGAACTGAGGTCCTGCGAACGGTACGCATCGGGGATGCTGCCGTCGGCAAGCTTTGTCGCAGAAACGGACAAGGCGGGAAGGATTCGGGAAAGACGCCCAAGTTGTCCTGCCCAAGAACTTTACCAACTCTAGATCACGAGGTCCCGTCCTGCCCAAGTTCCCCCGCGGCCTTGCCGGCTCCGCATCCATAGTCGCCGCCATGAAGACGGTTGCCGGCCTTCCGCCAAAGTCACGTGCGAGCTTTGCCAATGGCCGATGCGTTCGCGGCACCTATACCCCATCGGACCAGGCGAAGGAGGTCACGAAATCCTGTAGCTTCACCAAGCCTTCGCGCCTCCTGGCGCGCTTCTCGGTGGCGGAAGGCCCAGACACCAACTACCTGTTATTGCGCGGATTCAGCTTCCGGCTTGGCAGCGATGGCGAGCGCTCGGATATTTTAACCCAGAGTGCCCCGGTTCATTTCGCGAGGACCCCCGACCAGATGCTGGCTTTCCTTCGAGCACGTACTCCAGGACCCGACGGCAAGCCGGATCTGGAAATGGTCGAGACATTTTCAGTTGCCAATCCCGAGACGCTGCATCAGGCAAGCTACATCGCCGCGCATCCGCCTGCCGCAAGCTTTGCCTCAACAACCTATTGGGGCGTGCACGCGTTTCCCGCGACCAATTCAAGAGGCGAGACAAGGTTCATCAAGTTCAAGGTCACGCCAGTCGGCGAACAGGCGGCGAGGCGCAGGGTCGCAGCCAACGCAAAACCCACCGAGCTGCTGCACGACCTCGAATCCCGGATCGCGGCTCGCGATATGAGGTTCAGTGTGATGGCGCTGCTGGACCGTCCGGGCGACCCGGTCATGGACGTGACCGTCCGATGGCCCGATGAGGACGGACGCGAAGCGGTACGGCTGGGAACGATCGTGATCACTGGTGTCGAAGAAAATGATGCCTGCGACGAACCCGTGTTCAATCCGGCAACTCTGGCCGAAGGAATCGGTCATCCGTTGGACGAGATGTTTGCGGTGCGTCGCGCCGCTTACGCTATCTCGCAGGCAACGCGTCGCTGAGCGAAAAGGCTTCTGCCGGGGCTCCGATCACTTCTCGCTTTCCGGTGCACCCTGCGCCTCGCGGCGCCACGTTCCCGGGCTGACGCCGACCACAGACGAAAACACCCTCGTGAAGTGGCTTTGATTGGCGAACCCGGCCGATATTGCAATTTCCGAGAGCGACAGGTCGCGAACCGTCATCAGTTGCTTGGCCGCCTTCACACGCTGGCGCAGCAGCCACTGGTGCGGCGGCAGGCCGGTGGAGATGCGAAACGCGCGCGAAAAGTGGCTGATCGAAAGATCGAACTCGGCCGCGATTTCCTGCAACGAAAGCTTTCCGCCGAGGTCGGACTCCAGCCTTTCGCAGACGCGCTTGACCTGCCACGGCGCAAGGCCGCCGCGATTCGGTTCAGAAGGACGTAGCCCGCCGTAGGCCTGGGCGACGTGTGCGGTGAGCGCGAGCATCATGTGATCGATGAAAAGCTGGTTCGTCTCGTCTGGCCGACGCAGCGCTTGTTGCAATGACGCGCCGATATGACGGACGACCGTGTCGTCATGGCCTACCCCGAGTTCACAGGCAAGCTGACCGACGCGCGGCATGCGGGGCTGCTCAGTGAGAGCGTCGAGCGCCGAGCGCGGCAAATAGAAAAACAGGGAGTGGAACGGCTTGTCGATCACGTAGCGCGGATCGCGCTTGAGATCGTACAGATAGGTCGCTCCCGCGGGAACATCCGCTTTCATCACGCACTTGCCATTTTCCCAGAGTTCGCAGTCGGGATAATCGTGAAGTTTGAGGCTGACGACGAAAGCATCCTCCGCGGTAAAGGAACCGGAAAGACCCGGCACTGGATTGTCATCCCGGGTTTCGGTGACCGCGAGCTCCACCCCGCGCAGCGAACTCGTTATCAGCGAGGGCGGCGCATCCTTCAGGTGCAAAAACCGCCCGAGCTTCCGGCCGAAGGCGCTCGCCTGGGTCATAGGATAACTCTCTCAGCGAAGTTGGACTGACAAGCGCCCGCACGTGATTTCGTGAACCATTATCTGACGCTAGCGCACGGTCGTCCAGTTTCGTCGTGGCAGTTTCGTGACACAAAGCTCGATGTCTGCTTGGGAACGTCAGCGATTTTGTCCATTCGCTGCCGCTTACGACAGCTCCCGGCGTCGATTGCCTATTTCGACAGCAGCTAGCCGCCACCGCCCGCCGCGCTGATTGCGACTTTAATCGCGGCGCGGGCGCCTAGCATCAGCTTACAGCAGGATCAGGCAAAGCACGGGAGTTTTGAGAAAGACGCTGGGCCTGTACCCGCTTAGAACGCGCGCCGAACGCTCAACGATGCTCCTCGAAGCTAGGACAGGTTCATGAGCCAGCCAATCTTGCGCGATCATTCACATCAACAAAATCAGCCAGACGCTTCCGGCGCGCAGCAGCGTTATTTGCAGGTTGCCGACCGCCGTCCTGCCGATGTTGAGATGGCACGCGTGCTTCACACCAAACCACTCAGCATGGCTTTGGACCCCTCTGGGAGCGCGATCGCTCACTGGAAACATGAGCCATTGCACGACGTCGTCGAGCCTATGAGCCATCACGTCATCATGGCTTACAACGGCTCGATGCAGCGCATGGAGCGTCGGACAGGCAGATCGGTTGCGATCGGAACGTTTCGGCCCGGTGTATTGATAATCATTCCGGAAGGATCAAGCTCACGATGGGATATTCCGAAACCTGTTGATGTCGTTCAGCTCTATCTTCCTCACGCAGTGCTCAAGCGCGTCGCTGACGAAGCCAACACCGCCACACCGATCGACCTTGTGGAGCGAACGGCGCATCACGACCCCATTACGTCCCGATTGATCTTGAGCGCGACGGATGTCCTGGAGAGCAATGAGGCGCTGGATACGCTGTTCAGGCACCAATTAATAGACCTCCTGGCCACGCGTCTTCTGGCTGCGCACACCGGCTCGCCAACGACGATCCAGCCAACAATGGGCGGGCTTTCGCCGAAGGTCCTGCTCCGTGCCACCGACCGCTTGCGCTCGGACAGCGATTCGGACGTCTCGCTCGCGGCGCTGGCTTCGGATGCCGGTCTATCGCGCTTTCATTTCTGCCGTGCCTTCAAGGAAAGCACCGGGCTTTCGCCTCATGCCTGGCTGCGCCAGTACCGGCTCGAGCAGGCCATGAGCATGCTGCGCGATAGCGATGAATCCGTCGTCTCGATCGCGGCGGCCCTCGGCTACTCCTCCCAGACCGCCTTCGCCGCGGCATTCAAGAAACTGACCGGCGAAACGCCAAGCGACTGGAGACGTCACAAGCGTTGACGGCATTCGTTCTACCGTAACAAGCTTTTCCCCACAGCGGGAAATGTCCACGACGCAGTCGCACTTATGGCCGACCACGTCCATGGCTCTCCCCACGGCATCACTGCGGTTCTAGCGGTGAGTGGGATATCGGCGGTGTTTGGAGCGGCGCGTTCTCGCACGATGACACTCATCGACCGGGCTCAACCTCGCGATGGGTATTCCCGGGTTCTTGAAACATGATGCTGTAATCCGCAGACAACAGTCGAGCGCGTTGTGCGGCACGGCATCCCTGCGATCTCTTGGACCGCGATCCAGCCGGTCATTGACGCGTTGTCGCCGATGGCAATGCCGCCGCACCGGCGAACACTTGCGCGGACATCGATACCGATGTCTCAATCGCGAGGCGGGCCTGTCGAGCTTCCACTTCTGCCGAGCCTTCAAGGAAAGCACCGGGATCTCGCCGCCCGTTCGGCTGCGCCACAGTACCGCTCGATCACCATGAACATGCTGCAAGTCGCCGACGCATGGCTTTTTTTCGATGGCGGCGGAGCTCGGCTACGCGGTCTCGTACGCCCTCGCCGTGGCGTTCAGCGATCGCCTGGGCGAAAGCCCTAGCGCAACGCCGCGTGCGTTAGCAGCAATTGCTCTGCAGGTACAGCAATCGCTCTGGCGCAGTCGCATCTTCGGTCCGCTAGATCATGAGGGTGCCCCACGCCCCAGCAGACGGAGACAACATGCTCAGGAAGAACTTGGTCGACCGGCTTGCAATCACTTCACGCCGAAAAGGCTTCGTGACCGCACTCGTGTACGGACTTTCTTTGGGAGTTCGCTTCACTTCAGCAGCGGGGGAGGAGGTGGAAATTCCAGCGCAGGCCGTGCAACGGACCAGTCCCGTGATTTCCATCATGTCCAAAGTAGGCGCCCAGCTCCCCTACCAGAACTGGGGCCCGAGCCCAGCTTTGCCCGTGACCCTTAACCGTGGCTGGGCATCCCCTTTCGGAGGCTGCCGCGCGGCTTGTGAAAATCCCACGCCGATGTCTTCGGCACCGAACTGCCTACCATAGGGCCCGCCGGTCTTCGGTCCGCCTGTTCGCGTCGACGTCGATCGGAGGTTGCTTGCCGCCAAAGAGAAGCGGCGGGCACTACCGAGAAAATCAAACCAAGGAGTAGATCACATGCGACTTGTTATCATAGGAGCCGGCTTCGCTGGCATGTACGCCGCACTTTCCGCAGCCCGCCTGCGCGATATCCAGGGCGTTTCGCCCGAGGAGCTCGAGATCGCGCTGGTCGCGCCAGAGCCAACGCTGGTAGTGCGGCCGCGGCTGTACGAACCGAAGCCCGAGACCCTGACGGCGCCGCTGCTGGAGGTGCTCAAGGCCGTCGATGTTACTTACGTGCAAGGCAGCGCCGAAACCATCGACGCCAAATCCCGCACGGTGGGCATCGTCGCCACCAAGGGTGCGAAGAAGACCCTTTCCTACGACCGGCTGGTGGTGGCGACCGGCAGCCGGCTATTCCGTCCGAACATTCCGGGCCTTAGCGAGCACGGATTTAGCGTCGACTCGCTCGATGATGCAATCGCCCTCGACAAGCATTTGCACGGCCTGGCGAAACGGCCGGCGGCGAACGGGCGTGACACGGTTGTCGTTGCCGGCGGCGGTTTCACCGGCATCGAGGCGGCCACCGAGATGCCCTCGCGTCTGCGCGGAATCCTCGGCAAGGACGCCAAGACGCGCGTCATCATCGTCGACCGCAACAAGGCGATCGCACCTGATATGGGCGAAGGCCCCCGCCCTGTCATCGAGGAGGCCCTGCGCAAGCTCGGCGTGGAGACCCGGCTTGGCGCCGGCATTGCATCGCTGGACGAATCCGGCGTCACGCTTTCCGACGGCGAACACATCGAGGCCGAGACCGTGATCTGGGCGGCAGGTATTCGCGCGGCACCGTTGACCCAGCAGATCCCGGCCGAGCGCGACAATTTCGGCCGCCTACTGGTCGACCGGGATTTGCGCGTGCCATCAGTGCCAGGTGTCTTCGCTACCGGCGATGCCGCCAGGGCCGCAAGCGACGATATCGGCAATTACGCGCTGATGTCGTGTCAGCACGCCACGCGAATGGGCGCTTTTGCCGGCAACAACGCCGCCGCCGAACTGCTGGGCGTTCCGACCAAGCCCTACCACCAGAAGGGCTATGTCACCTGCCTCGACCTCGGCGAAGCCGGTGCGCTGTTCACCGTTGGCTGGGAACGCAAAGTGGCGATGGTCGGCGAGGTCGCCAAGAAGACCAAGCAGGAGATCAATACCGTCTGGATCTATCCGCCGCAGCCCGAGCGTGCCGCCGCGCTGGCCGCTGCCGATCCGGAGCGTGTGACTGACGTGAGTGGCTTCTTCTAGAAGCTTCACGCGAAATGGGCCGCGCTTCTCGCTGGCTGCGCGGCCAGCTCAACCGAGACCAGCCAGTAGCCTTGAACATGAAACAGGAGATCGAACATGGACGTCGACACGAGCTTAGCCAACACCTCACACTCCGGCGGACCGGGGCCCAACGAACTGGTTCCGTCGCGCTACGCGGTGCAGGTCGGCGACATTGACGTGCTGGTCGTCAGCGACGGCGTGCTACCGCTCCCAACCGCAATGTTGGCACACAACATCGACCCGGCCGTCCGGGCGACCTGGCTGAAAGACATGTTCCTGCCGCCCGACGCCTACGATTGGGCGCTGAATGTGGTCGTGGTGCGTAGCGGCGACCGGACCATACTCGTCGATGCTGGGCTTGGGCTCGACCCGGACTTGCACTTGCCGCGCGCCGGGCAATTGATCAAGCGACTGGAGGCCGCCGGCATCGATCTTGCGTCCGTGACCGACGTGGTGCTGACCCACATGCACATGGACCACATCGGTGGGCTGCTCGTCGAAGGGGTCAAGGAACAGCTACGTCCGGACCTGCGGATCCACGTGGCAGCCGCCGAGGTCAAGTTCTGGGAGGCGCCCGATTTCTCCCACGTCGCCATGCCGCCGGGTTTCCCGGACGCGCTTCGATCGACCGCCAAGCGGTTCGTGAAAGAGTACCGCAGCCAGCTACGGCCGTTCGAGGAGCAGTACGAGGTGGCACCGGGAGTGATCGTCACTCGCACCGGCGGCCACACCCCCGGGCACAGCGTCGTCCGCGTGGCGTCCGGCGGCGACCGGCTGACGTTCGCCGGCGACCTCGTGTTCGCGGTCGGGTTCGAGCACCCCGACTGGTACAACGGCTTCGAACACGATCCCGAGGAGTCGGCCCGCGTTCGTATCAGTCTGTTGCGGGAACTGGCTGAGACCGGTGGACTGCTGGTGGCCACTCACCTGCCGTTCCCGTCCGTCGGACATGTGGCAGTCGACGGCGACGCCTTTCGTTGGGTCCCGGTCTTCTGGGACTACTGATCGCACAGTTCGATCGAGAGGCGCATCGTAAGCGCTTCATTCGATACGGGCCGCGCTACCAGCGCCGGAGCGCGGCCCGCTCACTCAAAATCCTTTTGGAGCTCGACCTCGATGAAACGCGAGACCGTGCGTGCTTCGCAGCTCAACGGCAGCGCCTTCTGCGTGCACATGCATATCAAGGAAGCCACCCGCCACAGTGAGTGCCCGCTCCCGTTGATGACCCCGGCGCAACCTGAGTGTCCGCGCAAAGATGCTGCTGGCTTCACGGACCCTCCGCACGGCGATCGCGCCTCGAAGCCGCGCGATGGGAGAGTGTGATGAACGTCGTTGTCTTTGGTTCAACGGGGTCGACAGGACGGCTCGTCGTTGAGTCCGCCTTGTCCGCGGGTCACGTCGTCACTGCCTTTGTCCGTGACCCGAAGCGCATGCCCTTGACGCATCCGAATCTCAGGATCGTCGAGGGCGATGCAATGGATGCAGCCTCGGTGGCCTCTGCGGTCCAAGGTGCGGATGCGGTGATCTGCACGTTGGGGATGGTACCTCAGGCGAAGGAGGATCTGGGTCGACGCCAGCCCGGTGTCCCGGTTTGCTCGGTGGGAACCAAGAACATTCTGGCCGCCATGCCTCCAGGCCAGAGTCGACTCATCGTTGAGAGCTCGGTGAGTGTCGGTGAGAGCTACCACACCGGGAGTTTTGGCGCAGGCTTCATGGTCAAGCTCGCACTCAAGGAGGTGATGGCAGACAAGGAGGCGCAGGAGGCAGCTGTCCGGGAGAGTGACTGCGATTGGACGATCGTTCGACCGGCGACGCTGACATTCAAGCGTGCTCGCGGAAACCTGAGGGCCGGGACCGATCTGCGCTGGAACATCACCTCAACAGCCACCCGCGCGGACGTGGCCGAGTATTTGGTCAAGATCCTCGATGACCCCGCGACATACAAGAAGGCCATAACGGTGCGCAACTAGGTTTGGCGACGAATTGCGGGGAAACCGCGATCTCCGCCGATGGCGGCCGGACCGTGAGTGAATTGGCAGAGCTGTCAGCGACAACAACCGTTGCAGGAGGGTATCGTGGTGCATGTTAACAAGAAGGCGGTCGGCTTGGTGCTGTGCCTCGGCGCTGCCGTGCTTGTGGCTGGTGGCTGGGCGTATGCCCATTCGAACGAGACATTCACCGATAACGCCTATATTCGCGGCGAAATGACCTCGCTCGCGCCGAAGGCTGCAGGCTACGTCACGGCCGTGGAGGTTCAGGATAACCAGACCGTTCGTGCAGGCGACGTCCTGTTCCGGATCGACGATCGCGACTACCGCGCACGCCTGGCGCAAGCCGAGGCCAATGTCGAAGCCGCCCAAGCCCGCCTCACCAATGTCGATGCGGAGATCCAACTCCAGCATGCCCTGATACGGCAGGCCGAAGCTCAAAGACTTGCGAGCGTGGCCGAGCTGAATCTGGCGCGAAAGGCCTCCGATCGCCGCCGCGAACTGATCCGCACCAACGCGGTCAGCCAGGCGCAGGTCGATGAAAGCGATGCGGCGCTATCGAGAACCGAGGCGGGGGTGTCGGCGGCGGCGGCAACGGTGGAGGCCCAGCGGGCACGCATCGCCGTCCTTGCCAGCCAGCGCGAAGCTGCACTTGCTGCAGTGGCGCAAGCGCACGCCGCACGCGATCTCGCCCAGATCGATCTCGACCACACCGTGGTGCATGCGCCGGTCGACGGCGTCGTCGGCAACCGCCAGGTTCGCGTCGGCCGGCTTGTCACGCCGGGCACCTCCTTGCTCGATATCGTTCCGGTCAAGGACGTGTGGGTGGTGGCGAACTTCAAGGAAAGCCAGATAGAACATATCCGGCCCGGTCAGCGCGCCCGCATCAAGGTGGACGGCTATCCGAACCAGACAATTGAAGGTGTGGTGGACAGCTTTGCGCCCGGCAGCGGTTCTGCGTTCACCCTGCTCCCCACTGACAATGCGACGGGGAACTTCATTCGTGTCGTTCAACGGGTGCCTGTGAAAATCCGCTTCGACAGAAATCCATTGCCCGGCCGCGTCGTGCCTGGCCTGTCGGCGCGTGTCGAAATAGATCGAGGAAGCGGCACATGACCGCGATCGCCGACGCCACGCCAGGCTACGACAGGCGCGCGGCAGGAAGCATTCTTGTCGCAGGCATCGTGCTCGCCACTCTGACGGAGGCGATCGCAAGCACCGTCCTCTCGCTCGGACGCAACGACATCATTGGCGACACCCATGCGACTCCCGACGAGTTCGCCTGGCTGGACATCGGATACACCGCAACGAAGCTAGTCGGGTTCATGGCCGCCTCCTGGCTCATGACACGCACCAGTCCGCGCCGCCTGATCATCGGTTCGACGCTGGTCATGGGCACTACCTGCGGCATCGCCGCCATCACGTATCGGTTAGATCTGCTGGTCGCACTCCGCATCATACAGGGCTTCTCCGGCGGCACCTTGCTTGTCGCGGGACAGTCGATCATTTTTCTCGCCTATCCGCGATCCTGCCAGCCGATCCTTCAGGCTCTGTTTGCGATGGGGTCTGTGGTGGCTCCTGCGACCATCGCTCCGGCGCTCCAGGGATGGTTGATCGACAGCCAGTCGTGGGCATGGATCTTCTTCGGCGTTGTTCCGGTAGCCCTCGCCGCTATCGGACTTCTGCTGATCGCAGACGGCCCCAGGCCCGTTGCGGCTTCGCGCCTTCCGTTCGACTGGGTCGGCTTCTTGCTGATCTCAGTCACATTCTTCTGCTTCACCTATGTTCTCAACCAAGGCAGCCGATGCCGCTGGTTCGAAGAGCCTCGCATCGCGTGGCTGACCGTGATCGGCGCAGCCGCCTTGCTGGCGTTTCTCAGCCAACAGGCGATGGCCAAAAGCCAAGGCCTGTTCGATTTCACCCTGTTCCGGTCGAGCGATTTTTCCTTCGCCTTCATCGTCAGTTTCGTCGCCGGTGCCGCCTTGTTCGGCAGCGCGTTCCTGATCCCGTCGTTTGCCGTGTCCGTACTCGCGTTCACGCCAAGTGAGGCCGGCCAGCTCCTATTGCCGAGCGGCGCGCTTTTCGTCGGCGCGCTCCTCATTGCTGCCTTTCTCATGCAGGTCAGGGGCGCTCCCCCTATCGCCACGGTGCCGTTCGGAATCCTGATGATCATGGCCGCGATGTGGATGCTGTCCGGCTCGACCAGCGAAAGTGGCGCCGACGACATGATGGCCGCCATCCTGCTTCGCGGCTTTGGACTTGGCTTCCTCTTCCTGTCGATCACCCTTATCGCTTTCAGCGACCTCAACAACCACAATCGAGCGTCCGGCATCGGTCTTTTCAACGCCGGGCGCCAGCTCGGTGGCCTCATGGGGGTAGCCGGGCTCCAGACCATGATCGACCACAATGTCACCACCAATGCCACGGTGCTTGGCGCCAGTGTCACCGCAGGCCTTCCCGCGGTCAGCGAGCGGCTGGGAACGACGAGTGCCATGCTCGCAGCACGAGGAATGGACAGCGTGGCCGCCGGCCGGACTGCGATGGGTCTGTTGGGTCGAGCCCTCACCGGTCAATCCACGGTGATCGCTTTCGACACCGCGTTCGCTGCCATCGCTCTTCTTTTCGTCATCGCTGCGCCGGTTCTGGTCACCATCAAGATCGCGTTTGCCCTGCACGCGAAGAAGCGCGCGGCGCAGTTAGCCCGAACCGAGGAGCCGTACATGACATACCCCGCGTCGAAACCCTCCCGCCAAGCCAATGCCGTGTCGAGGCCAGACCCTCGCGCCGAGATCGTGCTGGCGGTCAGCGAGGCTCTCGCCAATCCGAGCGGCGCGCCCGCTCACCTCGACAATATCTTGGATCGAAGCGGATACTCGAGGGAAGACATTCTATCGGCATTCGAGAGCGTCGACGATCTCATTGTCGCGATCGCCGAACACAAAGCCTCCCTCATATCGCAGCCATTGGTGAGGAGAGCGCACCCCGGCACCGTAGATGATGCACGCGAGACACTCATCGCGTTCGGCCGCGTTGCCTGGGAGGAGTACTCGACCACCCTGGTCGGGTTCGTTCGGATGATGATGAACGAGGGTGCACGCAATCCTGCGCTGAAGAAGCGGGTGCACGAGGCGGGACAAGCGATTGTCACACTCAAGCTACGGGAGTTTCTGTCCGCAGCAGATGAGCGGGGGATCCTGTCGATATCGGACGCTCAGCTATACGCCGAGCAACTGCTGGGACTATTGAGAGAACCGCTCTACCAGGCGCTGATGCTGAATCCGGCAATGAGCCTCGAAGCCCCAGCCGCCGACCGCGTCAGAGCCAGTATCGAAAGCTTCATTCATGGATGTGGGAGCACGAGGAGCAGAAAGCGATGAGCGCAGCCAATGATATTGGCCGGTCAAGATGGTCTGGCCCGAGCGAGAGCCCTTCAAGACTGAAGGTCGTCGGCGACGTCCCGGCGGACCTGGCGAACAGCATCGACGATAATGGGTCCCTGGTGACAGTCGACCCCGCCGACTGGATCGTCTGTTTCGTGCCCGGCCTTCGCCGGCAATGGTGGCATCGCTTCGTCCATCACAGGCATAAGCATGTCTTTGCCATGCGGCCCACGAGCACGGGGAGTTGGCTGCTCGTTGAGCCGTGGTGGACGCGCATGATGGTGACGATCCTGCCACCGGCCGATGCCGTCAGATTTCTTCGGTGGGGTGCGACGGGCGATATCCTGCGGGTCCGCGAAGCGGTCCCGGGCAAGGCGAGCCAGCTTCGCGGTTGGTCGAACTGCGCGGTTCTCTCGGCGTTCTTGCTCGGCCGACCGAGCTGGACATGGACACCGCACGGTCTCTACCGGCAGCTACTGCGCGAAAGGTCAACGCGGCGCGAGAACGTGCAGCAACTTCTCGTCGACCAGTTCACCAAAGTCGTCAGCCATTACTCGTCCAACGCGCTGAGCGTCAGTGCCGACCAGCTTTCCTTGCCACTCAGGGAACTACTCATCATCATTGGGCGCAATCTCCTCGAAACGATGATGACGCCGTCGTTGCTGGAGGTCTGTTATACAGCCATACTTGAAGCGGACCGCTACCCCGATGCGACACGGGCCTACGCGCAACATGGACCTACGCCAGCCATCGCGGTCCTTACGAAAATTCTGGCAAAAGCGAAGCAGGCCGGAGAAATCGATCTAGCACATTGCGAAGCCGGCGCCCGCCAGTTTCTTGGGATGCTCCATGGAAACGTCCATCTGGAGGCCGTGCTTCAGCTCGGCGACGTACCAACGCTTTCCGACATCGATTTGCGCGCTCGCACCGCGGTGAAAGTCTTTCTCGACGGCGCCGAGCCTGACGAGAGGACAGGAATCGTTGCGCGAGCGGCATTGACGGCATGACTGGTGCCACTCGCAGCGACAATCCTGCTGTGAGGTGGGGTTGCCGTGGCCAGGATGCGCCGGTCTCTCTACATACTCGCAGCGCGGCGCAGCTGCCCCCATGCGTCGCCGACGACAAGAAACGAAGTGGGAAGATGCCGGCTATGTCGGCCGGCTCTAATCCAGACAGAACGTTGAAAGCGGTTCTGTCGGGCGGCCTTCGAGTCGGCTTCGCCTCCGCCTCGGCGGGTAAAGTAGATCACAATGCCGAGAGTGGCCCCGCCGATTGGTCGCCAAAATCACCGATTGAAAAACCGTTTTAATCGGTCGTCTCAAACGGTTCGCGAAGGCAAGTCCTTGAAGAACTTGGTGGGCGCACCGGGGCTCGAACCTGGGACCCGCTGATTAAGAGTCAGCCTTGGGTTGAGAACGATCAATGACTTGCTGGTCGCACGACCGGGCTTATCCGACTGAAAGTGGGCGTTCGTCGCACGATCAAAGTGCTGCATTTCACCGGCTAACATCCGCGCGGTCGGAGCATCCGCGGGGTAGACCCTGGCATCTGGTTGGCGCCGTGTGTCTTGCAAGCTACCGTTGGAGCGGCTCACGCGGCGGATTGGAGCCTTTTCCGTTCCGATTGATCGAATCCTCGGGTACCCTCATTCTGCCGCGTCGGCGGAACTGGCGAAGTTGATAGATAGCTGCATGGAGAGCGGAGATGGGCCGGCTCGATAAGCAGATGGATCCGTTCCACCCTGCCGCGCATCTGACGACGGCGGATCGCGTCGCCGACAATCTTGGGCTTGAGCAAGTCGACACGTCGTCGTCCGTTGAACCGGCCCGAGACAAAGCCGCCTCGTCACCCGCGCATTTTGGGTCGGGCCGGGCGGGGGCCGGCGTAACGGGCCCTACCAATTGGATCGACCGAGCACGTCGCATCTGGCGGCGCCATCTCCAGCGCGATCAACTCCCCCGAACGACCGGGGGGTCGACGGGAAACTTCGAGCGCTGGTTGATCGCACTGCTGAGCGTCGGCTTCGTCGTGAGTTGCGTTTGCGCGATCATTGTCTTCATGCAGGTCAACGCGCGCAAATTGGAGATCGCAACACTGCAACGTGATATCATCGCACTCAAGCTACGCGTAGCCAGGCTCGATCAGATCGCAAGCACGAACGAGATGCGCGAAAAGGCAAGCCGTGGAATACCCAAACCGCCGTCGGAGATCCAAGGCGACCAGGCTCCGCTCATCCTGTCACGTGAAGAGATTCAGCTTGTCCGAGACTATATCAAGCCTGCACCAGTTGCTGGCCCCGCGACTGAGACGACAAAGGTCGGCGATCCCGTCGTGGGAGAAACCGTTCCCTTTTCCTCTCCGATCACGGACAAGGTGCGGAAGCTGCTCGGCGCGAGATTTACCGTTCGCAATGGCGTTGTTGTCATCGTCCGCAGCGGCAGCCGTCACGCTGATGCTGTAATTGGGCCCAATTGACGAGAACTGGCCGCGATCGCAGTAGTCGATCGCCCTCTTAAGGCTGGTTGTTCGGTGGTCTTTCAATGAACCGCCGGCTGCCATTGAGAAGCTCGAGGTTATTGGCGATAACCGGGTTGCCTGGATCGAGCGAATAGGCCTTCTCGAACTTTCGGCGCGCCGCACTCAGATTGCCGCGCAGCATGTACGAATATCCCTGGTCGTTCAGGACCTGCACGGTTTCGCCGCCCAGCCGGATCGCTTGGGCATAGGCCTGATCGGCGAGATCAAAGCGACGTATCCGATCATAGCTCGCCGCGAGTCCAACCCAGGCCGTCACGTCCTTCGGCGATTTCTCGACCGCATCCCTGAAATAGCGATTGGCTAACCCGTAGCTGCCGCGGTTGAAATGCTCCAAGCCCAGCCGTACCGGCTCGTCCGAGGGATAATATTTGACGTCCGTCGGCTCCTGCACGGGGTCCCCCCCAGGCGGCTCGACGGGAGCGACGACGGCAGCCTGCCTCAGCGTATGATCACACCCCGCAAGGCCGATCCCCAACCAGCAACAGGTCAGCATGAAGATGATACGTCGCATAACCCCTTGGTCCCCCGCACGTCGCAGCAACTTCACTGCGCCGTTCGCAAACAACATCGCCAAAACCACGCACTAAAAATCGTTACCTGCCGCCTACGCCTACTCCACCAACCGGCACTGATACTCCAGCAGTCGATCCAGCCCCCAATCCTTCTATGTTGACGTTCTGGGTTGGGGCAGTCCGCACGCCCATTTGTTTCGTCGCATCGCCGATGTCGGGAAGCTGATCCACCGGCTGTTTCGTGTTGCCATAGCGAGTCACGGCGGCGCCCACGCGCCGGGCGTCGTACGTGATCCTGCGATCACCGACGTTTCGCGGCCATGGATGGATTGTGTGGGTGACCGCGTTGACCTCCTTGGCATTGCCGGCACTCATCGTGATGGTGTCTGAGCGCTGGAAATAGCGGTCCACCTCGTCATGACCGGCCACCCCGTAACATCCCCCGAGCAGCAGCGGTGCGAACAGAGCCAGATACCTGATGGTCATCTCCCGCTTCCTTCTCAGTTGAGCGTTTTTACGACGGGCTGGTTCGCAACAGCGGGTGCCGGAATGGTCGCAGTGAGCTCGGGAGCGATGATGTGACCATAGGGTCCTTTAACGTCGCCTCCGGAGTTGACGTAGTCATTGTAACGCTTGCGCACTTCCATCTGGCCATTGAGAAAGAAATCGACGTCGTTGGCCGGAAGGCGGGAGTCGAGCGGTGACGCCAATTGCTGACCGGGCGCGGCCGGTGCGACCAGGCGCGGCGTCACGATGATGACGAGATCGGTTTCCTCCTGCTGGTACGACTTGCTGCTGAACAAGGCTCCAAGCACGGGCACCGAACCGATCCAGGGCAATTGCGAAACGTCCTGACGGTTGCGGGTTTGCAGCAAGCCGGCGATCGCAAAGCTCTGGCCGTCCCGCAGCTCCACCGTGGTCCGTGCATCGCGGCGGGTCAACGCCGGAACTGTCGTCCCCTGAATCGTCACTGCATTGGCGAAATCAAGCTCGCTGACCGACGGCTCCACCCGAAGGTTGATGACCCCCCGCGAGAGCACGGTGGGGACAAAGGCCAGTTCGACACCGAACTTCTTGTAGTCGATGGTGATGGTCGGAAAGCCGGCTGCGGTCGTGTTCGGAATCGGCACTGGAAACTCACCACCGGCCAGGAAGCGCGCTGCATCTCCGGAAAGCGTGGTCAAGTTCGGCTCGGCCAACCTGCGAGCCAATCCTTTGGTTTCCAGCGCAGAGATCAACAAGTCCACCGAACCGCCATTGCTGGTTCGGACGATGCTGGTCAACAAGCTTCCGAACGGGATCGGAGCTATGCCGCCCGCTGTGCCAAGAAGCGTACCAGCTGTTCCGAGTAACGGCAGGCTGCCGGTTGGGGGGGCACCGACAGCGCCGCCGCCAACGCCCAGGGGGCTATTGGCGGTGTTGATACCACCAATCGGTCGCCGGCCCGCCGTAGTGCTCAAATTGCCACGTCCCGTATTCGCGACGTTGGTCCCGTTGGCATTCGCTGCGTACAGGTTCACACCGAGGTCGCGGCCGGCATCCCGGGTGACCTCGAGAAAACGCACCTCCAGCATCACCTGCTGCGGCGCCGCGACACTCATCGCGTTGACGACAGTGCCCCCCTTCGCGACTGTGCTGGTGGCGATCGCCATGGCCCGCTCGGCCGTAACCGCATCGGCGGCCGTTCCGCTGAGCACCACCTGGCCCTCGGAAGCCGAGACGCGGATCCCGTGCCCGCCAGTGCTGCTGCGGATATTCTGCTGGAGATTGCCGGTATCGATCACGACCTCGACGTCGAGGATGCCGATCTGCTTCATCGAGGAGTCGAGCAGGATGACGTTGGTGGTGCCGGTCTGCTTGCCCTGGACGTAGATCAGGTGATCGCTGAGCGACTTCACGTCCACAATGTCGGGCGAGCCGGCCACGATAGTTGCGAAAGCCGTATCGACCTTGAAGGTGCGTGACTTGTTGACCACCACCTTGACCCGCTGGACGTCGTTCATTTCGCTGACGAAGACGCCGCCGCCGGAGGAGCCCCGCCGGTCTGCCGCTGTCGCGGGGTCAGCGGACGCAAAGGAGGCGAGCGCCGCGCCAAGACCCATCACGCTGAAGGCGAGAAGCCTCCTTATCTTACCCGAAATGCGACCGCCACCCATTCGAGTCCCCCCAACTGCGATCCGCGGCTCCCCCGCAAATCTACGTGCTCGATATCCCCAATAGTTCCCCTCTGCGCACCACGCCGCAGAGCTTACAAGATGTCCGACTACAATTCGTTACTTCGCGTTTCCAAGATCATCGTCCTTGATGCTGCCTGCGTGCAAGAAGAGACGCTTACCGCACAGCCTCAAGTGGCAAAGAAAACTTTCCAATGTTGCGGGCGCGCATCATTTCTCTCTGCAGCTCCGTTCAGAACTGCTGCAGCACGACCACGTTTGCGCGATTCCGTCGTGGCTCACGATCGAACGGCGTCGGCTCGTCGTCTCCAAACGGCACTTGGCCAGGCTCAGATTGCTTTGGCGCAGTTCGATTCCGAGGGGTTTGTCCAGCTCGAGCGCCGACCCGAGGCGATGTCGGCCAAGATGGGTAAGGCACGTTGCCATATTTTGCCTAGAAGGGAATTTGCGTTGACGCGCTCGGTGCATTGAGCGTCGTACCCCATATCGGCATCAGCATGGTGAAGCCGGCTTGAGAAGCGGTCACTGTCAAATTGGTGCCGCTGGATGCCACGCTCAGCGTCGGCGTGAGACCGCCGCGATACAGGAACGGCGCGGCAGTCTGCTTTGCGGTTGTGGACATGGGATCGCCCGCGCAGCTTGACGGCGACTGAGGCGGGCTTTGAAGCAAGGCAGGCGTGTAGCAGTTGATCATGACCGCTCGGGCCCCCGCGCTCGCGAGCGTCCGCAAGGACTGCATCGTGATCGCATAGCGTCCGAGATCGAAGATGGCGAAGATCAACATGAAAAGGGACACAAAGGCGAGGATGAACTCGAACGATGCGATGCCCCGCTGATCGAGCTTTCTCATCACTGCACCAAGCGGACAACTTGGGTGTAAGGGACGGTGACCGGATTACATCCATCCGTGCTCAGGAAGCCGCCACCGCCCATGGTGAGAGTTTTGGCGATCACTTGTGAACAGGTCGTATTGGTACTTTGCGTCGCTCCGTTCCAGGTCACGTCGACGTGCGGGAAATACATCGCACCACCCAGCTTAACCGAACCACCGTTGATGGTGACCTGATTACTGCTCTTGCTCGGTGCTTGATCATCAATCAGAACGCCGTTCAGATCAGAAGAGAAAGTGTTGGTGTAAGGCGCGGACAGATTAACTACAGCGCCGCCAGAGATGGAAATGCTGGAATCCCCGAGTAATACAAGAGTGACGCCTAAACCTGTGCCAGCCGGTGGCCAGGGTGTGCAGGCACTGCAAGTGATGGTTCCGCCATTGAATCTTATCGTGCCATTGTAGAAAAAGTACGTGCCCGGACTAAAATCTACCGCGTTCCCGGTCGTGCACGTTAGGTTGCGGTACAGGTTAGTGCTGCTCGGCGGGGTATTAGGCGTCAACGTACCACTGCATGCCAAATCGTTTGGCTTCCCGCTCGAGGTCAAGCTATTGAACGATTGGCTGTCCAATTTGCTAAGTGGATTGTTGGCATACGGCATGAAATAGTTGTACGTGACGCCGGGATTGGCGCAGGTGCTGGCTGGACTACAGCCGGTTACACCCAAGACGGCCCATCCCGAACCGGTGAAAGAGGCAGTGCTGGCAAACTGAACACTGGCATCCGACATTATCGGGCAACCCGTGCCGTTGTTGCTGACGTTACCGGCAATCTTAAGCGCCCCTCCGCCGCCGTTCGGATCAGGTCCGAGCGCCAAGGCGCACACCTTGCTCGGCAGTTCGACCAGAGCGATGGCTTGGGCGGGGATGTTGACGGTCGTCAAACCCAGCACTGCCGACAAGTAGGCCGGCTGTTGCTGACTGACGAGGGCGCGAACGGCGTTACCGCCGCCTCCTGCGGGCGGCGTTGTGAACGCACCCGCACTATAGCTGCCGATGTCGATCTGCACCGCCCGCGAGATTCCCGTTGGAAGGCTTGGCGCACAGTTGGTGCCCGGATAGGCCGTATCGCCGGTGTTGCAGAACCCGTTCTGTGCCGCGAATTCCTTTGCTTGATAATCCACTGATGTATCGCAGAGCACACCAGCATTGTCGCATGCAAGTCGCAGGGCGCCCGAGTAGGCCGCTGCATCGGCGGCATTCTGCGCGTGCTGCCTGGTGACGTACCACGATCCCGCCTCGGCCCCGAGTGCGACCACGCCGATGAGCGGAATCAGCACGATGACTGTTGCGAATGCGGCCGAGCCTCGTCTGGAACGGAGCAGACTGCGCATGAGAACACCTACTGGAAACGTTCGGAGTAAGGCAGCGTGTACGTGCAACTGCTGGGGCACAGCACCGACGTCAACACAATCGGGGCCAAAGTGACGGTCGTCGAAAACGTAAAGTACTTGGGAGTCAAACCAAGGTTGCCGGAGTTGCAGGCTGTGCTTCCGCACATGACCTGGATGTTGCCGATGGTATGCCCGGCGACCGTTGTCTGCAGCGTCGACACCCAGGTCCCCGGGTTCGCCGGGTCGGGCGGACTCTTGTATTGAATGTATTGTCCGAATGAGCGCAAGGCCGACCACGCAGAGATAAACCGGAAGCCCGCGGCAGCGACGTCGGCAAGCGGCATCAGCAGGAACGACACCATGAAAATGTAAACGATGACTGTCTCAAACGCGACGGCGCCGCGCTGATCGGCGACGAAGGACCCTTTACGATACGCGCGCCTGCCTCCACGGGGACTTGCCACGTGCGATCGCGTCACCCGAGCCGCAGCGATCTGAACCATGTCCACCACAATCCGGCCACGCATAGCCGCTCACCAAACGTAAGGAATCACTCGCCAACGTGATGCTTCGTAACTCGAATACTCGGGGCAATTGCGCCGAAGCAGGTCTTCTTCGTAAAGGATTCGGCAGACCTGAATGCCTATATGCAGAACCAGGACCATCACCGTGACCGGTGTCAGGTATTGCAGCACGACGCCCAGCACCACGATTTCTTCGGCGACATAGAGCGGGTGCTTGATCCATCGATAGGGTCCGGTCTGGACCACCGAGCGCGCCTGCGGCACCAGGCTGAACGACCGACCCAGATGTCGGATGGTGACGAGCATCATGATCGTGCCGACCAGCACGCAAGCCGTCGATGCCAGGTTGGGCAGCGTGTCGTCGGTTTTGCCGAGGAAGCTGATCGACCACGGCAGATAGCTGCCGACGAAGGCAGCTATTCTTGGAAGCAGGCCATCGGCATGCGCCTTTGCCGGTGAGCGCGTCATGATCAACAGCGCCAGGAGCATGTAGAAGATGCCGAGGCAAAAGCTCGACAAGAGCGAGGGCCACGGATCGTGCAGCGACGCCCCAATCCTGACGGCGACGCAAAGAGCCAGCAACAAGAACCACAAGCTGCCAAGCAGCCGCATGATCCGGTCGTAAGATCCGCTCTTGGAGAGGGCAATTGTGCTCATGGCTACTTTCCGAAGCTGGCGAACGAACGCACGAGGTGAAGAACGGGACTTCCCCCCATGATGACGAACATGGCTGGGAGCAGGAACAGCACCATCGGAATGGTCAGCTTGGCGCCCAACTTGTGCGCCCTTTCTTCCAGCTTGGTGATGCGTTCCCGCCGCAGGTCGAGCGCGATACTGCGCAGCGCCTGGCCCAACGGCGTTCCGTACTGCAAGCTCTGGCTGATCATCGTGCCGAACCGGCGAAGACCATCCGAAGTGACCGCCAAATTCTCGAATGCTTCGACGCGGCTTGGCAGTATCCGGAGATCATCAAGGAGTCGGTGCAGCACCCAGGCCATGGCAGGATTGGTCGACTTCATTTCTTCGGCGACACGCCCCAGCCCGCTTTCCAGGCCCATTCCCGCCTCGCTGCACACGATCAGCAAATCGATCATATCCGGCGTGCCCAGCCGAATGGCAGCATCAAAGCGCCGCTTCATCACCGACAGAGCCAATCGCGGACCCAAGATTCCGATCACCACACCCATCAGCGTGAAGACCAGCACGTCGGCAGGTCTCCTTCCCGAAAGTTGCGCCAGAAGCAGCGCAATGACCGGCAGCGCGAACATGCTGACGATCTTGATGCCGATCCAGATCGGCAAGGTTCTATGATGATTGAATCCAGATGAGTGGAGGACCGTTCGTAGCTCCTCCAGATTCTCCTCGGCGTAGAAGCGCCGATAGCGCATGCCCAGCCACGAGAACCAACCGGTCAGGTCTTTGAAGGGGGCTGAACGGTAAGGGATACCCATCACGGCGTTTGAGACCCGCGTGTCCAATGCACGGACGTGTAGTTCGCGGATGATCAACATGAAGGCCGCCGTTCCAGCTACGACTGCGAGGGCCGCCAGCCCGAGACCAAAAGTCATAGTTCTGTTTCCCGCCTGACCATCCAACTTATCACCAGATGCCCGATGAGCACCGAGACTACCGCGTAAGCCAGAAGCTTGTTTCCGGTCGGGTCAGTGAACAGCAGATCGACGTTCTGCGGATTGGCCGCGTATAGCAATGCTCCGGCAATCAGGGGCGAGATCGTGAGTGCTCGCGAGGAAAAGATCACTTCTCCCGCCAGCGCCTTGGCGCGAGCAGCGAGCGCAACACGCTGACTCACCGTGTCGCCCAGCGTCTGCAAGGTCTCGGCCAAGCTGCCGCCGGACTTCAATTGAACCGCAAGTGTCACCGCAAACATCGCATACTCTGCCACTTGCGTTCGCCGATAGACGCCTTCGACGGCTTCCTCCGGAGGTCTTCCCAGATTCATTTCGCTGCATACGATTGCAAATTGTCCAGACGTCGGTTGCGGCATTTCGCGCGCGATGGTGCGAAATGCTTCGTGCACAGGCAGACCCGATCGAACCGTACTCGTCACCAGCTGAATGGCGTCAGGCAGCTGCCGGAAAAGTTGACTGGCGAACCGACGTTGCTGCCAGCCAAACAGACCTCGCACGACTACCACGGCGGCAATCGCAGCCGCGACAGACACGTAGAAAACGGAAAATCCCAGCAGGCGATTAGCGTAGAAGATCGCTGCTACGGCGATAGCGGCAGCAAGCAGCACATACGCCGGATGCCAGGCGTGAATCATCTCGGGCCTGTAATTGGCCAAACGGTGGAGAAGCAGATACCGGGAGCCGGTCTCCGCCCGGCGAATGGATGGCAGGCTGGCCGGATGGGAGGCCGGTAGAGCGACCGCCAGCCGGCGGTCCATGCGTCGCTCCCGGCCGTCGAGCCATAACGAGCCGACGGCTGCGCACATCGCGAGCACCAGAACAGCGACGATCACGGCCTCAGGTATCATATCTGCCTCACTGCCTCGGCCCAGGCGCGATCGAGCCCGAAATAGACGAGACGGCTCTTGAATTTCGGGACTGCAAGGGTGGCCCGGTAAGTGCCCGAGATCCGCCCATTGTCGTCCTCCTCCTGGTATTCGAATGTTGCGATGTCATTGGTGGTGATCACATCCGATTCCAGCCCCATCACCTCGCTGATCTGGATAATGCGACGTTGCCCATCGCGCATGCGTTCGACTTGCACGATGAGATCCAGTGCAGCGACGATCTGAGTTCGAATGGCTCGCGACGGCAGATTCACCTGCCCCATCTGCACCATGTTCTCGATGCGGGTCAGGGCGTCGCGAGCACTATTGGCATGGACCGTGGAGATCGAACCATCATGGCCGGTGTTCATCGCCTGCAGCATGTCAAACGCTTCGGCCCCGCGCACCTCGCCCACGACGATCCGGTCAGGACGCATGCGCAGCGCATTCCACAACAGATCGCGCTGTGTCACCTGCCCCGTGCCTTCAAGGCTGGGAGGCCGGGTCTCCAGGCTGATCACGTGCGGCTGCTGGAGCTGCAACTCCGCCGCATCCTCGATGGTGACGACGCGTTCGCTGTGATCGATGAACTGGCTCATGGCGTTGAGCAGCGTCGTCTTGCCGGACCCGGTGCCGCCGGAGACCAGGACATTGAGCCGACACCGGGCGGCAATCTCCAGCAACTGTCCGACGGCTGCGGTCATCGAGCCGTTTTCGATCAGTGCGGCGATATCCAGGCGGCGGCTCGGAAACTTTCTAATCGAGATGCAGGGGCTGTGGATCGCCAGCGGCGGGAAGATGATGTTGACGCGGCTGCCGTCGGACAAGCGGCAATCCACCATCGGACTGGATTCGTCGATGCGCCGTCCAACTTGCGCGGCAATTTTCTGGGCCACCGATGCGATGTGATCATTGTCGCGGAAGCGCACCGCGATCCGCTCCAGCTTGCCGGCTCGTTCGACATAAACGTTGCTCGGCCCGTTGATCATGATGTCGTTGATCGATTGATCGAGCAGAAGCGGACGCAGCGGCCCATAGCCGGTCATGTCGTCGGCAATCTCGTCCGCCAGTTGAAGCTGCTCGCGACCCGACAGTTCGAGCCGTTCCTCATTGGCGATGCCATGGATGATTTCCTCGATCTGGCGCCGAAGGACGTCACGCGAAACAGTTGCGGCCACCGATGGCTCAATCTGCTCAATGACGCGTTCGCGCAGCGAAGCTGGCATCACCGGCCGGTCAATCGAAGCCTCGTCGCGCCTTGAGGTTGATGCAGGCACGCTTGGCGTCGTTGCAGCCAAGCTCGGCGTCGATGCAGGCAAGCGAACCGGCGTTTCCTCGTCGCGCCTACCAAACTTTCTCATAGCCCCAGCAGCCTCCTCAGCCGTCCCTTCTGCTCGGCGCCAAGCCCCGTGATCTCCCGTACGATCGGCGCGAGATGGCGTCGCAGTGCAGATACGTGCTTCAGCGCGGGAATTCCGAGATTGACCGCCTGGGTCATGCCCTTCCCGAGATCGGGTACGACCATGTCAGGCTCTGTCCCCAACGCCTTGACCACCGCGGCCCTGGGAAGGCCCCCCGGGCGATTGGCACGGTTCAGCAAGGTGAAGACCCGATCCCTGCCGGCAATGTTGGTGACGGCGGCCCGCAGTGCGTGGGCATTGCGAAGTCCGGTCACCTCCGCCTCCAGCAGCACCAGCACGTGCCGGGAAAGAGAAATCACCGGATGGATGGATGACGGAAACGGGACCGGGACATCGACAACGATGTAGTTGAATCGTTGGCGGAGCAGGCCAAGGACGTGCCTCACGCCCGCTTCGGTGATGTCGAGCTGAGCGTCCAGCTCCTCATCGGCGGAAATCAGGCTAACCCGCTCGTTGACTGCGATTGCGGCGCGCTCGAGGAACAACGTGTCCGCCCGCATCGGGTTCTCCAGGGCGATGCGCAGGCCTGGTCCGGGCTGAACACCCAGCATCACCGCTGTTTCGCCGCCTTGAAGATGAAGATCGAGCAGCGCGACCTTGGCCTTGGTGGTCTCCGCCAGTTGCAGCGCAAGATTGATGGCGATGCTCGTTGCGCCGGCACCGCCCTGCGCGCCGCAGATCGAGATCACATGCCCGCCTCGGTCGGTCGGCGCCGGCGCACGATCGCCCAGCAGCTTTGGGCGCAGCTGGTCCAGCACCATGTCCCGCGTGATCGGTCTCGGCAGGTACTCGGTCAGGCCGAGTTCCATAAGCGCGCGATAGAAGGTGATCTCCCTGCTTTCACCGATCAGAGCCACCCGGACATCGGGCGGACAGACGCCGGCCAGCCGCTCCAGTTCGGCAAATGGATCATCGATACCACTGATGTCCGTCACCAGGGCGAATAGTTCGGTGTCCGTTTCGAGCATCCGTATGGCATTGCGGATCGTGCCCCGCTTGATCGAAATATTGCTGCCTTCAAGGCCCTTGCGCAGAGCCGCGGCACTCAATTCGTCATTGACGAAGCAGACGATTCGATTGCGGGCGACAACAGACGTCGCTTCTTCAGGAGTGCTGAGGGCCGCTATGTTAACGCTCATCAACGTTTCTCCAGCAACTTGCCTGCCTGAACCACCATCGTCGCTCCGCGGCGGGACACTTCCGACCCGTCGCAGTTGATCGGAACGTCGCCGTCGGCAGATTCCTGTTTCCTGACGGAGTATTGTTTTATCTGACCACCGGAATGAACAACGACCGCTGCTGTCCGGCCGGCAATCGCATTTTGGCGGGCGATTTCCGGCGACACATCGCAGCTGGACATGGCGCCAGTGTCCGCCGTATCCCACTGCTCGACTGCGGCCCGCACCGCCAGGGAAAGCGTTCCGAGCTGCCTTGCGACCGTGATCTTCTTGACCTGGTCCGGGGCAAGCTCCAACGATACAGTCTGCGCTTGCTTGCCGGCCACCGAGCCGGCTACCGAGCTTACGGTTCGGCCACCCTGCATGATTTCCTGGTCAATCGCGATGACTCGAACGTTTCCTAGAACGGTCTCGCTCAGGGCCCGGCGCGCGGGATCTGCCTTCTCGAACACCTGGGTCAACAAGACATCAACATGATCACCCGGCCTGATCAGCCCCGACACGCCAGACTCCTCGTCCACCTTGATGCTGATCGCGCGGCTATCCGGTGCCAGGACGCTGGCCAGGAAGCCACGATCCCGAGGTCGCAATACGTCCTGCAAGGTGATGGGACTGCCAGCGTCGACGAACTTGCGGACCAGAGAGCCGGGAAGTCCGGCCTTCGAGTCCGGTGTTTCCAGGATCGCCCCTGCGGGAAGGCGTTCAGGCGACGCCGAGCGCACGGCGAAATCTTCTTCGCGGGCCAATGTACCTTTCGACAGCGGACGTGCCGCGACAAAATACCCGACAGTCGAAGGAGGCGCCGGCCCTTGCGCCGTAACCGTTACCGGAACCTGTTTCGGCAGGTTCATGTTGTAGGCGATCAGCCCGAATGCGGTGGTTGCGAGCAAGAGCACCAGGATGATCGAGAGGCGCAACGTGGATGACATGTCAAAATCCTCTGCTCGAGATGGTCCAGATGCCACCGCACGCTATGGCCACCCCGTAAGGCAGGGGCGCGTGTCGCACGTGGCGCCAGCGCTCGATCGCGTAGACGCGCCGTGCGAGCGACGAACCGACCGGCGCCAATTTCGGATATGGCAGGACGCGCATCACCAGATGCACCAGGGCAAGAACGCCCCCGGCCAGCGCGGTTACCGCCAGCAACTCAATCAAGCCCGTCGGCGGCAGGCCAATGGCCAAAGCTACCAGTAACTTGACGTCGCCCCCGCCAATCCCGCCACGCTGGTAGAGCGCGAGCAGCAGCAGGAACAGGAGCGTCGCGGCGATGAGGGATTCGGCAAGTTGCATTGGGCTGGCAAGCTGACGGGCGATCCCGAGCAGCGCCAGCAAGAGACAGACGTCATTTCGGATCGTGCGGGTCGCGACGTCGAGCGTTGCGACATACAGCAACAACGAGATTTCCAGTATCGAGACGATGGAAGAAACCCAGCTCATGCATGCCTCAGGGTGGTGGGAAGGCACAGCAACAATAAGAATGGAGAGAAATAACATTCGGAGGGGGACACATTCCGATGCCCCCCTCTGGCCGGACGGCCGTATCAGACTGCCGCAGTAAAAGCGGTGGTGATCGCGGTGATCCCGCCTGTCAGCGCGGTTCCGATCGCACCGCCGGCCCCAACGCCGAACACAGCTGACACTGCGCCGATGATGCAAACCGCGACGATGATGTACTCGAATGACACCACGCCGTCCTGGTCCGTCCGCAGACGCTTCAACGCTTCCTTGGTCTCGATGAAATGATGCAACATAGAGGAATCCCTTCTTTCAAGATGGATTTTTCAGACACCTTGGCAACTTCAGCGGCTGCGGATTTATCTCCGGCCCCGCCAGCGACAAACTATTCATTAAATACTTATTAGCGTCAACATTTAATATATAATTCCGATTTTAAATCGACGCACTGCGAAGCGAGCCGTCACAACAATCTCAGAATCGACAAAAGCGCCGTAAATCAAATACGATAGGCCAACCAACAATCGGATCCTGGGCAGAGCGCTGGCTGGAGTCGGTAAGCAATCACCGGATTATTACGGATGAGCAGCGCTATAATAAGATTAATAGGTAATCATGTGAGGGCGATATAATCGACCGGATGCTGCGCCCCTGGCCCGCGCACATGGAGCAAATTTCGCGACCTGCGAAGGCGCGACGCAGCACATCTGTCACGACGGGTGAGGTGATCCGTTCGAAGATTCCGATCGCACTGATCGCTGCCTTGCAGCCGCATGATTCCCGTCAGTTGCACCGGTGTGCCGCAATCATAGAGGCTCCTGGACCCCACCTTGCGAGGCGGACCATCGCGGGATGGTGGTACGCTCTAGAGCGTAGCGCGCAGCCAGGACCCGTCATCATTGTTACGGGCTCGGTAGCCGGCGCATCTGCCCTGGGTGCGGGAAAAGCAAAACAACCGATTTATTTTATTATTGTATATAATCATGATGACTCCATCACAAAATTAAAAAATATGTTGGGGAAAAGAAAACCTGGGAGGTTGGAATGGAAGCTGCCCGCCGCTTTCGCGCAATGGCCTTGCTTTGCCGTCAGACTGCTGTACTCCAACCTGCGCGAAGCTGGAAATTGCTTGCAGAGGCAGAGTACTGGGAACATCTGGCCGCCGCGGCCTTAGCTCATTGAGCTTCAGTCGGGCGTTCTTTGTCTTCCGTTTTCGTCGACTTCCTAGTTAAGTCCTTTTCTGAGGCATGTGATGTCGAGTACGCGTCAAATTTCTTCTAGTGCTGTTCTGAGCGAACGGCACCAGGCGCTTCTGGAGGAGCTCAGAGAGGTGGAGAAACTTCGAAGTAAGCTCCGACATCTAGAAACAAAACCAATCGGCAGAAGGCGGCGTACCAAAGCGAGCGGCATAGCTAGAGCCGTTTAGAGACCCGCCGGATCCGAAGGATAACCCGGCTCACTCGCGCGGTCGATGCACGGATTGCCCGCGTTCCTCGCGTCCACCTCTACCTTGAAAGAGGACTGGGCGGCTTTCATCTGCGCCTAGCGAGCCTCGGCGATGACGTCGCTACGACGCGTCGCCAACCAGCCAGGCCGGGGTGCCTCACAACACTTGAACGAACTCGGCGGCGAGACCGGCCGCCCATTCAGGGTCGGGCGTTAGCTCCGACTTTCATTCGACGTTGCACTTCGGAACACCGCAACGAGCCGATCGCCTTCCCAAAGCTCAACGTCGTGCTCGTCATGCATTTGCTCGGCTCGGCGTCTCGCCGCCTGCTCGTCAATACAGTCGAGCTTTGCAGTGCAGATCACTTGCCGGCTGCCGTCCACCACGAAAACCTTATACCGCATGATGCCGTCCGATCCAAAAAGGTGACGATCATCGTACCCGAATGTCCGGTTAAGGCAGCGCCAAACTAAGTGCGATGCAACGGAACCATTGTACGTGTGTCAGTTCGGCGATACCTGCTCGTTCAATCCGTCGGTCGCGCGGCGGCAGTACCTCGTATGTCGCCACCTCAGTGGCGTAGTCTCACTGCGTGCCGAAGCGTGTGGCTCGAGCTTAAGAGCGAGAGGCCACCAAGCGTCATCAGCAGCCCACCGAGCCAGCCCGTCCAGCTGCGCGCTTCGTCGTGCCCCTCTGCAGTGCGCGGGCCCAGCGGCATATCTTGAGGTGGGTCGGCAGGCGCGGCGGCGAGAAACTGCCCAACGTTGACTTGATCCGGCACGGAGTGTTCGCGCTTGAGCTGGTTGCGGGGAATATCTCCGACGGGAGCCGCCGACATCAGGGTAGCACCCGTGCCGAGATCGGAAGTGGCATCTGCTACCTGCATTGCAGGCGTCTGGGATTGCTCGGGCGGTGCAGAGCGCAGCAACTCCGCGCGCGCATCAACGATCACGCTCCGCGTGGTCTGCGTGGTCCGGTTCTCGTCGAAACTGGCGCTACGGTCTTTGGCCGCGGGAGCCCGAATGGGTTTCTTCACCGTCGCGATGCCCTCGGCCAGGAACCAGCATCTGCGACGACCGTCCGTTCGGTAGACCCAATGCTGTCCGCCACTGGTCGAGGTACCGGGACGCGGCGCGCATTCGGCTTGCGGCGGAGGGGTGGTTACCGTGGGTTGGGACGTAGCAGTATTGAAGAAGTCGGTTAGAGGATTGGAAGACGCAGGCGTCGCCGAAAAACCTCCGACAAGGAGCAAACTGGCGAAGTACAATCGCAAATGTCCGGACATCGGAAACTCCCGGGTGCGCCCCGCTTGAGCCTTAGCGGCGACAACGGCCCCCATGCGGCTTAAATCGGGCAACGCGATGAATTAATGGTATTCTTGGCCACCTAATTTATATGCCGGTCCAGTACTCCAGGGATGCCTGCAACAAGGATAGGCCGATGGATTCATCGGTCATCTGAGTTGCGCCGGGCCTCGATCCGCGGCGTAGCCGCCCGGTCGATTGCGATAGTTGCGCCCGTTCCCGAACACCAAAGCAAAACTTGCCGAGAGATGAGTTCGTGGATGTCGCGATACGTGGACACCCCCGCTACGAATTGAATACTCCATCGCGATATTGCCATCGTCGCGCCTTTCTCCCTACCACCTAGCGGATTTAAATGTGGATTGTGCGATCAATATTTAACTGGCGGCTTGCCTGCTCCCTGATTCCCGACTTGTGTGCCCGGGCCTTCTGCCCAAGATTCGGATTGGAGCCATGAACACCGCGCATTTTAATTCGCTCTCCGTTGACGAGCTCTGGACCCTTCACCAAGAGGTCGCCGCCAAACTCACTCAGAAAATGTTGGTGCAAAAAGCACGTTTGGAGGAAAGGCTGCGCAGCATTAGACTGGCCAGCGAGGTCACACGGCTCAATTACAAGCGGCGTCGTCCATATCCGCCCGTCCGTCCCAAATATCGCAATCCGAAGAACCCAGCGGAGACATGGTCGGGTCGTGGCAGGCAGCCGCGATGGCTGCGGCCGCAGCTTCGAAGCGGCCGAGACTTGGACGATTTCCTGATCGATCAGGCTTCAGCTCAAAAGCGCCAGACAAATTGAGCGCCGATTGCGGCATTTTGGGTTGGGAATGCTGGCGCCGGCTGTTTCCCGATCTGAGATTTTCACATTATCGTTTTAACGCGGGTCATGACTATGGTTGGAGCCATTGGCCGTAGCGACCGCACTTGCGATCCGGCTGACGGTCTCGCTGAATCGCTCGGGGGGCCCGCGGCGCAGTGAAGACATCGACGAGAACTCAAGCGCACGATGGCCCGACTCTAGTCGTGATGCTCTCTGAAGTGCCGCCTAACCGCATTCCACGCTCGAAGGGCTGGAAGGAGGAGGACGACGAAAAGAACTCTGATTGCAACTGGAGTCATCCCGCGCTGCAGGAGTGGTGGTTCGCGACCATCCGAGCGACCGGCCGTCGTGTTGATCGTCGCCGGAGATGGAATTGCTGCGTGCCGAGTAGGTGCCGGTCTGCGCGAGGGCAGGACAGCTACAACGAACAGAACGTTCACCAGCAGCCATATTCCCACTATGAGAAGGACACTACGCACGAGAACGACCATCGTTGATCTAATCTGCCGAGCTTATTCCTGCCTCATGCCCGGCACGCAGCCGGCAACACTGCGTTCGCGGACGGAACCGCTTCGCTGCAGCCGGCACATTTGGCATCCGCCGATGCCATCGGGCCCTGAGCGCTTCGCAAACGCCCAGGATCGCTCGCAGCCTAGTCGGGCGCAACACTCGCGTCTGTGCGCTTTCGAACATTCATGCCCCTTCAGGTATGCCCGTTCTGTGCATCATCGGGCGAGAGCCGGACAGAGATCGCTCATCAGCCAGGACGGCCGACCTCAGCCCGCAGTCCCTGAACAGGGGCCGGGTCATGGAGCATGGCCAAATATCGCAGCACGATGAGCGACGAATTTGGCCGTCCGCATCGAACCAGTATCGAGTTTCGGCAGTTGACCCCCGGTGAATCCGAACAAGCAAACTGATTGTTCGGGCCGAGGATAATATTAAAAGCTACGCCGGCACACATGAAGGACCTCCGACGACGTTTGGAAAAGGTCCGCGCTGACGCGAGAGAATTTACGCTGATGAGTCAGCGGGCGACGGACATAGAGAAGCGCGAGCTGTTCAAGCGCTTGGCGGATGAGCTCGCCTTCGAGGCTCTCGAGCTCGAGCTGATCGTGAAGAAAAATCAGCCACCTGATCCGTGCGACAAGCACGAGGTCGTGGAATTTACGTTACCCTCTCAGCGAAAGCGCGGCTGACGCGAAAGAGGTTAAGCCGGCTAGTTCGTGCGTGCATAAAGGATCTTTGCGCATGACTCCGCCAGCGATCGCTGCGCCGCCGCATCGAACTGCGCATTGCGCTTCGCGGGCCCAGATCCGGAACATTCTGGTTCTGGTTCTGCAGCAAGCGGTATCTTGCTGCGCCGGACAGAACACACCGTCCGTTTTGCCCGCTCCGATTTCCTATTCTACGACAAGCATGTGACCGACTTGTCCCATCGGATCTGCGCGCTGTATCGAATGGGTGAAGATATAGAAACTAGGGAAACACCAGCTAGCAAACCGGCCGTGTCCACTCCAACAAAAACGTCGCACCAGACGCGCTTTGCTCTATCGAAGAATTCAAAAAAGCCCTTGCGGGCTTAAAGGTGGTGGGCGCACCAGGGCTCGAACCTGGGACCCGCTGATTAAGAGACACGCCGCTGGCCTTGATTTCTCAAGAGAATTTTTCCAACTGAACCAATATCCGATCATTGGAGATCAATGGCTTACAGTGAAACATCCAACTGCAAAGGCGCATGGACGCCAGAGCGCCTCCTTGCCAAAGATGGACTGGCGGCGCTTCTGAATGGACGAAGCGACCCGGCACAAGGCTGGTCATAATGGCATTGGACCGGACTGGCTGCGGCTGAGCTAGCGCTGGGTCGGGAACGGCTGCGCTGCCGCGCCCCACACGCCGTTGGGCATGAACAGCATGATCAGGATGGCGAGCGTGCCGAGCACGAGCAGATAGAGACTGCCAAACTGGGCGAGATAGGTGACGAGCCCCCACAGCAGGAGCACGCCGACCATCGGACCTTCGATGGTGCGTACCCCGCCGATCACGACGATGAAGATGACATAGGCGGTCCAGTCGGTGACGCTGAAGGCCGCATCAGGCGAAATACGCGCCTTCTGCAAATAAACCACGGCCCCGATCATGCCGGTGGCGAAGGCGACCGCGATCCACAGCACGTGGCGAGTCCGCGCGGTGCGGACGCCGACGCTGCGCGCCGCCGCTGCGTTGTCACGGCTTGCAGCCAGCGCAAGGCCGTGGTGCGAGCGCATGAAGGCGTAGATGCCGAGCGTGACCAGCACGACGAGCAGCAGTGCCAGCCAGTAGACCAGCACGTCACGCGCGGCCGCCGGGCGCAGGCCAAGCAGCGCCTGCACCGCCTTCAGCCCGACCATCTGCGACAGCTCGCTCGGCGAGATCGACATCCCGGTGCCGCCGCCGAGCGACTTGAACTGGGCGCAGATCAGCCGCAGCGCTTCGGCAGCGACCCAGCTGCCGATCGCGAAATATGGCCCCTCCAACCGGAACAGCAGCGGCCCGAGCACCGCCGCGACCAGCGCCGCGAACAGTCCGGCCAGCGGGATCGCCGCAACCGGATCGAGCCCGGCCATCACGATGCCGGCAAACAGCGCATAGGCGCCGAGCCCGACAAACGCCTGCTGCCCGACCGATACCAGCCCGCCCCACCCGGCCAGCACGTTCCAGAGCTGTGCCAAGGTCAGCATGGTGAAGACGAAGATCAGATCCTGGATCAGGTTGCGCGAGGCGATCGCTGGCAGCGCGGCCAGCGCCACGATCAGCGCGATGCCGGCCACGGCCGCGACGCGCGACAGCCGTGTGCCGACCCGAACCTGCCACACCGGCGCGTCCACCGGGCGCGGCTCGCGGCTTGCCGGAATATGGATGCTTTCGGCGCTCATGTCCGCCTCGCCGGGAACAGCCCGCGCGGCCGCACCATCAGCACGGCGAGGAAAGCGAGATGGCCGGCCAGGATCTGCCATTCCGGATTGATCCGCCCTCCGATCGCCTGCGCCAGCCCGAGCACGATGCCGCCCGCCAGCGTCCCCCACAGGCTGCCGAGCCCGCCGATGATCACCGCCTCGAATGCGTAGAGCAGCCGCGCCGGTCTTCAAGAGAATTTTTCCAACTGGGCCAAAATTCCACCATTAGAGATCAATGACTTACAGCGAAATATCTACGCGGAGGGCACCTGACGGTTTGGGGACACGCGACAAGAGATTGTCGGGGAATCCCCTCTAGCAATTTAAATAGGTTGGCAGTCGTTTCCAAATGAGACCAGCTCTCGCCGGAGCAACAGTCTCGGGCAAGGCGCGCGAAAGGAGTATTTGGGAGCGGACACCACGGTCACCCCTAGCTTGCGGGCAGCAGTCAATAGGAAGGGTCGGCTACCTAGGTCGGCTACCTAAAAAAGCAGCACCTTCCTGGCACTGCCGACAACCGCGGCATTTCAGCATTGGCTTCTTCGAAAGCAGCACCGAACGGCAGGCAATCCCGTACAAGCGCGCAAAGATGGTTCAGCGCCAATCGGGAGCTGAGACATGTCCCAGTCAGTACACGTCCGACCTTTTCGTGACCTCCTCGACAGCGGGGGCGTCGTTGAGGACCCGGAGCGGATCGCCACCTACACAATGGATCAACGTCAGCTTTTCACGGGTTCGACGTTTGCCGTGCTGAAGCCGGCGACGACACAGCAAGTCGCCGATATCGTACGGCTGGCGGCGCACTACGGGATCGGAATCGTTCCGCAAGGCGGCAACACCAGCTATTGCGGCGGCGCTACGCCGGACGCGTCCGGACGCCAGGTTATCGTGAGCCTCGAGCGGATGGACAGGATCCGCGAAATCGATCCCGTCTCCATGAGCATCTCTGTGGATGCCGGCGCCATCCTGAAGAACGTCCAGGACGCCGCGGCGGCTGCGGGCCTTCTGTTGCCGCTCAGCCTCGGCGCGGAAGCCAGTTGCCGGATCGGCGGCAATATCGGCACGAACGCCGGCGGGCTGTCGGTCGTGAGGTACGGGATGACGCGCGATCTGCTGCTCGGAATCGAGGCGGTGCTGGCGGACGGCACGGTGGTCTCCGACATGCGCAAGTTGCGGAAGAACAATACCGGCTACGACGTCAAGCAGTGCTTCGTCGGAAGCGAGGGGACTCTCGGCATCGTCACGGGCGCAGTGTTGCGTCTCGCGCCCTTGCCGACCCGCCGCGCGACTGCCTGGCTGAAGCTCGCGAAGGACGCTCCAATCGCCGAGCTTCTCACGCTGATCCGCCGCGAATCGGCGGATCTTCTGACCACGTTCGAATTCATGACATCCCGATCGATTACGCTCGCGACCGAAGCAATAACTGACCCGCCCTCCCTCGGCGCGGGCCCCGGAGGCGCCGTTCTCGTCGAGTTCGCCTCTGCCTCACGCCATCTCGATCTCGACGAACTGATGGAAGCCGTTCTGGCCGAGGCGATCGAGACCGGCTGCGTCGATGACGCATTGCTGGCGCAGAGCGGATCGCAGCGAACCGCGATGTGGCGGCTCCGGGAGACCATCCCCGAAGGCGAGAAGCGCCGGAACGGATCGGTGAAGCACGACATCTCGGTACCGCTTTCCTCCATTCAGCGCTTTCTGGACCTGGCCGGCTCGCAGGTACGATCGTATGACGCCGACCTTGAACTGTCCGTCTACGGCCATGTCGGCGACGGCAATCTGCACTACAACGTGCTCGTTCCTCGCGATGTCGACCGGCTGGAATTCACCAAGCGGATCGAAAGCAGCCTTTCGTTGCAACTCTACAACACGGCCGCCGCGCTCGGCGGCACGTTCAGCGCGGAGCATGGCGTCGGTCGCTTCAAGAAGCACCTTCTAGACCGGTACAGCGATCCTGGGCGTATCGCGGCCATGCGCCGGATCAAGACCGCCTTTGATCCGGCGGACATCATGAACGCCGGCGCGATCGTTTGCCCAATGGGAGGGAAGTCTGCCAGTTGAACCATCAGCCGGCGTGCCGATGCTTCCGAACGGCGGGGCTTCGGCCGATGCACCCCGATCAGCCAAATCCTCTCGTGCATAAAGAAAGAGCCACTCCGAAGGAGTGGCTCAAGTTGGGGAGGAAACGCTCCTTGGGGACTGCAGGGCCTGATTTCCGGCTCGATCTTCAGATGGCGGCTATGTCCAGCCTCGAGCCGTCGGTCAGACGCGACAGCCGGAACGGTGCGGGATCGACGCAAGGCGTGTCGTTGACGACAAGCTCTGCGGCCAGATAGCCGAGCCCCGGGCCCAAACCGAAGCCGTGACCCGAGCAGCCGGCCGCGAGGACGAGGCCCTTCACCCCGTCCACCTGCGACACCACGGGCACCGCGTCCGGCGTGCAATCGACGAAGCCGCCCCAGGCGCTATCGATCTGTATTTCGCCGAGTTGGGGGAAGGTTTTCCGGACACTCGCCACCACTTGGCTCACCAGCCATTTCAAGGGCGGAGGATCCAGCACGCGATTCTGCTCGAATATCCGATCGTCGTTGGTCAGCAGCGCCGCCATTGAATCCGGCCCCGAAACGAACGATTGGCCGACGCCGAGCCTGACGTTCTTCAGGCGACGCAAGAACTGCGGCATGAACTCCCGGCTGTATCGGATCGCCTGGGGCGTGATTTCGAGGTTCGCCTTGCCGCTGATCGCAAGCGTATAGCTGCCATCCAGTCGGCGCGTGATCGTGCAGTACGGTGTGGAGACCGCCTCGCCGATGTTGATTGTCGGGGTAGAACGCAGCGCGGTCTGCCGGATGCTCGCCTGGGGGAAACTGATCCCGAGCGGCCGAAGGAAGCGCGAGGACCAGGCGCCGGCGGCGCACAGCACCGCGCTGGTTCTGATGTAGCCCTTCTCCGTGTGCACGCCCGCGATCTTGCCATTGGCCAGGTCGAGCTTCCGCGCAGCGCATCCCTGGTGGATCGTGGCGCCCAGAGTTCTGGCCGCTTCGGCGATAGCCGGCGCGGCGAGCGCAGGTTCGGCCTTGCCATCCCGCTCCGAATAGGTGCCGCCGACCCATTTGTCGCGCGCTTCGGGGACGCGCTCGGCCACCTCCGCCCGACTCAGCACGCGGGTGTCGACGTCGTACTCCCTGGCGACCTCGCGCCACTTTTCCCAACCCGCGAGCACAGCCTCGTCATGGGTCGCATAGACGAGACCGCAGCGACGAAATCCAAGGTCCCGATTGACATCGCGCGTGAGTTCGTCCCACAGCCGCATGGAGAGCACCGAGAGCGGCAGTTCGCGCCGGTCGCGGTTCTGCTGGCGGCACCAACCCCAGTTTCGGCTCGATTGTTCACAGGCGACGTGGCCCTTCTCGAGCAGCGCCACGGAGAGGCCGCGCTTCGCCAGGTAATAGGCGGCCGTAGAGCCGAGGATGCCGCCGCCGACGATGACGACGTCGGCCTCGGCCGGAAGACGCTCATCGCTGTGAATGCGCTCGACGTGGGGCGACATGTTCCAACGAACCTCGGCTGCCAAGAATGCGGAAGCAAAGTTCCGATCAGCCCTTCATCGCATCGTGCGGTCGATAGAATGTGCTGAAATCATCAAGGACTTCGCAAGATGTTCGGGTTTTTAACCACTTGAGTGATACGAGCTGCTCTAGCGGGACCGAGTCCCAGTTCAGCGCAGAAGCATTCATCGGTAAAATCCGAGAACGGCCTTGGTCTCAAGATACTCCTCCATGCCCTCGATGCCGTATTCGCGACCGTTGCCGGAGCGCTTGTAGCCGCCAAAGGGAGCATTGGGGTCCCAGTCAGGATAGTTGAGATGGACTTGACCCGACTGGATCCGCCCCGCGACGGTTCGCACTGTCTCCATATCGGTGCCCTGCACGTGGGCGGCGAGCCCGTAGACGGTGTCATTGGCGATCGCGATCGCCTCGTCCACGGTGTCGTAGGGAATGATCGACAGCACCGGACCGAAGATTTCCTCCTGCGCGATCCTCATGTCGGGACGGACGTTCGAGAAGATGGTCGGCCGCGCATAGAAGCCAGTCCGAAGATCGCCGGGCCGACCTCGCCCGCCGATGACGAGCTTGGCGCCTTCTTCCAGGCCGACACCGATCATGGTCTGCACGCGCTCGAACTGCGGCCGGTTCGCAACCGGGCCATGGGTCGTGCTTTCCGCAAGGGGATCGCCGACCACCAGCTCTGAAGCGGCCTCTGCCGCCAAGGCCTCGACCTCTTTCATGTGTGAGCGAGGCACCAGCATGCGCGTCGGCGCGCTGCAGGATTGGCCGAGGTTGCGGAAGGCGGCCGCGACGCCCAGCGGAACGGCACGGCCAAAATCGGCATCAGGCAAGATGATATTCGGTGACTTGCCGCCGAGCTCCTGGGCAACGCGCTTGACGGTGGGTGCAGCCGCTTGCGCGACGAGAACGCCAGCCCGGGTCGAGCCGGTGATCGAGATCATGTCCACCTGCGGATGCGACGCCAGACGAGCGCCGACGATCGGGCCTGTTCCATTGACGAGGTTGAAGACGCCGGGCGGACAAGCGGCATCGTCCATCACCTCAGCGAAAAGCAAAGCACTCAGCGGCGACAATTCGCTCGGCTTCAACACCACCGTGCAACCAGCCGCGAGCGCCGGGCCGACCTTGGCTGTGATCTGGTAGAGAGGCCAGTTCCAGGGGGTAATGAGACCGCAGACCCCAATCGCCTCTCGCATGATCGCGGTGCTGCCGCGTGGGGTGACGAACGGATAGTTCGCAAGGTTGTCGCGTGCGACACGGATGTGCTCGGCGGCCAGCGGCACCTGGGCTCGGCGCGCATAGGTGATGGCAGCTCCCATCTCGAACGTGAGGACCTGCGCGAACAACTCCAGCCGCTGGAGAAGCAAACCATGAACCCGATCAAGCAGCGCCGCTCTTTCAGCAGGCGGTGTCGTGGACCAGCCGGCGAAGGCTCGTCTGGCAGCTGCTATGGCGCAGTCCACATCATCGTCGTCGCCAAGCGTAACCTCGGCGATCGACTGCTCCGTCGCCGGATTGACGACGGATGCTGCGGCCGCGACTGATCCGATCGGCTTCCGCCATTCTCCGTCGATGTAGAATTTTCCGAGCAAGCCGGCTTCCGTCAGGTGTCGAAGGGGCGAGGTCATTGGAAGCGATCCTTTCGACGGCCTACCAGCCGCGCATCCGGGGCCATCGCGCTTCGATCGCCTCGCTGTCCGCGGAAACGACGTTGTACAATTCGTGTTGCGACGCCGTCGCACAGGCGTGATTGGGCAGGATGCGGACCTTCGCGCCGATCGGAAGATCGGGCAAAGCGTGCGCCGACCCGGGTCTGACGGCGAGGATCCCGTGCTCCTGGCTCGCTTGGGAAACAATCAGGTCGGGAAAGACTTTGCCCGCCACGTCGCAGACCAGACCGTATCCCTGGTCGGCCGGCTGTGCCGCGGTGCCGCGGTCGCGCGACAGGGCCATCCAGCCCGCATCGACCAAAATCCAGCCCTTCTCGGGCTTCTTCCCGATCACAGTGGCGAGCACCGAGATTGCGATGTCGTCGGTCGTACAGACACCGACGCCGTGCATGACCAGATCGAAGAACATGTAGACGCCGGCCCGCATTTCCGTGACGCCGGTCAGGTCGTCGGCGAAATGCGCGGTCGGCGTCGAACCGACACTGACGACACGACATTCATGGCCGGCCGCGCGCAATGTCATCGCGGCGGCGACGGCCACGGCGCGCTCGCTCTCCGCAGCCGCGACAAGGGCCGCAGGCGTACTGAGGCCGTAGGATTCGCCGGCATGGGTGAGAACGCCGGCGATCTTGACGCCGGCCTCGGCCATGGCGGCCGCAACGACCACGAGTTTCGGATCGGTCGCGGTCAGCCCACCGCGATGACCGTCGCAGTCGATCTCGACAAGGGCGGACGGTGTCACACCGGCTGCGCGCCCGGCCGCGCCAAGCATGGCAGCCTGCTCAGGCGAGTCCAACAGCACCTTGATGTCGATGCCTGCTTTCTGCAAGCGCATCGCTCTGTCGGAGGTGTGCGGCGCCAGACCTACCGCATAGGTCATGTCCCGGAAACCGTGCTGTGCGAAATACTCCGCCTCCGCCAGGGTGGAGACAGTAATTGGCCCGGGCACGGACCGATAGACGCGCCGGGCGACGTCAATGGATTTTCCGGTTTTCATGTGGGGCCGCAGCACCACACCGCGCGCGGCCATGCGCGAGGATAGACGGGCAAGATTGCGATCCAGCCGGTCCCTGTCGAGCAGGAGGGCGGGAGTTGCCAATGCGGCCAGCGTCGCGGCGGCCTTGCCACTCTGGATATCTGTCCCGCGCATCGCCTGGCCTAGCACGTCGATGTCTCCTAGCCGAACGACTGGTTGGCAATTGCGAAGCTGCGCGCCGGACCGGTCGATTGCGCCGGCATCCCCAGGGTCATGGTGGTGGCGTCGCTGACATGCTGCAGGCCAATGCTTTCGAGCCACGGCCCGAGTTGCGATGCCGCAGACGTATCGATGCGGACGAAACGCCCACCAAGGCGTGCGAGCGCTGCCTCGATCAGCGCACGTGCATCGGTCGGGCTTTCGGCCGCAACAGGGCCAATGACATGCCCGCGACCGAAAAGCCGGGAGATGGCGTAACCGCGGGCTATGCCGTCACGGTGCAGGACATAGCCATCGGCGTTTTGGACGAGCCGATCCAGCATCCGTTGCCTTTCCCAACCGGTGGCCTCGCGATCGAGCCGCACGACTGCATCGAAATCCGATGCAGCCATTGCCCTGACGAGGTCCGAGCGCGGCGACCTGCCGGTTTCGCTTGGAATTCCCTGATGCTGGTGGATGACCCCGATCGGCACGAAGCCCCGGCGTCGGTAAAGGGCGATGCCTTCGGCTGTCGAATTCAGCGCGACCGTTCGTGGGCGCGCGGACGTCAGCAACGCGTCCATGAGTCGCGCCCCGTAGCCGCGGCCCTGAACAGCCTTCGCGACGATGATCATCCCGGCGGAAGCATGCGTGTCGCCATATGGCCACCACGCCGCCGTTCCGATCACCGCTCCGGCGCGCTCTAGGACGAAGCCACGGCCCAACTGCAGCGCGACATCCCAATCCTCGATCCGGTAGGGCCAGGACATCTCTTGCGAGAGTCTTAGCGCGCCCTCCAGATGCGATCTGGCGAATGGAAGCAGGACCACATCTTCATGGACGCGATCTTCGGCCGCTGCGGTCGTCATGATGGGGCAAGTCTCTTTCGGTTTGCCGGCCAGATCGCCAGTGCCAAGACGAGGGCTATCCGGGTGATCCTCGCATGGTCCGCAGCCTATCTTGCGCCTCACAGCATTACGTATCGGACTGGAGCCAAGTTCGGCACAGCATTTCAATGATGATGCGATTGAACGACCGATCTGCTGTCAGCGGCTGGCGCGCCACAGAGCGATGCGGTCCCGCATGCGATAGCCCTGAATGAACGCGGGCATGAACCAGCGATTGCCGCGATAGAACGGGATGAAGGCGGGAGGGCGGAAGTCAAAGGCAGTGCACGCCTGCGCGTCATGTCCCATCAGCTTGTGCGCCGCATGCATGCCGACCCATGGCGCCCAGACCACGCCTGAACCGCAGAAGCCGGTGGCATAGACGATGCCGTCCTGCTCGAAGATGCGAGGAATCATGTCGCGGTTCATGGCGACGTTGCCGAACCAGCTGTGCGAGAGGCGAACGCTCTCCAGTTCCGGAAACAGATTGACCAAGCCCTTGCGCAGAAGCAGCTTCGGAGCGATTGGATCGCCGACGCGAGAGCTGTCGCGGCCACCGAGCAGAATGCGTCTGCCGTCGGGCGAAGGCCGGTAATAGAAGCCGACCTCCCGATTCTCGGTGATCATCATCCCTTTCGGCATCAGCCGCGCCATGACGTCGGGCGCGAGCTCCTCCGTTGCAATGATCCGGCTGCGCACCGGGACCAGCCTGCGGCGCAGGAAGGGCACGGCACCATCGGTGTAGCCGTTGGTACAAACCAGCACCTGACGCGCCTGCACTGGACCGGCCGCAGTGACGACGCGGAATGCGCCATCTCTTTCGATTGAAGTTACTGGCGTCCGGGCGTGCACTGCCAATCCGGAAGTGAGCGCAACCCGCAGCAATTCGGCGTGGAATTTGGCTGGGTGCAGTCCGCCGATATCCATCCGAACCGTACCGCCGCGATAGACATCCGTGCCGATGTACTTGCGCTGCTCGGCGTAAGGAACCGCATAAGCTTCTATCCCGAGTCTCTTCGCGAGCCTTTCTGCAGTACGAGCCATGGCTTCGTATTGCTCATAGCCGAAGGCGCCCTTAAACTGCCCCACCGGCTGGAAGTCGCAGGCAAGGCCTTCCGTCTTGATGAAATCGTACAGGAACTCGCGTGCGGCCTTGCCTTCCGCCTCGATCGCCAGCGCCTTCTCTTCGCCGAAACGCTTCGTGAGCGTTGCGTAGTCCGGCCGAATGGACCCACTGGTAATTCCGCCGTTGCGCGTGGAAGCTCCCTCGCCCGGATCCATTGCGTCAAAGGCTGCAACCGAACGCCCCTCGCGCGCGAGCGTCAGACCAGCCGAAAGTCCCGCATAGCCCGCACCAACGATCAGCACGTCGAGCCTCTTGGGCAGTGGTTGCCGAGGCAGCGGCTTGAGCGGGGCGGCTTCCCACCAGTATGGCGTCGCCTTCTCGTCTACTCTGGGCGCATGCATGGCATTCGTGTCTCTTATGTCTTGTGGTGTCCAGCCGAGGCTTGGCTCGGCTGATCAGATGTGATCGTTTCGAACGTCGAGGGCATCTCGCAAGCCATCGCCGATGAAGTTGAAGCTCGTCACCGCAATCGTAATCGCGGCGCCGGGAATGATCGCGAGCCATGGAGCGCTCGCCAGATATTGCTGGGCGCCATTGAGCATGTTGCCCCAGCTCGGCAGCGGCGGCTGGATGCCGTAGCCGAGAAAGCTGATATAGGCTTCCAGAAGGATCGCACGGGCGACGGCGAGGCTTGCGGCGACGATGATTGGACCCATGGCATTGGGCAGGACCTCGCGGAACATGATGTGCCTGCGGCTCAGTCCCACCATGCGCGCAGCCTGGACAAACTCGCGCTCGCGCAGCGAGCGGACCTCGGCCTCGACGATTCTGGCGGTCTCCATCCAGCTCGTGACGGCAATGATCACGGTGATCATCACCGGGCTCGGCCGCAGCATGGCGGCCAGCGCCAAGACGAGGAAGATCGAGGGATAGGAAAGGAAGCCGTCCACCACGCGCATCAGCGCTGCCCCGACCCAACCGCCGCGATAACCCGCCGTCACACCGACCAGGGTGCCGATCAGCGTCGACAGCAGCATCGCGGAGAATCCCACCAGCAGCGACACACGCCCGGCCTCCAATAGCCGTGCAGCCAAGTCACGTCCGAGGGGATCGGTGCCGAAATAGTGGTGCCCGCTGAGAGGCGGCGCAAAGCGGGCACGCAGATCGATCTGGAGGGAGTCGTAGGGCAAGGCATAGGGGCCGATAGCGCACGCCAGCACAAGCAGGGTGATCATCGCGATGCCGACAAGCGCCAGATGATGGCGCATGAAGCGCGCCACCGCACGGCTGTGCCACCACCGAGTAGGAGCTGCGTGCACGACAATGGTGGTCATATCTGCTGCCTCCTGGTAACAGGGCGAGCCGGCGGGCTCAGCCCAGACGAATGCGCGGGTCGACGGTAGCGATGACGATGTCTGCGATCAGGTTGCCCAACACGACCAGGATGGCCGAGAATATCAACAGTCCCATCACCATCGGATAGTCACTGTAGCCGAGGCTGTCGAGAAACAGCCGCCCCATTCCCGGCCAGGTGAAGACAGTCTCGGTCACGAGTGCGCCGGTCAGAACGCTGGGCAATTGCATCCCGGCCAGGGTGATCATCGGCAACAGCGCATTGCCGACGACGTGCTTGAGCAGGATGCGTCGTTCGCTCACGCCCTTGGCGCGGGCGGTCTTAACGAAATCCTGACTTAGCGCATCGAGCGTCGCCGTGCGCATGTAGCGGCTCCAGATCGCGACATGAACCAGCGACAGCACCAGGCTCGGAAGGATCAGATGGTGCAGATAATCCAGCACCGAGCCGTCGCCGATCGTGTACATGTTCCCCGCAGGTACCCAACCGAGCTTCAGCGTAAAGATGTAGATGCCGATGAGGCCGAACCAGAAGGTCGGGACCGACAGTGCCACCATGGCACCCACCGTCGCGCAATAGTCGAACAGGGAATAGCGGTGGGTAGCACCGCGAATGCCGATCCAGGTGCCGGCCGCGATGGCCAATACGGTGGACGTGCCCATCAGCAGCAGCGTCGCCAACAGATGTCGGCCAATCACCGACAGCACCGCCGAGCCATCGCGGAAGGAGTGTCCCCAGTCGCCCCGGATCAGCCGCGAGGCCCAGTCGAGATACTGAAGCCACAGGGGCCGGTTCAGCCCAAGCTGGGCTGCGAGGCGCTCGACGTCCTTCTGGGTCATGCCGGGATCGAGCCCGAATTGCGCGAGAGGGCCGCCAGGCATGAGGTTGAGAACCGTGAAGCCGATGATCGAGACGATCACCAGCAGCACGATGCTCTGCGAGAGACGGTTGAGCAGGAAGCCGGACATGCGAGCCCTCCATTAGCGTGACAGGACCACCGGCCGCTCCTTGCAGGGCGGCCAGGACATCAGCTCGCCCAGTACCAGGCCAGCGCATTCCAGGATTCCGTGCGCGTATTGCCGTTCGGCACGAAGCCGTTGATGCCCTTCTTGAGTCCTTCGACCGCATTGCTCTGGTACAACGGAAGGAACGGCAGGTCGCGACGAACAAGTTCCTGGACGCGAGAGTAGATCGCGCGCCGGGCTTCAGGATCGAAGGTCCGCGCGCCCTTGTCGAGCAGAGCGTCGACCTCCGGATTCGCATACTGCGCATTGTTCGAGCCGCGACCACCCTTGGCTCCGATCGAACGCGAGTGAAGGCGATTGGTGACGTCCGGATCGGCACCGATCAGGTACGAGCTACCGACGATCACGGAATCGAATTGCGATTGCATCCAGAACTCGCCCCACATCACGGCGGCGGGCAGGTTCGATATCTTCATCTCCACGCCCAGCTGAGCAAACGTCTGCTGCAGGAATTGCTGCACCTGCTCGCGGAGCGGATCTCCGGAGGTGGTCGAATTGGTGAACGACAGGCGAACACCGTTCTTGGTCCGAATGCCGCCTGCTCCCGGAGCCCAGCCCGCCTCGTCGAGAATCTTGCGCGCGCGATTCAGATTGAACTGGTGCAGCGGCAGGCCGGCATTGAAGTAGAAGGACTGCCGCGGCATGAACGTCTCCGTCGGCGTCGGCACGCCGTAGTAGAGTCCCTGGATGATCGCCTCCTTGTCGATCGCCGCATAAAGCGCCTCCCGGACCGCATGCTCCTTGAACTGCGGGCGCTCGAGGTTCAGGTAGAAGGACTCGAACGAGGCCCTTGGGACCAGCGTCACCACGCGGTTCGGCAGCTTCTTGGCTTCACCATAATGATCGGGAGTGATGTAGGGCTGACCGACGAGATCGATGTCGCCGCTCTTGAACTGGGTGTAGAGGACGGTGAGATCGGGAATGTACTTGAAGACCAGCCGCTCGATATGAGGGCCTTCACCGAAGTATTCGGTGTTGGCCACGAGTTCGAGATGGTCACCGGCGACCCGCTTGCCCCACTTGAACGCGCCGGTGCCGACCGGCGCCTGGTTGAAGGCGGCATTGTTCGGATTGGCCTCTTTTTCCAGGATGTGCTTGGGCACGATGAAGGTTTCGGTCAGGAACGACAAATACGGCGCAAAGGCCTCTTCCATTCGCCACGAGATCTCCGTGGGCGAGACCACCGTGATGTCCCGCACGAGAGAATGGCCGGACGTGCGCCAACTCCGGAAGTTGGGGTTCGTGATCAGCTCGAGCGTGAACTTCACGTCCTCGGCGCTGAAAGGCTTGCCGTCGTGCCAACGGACATCGTCACGCAAACGAATGCGCCATTTGAGACCGTCTTCCGAAATGCCGCCGTTCTTCTGGCTTGGCACTTCCAATGCAAGATTGGGCTGAATGACGCCTTGAGGATCGATGCGGAAGAGTGCGTCGAAGACCGAGAAATGCACACCATCGTCGACTTCAATGTGGGCCATCAGCGGATTGAAGACGGTCGGCTCCTGCCCAAGTCCGACGATCACGCGGCCGGTTGGCTTTGCCGGAGAGGTGCGCGCGAGGGCCGGCTTGCCCAAGAGATTGGGCGCGAAGATGCCGGCGGCTCCGCCAATTGCCACCATGCGCAGGGCATCGCGCCGCGAGTAGTTCGATGTCGCAGAACGCTCGGTCATAACGTCTCTCCTTAGCTGTTGTGTCCGACGTGGCTTTCATCTTGAGGCATGCTCCCGGGCTGCTCGCCGGGGATCGCTGCCACCAGTTCTCGCGTGTAGCTGGATTTCGGGTTGAGGAAGATCTGGGACGGCGGCCCCCGTTCAACGATCTGTCCTCGATGCATGACGGCAATTTCATCGCAGATCTGGCTTGCGACGCGCAGATCATGGGTGATGAAGATCATCGAGACGCCCGTCTCGCGTTGAATCTGATCCAGCAGCCTCAAGATCTGGGCCTGGATCGATACGTCGAGCGCAGAGACCGCTTCGTCGGCGACCAGCAGCTTCGGCTTGAACATCAGCGCCCGCGCGATGCCGATGCGCTGGCGCTGCCCGCCGGAGAACTCGTGCGGATAGCGGTCGAAGGCTCCTGAATCGAGGCCGACATGGGACAGAAGCTCCCGCGCCCGCTCGGCAGCCTCGCTGTATGGCACCCCATGCGCAACGGGACCGACCGTGAGAATATGCCCGACCGTCGATCGCGGATTCAGCGAGGCAAAGGGATCCTGGAAGATCATCTGGATCCTGGGCCGCAGCGATCGAAACTCGGCCTCGGAAAGCCCGGCAATGTCACGCCCTTCGAACAGAATCGAGCCGCTGTCGCACTCCATGAGCTTGATCAGCAGCCGACCGAGCGACGACTTGCCCGAACCGCTCTCCCCGACGACGCCGAGCGTGCGGCCCGACGTGAGGTCGAAACTGACCCCATTGACCGCAGGGACGATGCGTTGCGTGCGCAAAAGCGCGCTGCCGCTGCGATAGGTTTTTGCGAGGCATTCAACCTTGAGAATGGCAACTGGGTCACCAGCTTCCAAGGGCACACGGTTTTTGCCGGTCAGGTGCGGGACGGCTGCGATCAGTCGGCGCGTATAGAGGTGGCTTGGCGACTTCAGCACCTGCTCGGCACTGCCCTGCTCCACGCAATGGCCTTTCTCCATCACCACAACGTAATCGGCGATCTCAGCCACGACGCCAAAATCGTGGGTGATGAACATGACGCTCATCCCCTTGCGGCGCTGAATGTCGCGGATCAATTTGAGGATCTGCGCCTGGGTCGTCACGTCCAGGGCGGTGGTCGGCTCGTCTGCAATCAGGATCGCGGGCTCGAGAGCCAGAGCCATGGCGATCATCACGCGCTGCCGCTGTCCACCCGAAAGCCGGAATGGATATTGATGATACATAAGCTGCGGATCGGGCAGACCCACTTCAATCAACAGATCAATCGCCCTGCTGCGACGGGAGGCCGGCGTTCCGACGTCGTGCGCAGCCATCACCTCTTCGATCTGCGCGCCCACGGTCATCAGCGGGTTGAGCGCCGAGAGAGGGTCTTGAAAGATCATTGAAACGATGCGGCCGCGCAGGCTGCGGAGCTTGTCGGGCGAGAGGCCCACCATGTTCTCCCCATCCAGGTGGATCGCACCCGAAGAGACCCGGATCGCTTTCGGTAGAAGCCCCATGATCGCATTCGCGGTGACCGACTTGCCCGATCCGGATTCCCCGATGATACAGAGAATCTGCCCGCGTTTCAGATCGAAGGAGATATTCTCGACGGCGTAGGCTCGCTCCATTCCTTCCGGCAGACTCACGGTCAGCTCGCGCACCGACAGCGCGACATCGACGGGGCTTGCCACCTGGATGCCAGAGGCCATGAAAGCATCCTCCTTTTTCAAGCCGGTGCCGTCATCTTGCTGCGGCCGGCGCCTTCGGCTCCTTGCGCCTCCACGCTCCTTGGACAGGTCGATAATTCGCCGCTCAACTTGCCATTCCTTCGTTGGAGGCTGCGACATGATTCAGGCCTCTTCGCGCAAGAAGCAAGAGCTGTTGCTTAGAGCGCAGCACCGACCTAATTGGCCAGCTCGATCGAAGCGAAGCTCAGTTGGCATCCACGTCATGGCTTGATCGCTTCCGCGAAGGCCTGCTCCTGGACAAGGCTCATGCAAGTTGCCTCTTTGGACTTCGACCATCGATCGGTTGGTTCTGCCGATCTTGACGATGTCGATCACCGCAGAGTCGCCGAAAGCCGGCATCGAAGCAGCAGGAACTTCTGAAAACGAAGTCCGATTTGGCATTTCAGTCTGCGCCGCGAGACCCGCCGTGGCGCCCAGCCAGGAGGGAGCGCAATGGATTGCGCGAGCGCGTGCGTCTGGCTGGCCGCCTGCAAGCTGCGATGCAAGCAAAGTATTTTCGCAATAATAGCCTGTGTCAAAGGCAGCAAACCGCAGGATATTCGGTCTCACGGCGAAAGTCCGTGAGGGCTGCGGCAATTCCTCGGTTACGCTACGGCAACCACCGGAGATCCCCAATCCGATGAGCGCGCCGCTCCTGCATATCGAATCCAATCCATCCCTACCTCGTGAGGCAGACGTCGTTGTGATCGGCGGCGGCGTCGTGGGCGTGTTCACAAGCTACTATCTCGCCCGCCGCGGCCTCAAGGTTGCTTTGCTTGAAAAGGGCCGCGTCGCCGCCGAGCAGTCCAGCCGCAACTGGGGATGGTGCCGCCAACAGAACCGCGATGCGCGCGAGTTACCGCTTGCGACCAAGAGCCTGGATCTCTGGGAAAGGGTTGCCGGAGAGACCGGTGAAGATACGGGTTTTCGCCGCTGTGGGCTTTTGTATCTGTCGAACGACGACAATGAGCTGGCCGGCTGGGCAAAGTGGCGAGACTTTGCCAGGACCGTCGGGGTCACGACGCACATGCTGAGTGCGGAAGAAGCGAGCGAGAGAGGCAGGGCGACCGGTCGCAAGTGGAAGGGCGGCGTCTTCTCGCCGACAGACGGCACGGCAGATACTTCAAAGGCCGTGCCCGTCGCCGCGCGCGGCATCATGGCGGCGGGTGGCAGCGTGCACCAGCTTTGCGCGGCTCGTGGCATAGAGCTCACTGCCGGCCGCGTCAGCGGAGTGGTGACGGAAGCGGGCACGATCCGGACGAAGACGGCGGTCATGGCAGGAGGTGCATGGGCGTCCTCGTTCTGCAACCAGCTGGGAATTCGCTTCCCGCAGGCATCCGTTCGCCAGTCTATTCTCGCCGTGGCCCCTGGCGCCGCCGGCCTTCCTGATGCCCTTTACACCGGGCTCGTCTCGCTCACGCGGCGCGGCAATGGCGGATACACGCTCGCAATCAGCGGGCGCGCGCGAGTCGATCCGACGCCGCAGCAATTCAGGTTCGGCCGCGAATTCCTGCCCATGTTCGCCCGCCGCTGGCGAAGTCTCAGCCCTGGGGCTTTCGAGGGCCTGCGGCACGGCCATGAATCCCTGGCGAAATGGGGGCTCGATGAGGTGACCCCGATGGAGCTGAACCGGACGCTCGATCCTCGCCCTGACATGAGGCAGATTCGGGCGACACATCGACGAGCTTGCAAGCTCGTGCCGGAACTTGAGCGCGTCGAAATCTCAAACGTCTGGGCCGGCTACATCGACAGCACGCCGGACGGCATTCCAGCAATCGGTGAAGTTGAGTCCATTCCAGGGTTCGTCCTTGCGGCGGGATTCAGCGGCCACGGTTTTGGAATTGGCCCAGGCGCGGGTCATATGATCGCCGACATCATCACGGGTGATCCGCCGATCGTCGACCCGCGCCCCTACAGGCCGGCGCGGCTGAAAAAGAGCGCCTGGGGCAAGGTCAGCGAGTTCTGAATTGCAGCTTCCGCCTCGGTGGGAAAAGACGCTGGTTGATGCTATGACAATGCATATGACGCTGAAGTCTCAAAGCCCTCACGCCGTTGTCGGCCCCATCTGATGGCACTGCTATGAAGCTCGATAAGATCGACATCAGGATTTTATGCGAACTGCAGAAGAACGGGCGGATCTCCAACGTCGAGCTCGCAGAGCTGATCAACCTTTCCCCGAGTCCGTGCCTGATGCGCGTCAAGAGGCTCCAGACGGAGGGCTTCATCACTGGCTACTCCGCCCAGATCGATGTTGCCAAGCTCGGACAAACTCTAACCGTCTTCGCTGAAATCACCCTGAAGAATCACCGGCAGATCGATTTCGCGCGCTTTCTCACGACCATTGAAAAGATCGATTCCGTCGTCGAATGCCACCTCGTTTCGGGTGGGTACGACTATCTCGTCAAGTTCATCACGGCGGGTATCAGCGAATACCAGGCCGTCATGGAACGGCTGGTCGAGATGGATATCGGCATCGACAAGTATTTCAGTTTTGTCGTGCTGAAGTCCCCGATCGTGAAATCCCATCTGCCGCTGGAAAGCATATTCAACGGTTGACAAACAGGCGCAGCGATTATCCTCTCATCGCTGCGCGCACGTCCCTATCTTCCAGCGTCTGGTCCAGCGTAGTCCTTGTCCGCTCGATGATGCCGTCGATGTCCGCATCCGTGCAGCAGAGCGGCGGCGCATAGCCGAGCACGCCCTGGGCAAAGGCGCGGATGACGAGACCGTTGTCCCATGCGCGGTCGAAAATACGGCGCGCTGGATCGGCTTCCGCCGGCAGCGGCGTCTTGCGCTCCTTGTCAGTGACGAGCTCAATCGCAGCCAGCATGCCGCGACCGCGGACATCGCCGACGAGCGGATGATCCGCCAGCGCGCGAAGGCCTTCCATGAGACGGCATCCCGCCTTCCGGCCGTTTTCCAGCAAGCCGTTTTCGTAAAGATCAAGGCACGCAAGCCCGACAGCTGCGCTGACGGGATGTGCCGAATAGGTGTAGCCGTGGCCGATGGCAGCCTTGCCGGCGCCATCAGCGATCGTGTTGTAGACGCGGTCGGACATCAGAACGGCCCCCATCGGCACATAGCCCGAGGTAAGCCCTTTTGCCGTTGTCATGAGATCCGGCACGACGTCGTCCTCTTCACAGGCGAACAACGGACCGACACGGCCAAAGCCGGTGATGACCTCATCGGCAACGAACAGAATGTCGTGCTCCTTGCAAACAGCGTGCATCGCTTTCATCCAGGACGGCGGCGGAACGAGGACGCCTCCGGACCCCTGTATCGGCTCGACATAGAAGGCCGCGACGCGTTCGGCGCCGAGCTCGGCGATCTTGGCGCGCAGAGCCGCGACCGACGCCGCAATGATCGCCTGGGGATGCGAACCGACGGGGTTCCGATAGGCGTAGTGCGAGGGAATTTTGTGCTGCCAGCTGTATGGCACTCCAAATCCCGCATGAAAAGCCGGCAGCGCCGTCAGGCCAGATCCTGCCGTCGACGATCCATGGTAACCAGATTCGACGGAAATGAACTGGTCCTTCTGCGGCCTACCCTTGGCATGATAATAGTAGCGGATGAACCGGATCGTGCTGTCGACGGCGTCGGAGCCGCCCAAGGTGAAATAGACATGGTTCAGATCGCCAGGCGCCAATTCAGCGAGTCTGGCGGCCAGCCGGATGGCCGGGTCGGAGCCCAATCCGAAATAACCCGTCGCATAGGGCAGCTCGCGGAGCTGCCTCAAAGCCGCTTCGACGATGCTGTCCTGCCCATAGCCGGCATTGACACACCACAGGCCGGCGAAGCCGTCCAGCAATTGACGGCCCGAGACATCGGTCAGCGTCGCGCCTTTCCCTGACTTCAGCACGCGGACGCCAGTCGCCTCGTGGCTGCGATAGGATGAGACCGGATGAATCAGATGCGCGCGATCGAGCTCAACCAGCGAGTTGCTCAACATGTTGTCCTCCAGATCAACCGCACGCTTGTGCGGCACTCCCAATGTCTTCGGAGCTCAACGTAAGACGCCCGGAACAGCAGTTGCTCCCAGGCATGACATGGACGCAAGGCGTTTTGACTTTGATTGACGATCGACGCGGCATCTTGTGCCGGCATCGGCCTGTGCCTGGCATTGGCGCTCAACTCGGAGGCGCCTTTTCACACAACTCTCTGCCACGGCGCCGATCCGATACGACACAATCTGCTCTCCGTCGCCGCGACAGCGGTGCTTTATCCGGTCCTCTGCTCGCTATGATCCCTGTCGTACCGGACCGCGGTGCGTGAGGACCGAAAAGGATCGAGCGATGGCAACGTTTAGACCGAAATACATCACCTTCGACTGTTACGGCACGCTGACCAATTTCGACATGGCCGGCGCGGCAAGGAGGGTCTACGGCTCTCAACTTTCTGCCACGACGATGGCAAGCTTCATCAAGGATTTCGCTGCCTATCGCCTGGACGAAGTTCTTGGCGCGTGGAAGCCGTACTTCGAGGTCGTGCACAATTCAGTAGAGCGCGCTTGCAAGCGCAACGGTATCGTATTTCGGCCGGAGGATGCCCAGCGCATCAATGAAGAGATCCACACGTGGGGTCCACATCCGGACGTCCCGGCGGGTCTGGCCAAGGTTGCCAGGGAGATTCCGCTGGTCATCTTGTCGAACTCCATGAAGAACCTCATCATGTCCAACGTGGACAAGCTCGGCGCTCCCTTCCACACGGTCATCACGGCCGAGGAGACTGGCGCCTACAAGCCGCACATGAAAGGCTTCGAATACATGTTCGACAAGCTGGGCTGCGGCCCGGAAGATATCACTCACGTCTCCTCCTCGTTCCGCTACGATCTGATGACCGCCTACGATCTGGGCATCAAGAGCAAGGTCTGGGTGAACCGCGGTCACGAGCCCGCGAACCCCTTCTATGAATACACCGAGGTGGCTGACATCGGAGGGCTTGCCGCAGCAGTCGGCCTGGAGCCCCTGCGCAAGAGCGCGTGAGCGCAGTTCCCTCAGGTTCTCTCGTTGCGCTTCAGTTCTTCAAAAGCTTCAATCGAGATCGGTGCGCCGTGAAGCAAAAAAGGGGGCGGTTCGACCGCCCCCCTTTCTTGCTTCAGATATTGGGCCGCTCAGTCCAGACCGCCGACGTGGAGCGCCTTGGTCTCGAGATATTCTTCTATCCCGAGTTGAGATCCCTCGCGTCCTAGGCCCGACTGTTTGACACCGCCGAAAGGCGCCACCTCGGTCGAGATCAGGCCGGTGTTCAAGCCGACCATGCCGAACTCGAGCGCCTCGGCAACACGCCAGGAGCGCTTGAGGTTTTCCGTGTAGAAATAGGCGGCAAGGCCAAAAGGCGTGCCGTTGGCGATCGCAATCGCCTCGTCCTCGGTCTCAAAGCGGAAAAGCGGTGCGACCGGCCCGAAGGTCTCTTCCGAAGCCAGGAGCATCTCAGTTGTTGCGCCGCCGAGCACGAGAGGGCGGGCATATTGCCGACCTTCCGGCACCGCCTCACTCTCCGAGATGATCTTTGCGCCCTTATCCAGGGCGTCCGTGACGTGCCGCTTGATCTTCTCGATCGCCGCGCTGTTGATCATCGGCCCGATTGCGACCCCCTCTTCCGTCCCGGCACCGACCTTCATTTTTTCAACCCGGCTGGCGAGCTTCTGGGCGAAGGCGTCGTAGATGCCAGCTTGCACCAGGATGCGATTGCAGCAGACGCACGTTTGCCCGCCATTGCGGAATTTTGACGCAATCGCCCCCTCGACCGCCCGGTCGACGTCGGCATCGTCAAAGACGATGAACGGCGCGTTGCCGCCGAGCTCGAGGCTGAGCCGCTTGATGTTGTCGGCGGCGCCCCTCATCAGCAAAGCGCCGACGCGTGTCGATCCGGTGAACGAGATCTTGCGGACGGTTTCATTGGCCATCAGCTCCGCGCCGATGTCCGCCGGCATGCCCGTCACGATGTTGATCACGCCCGCCGGGATTCCGGCCCGCTCAGCCAGGACAGCGATGGCGAGAGCTGAAAAAGGCGTAAACTCAGACGGCTTGATGACCACTGTGCAGCCCGCAGCAAGCGCTGGTGCCACTTTGCGGGTTATCATCGCGTTGGGGAAATTCCAGGGCGTGATGATCCCGCAGACGCCGACCGGTTCTTTCAGCACCAGAATGCGGCGATCGACGCTGGGCGCCGGGATTGTCGATCCGTTGATGCGGCGGGCCTCTTCGGCAAACCATTTGACGAAGGATGCCCCATAACGGATCTCTCCGAGAGATTCAGCAAGCGGCTTGCCCTGTTCCAGCGTGAGCAGAAGAGCCAAATCCTGCTCATGGTGCCGCATGAGCTCATACCAGCGCTCCAGCAGCGCAGCACGCTCTGCATGAGCCCGGGTCTTCCAGTGCTTGAACGCGGCGGCCGCCGCGTCAATTGCTGCCCTGGTCTCGTCTCGGCCCATATCCGGGATGGTGCCAAGCACTTTCTGGCTGGCAGGATCAATGACATCAACGGTGGCTCTCGTGCTCGCGTCCCGCCAGTTGCTGCCGATCAGCGCATGCTGGCGAAACAGATCCTTGTCCTTCAATGCAATCATGGGCTTGTTCCTTGGTTTCGGGCCCGACCTCACCATCACTGCCTGGATTTGCGCGTGGCGAGACGAAGCCATCTCATGCGAGCAGTACAGAACCGCACGCCGCATTTTTCATTGAGAATGAAATGTCTGGCCGCGTTGAATCTGGTCAGGCGCGGCCCCGGAGGTCGAATATTCTGAGCGCCACTAGTGCAGCCCTCAGCATCGTCTCAATCATAATGACAGACGTAGATCTTTCGCACGGTCTCGATCGTGCGCCAGACGCCAACGAAGCCGGGTTTCATCACAAAGCTGTCGCCGGCGCGGTACCTCCTGGTCTCACCACCCTTTTCCTCGATCTCGATGAGACCCGAGAGAATGTGACAGAACTCGAACGTGGAGCCCTTGATGGAATGAGTCTCGCCGGGTGTCGCTTCCCAGACACCGGTCAGCACCTTCTCGCCTTTCGAGGCGTCCTGTGCCCAGGTCTTGAACGATGGATTGCCGGAGATGAGCCGTTCCGGAGCAGGCAAGGCGTTCTTCGGTGCAAAGTCCGGATTGGTGTCAATGGTGACCAGAAGAGACATGGCTTTTTTCCTGTTAGTAGCCGAGTGTTCGATCGACAAGGCCGATCGGATTTCGTCCAGCGCGGTGGCGCCGGATGTTCTCTATGACCGATTGTGCCGCCGTATGCGGTTGGGTCACGGATGCGATATGCGGCGTGATGATCACCTTCGGATGGGACCAGAGTAGATGGCCGTCCGGCAGCGGCTCGGGATCGGTGACGTCAAGCATGGCGGCTGCAAGGTGCCCGCTGTCGAGCGCCTCGATGAGTGCGCCCTGGTCGAGCTGCGGGCCGCGGCCGACATGGAGCAGCCTCGCTCCCGCTGGCAAAAGCGAGAAGAGCCTTGCGTTCAGGATGCCGCTTGTTTGCTCCGTCAGGGGAAGAAGACAGACGAGGATATTCGTTCCTCGCAGGAAGTCACCAAGCTGGTCGTCCCCATGAAAGCAGGCGACTCCCTCGACAGTTTTTTCGCTGCGGCTCCACGCGGCGATGGGAAACTGGAAAGGCTTCAGGCGGTCGATTGCAGCTTGCGCCAGCATGCCAAGCCCCAGGAAGCCAATACGGCGATCGGTCGCCTGGGACGTTGGAAGCGCTTGCCAAACGCCCCTTCTCTGCTGCCCTTGGTAGGCCAGCATCTCGCGATGCAGCGTCAGCACACCAAGGACGACGTATTCCTGCATCATGCGTATGATGCCATCCTCGACCATGCGCACGAGCTTCACGTGGCCAGGTATGGTCTCCGGATTGAACTGATCGACGCCGGCGCCGATGGAAAAGAGCAGCTCCAGATTACAGAAGCGCCAGACATCGTCTGGCACGTTCCAGGTCAGCAGGTACCGTATCTTTTCCGGATCGATAGCTTCACTGCAATGGTAAAATTCCAGGTCAGGGAGCTCGCACGCAAAAGCCTCCCGGAAGACTGCGCCCCTGGCAGCATCAGAATTGAAAAGAAATGCCATCGATGCACGTCTCCGCCTCGCTCGGTATGTCGACGACGTCGGGAAAAGCGACTAGCCTTGCAAGACATTCGTGGGGATTCACGGCGATCCGGTCTGCCTCCACGATTTTTGCCGAACACCGAGAGGATAGCTGCGAGCGGGAGCTTTCCCTGCCGAATTACGTTGCAAGACAGGCCGAAGATTTCGAAAAGAGGGCCCAAACAGGGGAAACCTGCTGGCTTTCCGTGCGATAGTGGGCGAAATAAGCCCGCTACCCTGGCAGAAAAGAAAAGGCGCGATGTGCGAAAGATTGGCATCCCGCGAAGGAACGGACGAGTCGAGATGGGACGAACGGTACGTGTGAAGTCCTTTGAGCTGGCCGCGAAGGACATCAACGACGTTGATGTGACGCTGCTCCACGCACTCTCGACCGGGGTTGGCTGGCCGCATCGACCCAAGGATTGGGATTTTTTGCGCCGCGCAGGTCACGGCATCGTAGCCGTTGATGGCATAGGACGCGTCTTCGGCAGCGCGATGTGGTTCCCATATGGCCGCGAGTTCGCGACCATTGGCCTGGTGATCACATCGCCCCGAACCCAGGCGCAGGGTACCGGCCGTTGGCTCATGGAGCAGGTGTTCGAGCGGTGTGGCGACCGGACTCTAAGCCTCAATTCGACCGATGCCGCGTATCATCTGTATCTTTCCCTGGGCTTCACGAAGGAAGCCACCGTCTATCAGTGGCAGGGAGAGGCCGTGTCACCACCTCCGCCAGTGCCGGCGCTCGACGGCGAATTGAGCCCGCTCACCGGGAATATCCAAGAGATCACAGCACTGGATGAACGCGCGTTCGGGACCAGTCGTCAGAGGCTGCTTGCATTGCTTTCTGAAGGTGCGTCAATCTGCGTCCTGCGTCGTGGCGGTGAGACCGTCGGTTATTCCATGAAGCGCGAATTCGGGCGCGGTCATGTGATCGGCCCTATCGTCGCCAGCAATGATTGTGACGCGATCCATCTTACGGCCGTGCATCTCAAGGATCTCGCCGGAAAGTTCGCCCGCGTTGATACGCGGGAGCAGACGGGTCTGTTTGCGGATTTTCTTCAACAGAGCCGCCTCGGAATGAACGATACAGTCACTACCATGTCCAAGGGACGGCGATTCCTGAACCGAAAGGGAAACGAGCCGTGGGTTTACGGGCTGGCCGGTCACGCATTGAGCTGAGGCTGTGAAGCGAATTGCTAACAGTCCAGCTCGTGCTTCACGGGAGGGACAGAGCGAGAGGGAGAACACGTCCCGCCCAAAATAGCGGATCTATCCAGATGCTCCTCGAAGCGTGGCGCTCGCCTTCCCGGACGACTGGTCGAGGCAGGCCGCGGCCCCGCTCCTAGTTATGCGCCAAAGCGGTGCTGCTAGGTCGATCCGTCCTCTACGGATTTGCCGCAAGGGGCTGTGGCATCCAAGACCCTGGCTATCCTTTTCGAAGAGATCGACAGAACGCTGGCGCTCATCGGCTGTCCCGCAGCTTCTCGATCGAACGAGTTATTCATCGCACCGTCTGCGCTCTTGCCGATTACGCAGAGCCGCTCGAGCACGTCCGTGTTCCTCGCCAGAGTGTCCTAATCTACGACGCTCATGTAATCCGCCTGTACTGCGCGACCCTCGCGCTGTATCTCATGCTGCGAATGTGCAGTGAGGGACAGAGCCAAACGGGTGTGTGACTTAGTCTCGCCCACAGAGAGGGTCGATCAAGCCAAGCTTCCAACCGAAACGTCCGTTCTGCGCGAGGTCTGGCCAAGTCTTTGAAAAGCTTGGTGGGCGCACCAGGGCTCGAACCTGGGACCCGCTGATTAAGAGTCAGCTGCTCTACCAACTGAGCTATGCGCCCGAAAGGCGGTCAAGGCCTTGCGAGGCCGGTCGTTTAGCAAAGCGTTCCGGGTCTGGCAAGCGATCGGACGCAAGTTTTCCAAGGTCTCGTCCGCAGCCCCGAAAATGCGAAAAGCCGCTGGATTCCAGCGGCTTCGCCAGGTTTACGGCCTGAGAACCGGTCCGTTCAGAGCCGGCCCTCCCGGTCCCGGTCGGGACCGCGGTCACGGTCGAAGCGGTCGTGGTGGAAGTGGTCCATGCCCCGTTCCATCATGCGGTCCATGCGCTCCTTGAAGTGGTGGCGCGGGCCGTCCTCGCCGCCGCCGAACGGGCCGCGGTGCCGGGTCAGCACGGCGAGACGCCGTTTCTGGCCCTCATCGAGGGTCTTGTAGAGCGGATCGGCGGCATCGGCGATCTTCTTCAGGGCGGCGGAGCTGGCGCCCATGTCCTCGGCGCGCTGGCGCAGGCGGGCGATCGGATCCTCGGCCCTGTCGGCATCGCCCGGCCCGGCATTCATCCGCGCATTGGCGCGGTCGATGCGCAGCTTGGCGAACTCCCGCACCGCCGCCTCGACCGGCGGCCACAGCTTCTCCTGGTCTGCGTTCAGCTTCAGCCCGGCATGGACGGCGGCGATCCGCGCATCGACGAAGGCGGCCCGGTCCTCGGGGTTCATGCGCATGTGGCGGACGTGCTCCATCCACGGGCGATGATATTGGGCGTAGACCGCGCCCGAGCCGGCGATGCTGAGCACGGCGATGGCTGCGATGGTGAATTTCTTCATCCTGACCTCCTCTGGAAGGATACCCGTGAGGATGAGCGCGAGGGGGCTGACGCGCAACTTACAACTTGGACAGGAAGCGCGCTCTTACAGAGATGTAATCGCCGTGAATGTCCGTTCAGATGCGAACAAAAATAATCCGCAACAAAAAGGGCTTCCGTGCGCTGCGCGGAAGCCCTTCGTTGGGGTCGCCCGTCGAGGTCAGTTCGTCGGGCTCTTGGCTTCCTTCAGGAACTCGTCGATCAGCCCCTGGCCGATGCGGCCCGCGGCCTCCTTGTAAACCGGCTCCATCGCCTTGCGCATCGCCTCGTCCTGATCGGCCGTCAGCTTGATGATCTCGCTCTTGCCGCTCTTCTTGATCTCGGCCAGCGCGTCATCGTTCTCCTTCTGCGACTGCGCGTTGCTGAACTCGGTCGCCTCTTTCATCGCCTTTGACAATGGGTCACGGATGTCGGCCGGCAGATCGTCCCAGAATTTCTTGTTCACGATCACCACGTAGCCGATGTAGCCGTGATTGGTTTCAGTGATGTACTTCTGAACCTCGTGCATCTTCTGGGTGTAGATGTTCGACCAGGTGTTCTCCTGGCCGTCGACCACGCCGGTCTGGAGTGCCTGGTAGACTTCCGAGAACGCCATCACCTGCGGCAGCGAGCCGAGCGACTTGAACTGGGCCTGGATCACGCGCGAGGATTGGATGCGGAATTTCACGCCCTGATAGTCGGCCGGCGTGATCAGCTTCTTGTTCGCGCTCATCTGCTTGAAGCCGTTGTCCCAATAGGCAAGGCCGGTGATGCCCTTGGCATCCAGCAGCTTCAGCAGCTTGGTGCCGAGCGGCCCTTCCGTCACCTTCCGCAGCGTCTTGATGTCGGGCAGGATGTAAGGCAGGTCGAACACCTCGAACTCGCGGATGCCGAGCGGCCCAAACTTGGAGTTGGACGGCGCCAGCATCTGCACGCTGCCGAGCTGGAGCGCCTCGAGCTCTTCCTTGTCCTTGTAGAGCGTCGAGTTCGGATAGACTTCGACCTTGACCTTGCCGCCGGTATACTTCTCGGCGAGCTCCTTGAACTTCTCCGCGCCCTTGCCTTTCGGCGTGTCGGTGGCGACAACGTGGCTGAATTTGATGATGATCGGTGATTGGGCCGATGCCGGCCCGCTCAAGCCAAGTGCCAGAACCGCGATGGAGGCGGCGATCGCCGAGGTGCGCATGGTCTCTCCCTGTCGTTTGTTTGAGCCGCCCGGCGGCGCCGGGTGGCCAATCTTATGCCGGCTGCATCAATAGCGGCTCGCTTACACAGCCGCTATTGTCCCTTAGCAGGGCAGCCATTCAGCTCGCCGCCGCCGTCGTCACATTGTCGCGCTGGCGCTTCATGACGATCTTGTTGAGCGCGCCGAGATAGGCCTTGGCCGAAGCCACCAGGGTATCCGGATCCGCCGCACGTGCGGTCATCGAGCGGCCGTCCTGCGCCAGCCGCACCGACACTTCCGCCTGCGCGTCGGTGCCCTCGGTGACTGCGTGCACCTGGTACAGCTCGAGCTTGGCCTCGTGCGGCACCAGGCGCTTGATGCAGTTGAAGACGGCGTCGACCGGGCCATTGCCCTCGGCTTCCTCGATCTTGATCTGACCGTCGACGTCGAGCTTCATGGTCGCGCGCTGCGGACCGTGGGTGCCGGCGATCACCGTCAGCGAGGTCAGCTTGATGCGGTCGTGGGAGGCCGCCATCTCCTCGTCGACCAGCGCCTCGATGTCCTCGTCGTAGATGTCCTTCTTGCGGTCGGCCAGCGCCTTCATCCGCGTGAACGCATCTTCCAACTGGTTCGGACCGAGCTTGTAGCCCATCTCCTCCAGCTTGTGCACGAAGGCGTGGCGACCGGAATGCTTGCCCAGCACCAGCGACGACTGCTTCAGGCCCACCATCTCGGGGCGCATGATCTCGTAAGTCGAAGCGTCCTTCAGCACGCCGTCCTGGTGAATGCCGCTCTCATGCGCGAAGGCATTCCGGCCGACGATCGCCTTGTTGTATTGCACCGGGAACGAGGTCGCCGCCGAGACCAGCTTCGAGGCGCGGGTCAGCTGCGTCGTGTCGATCTTGTTCCAGTAGGGGAATTTGTCGTTGCGTACGTTGATCGCCATCACGATCTCTTCGAGAGCGGCGTTGCCGGCGCGCTCGCCGATGCCGTTGATGGTGCACTCGACCTGGCGCGCGCCGCCGGTGATGCCGGCCAGCGAGTTGGCGACCGCCATGCCGAGATCGTTATGGCAGTGCACGGAGAACACCGCCTTGTCCGAGTTCGGCACGCGCTCGATCAGCGTCCTCATGAAGTGGGTATATTCCTCCGGCACCGTATAACCGACGGTGTCGGGGATGTTCACCGTGGTGGCGCCGGCCTTGATCACGGCCTCGACGATGCGGCACAAAAAGTCCATCTCGCTGCGGGTGCCATCCTCGGCCGACCATTCGACGTCGTCGATCTGGTTGCGGGCGCGCGCGACCATCGCGACCGAGGTCTCGATCACCTGCTCCGGGGTCTTGTTCAGCTTCACCCGCATGTGCAGCGGCGAGGTCGCGATCACGGTGTGGACGCGGCCGCGCTTGGCGAACTTCACGGCTTCGGCACAGCGGTCGATGTCGGCGGGATGGGCGCGCGACAGGCCGGCGATGACGGCGTTCTTGGAGCGGCGGGCGATCTCGCTGACCGCCTGGAAGTCGCCTTCGGAGGTGATCGGAAAGCCCGCCTCGATGACGTCGACGCCCATATCATCCAGCAGTTCGGCGACCTCGAGCTTCTCCTCGAAGGTCATGGTGGCGCCGGGGCACTGCTCGCCGTCGCGCAGCGTGGTGTCGAAAATGATGACGCGGTCCTTCTCGGACTTGTTCACGGTGGCCATTCCTAGATATCCTTTTGAGCGTTTGCGCCGTTCAGAGCCGTTTCAGTCCCTTGGCGCTTGAGGTGTCCGTTGATCTCGACGAACCCCTGAGCGCCCAGGCGCATGGCGCCCAGCCGGCCCTCAGGGGCAAGTAAGAAGAAGGCCGCCAATAAGGAGGGTGGGCAGCAGTGCAGCCGGGATCGCGGCGGCGGCCAGAGCCACCTCCCCCGAAATCCCCTCGATTTGGCCGCGAATCAGCATTGCCGGACCCTGTAGAGCCTCAAATCCTCGGTCAAAACCATTGACGGTTGGTTTCCGGGAGAGGCCCGATGTGGCCGTTTCTAGACGAGAAATGGCCGCAACTGCAACGCCAAAAAGAGGGTCAACATAGGTGACCTAAAAGGGGTAGGCCTACGCCGTGCCGGTGCGGCGAGCGCGCGCCCTGTTCTCCCAACGGTTCAGCATTTGGCCGAGCTCGCCGGTGGGCGCAGCGGTGACGCCCTTCGCGATCTCGTTGGTGTTCGCCGGCGTATTGGCCGAGAGCCAGTCCGGCTGCGTGTACTCGCGCCAGCGGCGCGCCTCCGCGCGTCTTTTTCGGGAGACGTAATCCCGCGTGAAATAGCCAGCCGCAAAGGCAAACGAGAGAAGGATGACCAGGATGACGACCTGCACAATGAGCTCCGGCTTTGTCCCCACGAGCGCCCTGCAATCCAAGCGCACCCGAAGGTGACGAAATTGCGGCCCACGATCACGCCGCGGTTTCAAGTCTGCCCCTCGCAACCGGACGCAGACCGGACTAACCTTCGCCTCGCTCGGCCGGATCAACCGGCCAGCCGAAGATGACCGGGAGGACACGATGACACGCCAGGAGGCTCCTGAGCAGGAGCAGCGTGCGCACGATGCTGCGCTTTCACGACGAACGCTGGTCGGGGGGCTGGCGCTCGGCGCCGCGGCCACGTTGGCGGGCCCCGCGCTGGCCCAGACCGGGCCTGCCGCACCGCCGACGACGATCACGACGCCGCCGCGCGATTTCGGCCCGGGCGGCGCGCCGACAACCTATTTCTGGGACCCCGACATCATCGCGGTCGATCCGTCCTTCAACGATCTCGCGCAGCCCAACACCGCGATCAAGCGTCTCTACACCGGGCTGCTCTGGGCCGAAGGCCCGGCGTGGAGTGCGCAGGGCCGCTATCTCTTGTGGAGCGACATTCCCAACAACCGGCAGATGCGCTGGACCGAGGACGACGGCCGCGTCAGCGTATTCCGCTCGCCCTCCAACAATTCCAACGGCAACTCGTTCGACTTCCAGGGCCGCCAGCTCTCCTGCGAACACCTGACGCGGCGGGTGACGCGCTACGAGCATGACGGCACCGCCACCGTGCTCGCCGAGTCCTACCAGGGCAAGAAGCTGAACTCGCCGAACGACATCGCCGCGCATCCCGACGGCAGCTATTGGTTCACCGATCCGCCGTATGGCGGCCAGCTCTACGAAGGCGAGCCCGACGTCGCGGGCGGCCCGAGCAATGCAGGCGGCAAGCTCAATCCGCGGATCGGGCAGCCGGCCGGCTTCGTGCCGGGCAAGCGCGAGCTGCCGACCAATTGCTATCGCATCGATCCCTCCGGCCGCATCGACCTCGTCGTCACCGAAGACCAGGTGCCCGACCCGAACGGGCTCTGCTTCTCGCCCGACTACAAGAAGCTCTACATCGCCTCGACCGGCAAGGGACCGGGCGACACCGGCCCCGGCGGCAAGGGCGAGATCTTCGTGTTCGACGTCGGCAGCGACAACAAGCTGTCGAACCTGAAGAAGTTCACCGATTGCGTGATCGACGGCGTGAAGTGCGGACCGGATGGCCTGCGTTGCGACGTCAACGGCAATCTCTGGGCCTCCAGCAATGCCGGACGCGCCGTCGGCTACAGCGGCGTCACGGTGTGGTCGCCGGAGGGCAAGCTGCTCGGCCGCATCCGTCTGCCGGAAGTGTGCGGCAACGTCTGCTTCGGCGGCCCCAAGCGCAACCGCCTGTTCATGGCCGCAAGCCAATCGCTCTACGCGGTGTATACGGCGACCCAAGGCGCCGGGCCGGGCTGAGCGGCACCACCCACGAACGAACGCGCCGGCGTGAAGCGCCGGCGCCGAAGAACCTCGACTTTGGCGATATTGACTTTCCGCCGCCCCGCTCCCCATACTTTGCGAACAACAACAAGATCGAACGACGGTTTTGAGGGAGGATAGGATGCCGACTTCACGCAGGCAGCTGCTGAAGACATCGGCGGCTGCCGCCGCCGCACTCAGCCTCGATTGGACACGCGCCCAGGCACAAGCCGAGACTATACGCATCGGCCTGATCTACGACCTCACCGGCCCCTTCGCCGCCGGCGGCTCGGTCGCCTCCTCGATCGGCGCGCAGATCGCCATCGATCTCGTCAACGAGAAAGGCGGTGTCGGCGGCAAATACAAGGTTGCTCCGGTCGCCGCGGATTCGCAGAGCAAGCCGGACGTTGCGATCAACGAGGCCGAACGCCTGATCAGCCAAGAGAAGATCGACATCCTCAACGGCGTCTATGCCAGCTCGCATGCGGTGCCGCTCGCGGCCAAGGTCGAGCAGCAAAAAAAGATCCTCTGGATCACGACCGCGGTCTCGACCGCCGTGTTCAAGGACAAGAACCTGCAACACGTATTTCGCGCGCAGATCCATTCGGATCAATACGGCCAGGCCTTTGCAAGCTTCCTCACCGAGCACGCCAAAGCCAAGCTCGGCATGGATCCGAAGGAGGTCAAGGTCGCGTTGATCCACGAGGACGGCCCTTATGGCGTCGGCGTTGCCTCCGCTGACGAAGCCTATGCCAAAGAGGCCGGCATTCCGGTGGTGCTGCGCGAAGGCTATTCGGCCTCGGCGCCCGACCTGTCGGTGCTGGTGACCAAGATCAAGCGGGCCAAGGCCGACGTGATCTCGCACGCGGGCTATAACCCTGACATCACCCTGTTCCTGCGCCAGGCCCGCGAGAGCGGCCTGCGCTTCAAGATGCTGTTCGGAGCCGGTGCCGGCTACAGCCAGCTCGACAAGTTGCGCGCCACGTTCGGCGCCGACATCGACAATTTCTGCAACATCGACCCGGTGCCGGCACAGCTGCTCGATCCCGCCAAGCTCGCGCCCGGCATGGGCGATCTGATCAAGACCATGGTCAGTCGCTACCAGGCCAAGACCGGCGCCACCGACGTGCCACCGCACTGCTCGATGGGCTTCAACCAGACCTGGGTGCTGCTCAACAACGTGCTGCCTGTCGCCAAGGAGAAGTACGGCAGCTTCGAGCCCGAGGCGATCCGGAAAGCGGCGCTCGACGTCGACATCCCCGCGGGCGGCACGATCCAGGGCTATGGCGTGAAATTCTTCCCGCCGGGCACGCCGCTCTCCGGCCAGAACGAACGTTCGACGCCGGTCGTGATGCAGAACGCCGGCGCGCACATCTCCGTCGTGTGGCCGACCAACATCCGCACGCAGGACCCGGTCTTCCCGCTGCCGAAGGGCTCGACCTACGGGGCGTGAGGGGGCGGCACGGGCAGTGTACACCCTCTCCCCTTGCGGGAGAGGGTGGCTCGCCGCGTTGCGGCGAGACGGGTGAGGGGTCTCCCTCCGCGTGTTCAACTCTCATTGGGATGCGCGGAAACAACCCCTCATCCGGCGCTTCGCGCCACCTTCTCCCGCAAGGGGAGAAGGGAAGCGTGCCTGCGGAGACACGTTGCTTTCACAACAC
>NZ_JADYVW010000080.1:0-201 GCF_020194135.1 Bradyrhizobium sp. BRP23 | reverse complement strand
GGACCTCGGTAGCCGCGGCTAGCGTCGTCACGAAATTGCCGGTGCTGTCGGTGCTCCAGACCGAGTAGTGCCCGTTGGCCGAGTTCTTCCAGACCACGTCGTAGCCGCCACCGGACACCTGCTCGGCAGCAATGACGGACCACGTCGTGTAATTGGCCGTGTCCACCACATTGCCTTGGTATTTCAGCGTTGGGCCGGTGC
>NZ_JADYVW010000079.1:0-240 GCF_020194135.1 Bradyrhizobium sp. BRP23 | reverse complement strand
TGGGCACTACTCGGTCTGGAGCACCGACAGCAGCGGCAATTTCGTGACGACGCTAGCCGCGGCTCCCGAGGTCCTGGGGAGCGATCCGACCCTGAAAGCACTGGAGCCGACGCTGCAGCAGGATCTCGATGGCGACGGCACGATCGGAGTGCCGATTGCCAGCCCCGTCACGATCGAGGCGTTGGGATCGACCAGCGTGGTGGTGTCCGGCGGCAATTACTATCTGACCAACATCTCGAC
>NZ_JADYVW010000008.1:0-395869 GCF_020194135.1 Bradyrhizobium sp. BRP23 | reverse complement strand
GAGGTGCAGGCGGAGCGGGCGGCGCTGGAGGGGCCGGTGGGGCGATACTTGGCACGCTCGGCGACGTCTGGGCCAATCCCATCATGGTGGATGCACTCATCCGCGCTCGCGAAGGGACAATCGTTGTTCCGGAGCGACCGACCTCTCCGTATTTTTACTACTACGCGCCGGCCTTGCCGGGGATCGAAGACCCAGCCCAATTGGATCGCTGGGAGCCGTGGGTGCGCGCCTACACAGCGGTCGGGGAGATGCTGCAGGGCATCACCCTTCAGGTGTCGGGCGCCGATCCGAACGCATTCCTGGTTCGCTCGTCCGCATACGTGATTGCGGAGATAGGGCGTCCGGTCCAATCGACGTTTCAAGACCAGATTGAGATGGTCGTGAGCTGGGCCGAGCTGCGCAACGAACGCGCCACAGAAATCATGGCGCAGATCGATCCCCAGTATGCCTTCTGGTCCTCGATCGTCTACCTGCATCCCGAGAGGACCAGGCGGACATTCGAGCTCATCAACATGGTCCTGCAATTCTGCGTTTACGTGGAAATGCGCTTCAAGCATGCGCTGGGGTGCTCGCGTCCCGTGGAATACAACGCCCAGGTTCAGCCGATGATCACGACGCCGGGACACGGAAGTTTCCCGAGCGGACATGCGACGCAGGCTTACGCGGTAGCCTACGTGCTGAAACGGCTATTGAGCCTGCACAAGACGACATCCGGATTCCCGGAGATCGTCGAGCAGCTCGACCGGCAGGCCGCACGAATCGCAACCAATCGGGTCGTGGCCGGAGTCCATTTTCCAGTCGACAGCATGGCAGGGCGGATGCTGGGTATCGCCTTGGGCGAGTACTTCGTCGGCCGTTGTCTCGGGAGCACGGCAACCAAGAGCCGCAAATTCAACGCCAGCCACGCCGACAGTAACTCTCGCACGGATTTCAATCCCTTCCATGCTGACCAGGCGCTCAATGCCAACAAGTTCTATTCGGAAACCACAGGAGGGACTGTTACGCAGTCCCTCCTGATGAAGGAACTATGGGACAAGGCCTACTACGAAGTTTCGACAAGATTTCCGTAGGAAACACGTCCCTGCAACCGAAGTGGAGAGCATTCCATGGCCGAGGAATTGCCGAGATGCTTCGACCCGTACCTCCGGTACGCAATCGCGAGCGAATTTAAGAACTTCGATTTTTTCGACGAGCAGGAGTCCAAGCTATTTCTGTTCGTGGAGCTTAAGCACGCCGGGCTGGCCGATAATTTTGTGAGAGCCATGAGTCCTAGTGACTTCGGCGCCGAATTCGGGCTGACCAGCCCGAACTCGCGATATCTGACCATGCGGGCTTACATAAGGGCTGTCGAGAAGGACAGTTTCCGGGCGTGGGACGACAACGTATCCCGGGTCGAGCTGTCCCTCCCGTTGAAGCCGACGGCCATACAAAAGGGTGCGCAGCGCAACAGGTCCGCGAGCGAACAACCACCGACACCTCTCCTCATCGGCGTGATCGACGATGGCTGTCCGTTCGCGGCCGCTCAGTTTGTCAAAAGGATCGCGGGTGTCGCATCCGGGACACGCGTGCGCGGTGTCTGGGATCAGAACGAGCACGCAGGCCGAGTCCCGATCCCGGTAGGTGCCGACGTCTTTGGCGAGAAGCCGTTCGATTTCAATTACGGCCTCGAGTTCCTTCGAGACTCCATATCCGGCGTGGTTGGGCTCAACGACTGGATCCAGTTGCACAAGAGGGCAAACACGATCGACGAGGATGGCTGCTACGCGCGTGGAGGTTTCAAGACCCTCAAGCATCAGGCCTCGCATGGTGCACATGTAATGGATGTCCTCGCCGGACGCATTCCGCTCTCGGCACGCATCGCGCGCCGCGATCCGCCAAGTTGGCAGCCCGGAGATCCCCTGACCGATCCCGCTTGCGAAGCAGATATCGTGTTCGTGCAGTTTCCCGAGAGCTGCCTTCGTGACGCGACCGGCGTCTGGCTGAAGGGTTACGTCGCCGATGCAGTCGATTACATCATGTCATTTGTCGATTCTGGCACAACGAACGTGGTGATCAATGTCAGCTACGGGCCGACAACCGGACCTCACAACGGCACGTCGGAGCTCGAGGGCAAGCTGAGGGAGCTTGTCACCCACTATGACGGCGTTTCCGTAAGTCCAAAGCTCGACGTCTTCCTGCCTGCCGGCAACAACTATCTGAGCGATGGGCACATCCATTTCGTCAGGCAAACCATGGCAGAGCCCGACCATGTCGAATGGACGTGGCGCCTTCCCCCCGACAATACCGTGCTCTGCTTTGCCGAAGTCTGGATGAAGAAGAACTGCACGGACAATGTCATTGTTACGCTCACCTCGCCCGGCGGTCGTAGCTCCTCGTCGACTGCCGGTCCAGCGCCTCCCGGTCCCCCACCCCCGCCGCCCGCTGCACCGGCGCTTCCGCCCTATACCGGTGCGTATGCCCCCGTTGACTGGGGTGACAATAGGGTGTGGCTGATTGCGGTCGAGCCCACCATCGCGGGAGCCGGCATGGTGCCCGAGCATGGGAATTGGAAGATCAAGGTGGAGGGCATCGAGTTGGGGAGCGAGGTTCATGCCTATGTGGCACGTACCGATCCGAACATGAACATGCGCACGGGTGCGAAGCGTTCGTACTTCATCGACGCCGGATGGGAGGCGGGCCGCGCGGCCGAGGCCGGCTGCACGTATGCCGGTGGGGAATTTGACAAGACCGGCTCGCTTGTTTCTCGCCTGGGCACCCTCAACGGGATCGGTACGGACAGCGTCGCGGGTGTGCAGGTGGCCGGCGGCTACATTCTGTCGGCGCCGAAACGCAAGTCGCCTTATTCGTCGGCGGGCCCCGCACGAACCGGGCCGCTCCCGCGGCGAGTTGGTCCCGACTATGCGCTGTTCTGCGACGAGTCAGATGCTCTGCAGGGTGTACGTGCCGGGGGCAATCGAAGCGGCGTGGTGTTTCGGCTCATCGGTACCAGCGCCGCCGCGCCGCAGCTGGCGCGATTGGTTGCGGATCGGCGACCGTTGACGGTGCACGATGCTCCAGCCAGCCCTCCGGACGAGAAGCGAGGTGATGGCGATCTCTATCCGCCGTGATGTGGGCGAAGAGCGCGCCAGCTGGAAGGGCATCCGATCGGGGCAAGCGTCAATCCGGCCGCCGCCGGCCTCGATGCAGAAGATCGCCGACAGGCTCGCCGTCGTGCTGGTGCTGGCGGGGTTGGTGAAGGGCAGCTTTGCAGCGCTCGAGCGCTTCACGGCGGCGCAATGGGTTGCCGGCGTTTATCTCGGCATCGGCGGCGGCGCGCTCGCCTTCATGCTCTGGGTCATGGCGCTGGCGCGGGCGACGCCGACCCGGGTCGCCAATACGATGACGGTCAATCCGATCGCCGCCGCTTGGCGGCGCTGCTGATCGGCGAGCCGATCACGCCCAATCTTCTGGCCGGGCTGGTCGCGGTGTTCGCCGGCATCGGGATTGCGACCAGCGAGTCGAAGGTGGCTTAGCTCTTCGGCGCGGTTGCTGTCGGCGGGCTCGCCTCCGGCGTCTTCTTCGGTTTCAGCGTGCCGGCATAGAACGAGACCAGCCAGACCAGGAGGATCGCGAGCAGATAAACGCCCCAGGCCTGCGGCGGCGTGGTCGCCCAGCGCACGAGGTCTTTGAACGTGCGGGGCGGGCTGTTATCGTCGCTCATGGCCCGCTTGTGCGCGAAAGCTCAGATCTGGTCAATCTGGCCGCCGCCCGGTGCGGATCAGGAACAGTGCTGCCAGCGCCGAGAGGCTGAGCGCGGATGAGACGATCAGCACCTTGGCGCCCATGAGGTCGATGAGCAGGCCAAAGGCGAGCGGCGCCACCGCCTGCGCCATCCGTGCCGGCGCGCCGATGATGCCGAGGCGATAGCCGAAATCCTTCGGGCCGAAGATCGACAGCGGCAGGGTGCCGCGGGCGATCGTCAGAATGCCGTTGCCGGAGCCGTGGAACAACGCGAACGCGCTCGCCGCAGCGCCGCCGAAAATCGCAACGATCACGGCGCCGAGCGGGTGGGTGAGGCTGGCGAGCCGCGTCGACCACAGCGGATGGAAGCGGCTGAGGAAGCCGGCCTCCAGCATGCGGGCACCGACTTGCGCCGGCCCGATCAATGCGCCGGCCGCGATCGCCTCGGCTGGCGTTGCCCCCATCGCCTCCAGGATGCGCGGGAAATGCGCGGCCATCGCGCCGGTGACAGTCCAGACCGCAGCGAAGATGAAGGCCAGCAAGATCATGGTGCGGTCGAGCGGCACATGCGGCTTCGCGGCCGCGGCCGCCGCCTGCTTGGCGCCCTTGATGACCGGCAGCATGAACAAATTGAGCGGCAGGCCGATCAGGATATTGGCAGCGGCCCAGGCAAAACAGGTTTCGCGCCAGCCGATATGCGACAGGCCCCAGGCGGTGAGCGGCCAGCCGACGGTGGAGGCGAAGCCCGCCATCAGCGTGATGCCGGTGATCGGCCTGCGCGCCTCGGTGCCGTAGATGCGCCCCAAAGCGGCGAAGGCGGCATCGTAGAGCCCCATTGCCATGCCGATGCCGAGCACCAGCCAGGCGATCGCCATCACCATCACCGACTGCGAGATGCCAAGCAGCACGAGGCCGGCGGCAATGGTCACGTTGGACGCCGACAGCACCTGACGGCCGCCGACGAGATCGATCTGCCGTCCAATGCGCGGGCCCAGCATTGCGGAGATCACCAGCGCGGCCGAAAACGCACCGAAGATCCAGTTGGAGGAGACACCGAGCTCGCGTCCCATGGGATCGGCGAGCAGCGCCGGCAGATAATAGCTGGAGGCCCAGGCGAGGGTCTGCGTGGTGCCGAGCGCCAGGATGATCGGAAGCTGGCGCTGGGTCATGTCCCCGTATTTCTGATCGGCCGTGTCATCGGCGCATTTGCAGCTCGCGGCGAGAGCGCGTCAACCGCGTCTGCGGCATATTCGACCTGCTGCCGGCGGGGAGCCTTTGGGTTGTATGCAGATACCCCGCTTCCGCTCGTCACGAATGCACGCCATAATGGCGCATGCAATTGACCTCGCGCCTTACGCTGATGAACTGGCTGACCGGCCAGGGGCTCACGGGCCTGCCTGAAATTGAACTGCTCCGCGGCTTCTGCGAGCGTTGCTGCGCCGAGGGGCTGGAACTGTCGCGTGGCCTCGTCGTCATCGACACGCTGCATCCGATCTATGAAGGCCGCGGCTTCCGCTGGAGCGATCGTCCCAGCAACGAGAGCGATGCCTTCGAATACGGCTCGACCGCCGACGGCGACGCCGCCAAGAGCTGGCGCCGCTCGGTGTTCTTCCACATGCTCGAGAATGGCCACGACGAGATGGTGATCGATCTCGCCGATGCGCCGTCGATGGATTTCTCGCAGATCGGCGAGCTCGCCGAGAAGGGCCACAAGCACTATCTCGCCTTCGTCCACCGCTTCGGCGAGAACGGGGCGCTCGGCCTGATGGATTGCCTCTATTCCTGCTGGACCACCCGCCGCGCGAGCGGGTTCTCCGGACTGGAGCTGGAAGCGCTGCGCGATCTGGTTCCGGTGTTGGGGCTCGCGATCAAGTCGGCGCAGCAGGTCGACATCGCGCGCACGCTCGGCCGGGTCTATCTCGGCCGCGACGCCTCCGAGCAGGTGCTGCGCGGGCGCATCTCGCGCGGCGTCACCGAGCGCATCAATGCCGTGCTTTGGTATTCGGACCTGCGCGGCTCGACCGGCATCAGCGAGAGCATCGGTCCCGACGAGATCATCCCGTTCCTCAACGACTATGCGCAGGCCGTGATCGATCCGATCCACGAAGCCGGCGGCGACGTACTGAAGCTGATCGGCGACGGCGTGCTCGCGATGTTCTGGGGCGAGGACATGGCGGATGCGCGGCGGGCCGCGCTCCGCGCCGAGCACCTGTTCCGCAAGAATGTCGCTGCGCTAAACGAACGGCGGGCGGCGGAGGGCCGTCCGACCACGTCAGCCTATATCGGCCTGCATGTCGGCGAGGTCTTCTACGGCAATATCGGCAGCGAGGACCGGCTTGATTTCACCGTGGTCGGCCCGACCGTCAACGAGGTCAGCCGCATCGCCTCGATGAGCCGCTCGGTGGATCGCGAGCTCTTGGCCTCGTCCGAATTCTACAAGGGCCTAGATGCCGCCGGCCGCCGCTACCTCGTCTCCACCGGCCGCTACGCGCTGCGCGGCATCGGCCGCGCGCAGGATCTCTACACGCTCGATCCGGAAGTCGACGCGAGCGAGCCGGTCAGGGGCAGCTACGAGCGCTATCTGGCGGGTTAGTCTCCGCGGCCTCAACAGACGCCGTCATTGCGAGCGCAGCGAAGCAATCGAGGGTCCCTCAACGGAGGGACCTTGGATTGCGTCGTCGCTACGCTCCTCGCAATGCACTTGTGATCAGCACCGCGCCGCCACCTCATCTCCCACCATGTCCGGCTGCCGGTCCAGTCCCACTGCCGGTGACAGCAGGATCACCAGCGCCTGCACGCCGAATAACGCCGCGGCGAGATAGAGGCATGCCTCCGCGCTCCAGAGGCCGCCGACGAGCGCGCCCAGCACTGAACCGAGCGGGCGGGCGCCGTAGCTCATGATGTTGATGGCGGAGACGCGGCCGAGCAGGCGCGGCGGCGTCACGGACTGGCGCAGCGTCGTGGTCGAGATCACCCATAGGATCGGGCCGACGCCGAGCAGGAAGAAGCTCAAGCCCGCGAGCCAGGGCGAGGGGACCAGCACCGTCAGCGCCATCACCAAGGCGGCGACAAAGCCGGTGACGGGGCCGAGCCCCACCACGGTGCCAAAGGCGATGCGCTTCATCACGCGCGTGGCGAGGAGCGCGCCGATCACCATGCCGACGCCGTACATCGTCAGCACCGTGCCGACACCGGCGGCGCTCAGACCGAGATGGCGCACGGCGTAGGGCACGAACACCGCGATCTGCAGGAACCAGCCGGTGTTGAAGATGAACTGGGTGATGAAGACCGGCCGCAGCAGCGGATGGTGAAACACGAAGGCCGCGCCCTCGCGGATCTCTTGGAGCGGATGCCGCCGGGGCGCCGGCGCACGTGCGGGCTCGTAGATGCCGGAGAGCAGCACGACCGCGATGGCCGAGAGCGCCGCGGCAAAGCCGAACGCCGGGCTCGCGCCCCACCACCCAACCAGCGCACCGCCGAGTGCAGGCCCGCTGGCGAAGGCGATGGTGCGCGCCAGCTCGATGCGCGCATTCGCCGCCGGCAACAAGTTGGAGCTCACCAGCGAGGGCACCAGCGCCGGTGCTGCCACGCTGTAAACGACGGTGCCGCACACGGCGGCGAAGCCGAGCAGGGCCAGCAGCGGCAGGTTGAGGGCTCCCAGCGTGAGCAGCAGCACGACGGCCGCGAGCGCCACCGCCCGCAGTGCCTCGGCGCTCGCCATCAGCCTGCGGCGGGAAATTCGGTCTGCAAACACGCCGGCGGGGATGGCGAACAGGACGAAGGGCAGGGTGAGCGCGGTCTGCAGCAGGCCGGTCTGGCCTTCGGCCACCCCCAGCGTCAGCACGGCGACGATGGGCGCTGCCGCGAGCGCGATCTGCTCGGCCGACTGCGCTGCGAGATTGGACCAGGCGAGGCGGTTGAAAGTGTCAGGAAGGCGAGGCGGCGTTGACATGGCGCATATCCCGTAGAGGCGAATTTGCGCCAATGTTGGCCCCCGATGACCACCAAACCCACCCGCTTCCCGACAAGAGGCGATTTCCGCGATCGGCGGCGGGAATGCCCGCCGCTAGATGCAGTTGCAAATGAGTTGCAATAAGAATGAACTTGGGTATTCTGCCGATATGGATGCCCGATCACCCCACATAACTCCCGACCTCGCCGGCTGGCGCGCTGATGCGCCCACCACCAAAAGCCTCGCTGAGGTTAATTCCACCGTTGCCATTCCCGCCGCGGGCCGCTGGTGGCGCCGGCTGCTGGCCTTCGTCGGGCCGGGCTACCTCGTCTCGGTCGGCTATATGGACCCCGGCAATTGGGCGACCGATCTCGCCGGCGGGTCGAAGTTCGGCTACACGCTGCTCTCCGTCATCCTGATCTCGAACTTGATGGCGATCCTGCTCCAGTCGCTGGCGGCTCGGCTCGGCATCGTCACCGACCGCGATCTCGCCCAGGCCTGCCGCGCCTCCTATCCGCGGGTAGTGAACTTCCTGCTTTGGCTCGCCTGTGAGGCGGCCATCATCGCCTGCGATCTCGCCGAGGTGATCGGCACGGCGATCGCGCTGAAGCTGCTGTTCGGCATTCCCCTGATCGGCGGCGCATTGATTGCAGCCCTCGACGCCTTCCTGCTGCTGCTGCTGATGAACCGGGGCTTCCGCTTCCTGGAGGCTTTCGTCATCGCGCTGCTGGTGGTGATCGCCGTTTGCTTCGCGGTGCAGATCGCGGCGGCGGCTCCGCCGGTGGCAGAGGTCTTGCGGGGCTTCGTGCCCAAGAGCGAGATCTTCACCAATTCCGACATGCTCTACATCGCGATCGGCATCATCGGTGCCACCGTGATGCCGCACAATCTCTACCTGCACTCCTCGATCGTGCAGACGCGCGCTTATGAACGCAACGACACCGGCCGGCGCGAAGCGATCAAATGGGCGACGACGGACTCGACCATCGCGCTGATGCTGGCGCTGTTCATCAACGCCGCGATCCTTGTCGTCGCTGCTGCGACCTTCCACAAGAGCGGCCACTCCGACGTGGCCGGGATTGAGCAGGCGTTCGAACTGCTGTCGCCGCTGCTCGGCCTCGGCATCGCCTCGACGCTGTTCGCGGTGGCGCTGCTCGCCTCGGGCCTCAATTCGACGGTCACCGCGACGCTCGCTGGCCAGATCGTGATGGAGGGCTTTCTCGACCTGCGCCTGCCGAGCTGGGCGCGCCGCCTCTTGACCCGCGGCATCGCCATCATTCCCGTGATCATCGTCACCGCGATCTACGGTGAGCGCGGCACCGCGGATTTGCTTGTGTTCAGCCAGGTCGTGCTGTCGATGCAGCTGCCTTTCGCGGTGATCCCGCTGGTGCGCTTCGTCTCGGATCGGCGCAAGATGGGCAAGTTCGCGATCCCGATGTCGGTTGCCGCGGTCGCCTGGATCGTCGCGGGCATCATCGTGATTTTGAATCTGAAGTTGCTGGCAGATACGTTCTTTGAGTGAGTGGCGAATGGCGAGTAGCGAGTGGGGTCGTTCTCCTACTCGCCACTCACCATTCGCTAATCCTGCGGCTCGGAGGCCGTGTCGCCCTGCGCGTCAATGCGCAGCCAGCCTGACGGGGCGAGGCGCTGCTGCGGCAGGAAGCGGGCCTTGTAGTCCATCTTCTTCGAACCCTCGATCCAGTAGCCAAGATAGACGTAAGGCAGCCCTTGCCGGCGGGCCCGGGCGATGTGGTCGAGGATCATGAAGGTGCCCATCGAGCGGCTGACCTGGCCGGGATCGAAGAACGAATAGACCATCGACAGGCCGTCGCTGAGGACGTCGGTGAGCGCCACGGCGATCAGCTCCTCGCCGCGGCCGGTGATGCCGCTGTCGGGGCCGCGCTTGCGGTATTCGATGATGCGGGTCTCGACGTGGCTGTCCTCGACCATCATGGCGTAGTCGAGCACGGTCATGTCGGCCATCCCGCCGTGGCGGTGGCGGGCGTCGAGATAGGCGCGGAACACCGAATATTGCTCGGAGGTCGGCACCGCGCTGCGCTGCTCGCCGATGATGTCGGCGTTGCGGGCCATCACCTTGCGGAAGTTGCGCGAGGGGCGGAACTCGTTGGCGATGACCCGGACCGAGACGCAGGCCCGGCACTGGTCGCAGGCGGGACGGTAGGCGATCGACTGGCTGCGGCGGAAACCGCCATGGGTGAGCAGGTCGTTGAGGTCACCGGCGCGGTCCCCGACCAGATGCGTGAACACCTTGCGCTCATGTCGGCCCGGCAAATACGGGCAGGGTGAGGGCGCCGTGAGGTAAAACTGGGGGGTGTCGCGCGAGTGCTGGGTCAAGGGACGTCGTGGGCCTCCGAAACAGGCATCAGCATCGCGCTCCAAAAGCCCCCGGTCAATCGATTAGCTCACCACGTCCGCGCCGCCTGCGGTGCGGGTATGCGAACCGAATTGTTGATCACGACCGTTCCCAGCACGAAATCGTGCAGCAGGCGCCGGCGGCCGTTGAACAGGCCAACCAGCACCACGAACGGCGACAGGAACGAGACCGTCACCCAGAACAGCACGGCATGGGTGGCGCCGAGCACGAAGTAGCCGGGCGCGCCGTACCAGGTGCGCAGCTCCAGGTCCATCAGGCGCATGCCGACCGTGGCGGAGGACGCACCGCCGATGCTGGCGCCGTAATAGACGATAGCCCAGATCACGGAGGCCGGCCAGGCGATCCAGAACAGCGCCCAGCCGATGCCGAGGGTGACCACGCCGAACAAGGCGATGAAGATGTAGCCGAGGATCACCGGCACCGAGATCACGACCATGTCGATCAGGAAGGCGAACACCCGCCGCGTCGCGACGCCCCGGAACAGTTCCGGATGCAGGTCAGGGTCGTAGGCATGCGGTTGCATGGCGCCGTCATTGCGCCAGCCGCCTGAATTGCCCGAGTTGTACGACATGGTCCGTTCTCCCAGCGAAGCTCCCCTCGCAGGACATGGGAACAGGCCATGCCCGTGCCAAGGGCGCGCGGGCGGCAGCAAGCCGAAATATTCCGGCGATTCGGGGGCGGTGATCGGGCGGTCCTGTAGGGTGGGCAAAGGCGCGCTTGCGCCGTGCCCACCATTGCCCGCCGACTTACACGATGGATGAATCGGTGGGCCCGCTTCGCTTGGCCCACCCTACGACAGCTTACGTCTGGCCCCGCAGCTTCTCCGCTGCCTTCGGCGCAAAATAGCTCAGCACACCGTCGGCGCCGGCCCGCTTGAAGGCGAGCAGGCTTTCCATCATGGCACGGTCGCCGTCGAGCCAGCCGTTGTTCGCGGCTGCGGCGATCATCGCGTATTCGCCGGAGACCTGATAGGCGAAGGTCGGCATCGCAAACGTGTCCTTCACGCGGCGGACCACGTCGAGATAGGGCATGCCGGGCTTCACCATCACCATGTCGGCGCCCTCGGCGATGTCGAGCTCGACCTCGCGCAGCGCTTCATCGGTGTTGGCGCTATCCATCTGATAGGTGCGCTTGTCGCCGGTGAGCGTCTTGGCCGAGCCGATGGCGTCGCGGAACGGGCCATAGAAGGCGGAGGCGTATTTCGCGGCATAGGCCATGATCTGCACGTCGAGCAGGCCGGCGCGGTCCAGCCCCTCGCGGATCGCGGCGACGCGGCCGTCCATCATGTCGGAGGGCGCGATGATGTCGCAGCCGGCTTCGGCCTGCACCAAGGCCTGACGCACCAGCACGGCGACCGTCTCGTCATTCAGGATCTTGCCGTCGGAGATCAGGCCGTCATGGCCGTGGCTGGTGAAGGGATCGAGCGCGACGTCGCAGAGGATACCGATCTCCGGAAACTCCTTCTTGATCGCGCGCACGGCCTGGCAGACCAGGTTGTTCGGGTTGGTGGCTTCCGAGCCTTCCTCGTCGCGCAGGGACGGATCGGTGTAGGGAAACAGCGCGATGCAGGGGATGGTCAGCTTCATCGCGCGCTCGGCCTCGCGCACGGCCTGGTCGACGCTGAGGCGGTCGACGCCGGGCATCGAGGCGACCTGCTCGCGCTTGTTGGTGCCGTCGATCAGGAACAGCGGCCAGATCAGGTCGTCGGTGGTGAGGACGTTCTCGCGCACCATGCGCCGGGCCCACTCGGCCTTGCGGTTGCGGCGCGGACGGACGGTCAGATCGAGGGCATGCGGCACTGCCGTGCTGTCCCGGCGCGAAACGTCGCGCAATTCGATCGGACGTCCGTATTTGATCGCCATCACTCTTCCTCCGGCTGGAATTATTCTTATACCAGCTCGCATGGTTCCCGTCACCGCGGCTTGACCTGCCGCAAGGCAGATCTGAACCTGACTTGGGCAGCCGATTGATTTTGCGGGCCGAAGCAGCCAGAAGGGGCCATGTCCGAGATCTCCACCCGCGATGCGGCCCAAGGCGGCGCCAATGCCAGGGACGCTGCCCGTGACACTGCCCGAGAGAGCGCGCTCTCAGTGGCGGCGATCTCCTCGGAGCGCTCGGAGTCCGACGACAATGTCTGGACCCGACGGCTGGTGCTGTTCCTGCGGGTGATGGCGCTGCTCTCGATCCTGAAAGGCCTCTATCACTGGGCGCAGGTCACGGGCTTCGTCGGCGGCGAGGACGAGGCGTTCGAGAACCAGTCGATGGCCTGGCAGGCCGCGACGGTCTACTTCGCGGTGATCGAGCTCGTCGCCGCCGTCGGCCTCTGGCTGGCGACGCCCTGGGGCGCGGTGGTGTGGCTGACGACCGTGGTGTCGATGGCCGTGATCGAGCTGATGTTCCCGGGAATCTACGGCGGCAGCCTCGTCGTGGTCGGCGTCGAGGTCTTCATGCTTGCCGCTTATCTTGCGCTCGCCTGGATGGCCGCGCGCGAGCGGCCGCCGTAGCGCGCAGAGATTCACGCTCACGCTCTCGTGCCCGGACAATGCAGCACGCCGAAGTTTGCGGCGTGATGCGTTGCAGAGCCGGGGCCCATCTTTCCGATATCTCGCTTTTGGCTTCTGGGATCCCGGGTCTGCGCGCCGCTTGCTGCGCTTGTCCGGGACAGGAGAATGTTGCGTTTGGTTGACCGCTGGTTGCCTAAAATTCGCGGTAAGTTTTCATTGACCAGCCGGTTCCGCCACAGCTCTTACGCGTGCGTTTCGAAACGGGGCGGGGCTGTTCTGGAATGCGACAACAGCGGCGGACGGAGGGTGAACAGGACCTTGCGAAGGTCAACAGAGGCTTTCAAAAAGTACTTGTGGCACAGGCTTAATGCGCAATTCACTGTCTTAAATTCATGATCTCTTTATTCTCTTATTTAAGCCGATCTTCAAACGCCCCTCTTAAGTTGCACCTATCAGACGGGACACAAGTTTCGTCGAATAAGTGTCGATAAAAACGACAACAGGGGAAGTGTCATGATGAAAGCCGTCGCAACTGCGGCAGATACCGCAGAGCGCGTCTCCGGCCAGCAGGGTTCGGTGCAGTCGCTCTATCTGGAAGCTTTGACTCTGGTGGAGCGGCTGCATCGCCGGCTCCTCGACGTGATCAAGGACGAATTCGATCGCCGCGGCCGCGCGGACATCAACTCGGTCCAGGCGCTCTTGCTCTACAACATCGGCGACAAGGAGCTGACCGCGGGCGAATTGCGCACGCGCGGTTACTATCTCGGCTCCAACGTCTCCTACAATCTGAAGAAGCTCGTCGAGCTCGGCTTCCTCGATCATCAGCGCTCGCGCGTCGATCGCCGCTCGGTGCGCATTCGCCTGACCCCGCAGGGCCAGGAAGTCCGCCGCATCGTCGATGCGCTCTACCAGAAGCACGTCAAGACGGTGGAGCAGGTCGGCGGCATCTCCGGCGACGAGTTTGCGACCCTCAACAAGTCGCTGCACCGCCTGGAGCGGTTCTGGACCGACCAGATCCTCTATCGCCTCTGAGTTCTAAAGGGATCTGGGCGAAGCCGGCCCGCAACAAGACCGGCAGCCCTCCCGAACCTGCCTGACTTCCCCAAGCGCGCTGGTCCGGAGTTGCCCCGGACCGGTGCGTTGTATTTTTTTTGCACCTGCGAAAAAATCCCCCCGGCAGCCAGGAACCAGTTCCGGGCTCGGCGCTTATCTTCTTCGGATCGGAGAAACGGCGATGCTGGTCGAGCGCGGGCTTCGGGTGATGAACGTGGAACTCGTCAGCGAGGCCTACGCCATCGCCGCGAACTACCTTCGCCGCTCCGGCGCAGACACTCTCGTCACCGACGACCGCCTGCTTCACCTGATCGTCAAGCTGCTCCAGCAGGGCGAATTCAACAAGATCAGGCTGGCCAACAGGGCGATCGCCCGGTTCCAGGCGCAGACCGAGGCCAGAGCGGTTGCCTGATCAAAACCCCCAAGATCCCGACCAACCAGAGGATGCCATGGAAGCTGCCATCGACCGCATCATGCAGACCTACGACCTGCTCGCCAACCGCACCGCGGCGGCCAGCGCCGAGGCGCGTGAAAAGGTCACGAACTACCTCAACATCCTGATGGAAGCCGGCGAGACCGACACCCATAGGTTGACGGTCTGCGGCCTGACCTATCTGCGCCAGCTCGACGGCAGCGTCGACCCCGTGAAGGCGGGGTATACCGGGCTGTAAAACGACGCCGGCTGCCCCGGCGGCAGCTGGCAAGAAATAAGGCCCAAAGCGGCCCCACCCGGATATTGACGGGGAGCGGATCTCGCAAGACCGCTCCCGGGCTGAAAACCTCCAATCCCACCATATCTTGCATAAATATCAGGCCCGACCCGCAAATGCTTGGCCGCGGTCGGCCGATGTGGTAGATCGCGCGTGCTTCCGACCGCCACACCAGACCCGCCCGTAGCCCGCCAAAAGGCTGCGGCGGTGGAGATATTCGCAAGATGACCGCACCCAAGTCCGCCTCCGCGCCCGATTCGTTTTTCACCGCCTCGCTCGAGCAGGCCGATCCGGAAATCGCTGCCGCCATCAAGGGTGAGCTCGGTCGGCAGCGCCACGAGGTCGAGCTGATCGCCTCCGAGAACATCGTCAGCCGGGCCGTGCTGGAAGCGCAGGGTTCGGTCATGACCAACAAATACGCGGAAGGTTATCCGGGCGCGCGCTATTACGGCGGTTGTGAGTGGGTCGACGTCGCCGAGAACCTTGCGATCGATCGTGCCAAGAAGCTGTTCGGCGCCAGTTTTGCCAACGTGCAGCCGAACTCCGGCAGCCAAATGAACCAGGCGGTGTTCCTGGCGCTGCTGCAGCCGGGCGACACCTTCATGGGTCTCGATCTCGCCGCCGGCGGCCATCTCACCCATGGCTCGCCCGTGAACATGAGCGGCAAGTGGTTCAAGGCCGCGCATTACACCGTGCGCCGCGAGGACCAGATCATCGACATGGATGCGGTGGCCAAGCAGGCCGAAGAGGTCAAGCCGAAGCTGATCATCGCCGGCGGCTCGGCCTATTCGCGCGCCTGGGACTTCAAGCGTTTCCGCGAGATCGCCGACAGCGTCGGCGCTTACCTGCTGGTCGACATGGCGCATTTCGCTGGGCTCGTCGCCGGCGGCGTGCATGCTTCCCCGGTGCCGTATGCGCACGTCACCACCACCACGACGCACAAGTCGCTGCGTGGTCCGCGCGGCGGCCTGATGCTGTGGAATGACGAGACGCTGACCAAGAAGCTCAACTCGGCGATCTTCCCGGGCCTGCAGGGCGGTCCTTTGATGCACGTGATTGCAGCCAAGGCGGTCGCCTTCGGCGAGGCGCTGCGTCCGGATTTCAAGGTCTACGCCAAGAACATCGTCGAGAACGCCAAGGCCTTGGCCGAGACGTTGAAGGGCCATGGTCTCGATATCGTCTCCGGCGGCACCGACAATCATCTGATGCTGGTCGATCTCCGGCCGAAGGGCCTGAAGGGCAACGTCTCGGAGAAGGCGCTGGTTCGCGCCGCCATCACCTGCAACAAGAACGGCATTCCGTTCGACCCGGAATCGCCCTTTGTGACCTCGGGCATTCGGCTCGGCACGCCGGCTGCGACCAGCCGCGGCTTCGGCGTGGCCGAATTCCAGCAGGTCGGCGGCATGATCGCCGAGGTCCTCAATGCGATCGCGCAATCCTCCGACGGCAAGGCGCCGCTGGTGGAAGTTGCGATCAAGGAACGGGTCAAGGCGCTCACCGACCGGTTCCCGATCTACCAGTAAGGCGCCGCATGATCCGGAAAAGTGGGTACCGGTTTTCCGAAGAGATCATGCGAAAATAAAGGTCACACGGATGCGCTGCCCGAACTGCAACAGTCTCGATACGCAGGTGAAGGACTCGCGTCCGACCGAGGACTCGTCCGTGATCCGCAGGCGGCGCGTGTGCGTCGCCTGCAATTTCCGCTTCACCACCTTCGAGCGCGTACAGCTGCGCGAGCTCACGGTGATCAAACGCAACGGCCGCCGCGTGCCGTTCGATCGCGACAAGCTGATGCGCTCGGTGCAGATCTCACTTCGCAAGCGGCAGGTCGAGCCGGAGCGCGTCGAGAAGATGGTCTCCACCATCGTGCGCGAGCTCGAGACCGGAGGCGAGGCCGAGATCTCCTCAGAGGTGATCGGCGAGACCGTGATGGAGCATCTGCGCACGCTCGACGACGTCGCCTATGTGCGCTTTGCCTCGGTCTACCGCAATTTCCGCGAGGCCAAGGATTTCGCCGACGTGCTCGGCGAGCTCTCCGGCGAGGAGGAAGCGCGGCTCGCCGCGATCCGCAAATGATCTTCCGCATTCTGGAAGACCAGTTCGCGCAGAAGGCCCGCGAGGCCAAGGATGCTGATCGCCGTTTCATGGAGCTGGCGCTTGCGCTCGGTCGGCGCGGGCAGGGCCGGACCTGGCCCAATCCGGCCGTGGGCGCCGTCATCGTCAAGGACGGCGTCATCGTCGGCCGCGGCTGGACGCAAGCAGGCGGACGTCCGCACGGTGAGCCCGAGGCGTTGCGGCGGGCGGGCGAAGCAGCGCGGGGTGCCACGCTCTACGTCACGCTGGAGCCGTGCTCTCATTTCGGCAAGTCGCCGCCTTGCGCCGATGCTGTGATCGCCGCCGGCATCAAGCGCGTGGTGGCGGCGATCGAGGACCCCAATCCGGAAGTTGCGGGCCAGGGCCATGCGCGCCTGCGCGCCGCCGGCATCAATGTGGACGTCGGTCTGTGCGCGGCGGAGGCCGCGTTCGACCATGCCGGCCATTTCCGCCGCATCCGGGACCAGCGTCCTCATGTGATCCTGAAGCTCGCGGTCTCGCCTGACGGCAAGATCGGTGCGGCCGGCGGCAAGCCGCTTGCGATCACGGGGGAGGCGGCACGCAACCGCGTGCATCTGCTCCGCGCGCAAAGCGATGCCATCCTGGTCGGCATCGGCACGGTGCTGGCGGATGATCCGCAGCTCAACTGCCGCCTGCCGGGCATGGCGGCGCGCTCGCCGGTGCGTGTGGTGCTCGACCGGAGCCTGCGCATTCCCGCATCGAGCCAGCTGGTTCGATCCGCGCGCGAGACGCCGCTTTGGGTGATCGCTTCCGAGCTTGCGGAAGCGGCCGCCGCGACGCGCCTTGGCGCGGCCGGTGCGCAAATCATGCGCATGCCTCCGGGGAGTGCATCCGGGCTCGATCTTTCGGCCGTGCTGCATGCGCTGGCGGAGAAGGGCATCACGCGGCTGATGGTCGAGGGCGGCAGCCGTGTTGCGGCGTCCTTCGTCGCGGCCGATCTCGTCGACGAGGTCTGGCTGTTCCGCGGAGCGGAAGCGGTCGGCGAAGGCGGCGTCGATGCGCTCGATGCATTGCCCCTGTCGAAAATCACGCAGTCGCCGGCCTACAAGGTTCATGCTAGCGAGACCTGCGGCAAGGATACTCTCACCATCTACGAGCGCGCGTAATGTTCACCGGCATTGTCACCGATATCGGCGAGATCGTCAGCTTCACGCCAACGGCGCCGGGGCAGCTGCACCGGCTGCGGATCGCCTGCCGCTACGATCAGAGCACGATTGCGGACGGCGCCTCGATCGCCTGCAACGGCGTCTGCCTGACCGTGGTTGCCTCGGGCATCGCAGACGGCAGAACGTGGTTCGACGTCGATACCGCGGCCGAGACGCTGGCGCTGACGACGGCCAAGCACTGGAAGGTCGGCACCAGGCTCAACCTCGAGCGCGCGCTGAAGATCGGCGATGAGCTCGGCGGCCATATCGTCGCCGGCCACGCCGATGGCATTGCAACCATCGTCAGCCGCGAGGACTTGCCGGATATGGCGCGTTTCGTGCTCTCGACGACGCGGGAGCTGGCCCGGTTCATCGCCACCAAGGGCTCGATCACGCTCGACGGCGTCTCGCTGACGATCAATACGGTTGCAGACGTGACCTTTTCGGTGCTGATCATACCGCACACGCTTGATGTTACGACGATCGGCAGCTGGAAGGCGGGGGATGAGGTTAATATCGAGGTCGACCTGATGGCCCGCTACGCGGCGCGGCTGACGGAAATGACGGTCTCTTAGAACTTGGCTTACCTGCTTCCGGCGACTACATAGCGCCGACCCCTTTCGAAACGGATTGAACGATGGCAGACGCGCGGCGCGCACCCCTGAAGGACCAGACCGACATTTCCGGCGCGCGCGCGCTGATTGTCGAGGCGCGGTTCTATGACGATCTCCAGGATGCGCTGCTGGACGGCGCGGTGGCCGAGTTGAAGGCGGCCGGCCTGACCCACGACGTCATTACGGTTCCCGGTGCGCTGGAGATCCCCGCGGCAGTCGCCATCGCGGTCGATGCCGCGGCGGCGAACGGCAGGCCCTATGATGCGGTGATCGCGCTCGGCTGCGTGATCCGCGGCGACACCATTCATTTCGAGATCGTCTCGCAGGAATCCTCGCGCGCGCTGATGGACCTCGCCGTGGCGCGGAAGCTGCCGCTCGGCAACGGCATCCTCACCGTCAACACCGAGGCGCAGGCCTGGGCGCGGGCGCGTGCCAGCGAGCTCAACAAGGGCGGCGATGCCGCGCGCGCCGCGCTTGCGATGCTGCGCATTAAACGCCGCCTGGCGCGGGCCTGAAGCCATGGCCGATAACACCAAGAAGCCGACCGGCGTTGTCGAGAAGAAGGCGAACCGGCGCGGTGCGGCACGGCTCGCAGCCGTGCAGGCACTGTACCAGATGGACATCGCCGGTGCGGGCATCAACGACATCTTTGCCGAATTCGAAAGCCATTGGCTCGGCAACGAGGTCGAGGGCGAGACGTATCTGCCGGCGGAAGCCGCCTTTTTCCGCGACGTCGTCTCCGGCGTCGTGCGCGACCAGAAGAAGCTCGATCCACTGATCGACGAGGCGCTGTCGAAGGGCTGGCCGCTCAAGCGGATCGAGGCGATCCTGCGGGCAGTGCTGCGGGCAGGAGCCTATGAGCTCCAGCATCGCAAGGACGTGCCGGGCCGGGTGGTGGTCTCCGAATATGTCGACGTCGCCAATGCTTTCGTCGACCGCGAGGAAACCGGCATGGTCAACGCCGTGCTCGACCAGATCGGCCGCCAGTTTCGCGGCGACGAGTTCGGGCGGGGGTAGTTTCCCGCGAGGGCGGTGAAGTGATGCGAGACGACTGCCCCATTCTCCGTCGTCATCACCCGCGAAGGCGGGTGATCCAGTACGCCGCGGCCTATCGGGCTAACACGACTGTCTCTCGAATACTGGATCGCCCGGTCAAGCCGGGCGATGACAGCGGTGGATGGGGCTGACGCCGATGGAAACCACACAAAATCCCTCCGGCGAAGACTCCCTCATCGCGCGCTATTTCAAGCCGCTGGCGACCGATCCCGGCGCGTTCGGGTTGGTCGACGACGCGGCGGTGCTGTCCTCGTCCGGCGAGGACATCGTCGTCACCACCGACGCGGTGGTGGAGGGCGTGCATTATCTTGCCGGCGATCCGCCTGACACCATCGCGCGCAAGGCGCTGCGGGTGAACCTGTCCGATCTCGCGGCGAAAGGAGCGACGCCGGCAGGCTTCGTGCTGACGCTGGCGCTGCGCAGCAAGGAGGATGCCTGGCTGCGTCCCTTTGCGGACGCGCTGGGCGATGATGCGAAGACCTTCGCTTGTCCTCTGCTCGGTGGCGACACGGTGTCGACGCCGGGCCCGCAGATGATCTCGATCACCGCCTTCGGCCGTGTGCCTCAGGGGCGGATGATCGGCCGCACCGGCGCAAGGCCGGGCGACCGCGTCCTGGTCACGGGCACGATCGGCGATGCCGCGCTCGGCCTCGACGTGCTCAAAGGCGGGGCTACCGCCAGCGCGCTGACCTCCGATCCCGCGGCACGGGATTTTCTGGTCTCGCGCTATCGGGTGCCGCAGCCACGCAACGTGCTGGCGCCGGCCCTGCGCGATCATGCCACCGCGGCGATGGACGTCTCCGACGGCCTCGCCGGTGATCTGACCAAGCTCTGTGCCGCCTCCGGGGTCGCGGCTTCGGTCGACGTGACGAGCCTGCCACTCTCGGCCGCGGCAGCCGGCCTTCGCGCCCGCAACGTCGCGTCTGTCGAGACGCTGCTTGCCGGGGGCGACGACTACGAGGTGCTCTGCACCGTTCCGCCGGCACAATGCGAGACGCTGATTGCCGCGGGGCAGTCCCTCGGCGTTGCCGTGACCGCAATCGGTACCATCACGGAGGGGCAGAAGCCGCTGCGCTTCCTGGACGGGCAGGGCCAGGATCTGCTTTTGACGCGGCTGTCCTACAGCCACTTCTAGGAATTGCTCAAACCGGCATCTGAGTTCTCAGCGCTTGGTCCTAAATACCTGCCAAGATCGGCCTTTTCGGGCTGATCCGGCGTTGCACCCTCAATGTGATTTTGGCAAGCTCGCGGCCGACTGGAGCCGTCCCTTAAGGGCAAGGGGGCGGCTTTGTTCAAAATCAAGGCGCTGCACCGCACGACGGACAACAAAAGGCGCCGGGGGTACATCAAGGATCTGAGGCAAACATCACATGACAGCATTATGGTTGATAGTGCTCTGCGGAGCGCTTTCCGTCGCCTACGCGATTTGGGCGACGTCTTCGGTCTTGGGCGCGGATGCGGGGTCGCCGCGCATGCAGGAGATCGCAGGGGCGGTGCGCGAAGGCGCACAAGCCTATCTCCGGCGGCAATACACCACGATCGGTATCGTCGGCATCGTCATCTTCGTGCTGCTTGCCTATTTCCTCGGGCTCTATGTCGCGATCGGTTTCGCCATCGGCGCGATCCTGTCCGGCGCCGCGGGCTTCATCGGCATGAACGTCTCGGTCCGCGCCAATGTGCGCACCGCCCAGGCCGCGACGACGTCGCTGGCCGGCGGCCTGGAGCTCGCCTTCAAGGCGGGCGCCATCACCGGCCTTCTGGTGGCGGGTCTGGCGCTGCTCGGCGTGACGCTCTATTTCGGCTTCCTGGTCCATTCGCTGAAGCTCGCGCCGGATAGCCGCGTCGTCGTCGACGCCCTGGTGGCGCTCGGCTTCGGCGCCTCGCTGATCTCGATCTTCGCCCGTCTCGGCGGCGGCATCTTCACCAAGGGTGCGGACGTCGGCGGCGACCTCGTCGGCAAGGTCGAGGCCGGCATTCCCGAGGATGACCCGCGCAACCCTGCGACCATCGCCGACAACGTCGGCGACAACGTCGGCGACTGCGCCGGCATGGCCGCCGACCTGTTCGAGACCTATGCGGTGACCGCGGTCGCCACCATGGTCCTGGCGGCGATCTTCTTCGCCAAGACGCCGATCCTCGCCAACATGATGACGCTGCCGCTCGCGATCGGCGGCATCTGCATCATCACCTCGATCATCGGCACCTTCTTCGTCAAGCTCGGGCCGAGCCAGTCGATCATGGGCGCGCTCTACAAGGGCCTGATCGCAACGGGCATCCTGTCGCTGATCGGCATCGCCCTGGTGATCTACTACCTGATCGGCTTCGGCAAGCTCGAGGGCGTCAACTACACCGGCCTGGCGCTGTTCGAGTGCGGCGTGGTCGGTCTCATCGTCACCGCCCTGATCATCTGGATCACCGAATACTACACCGGCACCGACTATCGTCCGGTGAAGTCGATCGCCCAGTCCTCGGTCACCGGCCACGGCACCAACGTGATCCAGGGCCTCGCCATCTCGATGGAAGCGACCGCGTTGCCTGCGATCGTCATCATCGCCGGCATCCTGGTCACCTACAGCCTCGCCGGGCTGTTCGGCATCGCGATCGCGACCGCCACCATGCTTGCGCTGGCCGGCATGATCGTCGCCCTCGACGCCTTCGGCCCCGTCACCGACAATGCCGGCGGCATTGCCGAAATGGCGGGACTGCCGAAGGAGGTGCGCAAGTCGACCGACGCGCTCGACGCGGTCGGCAACACCACCAAGGCGGTCACCAAAGGCTACGCGATCGGCTCCGCTGGTCTCGGCGCCCTGGTGCTGTTCGCGGCCTACAACGAGGACCTCAAGTTCTTCGTGGCCCGCTCCGCGCAGCATCCCTACTTCGCCGGCGTCAATCCGGACTTCTCACTGAACAATCCCTACGTCGTGGTGGGCCTGCTGTTCGGCGGTCTGTTGCCGTACCTGTTCGGCGCGATGGGCATGACCGCGGTCGGCCGTGCGGCCGGTGCGATCGTCGAGGAGGTCCGTCGCCAATTCCGCGAGAAGCCGGGCATCATGCAGGGCACCGACAAGCCTGATTACGGCAAGGCGGTCGACTTGCTCACGCGCGCGGCAATCAAGGAGATGATCATCCCCTCGCTGCTGCCGGTGCTGTCGCCGATCGTCGTCTACTTCCTGATCTATGCGATCGCGGGCGGCGGCGCGGCCGGCAAGTCGGCGGCATTCTCGGCCGTCGGCGCCATGCTGCTCGGCGTCATCGTGACGGGCCTGTTCGTCGCGATCTCCATGACCTCGGGCGGCGGCGCCTGGGACAACGCCAAGAAGTACATCGAGGACGGTCATTTCGGCGGCAAGGGCTCTGATGCCCATAAGTCCGCGGTGACCGGCGATACCGTCGGCGATCCCTACAAGGACACGGCGGGACCTGCGGTGAACCCGATGATCAAGATCACCAATATCGTGGCCCTGCTGCTGCTGGCGATCCTGGCGCACTGAGCGGCGCTGACGCGACAAGAGAAAACCCCGCGGCGTGAGCCGCGGGGTTTTTGATTTGGCGATCCGACGCTCTCCCGACGTCATTGCGAGGAGCTCTTGCGACGAAGCAATCCAGCATCGTTCCGCAGAGACAGCCTGGATTGCTTCGCTTCTCTCGCAATGACGTGAGAGAGACCTACTGCACGTCCATCTGCAGGCCTTCCTTCTGGATGATGCCGGCGAACTTCTTCGTCTCGGCGTCCACGAAGGCGGCGAACTGCTCGGGCGTGCCGTAGTCGGCGCGGGCGCCCATGGAGGCGATCTGCTTCTTGACGTCCTCGCGCTCCAGCATCGCCTTGACCTGGAGATTGAGCGCGCCCAGCACCTCGGGCGAAGCGCCCTTCGGCAGGAAGACCGCGAACCAGGAGGACACGTCGAAATTCGCCAGCTCCGGCGCGCTCTCGCGCATGGTCGGCAGGTCTTTGGCGAGGTCGCTGCGCTCGGGCGTGGTGACGCAGAGACCGTTGAGCGTGCCGCTCTGCACCTGAGGCAGGGTCGGATAGAGATTGTCGAACAGGATCTGTATGTCGCCGGCAAGGGCGGCCTGGAGCGCGGGGCCGGCGCCGCGGAACGGGATGTGCGTCATCTTCAGGCCGGTGAGCTGGAGAAACCAGGCGCCGGTGAGGTGGGGGCTCTGGCCGACGCCGGAGGAGGCGTAGCTGAGCTTGTCCGGATTGGCCTTCAGATACGCGATCAGCTCGGGAATCGTTTTGATGCCGGTCTTCGGATGCGCCGAGACGATGTTCGGAATCCGGATCATGTTCGAGACCGGCTGAAGCTGGTCCGGCTTGTAGCTGAGGTTCTTGAAGATGCTGTAGGCGATCGCGTTCGGGCCGGGGTTGCCGACCAGGATGGTGTGACCATCCGGCTTGGCGCGCACGGCCTCGGCGGTGCCGATCGTGCCGCCGCCGCCGGAGCGGTTTTCCACCACAGTCGACTGACCCCAGGCGGTCTGCAGATGCGCGGCCAGGAGGCGGCCCATCACGTCCGTCGAGCCGCCGGCCGCGGCCGGCACGATGAGACGAACGTTTTCAGTGGGCTTCCAGTCGGCAAGGCTCGATCGCGGTAGAATCGCTGCGGCCGAAAGGCCGGCAGCACCGGCGAGCACACGACGGCGGGACAACAAAGGCTTATGCACGAATCCACTCCTGCTTTTTGCTTTGCGGGAACCGTAGGGAACGGCACGTGCGACCGCAAGTCGCGCGCGACGACAAGTGCCGCGCAGAGAGCGGCACGACGACGCAGGCGTAAGCCCATATACCTTGCGATGGAATTAAGCGGCTTCAGGAGCCTCGTTCGACGCGCATTTTCGACGCGAAGCGACAAGCCGCTTCGATCGAATCCTTCGACGGCCTCAGTTGAAGCTGAGCAGCTTGAACAGCGGGGTAAGGTAGCTCATCTCCTGACCCGACGTCGGCGTGGTGCGGCTGATGAAGTCGAAGATCTTGCCGTCCTGGAGACCGTAATTCGCAAGCCGGCGCACGCGCCGGGTCTTGTCGAAATAGACTGCGATGACACGCTGATCGACCACCTTCTGGTTCATGAAGGCGACCGGGCGCTCCGAGCGCTGCGAGATGTAGTAGAACACTTCACCGTCGAGGGTCGCGACCGTCGAAGGCGTGCCCATCACGATCAGCACCTGATCCTGGCTCGCGCCGATCGGAATCTGCTCGAGCGCGCCGGGCGGCAGGATGTAGCCTTTCTGGAACTGCTCGCCGGTGCAAGCTGCAAGGGCCACGCCGATCACGGCGGTGGCCGCGAGCATGCGCAGGCCGCGCCAACAGGCATGAAGGCCGCGCCGCATGTCCGCGCGCAGGCTGATCTGGTTCGTTGTCGTCATAGCGGAACTGATTCCGTCCCCTTGCGTCGCGCGAGGCGCTGAAGTACCGGGCTGGGCGTCTGAATGCAACTCGCGCGCGCCCGCTTGCGGAAACCACAATGCTTTGGCCGTTCAATCACTTCAGGAAACCCCGGCGAACCCCGCCTGGCACCATTGAGGCCATCTATGGCATGATCGTGACGCAGGCGCGAGAACCCCTGTTTTACCGGGTCTTGGGTGTGCCCGATACGGTTAACGGGCGTTTCGACCTGTTGCTGCTGCATCTCTGGCTGCTGCTGCGCCGTCTGCGCGCGGTTCAGGGCGCCGCGGAGCTGTCGCAGGCGCTGTTCGACCGCTTCTGCGAGGACATGGACGACAATCTGCGCGAGATGGGGGTGGGCGACCAGACCGTGCCGAAGCGGATGCGGGCCTTCGGCGAGGCATTCTACGGCCGCGTCCAGGCCTACGACCAGGCGATGGAAGCCGGCGGCGAGGCGCTGGCAGCGGCGATCTGCAAGAATATCTTGAATGGGACCGGCTTCGACCAGGCGGAGCGGCTCGCGGCCTATGCGAGGGCCAGCGAGGCCGATCTTGGCCGGACCGACGAGGCCGCGCTGCTGCGCGCGTCCTTCAAGTTTCCCCGGGCGCTGTCACAGGATGTCACGCCATGAGCCGACCAGATACCGAGCGCGATCCCTGGCGGGCGCCCGTCATCGTTGCGCAAATCCCGGACGGCGGGTTGCATCGCGAGCTCGAGGCCTCAGTGGCCGAGCGGCAGGCGATGGCGGAGGTCGCGGGCTTGCGCGAGATCCTGTCCGCCCATGCCAGCTTCGATGTCGTGCCGAAAAGCGGCGGGCGGGTCCAGGTCACGGGCCTGGTTCGAGGCCGGATCGGCCAGACCTGCGTCGTCACGCTGGATCCGATCGAGAGCGAGATCGAGGAGGAGGTGGACCTGATGTTCGCCCCCGAGGCCGAGGCGCGCCGCCTGGCCGATCTGATCGAGGAGGGGCAGGACGACGAGGCGCCGCCCGAGGTTGCCGACCCGCCCGAGCCGATCACGGGCGGCATCATCGACCTCGGCCGGCTCGCCACCGACGTCCTGTTCCTGGCGATCGATCCCTATCCACGCAAGGAGGGGGCCGTGTTCGAGGCGGAGGTCACCGCTCCCGACCCCGAAGACCATCCCTTCGCCGTGCTGAAGGCATTGCAGGACAAGAAGAAGGGCCAATGAGGGGCATTTTGGCTCGCGGGCTGCCTTGCCAGGGGACGCGAGCCATTTGCCCTGATGGTTTGAGACAGCTGTTTATCTCTCTGATTTCAATGGATTTCTCGCGAAATCCGCGCCCGGCGGCCGGATTGCCCCGAATGCAAAAGGCTGGGGGCAAGAGGTTGTTTCGGGGGTACAAAACGCTATTGTCGCGCCCCGGTCCGGGTGCGGCGTGGCGCTTGGCCGGCCGCCGTACCGGTGGCGAACCCATTTTGCGGCCCCGCTGATCCCAAGACCGCACCAGACCAGGTTTCCAGGACTTACATGCCAAGCAAGGTTCGCATCGCGCTGGACGCCATGGGGGGCGATGTCGGCCCCGCCGTGGTCATTCCGGGCGCCGCCATCTCGCTTGGCCGGCATCGCGACACCGAGTTCCTGCTGGTCGGCGACCGCGCCAGGATCGAGCCCGAGCTCGACCAGCACCCGAAGCTGAAGGCCGCCTCCAAGATCATCCATACCGACGTCGCCGTCAGCATGAAGGACAAGCCGAGCCAGGCGCTGCGGCGCGGCCGCAAGACCTCCTCGATGTGGCTCGCGATCGACGCGGTCAAGAAGGGCGAGGCGGACGTCGCGATCTCCGCCGGCAATACCGGCGCGCTGATGGCGATGGCGCGCTTCCATCTGCGCACCCTGCCGGGGATCGACCGGCCGGCGATCTCGGCGATCTGGCCGACCCTGCGCGGGGAGTCCGTCGTGCTCGACCTCGGCGCCACCCTCGGCGGCGATGCCCACCATCTGGTGTCGATGGCGGTGATGGGCGCGGCCAAGGCGAGCGTGCTGTTCAACAAGACCCGGCCCACAGTCGGGCTGCTCAATATCGGCGCCGAGGAGATCAAGGGGCACGAGGAGATCCGCGAGGCCAGCGAGATCCTGCGGGCGCGGAACCTGCCGGAGCTCGACTATATCGGCTTCGTCGAGGGCGACGGCATCGGCAAGGGGCTCGCCGACGTGATCGTCACCGAAGGCTTTAGCGGCAACATAGCGCTGAAGGCGGCCGAGGGAACCGCACGGCAGATGGCGGAATTGCTTCGTCACGAGATGCAGCGGAGCTGGATGTCCAAGCTCGGCTACCTCTTCGCGCGCAGCGCCTTCCAGGCCCTGCGCGACAAAATGGACCCCAACAAGTCCAATGGTGGCGTGCTGCTGGGACTGAACGGGGTGGTGGTCAAGAGCCACGGCGGAACCAACGCCGAAGGCTTTGCCTATGCGATCGATGTTGGCTATGAGATGGCTCACTACGATCTCCTGAACAAGATCAATCAGATGCTCAACCGCGAGGGTGGTGCACTCAAATTCGTGCAGCCCGCGCCGGAGGATGTTTCGTGACTCAGATTCGTTCGGTCGTGCTCGGCTGCGGCTCTTACTTGCCGGAGCAGGTGGTGACCAACGCCCAATTGGCGGCGCGCATCGATACCTCCGACGAGTGGATCGTGCAGCGCACCGGCATTCGCGAGCGGCACATCGCGGCCGAGGGCGAGTTCACCTCGCACCTCGCCATCAAGGCGGCACAGGCGGCGCTCCGCGATGCCGGCGTTGACGCGCAATCGATCGAGCTGATCGTGCTGGCGACCTCGACGCCCGACAACACCTTCCCCGCGACCGCCGTCGCCGTGCAGCACGGCCTCGGCATCAATCATGGCGCGGCCTTCGATCTGCAGGCAGTGTGCTCGGGCTTCGTGTTCGCGCTCGCCACCGCCGACAATTTCCTGCGCACCGGGGCCTACAAGCGCGCGCTGGTGATCGGCGCGGAGACCTTCTCGCGCATCCTCGACTGGAACGATCGCGGCACCTGCGTGCTGTTCGGCGACGGCGCCGGCGCCGTGGTGCTGGAGGCGCAGGAGCAGCCCGGCAATGCCGCGACCGACCGCGGCATCGTGACCACGCATCTGCGCTCCGACGGCCGCCACAAGGCAAAGCTGTTCGTCGACGGCGGGCCGTCCTCAACCCAGACCGTCGGCCATCTGCGCATGGAGGGCCGCGAGGTCTTCAAGCACGCGGTCGGTATGATCACCGACGTGATCGTCGATGCTTTCAAGGCGACCGGGCTCGATGCCGACGGCATCGACTGGTTCGTGCCGCACCAGGCCAACAAGCGAATCATCGACGCTTCCGCGCACAAGCTGCACATCGCGCCGGAGAAGGTGGTGCTGACGGTGGACCGTCACGGCAACACCTCGGCGGCCTCGATCCCGCTGGCGCTCTCGGTGGCGCGCAAGGACGGCCGCATCAAGAAGGGCGACATGGTCCTGCTGGAGGCCATGGGTGGCGGCTTCACCTGGGGCTCCGCGCTGGTGCGCTGGTAAGCCACACCGATAAAATTTTGCCGGAATCCGCGCCGATTATCGCGACGTGTGCATTGATGTGCGGTGTTGACCGCCGTATCGTAAGCTCATAATTTCAGACAAGAATTGTTCGCCGTGAGGTGGGGCAGGGCGATGAGCGAGACCAGCAAAACCGTAACGCGTGTCGATCTGTGCGAAGCCGTCTACCAGAAGGTGGGCCTATCGCGCACGGAATCGTCTGCCTTCGTGGAACTCGTGCTGAAGGAGATCACCGACTGCCTGGAGAAGGGCGAGACGGTGAAATTGTCCTCGTTCGGCTCCTTCATGGTGCGCAAGAAGGGCCAGCGCATCGGCCGCAACCCGAAGACCGGCACCGAGGTGCCGATCTCGCCGCGCCGCGTCATGGTGTTCAAGCCGTCGGCGATCCTGAAGCAGCGGATCAACGCCCAGCACCGTACCAACGGTGACGCCACCCAGGCTCAAGAAGAGGCGTAACCGCCTTTCGGAAAGGACTGGCCTTTGGACAAGGCGCCGGATGCGTTCCGAACCATCAGCGAAGTAGCGCAGGAACTCGACATTCCGCAGCACGTGCTGCGGTTCTGGGAGACCCGCTTCTCCCAGATCAAGCCGATGAAGCGCAGCGGCGGCCGCCGCTATTATCGCCCCGACGACGTCGACCTGCTCAAAGGCATCCGCCGGCTGCTCTACGGCGAAGGCTATACCATCCGCGGGGTGCAGCGGATCCTGAAAGAGCACGGCGTCAAATCGGTGCAGGGCCTCGCCGACAGCGCGGCCGCGGTCTCCTTTGGCGCCATCGAGGACGCGATCGGCGCGAGCCTGATGGAGCCCGAGGACGAGGCCCCCATCAAGGGCATCACCGACACCGACGATGACGACTATCAGGGCGATGAAGAGGAAGGCATCGACTTCCGCTTCACCGAGGTCGACGACGAGGAGATCCTCACCACCTTCCGCAAAGGCGGCGCCGCCGTGCCCGCCGGCCCCAGCGCGCTCGACCGCGAGCGGCTGGAGCGGGTCCTCGGCGATCTCGTCGCCTGTCGCGAGATGCTGGATCAGGCCCTGAAGGAGGGCTAGGGCGGTCCCCGGCTTTGCGGGGCAGTTCCGGCCCCGCTTGGGCGGATACACCAAAATGCTGCGGCCTCGCCTTGCGCAAAGCGGCGATCCTAGCTAATGGAACGGCATTCGGAGCGTGGCGCAGCCCGGTTAGCGCACTAGTCTGGGAGACTAGGGGTCGGAGGTTCAAATCCTCTCGCTCCGACCATTTTTTCAACCTCTGTCGGGTGACCGTCGGCGTGGAGCGTGCTCCGGCCGCGACGATGCCTGTGGCCAGAAGCGGGGCCTGCGGTGGGCGGTACATCGAAACGACGAAAACAACCCCATGCACAGTAGCGATGTCATTGAGTCATATTGTTTTTCCGAATCGCCGCGTCGGACAGTGGTAGGAGCTGATCGTCCAGAGGACAATCACGGTCGAGCGGTCGGCTAGAGCCTCAACTCTTCACCATCCTCCTCGCAACTCCGAAACTGTTCGGGTCCGATAAGAGTTTCGATTCGCGGCATCAGGACGCTTCCATTCAGGCGAGGGCAACATGTTTCAGTTATCGTGGAGCGAGATCTTCGTCCCGACGCATTCCATCATGGAAATGATCGTGCGGGGCACCATCATGTATCTCGGCATCTTCACCCTGATGCGGTTCATTTTGAAGCGACAAACCGGCGGACTCAGCATTCCCGATTTGCTTCTCGTCGTCCTGTTGGCGGACGCGGCGCAGAATGGCATGGCGGGCGAATACCACTCGATCACAGAAGGTATCGTGCTCGTTGCCACCATCATTTTCTGGAATCTAGCCATCGACTGGGTCGGGTATCACGTGCCTTTCGTGGAGCGGCTTGCTCGGCCGGCGCCGCTCCTGCTCATCAAAAACGGGCAGGTCCTTCGCCGCCACATGCGGCAGGAGCTGGTGACGATGGATGAGTTGATGAGCAAGCTTCGCGAGGAGGGGATAGCGAGTCCCTCGGACGTCGTAGAGGCATATATCGAGGGCGACGGAAATATCAGCGTGAAGAAGAAGGAAGCCTGACGACCTTCGTCTGCCCGCCGACATGATCGGCGTTGCGGGACTACTTGTTATTCTGCGAGGCTTCCGCCGGCTTCCCCAAAAGGCACAAGCGCTGATACCTCAAATACCCCATCGCCATCCCGTTGAAGGCGGTGAGTACTCGAGGTCATATCCACAAACGCGTCGGGTTTTCAATGTCACGGCCGTTCAAAAGCCGCCCGCTACAACACCTCGGCACGAACCTGAGCTACGCCGCGATTCGTAATCCCCAAGCTGCGCGCGGCAGCGAGCGAGAGATCGAGGACGCGGCCACGAATGAACGGGCCTCTGTCGTTGATGGTGACGATGACGCTGCTTCCTCCATGGGTCACGCGGACCTTGGTGCCGAACGGCAGGCTGCGATGCGCCGCCGTGAGGTGATTCCGATTGAATGTCGAACCGCTCGCTGTCTTGCCTTTGGAATATGAATAATAGGAGGCCTTTCCCGAAAAGACTCGATTGAAAGATCGCATGCCCGAGCGATCAGCCGATGGCTCTTGTGCGGTTGGAGGTGGCGCCTCAATCTGATCCTTCTTCGGCTGTTCGGGTCCAGCAGGCGCCGGCTCTGCCTGAGCCTTCGGAATGATGGACCACCGGTCATGGAAATCCTGTGCTGCAGCGCCGTTCGCGTTCAATCCGATCCAAGCAGGGACTGTCGCAATCGCCGCCATTCTGACGAGAAGATGCATTGTCGACCTCGTGAACGATTGAAGATCAAGCCGACAATGCAAGCTCAGAGGTCGCGTTCCTCAAGACGCGCAAAACGGTGATGACATACCGACATCGCGGAGCAAGAGCGTGCCTGACTGAGATTGACCACGCTCCGGTTCTGCCCGGCCTCAAATAATAATGATTTAATTTGTCAAAATTAAATATGCATAAATATTTAAATTGGCGAGGCGAGTTACCGCGCGACGACTGACGCGGTCGCGTCCCGGCGGAGGATGAGTCGCGCAAATACGATCAGCTTTGGACGCGGGCAGTGCGATCGTCATCAGGCCAGATGCGAAGCTCAAGAAGCATCGTGCGGAGCTAGATCGCAAGTGCCCTGGCTTGTCGCCCACCCAGCTCAAATACCCCACCACCATCCTTGTCGTCTCGTCCACCAGCACCTTCACCATTTTCTCCGACAGCATCTCGGCTGCGTTCAGCGCCGTGTTGTGCGCGATGGCTTCGATCGTGCTCACGCACATGAACGCTGCGAGCGCGGGGTCGAGCTTGCGCATCTCCTTCCGGTGACGTTCGAGATAGGCGCGCACGAGGGCGTGGATTTCGTGGCTGTAGGCCTCGACCTCGGCGAGGTGGCCGGAGCGGGGGATCTGCTCGGCGAGGACGCGGTGCAGATTCGGGTCGATGGAATGGGCCTCGATCGCGATCTTGACGGCCGGCGCGGTTGTCAAACTTCCCTTAACGGCTGCTGCTGCGTACCCGTCCCGCAAGCGACCTGCGGCACCGTTCCGGCGGCGCGCACTACAAGATGCTCGAGGGGGCCGGTGCTTTCCGGCGCCCTCTTTCCATCCACCGGACTCTCATGTGAAGGTTTCTCTACTCGCTTTGACCAGGATCTGTAGTAGGCAACCGCCGTCATGATCGCGATTCCCGCAGCTCCGACGAGCAGTTGAGCGAGGATGCCGTTCCCTGCCAACTGCAGGATGAAGTACCCGATGAAGGCCAGGAGAATGCCCACACAGAACACTTCGAGGGACTGCTGGCCGCACTTTACCAGGGGTCGCAAGATGGTGGCTTGTAGCCCGCGCGCATCGATCGGTATGAACCGGGCACCAAGGATAATCAGTACCATCAAATGAAGATAGCGGTAGGGCGCCAGATTGGTCTTGTCGTTGGGATTGAAAAGCTCGAACAAGGCAGGCGCAAACAAGGCCCGGAGCTGAGGCTGGTGAGCAGCTAACGTCATGATCGCCGCAAAAATCAAATAGGCAACCGCAACAACCAGCACGAACCTGGACCGCAGCAAGAAATGCAGACGCCCCGCACCGGTCAACGCGAGCCATGCGCCCGTAACAAACAGAAGCTGCCACGCCAGCGGATTGAAGTACCAGCTTCCCGACGGATAGGAAGGCAGGTTCCAATGGAATTGCCGCGCAGCCAGATATAACAGCACCGACCCGATCATGGCGGCGTCGGGAAATCTCAACATCAACCAGAGGATCGGAGGAAACAGGCCCATCAAGACGACGTACAGCGGCAGCACGTCCAAATTCAGAGGCTTGTATCGCAGCAAAAGCCCCTGCGTCATCATCTCGATCGGCGCGCTGGTGACCGGTCCGGCGTTGAACAGATCGATCAGATCAGGCGCGTTGAACCTCTCCGACAGGAAATGGATGAAAGCCAGGTAGATCATGAATAGCACGATATGGGCGGTGTAGATTTGCCATACGCGCCTGAAGAGCCTGCTCGTTCCGAACACAAAGCCTCGCTCCATTTTTCGGGTATAAACGAGCGCCGAGGTGTAGCCGGAGATGAACACGAACAGGTCGGCCCCGTCGCTGAATCCATAATTTCGGAACGAACACCACACCAGCACTGTGCCGGGCACATGGCCGAGAAACATCGCCCAGTTGGCGAGGCCGCGAAACAGGTCGAGACGCAAATCACGTTGCGGTGGTGGCAGCGCAAGCGCGAGCTTCATTCTGCTTTCCGTCGTGTCACGATTCACGATCGATGTCCGCGCCCCGGCACTCCGCCGGGATCGCTCACGCTAGATGGCAGGCAATACAACACCCATACGACAATGTTGGCGCGCTGAGGCCGGCGGGATATTGACCTGAGTCAAGCGGCCCGCCGAGAGCCCCGGTACTATGCATGGTAACTTGGTCCCGAACAAACGCGGTGCGCTTTGTGTCATCGGGCCTGGCGAAGTGGGCGCTTCCTCGATCCGTCGTGTTCGGACATTACGGTGACAGTGCTGGACTGCATTCTGGCGCGCCTCTCAGGGCGCAGGACGCTGCCTCATCCAAATGGGCGCGCTGTCGCCGATTTCCGTAATCTCAGGCTCCGCTACCTCAAATACCCCACCACCATCCGCGTCGTCTCGTCCACCAGCACCTTCACCATCTTCTCCGACAGCATCTCTCCGTTCAGCACGGTGTTGTGCGCGATGGCTTCGATCGCGCTCACGCACATGAATGCTGCGAGCGCGGGATCGATCTTGCGCATCTCCTTGCGGTGGCGTTCGAGATAGGTGCGCACGAGGGCGTGGATTTCGTGGCTGTAGGCTTCGACTTCCGCGAGGTGACCGGAGCGGGGGATCTGCTCGGCGAGGACGCGATGCAGGTTCGGGTCGATGTGATGGGCCTCGATCGCGACGGTGACGAGGCGGTGCACGGCCATCTCGATCGGCAGGTCGGCGACCTCCGCGAAGGCGGCGCGGACGACATTCATGATCGCATCATTGTGGCGATCGATCACGGCGGCGACGAGGGCCTCCTTGCTGGGAAAATATTGGTAGAGCGAGCCGACGCTGACGCCGGCGATCTCGGCGATGCGGTTGGTACTGGCCTTCTCGAAGCCTTCCTTGACCAGAATGCGAGCAGTTGCCTCGACCAGCGCGTCGACGGTGGCACGGGATCGCTCCTGCGAGGCATTTTTCCGGGGTGTTGTGGACGGTTTGCGGGCCACGGACTTGTGATCTGAATGCGAGTAGGAAAAGCGAGTGAATGCTCGCATTATATCGACCAATGGCGGCGGGTCGGCAACCCTCTTCGTCGCCGGGTCGAAACAGCCGGATGGGGATGTGGCGATGAGCGTTGCGAGACTTGTATCGGCCTTCCAATTCTGTCCGGGCGGCTGCGTATTCGGCGCGCGGGCGCCGCGCGATCCAGCACCAAGCCTGCAAAGCCGGGCCCTCAACCTGCTGCTGCGGCAGCTTCCCTACAAGCAGCAGCTTGCATCCGCCGAGGCGGTGCTGGCGCGTGTGCAGAAGCTGGCGCTGGCGCCGGCCTCTCACGAGCCGGTCGGGGTCGGCAACGTCGAGGTGACGCTGACCAAGATGGGCGGCTGGCCGGTCTACTACACCGAGCCGGCGTCAGGCCACGAGGGCTGCAACTACGTCATGTTCCTGCATGGCGGCGGCTACATCAACGAGATCGCGCCGGCGCATTGGCGCTTCATCGGTGAGATGACGCGCAAGGCGCGAATCTGCCGCGTCGTGCCGATCTACCCGCTGGCGCCGCGGGCGACCGCCAAGGACGTCGTGCCGGCGACGGCCGAGCTGCTGCGCATGCTGCTGGAAGACGCTGGCGATGCAAAAGTGACGGTCGTCGGCAATTCGGCCGGCGCTGGGCTTGCGCTCGCCGCCTGCCAATGGCTGCGCGATCGCGGTCATCGGCAGCCGAGCCGGTTGCTGCTGATCTCGCCCGCGGCCGATGCCTCGGTCGGCCGTCCGGAGCAGGTTGCGATCGCGGCGCGCGATCCGATCCAGGATATTCCGGGCATCGTCGAGGCCGCGCGGCTCTATGCCGGCGAGCTCGAAGTCGGCCATCCCTTCGTCAGCCCGCTCAACGGCAGTTTCCGCGGGCTCGCGCCGATGACGATTTTTTCGGGCACGCGCGATCTTCTGTATCCAGACAGCGTCGACCTTGCCGCAAGAGCGAGGGCGGTGGGCGTGCCGATCGAGCTGCATCTATTGCGCGAGCAACCGCACAACTTCGCGCTGATGCCGACGCCGGAAGGACGGCGGGCACGCGCGATCATCTTGCGTGAAGTGGCTTAGAGGGAGGGCGTGATCATTGTCACAGAGCGCCTGCCGTGATCGGTCTGGCGCTGGCAGTGTCCGCACGCAGGGATAAGCGGCCCCCGGGCGTTTCCTCTTGGATCGATCGTTCTGGTATCCGTGGTCTCGGTACCAGTGGTTTTGCGGGGCCTTAGGCGTGGCCCTTGATCTCGTAATGACCCGGCACGCATTTGTAGCGCTCGAGGCGCCAGTTCGCGTGATAGATCGGATGCTCACCCATCCACTTCGCGAGAGGCGCTTGTGCGCCGATCGCGCACTGCATTAGCGAAATCTCGGGTGTCATGTTGCTGTCTGTCACGATTTCCTCGACACAACTGCCTGAGCTGGCTGCGCCAAGCCGGCAAAGCACGGCAACGACGGTCACGAACATTCCTATCACCTCGTTGGTTGTTTCTGACCACGAAGAGGATGCAAGCGGAGTGCCAGAGCCTGTGACACGCAAACAACACGCTGGCCTGGCCGACTCAATCCAGCGTCCACCCCCATTTGGCGATTCGGATTGTAGAAAAATTGCCATTAACCCGAAGCCGGACAAATACGGGGAATCCGCTGGAAAATACTCAGGAATGATCGATTATCCGGGCCGTGTCGCCTATGAGCCACTTCACAAGGCCCGCGCGCAACATCGCGCGTAGTCCGCCCGCCGAAATTACCGAAGGCGAAGAGGGCAGCGCACGGCTTTTACCCGCGGATGTCGCGCTGCTACAGTTTTGCGCGCGCCGCGGTCAGCGGCGCCGTGACCAAGAAACACACCGACAAGGGGAGGGACCGAAGTCCCATGAAGGATTTTGCTGGAAAGATCGCAGTCATCACCGGCGGCGGCACGGGCATGGGGCGCGAGCTCGCGCGGCAGCTCGTGGCCGAGGGCTGCAACGTCGCCATGTGCGACGTCTGGGAGGCCGCGATGGCCGAGACCAAGCGGCTGTGCGAGGCCGAGAAGCTGCCGCAGGGGCTGCGCGTCACGACGCACGTCGCCGACGTCGCGATCGAGGACCATCTGAAGCGTTTTCGCGACGAGCTCGCCGAGCAGCAGCAGACCGACAGGATCCATCTGTTGTTCAACAATGCCGGCATTGGCGGCGGCGGCAGCCTGTTCACCAACACCCGCGAGCAATGGGAGCGCACCTTCAACATCTGCTGGGGCGGCGTCTATCTCGGCGTGCGCACCTTCCTGCCGATGCTGGTGGCCGCGGACGAAGCCCACATCGTCAACACCGCCAGCGTCAACGGCTTCTGGGCCTCGATCGGCATGAACCAGGCGCACACCGCCTACAGTGCGGCCAAATTCGCAGTGAAGGGATTCACCGAAGCGCTGATCAACGATTTGCGCCTGCATGCGCCGCACGTCAAATGCTCGGTGGTGATGCCCGGCCATATCGGCACCTCGATCGTCTCCAACTCGCGCAAGGTGCAGAGCGCCGACGGCTCGGAGCGGCTCAATGCCGATGAGGTCGCGCTGACCCGCAAGCGCATGGTCGCGGCCGGCGTGCCGGATGCCGACGGGATGTCGGACGAGGACATCCAGGCGGCGTTCGCCGAGCGCGCCCGCAGCTTCCTGGAGGATGCGCCGACGACGGCGGCAGAAGCCGCCAAGATCATCCTCGACGGGGTCAAGGCGGAGCGGTGGCGCATTCTGGTCGGCGAGGACGCCAAGCTTCTCGACGAGCGCGTGCGCGCCGCGCCGGAGCAGGCCTATGACCGTGCCTTCTTCGAAAGTATTACGCAGGAGGTCGGCTGGCGGCTTGGTTGAGGCCGCTGCCGGGGCGCCCACCCATCGCACCCGAGGAGGCACGTCAGCGCCGTCTCGAAGGAGAGGCGTGCGCGCACGCCGCCGCTAGGGGTCATATTCTTTAGCGCGCCCAGCAAGGCGCGCCGATATGGCTATGATGGTCGTCATGGCAAGAGATACTTGGACAATTCTAAGTGCCAGCTCCCGCCAATGTTCGTCGCGCACCATGATCTGTTGCAATGTCACGCATCCGTCATGACGTTGTTCAAGCGATGTTGATCTCACATGCCTGTAATGACGCGCGCGCCGGCTTGGTCGGCGACTTGAAATGGTTTAGTCAATCGGGGTAACGCGACGATTAGAGCGTAGCTCCCAATGATGCCCGCATGCCTCTCCGACGACTGGACCTTTTGCCCGGAGCGAGAGGACATTTCAGCTGAGTTCACGCGGCTGCTCGCGGCGGCCCAGGAGGGCGGCGCCACGATCGCGGAATGCCTGATGATCGCGCGGCAGCTGAAGCGCGGCGACGACCGCTCCTGGCACCGCGAGTGGAAGAAGCTGGCGCAGACCAATCGGCAGCGCGCGGAGACCGCGTTCGCGGAGGGCCACCGCGCCAGTGCGCAGCGCAATTGGCTGCGCGCCATGAACTATTATGGTGCCGCAGCGATGCCGCTCGATCCCGCCGACGAGCGCCGCTGGGTCGCCGTGCTGGCCATGCAGGAATGCGCGCGCCGCTATCTCGCCGCGCGCAGCCCGGCCGGCGAGGTGGTGACGATACCCTGGCTCGACGGGCACTCGCTGCAGGGATACTTCCTGCCCGCGCCATCGGGGAAGGAGCCGGCGCCGACCGTGATCTGCATCGGCGAGCCCGGCCACCGCAAGGAAGAATTTCTGTTCAAGCTCGTGCCGCACGCGCGCGAGCGTGGCTTCTCGATGCTGGCGCTCGACCTGTTCGGCGACCAGCGCGACGATTTTCTCGAGGCGCTATTGCGGCGCCAGGATCTCGAGAGCGCGATCCCCGGCGTCATGGATTATCTGGAGATGCGGCAGGACGTCGATTTCGCGCGGGTCGGGATCATCGCCGATGGCTGGGGCTCGTCCTTCGTGGCGCGCGCGGTGCTGCAGGAGCCGCGGCTTGCCGCCGCCGTCTGCGACGGCGGCCTGTGGGATCTGCACGAGCGGGCCTTTTTCGCCAGCCGATTCGCGATGAGCGACGTCAGCATCGTCCCTGTGCCGCATGCGCCGCTGATGGCCTCCAGCGCCGACTGCCCGGTGCTGATCACGCTCGGGGAGGACGGCTGGCTCAAGGCCGACCGGGCGCGTCAGCTCGTCCGGAATTCCCGGCTCGGCAGCTCGGATGTCACGCTGAAAGTGTTCACCGCGGCGGAGACCGGCGCCGCGCAGGCCCATGCCGACAATCCGAGCCTTGCCAACGAATATATATTCGACTGGCTGGAATCGCGGCTCCGTGGCGCGGGGCGGATCTAGCGGCGAGCCGTCAGAGGTCCAGGCTGAGGCGGACGCAGGCCTTTTCCAGCCGGGTCTTCAGCGTCGCGAGCTTGGTGGTGAATTCGGCGAGCTCGGCCTCGTCGAACTCCTGGAAGACGAATTCCTTGATGGTCTTGTACTGCTCGTTGAGGCTCGCCAGGTGCTTCTGCGTTTTCTCGGTCAGGGATAGCCGGACCACGCGCGCGTCGGTCGGCGAGGGGCGGCGGCGCAAAAGGCCCTTCTTCTCCAGCAGCTTGGACTGGGTGGTGACGAAGGACGGATCGACGTGGAGGAGCTTGGACACGACGTTGACCGGAATGCCGTCGTCCTTGTCGAGGTCCGAGATGGCCATCAGGATCAGCCATTGCGGTCCGCTGATGCCGAGCGTCCTCGCCCAGAACTGACGCAGCTCCTCGAGATACATGTTGATCGACGATATCTCCCAGGTGAATCGCCTGATGATATCCAGGTTGCCGATGGTGCGCAGGCGCGCGCCTTCCTTCCTCGTCGCGGACACAGCGTCACTCCCGCAAGCTGATTCTCTTTCCGGCTCATTTTCGGCGGGCATAGTCCACGCAACTCTGCTCTGACGCAAGTGCAGAGCAGGGTAATGGTGTCACGAAAACTACAAATATGACCCGATCAGGCTTTTTGGCTCAACACCGGTGTTGCGTTGCGGCCACAGGGTTAGTGAAACCACAAAGCTGATCTAATAAACTATTTTGATTAACGGAACGGCGCGGGCATATTGATCCCGACGGTGGGGGGTTCTCGATCGTCCCGTTGCAGGTGGTTCGCTCACGTCCCTCGCGAATGCAGGTACGTCCGAAAACGCGAAGCGGCCGAGCGGATTTGATGAAGAGACGGGGATCTGGGGGGCCTCACGGTCCGGTCTCCGTGAAATGAGCAACTTGGAGGTTTTAAATGAAAGTGGTGAAGAGCCTTTTGCTCGGCACTGCGGCGGGACTGATCGCCGTTGGTGGAGCTCAGGCGGCTGATCTTCCGGTCAAGGCCAAGGCAGTCGAATACGTGAAGATCTGCTCGCTCTACGGCGCGGGTTTCTACTACATGCCGGGCACCGATACCTGCATCAAGTTTGGTGGTTACATCCGCGCTGACATGCTTCTCGGCGGCGGCGGCGACTATGGCTTCAGGAACAGCTCGAGCAGTGTGAACGGCGGGTCCAACAACCGTCTGACCAACTACTACTACAGCCGCGCTCGTCTGGACTTCAACATCGATACCCGCACGGCGACCGAATACGGCGTTGTTCGCACCTACGCCGACCTGGTCGTCAGCTACGACTCCACGAACGTCACCGGCAGCAACCCGTCGGCGTTCTCGACCAGTTCGGCCTCGCTCGGTCTCTACCATGCGTTCATCCAGTTCGCGGGCTTCACCTTCGGCCGCACGGTCTCGATCTTCGACGCTCCCTGGCAGAGCTATCCGGCCGGCGGCCCCGATACCCTTCCGGGCGGCTCCAACCACGTCAACGGCGTGAACCAGGTTGCCTACACGGCTGACTTCGGCCAGGGCATCACTGCTTCGTTCGCGCTGCAGGACGAGACCTCGGCGAACAATGGTCAATCGAACCTCTGGAACGTGTCGTCGGGTACGGCGGCGCAGTTCGTGACCGGCGTCTATGGCGCCAGCGCCTGGGGCGGCACGCGCATGCCCGAGGTGATCGGTCAGGTTCGTGTCGACCAGGCCTGGGGTCTGGCGCAGATCTCGGTCGCGGCCCATGAGCTGCATTCAGCCTATTACGGCGCGACTGAAGTCACCGGTCATCCCTCCGACAAGTGGGGCTGGGCCGTGCAGGGCGCCTTGTCGATCAAGAACATCCCGACCGGCGCGGGTGACGTCATCAACCTGCAGGCCGTCTACACCGACGGTGCGACCCGCTACAACTTCCAGAGCCTGTTCCCGCAGAGCTTCTTCATGTTCAGCGGCAGCGGCAACGGCGCGTATCAGAGCACCGGGTTCGCCGGTCTCGCCGACGGCGTGTTCGGAACCGGTACCGGCATCGATACCGTCAAGACCTGGGGCTTCCGTGGCGGCTATACCCACAACTGGAGCCCGAACTGGGCCAGCGCCATCTACGGTGGCTACGCCCAGCTGAAGTACGGCAACACGGGCAAGGCCCTGATCTGCACCAACTTCGCCGCAATCGGGTTGGCCGGTTCGACCTGTAATCCGGACTTCAACTTCGCGGTGGTCGGTGTGAACACCGTGTGGACCCCGGTCAAGGGCCTGGCGTTCACTGCCGACTTGAGCTGGTCGCGTCTGGACCAGAAGTACTCCGGCTTCATCGCGAGCCCGGGCATTGCCAGCGCTGCGAAGCCGGCGGCCGTGTACGAGCTGAAGGACCAAGACTCGGTGAGCATGCTGCTGCGCGCTCAGCGCAACTTCTGATCATCGATCGCGCAAATCGATCGGAGACCCCCGGCGGGAAACTGCCGGGGTTTTTCATGGCAAGAGTTTCGGAAAATCGAATGCCGTTGCGGAACACGAAGGCGAGCCATGCGATTCCGTCGCGTCAAACTTATTTACTTACTTGAGCTACTAAGCTATATCACTGCCAGCCAGATACGAAAGTTGCGGCTCTTAGCTTCATGCTAAGCCTCCAGAAACCTCCGGCGATGCCCCGCCGGAGGTTTTTTGTTGTCCAGATGCCCGCAACGTCAGCCGCGTATCACGCGGGTGCGCGCCGCCGGCCGATAGGCGAGGCGGCTGTGGCCGGCGCAATAGGGCTGGCCGTCCGGCGCCGTGTTGCCGCAGAAGCAGAAATCGGCTGCGCCCGGCGTCGAGATCGGCCAGCGGCAGCGATTCTCCGACAGCTCCAGCAACGAGCAGCGGTTGGCCTCGTCGATTGGGCCGGCAAACACCGGCGCATCGGTCTCGCCATAGATCGAGGCGAGCATCTCGTATTGCAGCCGCGGCACGGCCTTGCGCATCCGCGCCGGCGCCAGGCCTTTGTCCTGGACCTTTCGGTCGTCGACCGTCCGGCCGCGCGTCAGATTGAGCCGCGACAATTTGCCGATCACCGCGTTGCGGCTGACGCCGATGTCGGCGGCGATCTCGCGACAGGAGAGGCCGGCCTCGAAGTGCTGCTTCAGGAGTTCGATTCGTTCGTCGGTCCAGGTCGGTGAGAGAACAGGCATTTGTCGGCGATCCCAGGTTGCAGATGTCGGCCATCCGCGGTCTCGAGATCCGCCCGCCTCACGTACCGGGTGCGCTCACGTCCTGCCATTGTCGCGGATCGACAGAAGACCGTCCTTGATGGCGAGACGGATGCCTTCCTCGATCAATGTCCGTGCGACGCCGGGAACGCTGGTGCCGTGGGTGCCCTGTCTCACCAGCTTCTCCAGATACGCGATGGTCGAGAGCGCCAAGGTTACGGGAATGCGGTCAGTCTCGGCTTTTTCGGTGGCCATGGCCCGAACGCTAGCCTCTTACTCGGGTACATAAAAGTAACGATTAAGACTCTATTTAGGTTCGGGGGTGGAAGTCAAATCAGCGCTGGGGCCGAAGCTCACGTGATTGGAATCGCTTGGGAATCAGGCACACCACGACGCGCCGCGGGGAAGACCGGGCGGCGGCGTGAGGTCGGCAGGTCAGGGAAAGGGGCGGCCCGGCTCAGCCGTGCACGATCGCCTTTTCGATCATGCAATGGATGCCTTTGGCGCCATTGACGGTCTGGGTCACCCGGAGATCGGCGGCGAGGCTGCATAGCGTGTAGGCATCTTCGCGCGACAGATTTCGCGTTTCGCCGAGCAGCGCGATCATGTCGCGCAGCGCGCGCACCACGCATTGGTCGAGATCGGGGTCCATCGCCATGGTCATGTAATGCGTCGGCGTCTCGGCGCGGGGGTAGTCGAGCTTCAGGTCCTTGCGCAGCGTCAGGCGGAAGCGGCCCTGCAGCGCGGTCTCGATCGCGGTGACGCAGACCTCGCCGTCGCCCTGCACGCCATGGCCGTCGCCGCAGGAAAACATCGCCCCCGGCACGAACACCGGCAGATACAGCGTCGCACCTGCGCCGAGCTCCTTGTTGTCGAGATTGCCGCCCATCGCGCGCGGGATCAGCGAGGAGATGCGGCCCCAGGCTGGCGGCGGCGATACGCCCATCACGCCGAAGAACGGCTTCAGCGGCAGGTCGAGGCCCCACGGCATGCGGCCGACCATCCTGGTACGGTCGAGCGGAATGTTCAGGATCCGCGTCTCGTGGAAATCGTCGGGCAGGGTGCCGGACAGCGGCTTGATCATGTTCCAGCCCCAATCCTGCCGGAGCTGCACGTCGAGGATCTCGACCGCGAGCACGTCGCCGGGCTCGGCCCCTTCGATCGCGATCGGACCGGTGAGGATGTGGCCCGGCAGCATGCGTTCGCTCCTGGCATGAACCTCGTGCATCTCGGGCGGAATGTGAAACCTGTCGCGATCAGGCAGCATGTCGGGACCGCCGCTGATGGTGTCGACCGTCACCTCGTCGCCGCTGGCCACGGTGAGGACGGGCTCGAGTGCGGCTTCGAAGAAGCCCCAATGGCAGGTTTCGGGGCTGGAATGCAGGTGATGATGGGTCATTTGCCGCGTCCGGTTGGTTTGATCGGTCCGGGCTTGACCCGGCGATCGATCCTCTTTCAAGAAGGATTTCCGAACAAGGCCGTGCCGGCCAAGCCCGCGCATGGCAGGCACGATCATTCCAGCGAGGCTCCTCTGTTTTTCGCTCTCTCCAAGACCATCGGCGTCGCGCTGCTGCCGATCAATCTTCTGGTCGAGCTCGGAATTGTGTCTGTCGTGCTGATGGCGACGCGCTTTGCCGCGTTTGGCCGCCGGCTTGCCGTGACCACGCTGGTGCTGCTGGCGCTCGCGGCGTTCTCGCCGCTCGGCAATCTCCTGATCTACCCGCTGGAGTCGCGCTTCCCGGCGTGGGACGCCTCGCGCGGCGCGCCCGACGGCATCATCGTGCTCGGCGGCTCGGTCGACACCGATCTGTCGGCGGCGCATCGCACGCCGGTCGTCGCGCACGCGGCCGATCGTCTGTTTGCGCCGGCCGAGCTTGCGCGCCGCTACCCCAATGCGCGCATCGTCTTCACCGGAGGCTCCGCGAACCTGGTGTCGAGCGAGGCCAGGGAGGCCGACTATTCCGCGCCGATCCTGGAGAATCTCGGCATCGCGAAGGACCGCCTGATCCTCGAGCGCGACTCCCGCAACACCTGGGAGAATGCGATCTTCACCAAGCAATTGGTATCGCCAAAGCCCGGCGAGCGCTGGCTCCTGGTGACGTCGGCCTTCCATATGCCGCGCTCGATGGGAATCTTCCGCAAGGCCGGATTTGACGTCGAGGCCTATCCGGTGGACTGGCGGATGGGGGGACGTGAGGATCTATTCTCCTTCACCAACATGGGCGCGGACGGCTTGAGACGAACCGAAGTTGCGGTGCGCGAGTGGATCGGTCTTACCGCTTACCGTCTGATGGGCAGGATCTCCGAGTTGCTTCCGGGACCGGGCAGGGACTAGAACAAAGCCGCAAAACAAGAATACGCGGCGCACCATCGCCGGCGCGGAGGAAGCCATGCAACAGCAGAGTACGGACAGGATCGACCTTGCCGGCCTCGTCGCCGATCTCAACAGCCTGCTGCGGCTGAAGACGAACGTGATCGGCATGAAGCTGTTCGCGAGCGTCGCAGAAATGGAGGCGATCCCGAAGATCCGCCGCCCGAACGCAATTCACACCACCGATCAGATTGTCAGCATGGCCGCGCGCCTGGGCTGGACCGTCGGCATCACCGCCGACGATCTCGTAGGCGCCCAATGCCGCGCGGTGATCGGTCTTGCGCCGCAGGACGAGAAATGGCTCGCCGGCGAAAACTATGTCGGGGTCTGGCACGGCACGGCGGAGGACGCGCGCAAGCGCCAGGCGGCGCTGGACGTGGTTCCGTTCGGGCACTATCAGGCGCTCGCCGTCAGCCCGCTCGCGAGCGGCCGGCTCGATCCTCCCGATATCTGCCTCGTCTATGCGACGCCGGGGCAGATGATCATCCTGATCAACGGGCTGCAATATACCGGCTACAAGAAGTTCGAATGGGGCGTGGTCGGCGAGACCGCCTGCGCCGATTCATGGGGGCGGGCGCTCAAGACTGGGGAGCCCAGCCTGTCCTTGCCATGCTATGCCGAACGGCGCTATGGCGGCGTGCCGGACGAGGAGATGCTGATGGCATTGAAGCCCTCGCATCTCGCCAAGGCAATCGAGGGCATGAAGGCGCTGGCGAAGAACGGCCTGCGCTATCCGATCCCGCCCTATGGCATTCAAAGCGACGTCCGTGCCGGCATGGGCGTGAGCTACGCGAAGAAGTAAAGGCCGATCATGAGCTCTGCGAAATTCGACATCGTCGTCTACGGCGCGACCGGCTTCACCGGTCAACTCGTCGCCGAATATCTGGCGGCGCACTACAAGGACGACAAGGCGCTCAAATGGGCGATGGCGGGACGCAGCCTCGACAAGCTGAAATCGGTGCGCGATGCGATCGGCGCGCCCGCCGATACGCCGCTGATCGTGGCGGATGCGTCGGATGCGGCGTCGCTGAAGGCGATGGTGGCGCAGACCAAATCGGTGATCACGACCGTCGGCCCGTACCAGTTCTACGGCGAGGACCTGCTAGCGGCCTGCGTCGCTGCGGGTGTGGATTATTTCGATCTCTGCGGCGAGCCGGTCTGGATGCGGCAGATGATCGACAAGTACGAGGCTGCGGCCAAGGCGAGCGGCGCGCGTATCGTGTTCTCCTGCGGCTATGATTCCGTGCCGTTCGAGCTCGGCACCTTCTTCGTGCAGGAGGAGGCAAAGCGCGTGTTCGGCGCGCCGGCCCCGCGCGTGAAGGGCCGCGTGCGCGACATGCGCGGCACGCTGTCAGGCGGCACCGCGGCGAGCGCGAAGGCGACCTTCGATGCCGTCGCCAAAGACCTCAGCCTCGTCGCCATCCTCAACGACCACTTCGCGCTGACGCCTGATTTCACCGGCCCGAAGCAGCCCAAGGGCAACAGGGCGGTCTTCGAGGAGGACCTGCAATCCTGGGCCGCGCCGTTCATGATGGCGCTGATCAACACCCGCAACGTCCATCGCTCCAACATGCTGATGGGCTTTCCCTACGGGAAGGACTTCGTCTACGACGAGATGGTGCTGACTGGCCCCGGCGAGAAGGGCGAGGCCAACGCCAAGCGCGTGATGGCGGCCAATGCCGAGAAGACCGGCCCGAACGCGCCGAAGCCGGGCGAGGGGCCGTCGAAGGAGGAGCGGGAGAACGGCCTGTTCAACCTGCTCTATGTCGCGATCGCCCCCGACGGCCGCATGGTCCGCGCCGGCGTCACCGGCGACCGCGATCCCGGCTACGGCTCGACCTCGAAGATGATCTCCGAATGCGCCATCTGCCTGCTGCGCGATGCGAGCGACGTTCCCGCCGGCTTCTGGACGCCGGGCGCAGCGATGCAGCACAAGCTGATCAAGCGGCTGCAGGACAATGCCGGGCTGACGTTCAAAGTGGAGAGCTAGGTTGGCTCTCGTAGGGTGGGCAAAGGCGCAACGCGCCGTGCCCACCATCTCTCGGTGGTGGGCACGCTGCGCTTTGCCCACCCTACGGCACCGTCTCTGTCACACCGCCCTGGCATCATACGCGTACATGAAGTCCATGCCCTTGGCACCCAGCGGCAGCAGCCATTTCAGCATCTGATTGCGCATCCAGGCGCCGGTGGCGCTGAACTCGCGCTTGCTGTTGCCGTTGCGGCGGGCGATCGCGACGATCTTCTCGGTGCGCGGGCGGCGCTCGGCCTCGAAGGCCTGGAAGGTGGCGCCGAGCTCCTGGCCCTCCTGCATCAGCCGCGCGAAGCGCAACGCGTCCTCCAGCGCCAGCGAGGCGCCCTGGCCGGCATGGGGGCTGGTCGCGTGCGCGGCATCGCCGATCAAGAGCGAGCGCTTGCGCGACCAGGTAGGCAGTGTCGCGACGTCGAGCGTGTCGGTGACCACGATGTTCTCGGCCGCTTCGATGATGGCGGGGATCGGATCATGCCAGCCGTGATGGAAGCTGCGCAGATGCTGCTTCAGCGTCGCATGGTCGAGCGCGCGGAACGTCGCCGCGTCCATGCCGTGCGCCGGCTGCGTGCTCCACCACATCACGCCGTCTTTCGGATCGGAGCTGCAATAGCCGTAGCCGAAGAAGCCGCTCTGTCCGAAGGTCGTTTCGACGTGCTGGCCGCTGGATCTGCCGTCGAGCACGGCATGCGGCACGAAGCCGCCGAAGCCGATCAGGCCGGTGTCGAACGGCTGCGGGCCGTCAGGCACCACCTGGCGGCGCACGACCGAGTGCACGCCGTCGGCGCCGATCAGGAAGTCGCCTTCGGCGGTGGTGCCGTCGGCGAAGTAGGCGATGATCGGCTGGTCGCCGCGATCCTCGATCTTGATCAGGCGCTTTTCGAAATAGAGCGAGACAGAGGCGCACCAGGCCTTGTCGATCAGGATCTCGTTCAGCGTGGCGCGCGCGATGTTGACGGCCGGCTGGCCGAAGCGCCGCGCCAGGTCGCGGTTGATCGAGCCGAGCTTCTCGCCGTCCTGCGAATAGAAGTCGAAGGCTTCCGCGACCGATCCGTGGCCGATCAGCTGCTTCGCCAGCCCGATCTCCTCCAGGACATGCATGCCGTTCGGTGCGATCTGCAGGCCGCCGCCGATTCCTTTCGAATAGGGCCAGGCCTCGTAGATCGCGGATTCGATGCCGGCGCGGCGCAGCAGGATCGCGGCGACGGGGCCGGCGATGCCGGCGCCGATGATCAGCGCCTTGCGGGGACGGTGGGCCATGGCTTGCTCCCGACGTTTCCGTGGTGCTAGGAGAAATTACGGTCACTAATTATCTTAGTGACTAAGATATATATTGCCTAAGAGATGAGGTGGGCCTTGTCAAGGACGAAGGCGCGCGCTGCGCTGCTGCAGGAACTCGAGGACGCCATGCGCAGGTCCTCCGCGCAGGGCGTGCTCTACGGACAGACCGTTGCCAACGTTGCCGGAATTGCCAATTCCGATCTCGAATGCATGGACATCCTGTATCTCGAAGGCCGCGTCACGGCAGGGCGGCTCGCCGAGGTCACCGGCCTGACCACCGGTGCCATCACCGGTGTTGTCGACCGGCTCGAAAAGGCGGGCCTGGTGCGGCGCGAAAGAGACGAGAAGGATCGTCGCAAGGTCTTCATCACGGTCGTGCCGGAGGCGATCGCCGGCCTCGGCCAGTATTACGTGCCGATGCAGCAGGCGATGGAGAACGTCTGCAACGGCTATTCCGACGAGGAATTGCGGCTGCTGCTTCGCTTCTCCAATGAAGCATACAAGGGCACGCTCGCGGCGACCGAGGCACTGAAAGGTCTGCTCGACACGCCGCCGGAAAAGCGGCCGGATCTCAAGCTGAAGAAGCGCCCTCGCCGGACCTGAGCTTGTAGGCTTGCGCGGCTGCGATCATCCCCCACACTGCGCCCAGCATCATCCAGAAGTGCCGCCAGTGGTCGGTGTCGATCACGAAGCTTTCGCCGACGGTGCCGAGGAAGGCGGAAAAGATCGCGAGGTAGGCGCGCCGCCACGGCACACGGATGAAGACGTGGCGGAAACCCATGATGACGGTGGTGAACACCAGCGCGGGATAGCACACGCCGGAGAGCCAGCCGCCGGACATGAAGGCGTTGAGGTAGGAGTTGTGGGTGTCCTCGGGGAAGTAGCGGTTGAATTGCAGTGGACCGATGCCGAACGGCAGATCGAGCGCCATCTCCGCACCCAGGATGTGCCGGCCGAACCGGCCGAAGCGGCCTTCGTCATAGCTCTGGCCGAAGCTCGCGCGCTGCTTGAACATCTCCGCCGTGGAATCGAACGACAGCAGCACGGCGATCAGCGCGAGGCCGAGCACCGCGGCGACGATCGCCATGATGACGATGCGCGAGCGTTGCGCGTTGGTGCGGCTGGTCAGCACCATCAGCGCCAGCATGAAGGCGGAGGTCAGCACCAGGCCGCCCCAGGCCGCACGCGAGAAGGCGAGCAGGATCGCCAGAGACATGATGCCGAAGGCGATGACGTTGCGGAATGCCTTGGCCAGTTTATCGGAGACCACGCTCTGAAGCGCGAACAGCGCCGGCAGGATCAGGTAGGCGCCGAGCACGTTCGGGTCCTTGAAGGTGCCGCGCGCGCGGCCGTAGAGCGTCAAGAGCTCGTTGCCGCCGGGAACCAGGTGGAAGTAGCCGGCCATCGCCAGCAGCGAGGCAATCATCGCGCCGACCACGAGGCCGCGGCGCAGCATGTCGAGCCGGGCCTCGGTGTCCTCGGAGATGACCATGGCGAAGAACAATACGGTCACCGCCATGTACCAGGAGGTCGCGATCCAGCTCACCACCTCCGTCCGCTCGTACAGCGGAATCGCGCTGATGGTGTAGCCGACATTGAGCAGGATCAGCATCAACAGCAGCGGCATCAGCACGAGACGCAGGCGCAGGCCGGTGGCGAAAAAGGTGACGGTCGCGAGCAGCGTCGCGATCTCGTAAGGGCTCGGCTCGATGAAGACGATGGCGCCAGAGGCGCCGACCAGCCACACCAGCGCGCGCTGCAACGCCAGCACGCCGGGCGCGGCCGTTGCGGCTGCGTTCACTCCACCGGCTGTCGCCGCATACGCCATCACACGCTCATACGCTTACGCAACTCATGCGCCACAACACAGCCGTCATCGCCCGGCTTGACCGGGCGATCCAGTACTCCGCGGCGCCTATCGTGGAAACCACTGGCGCTACGGAGTACTGGATGCCCCGCCTACGCGGGGCATGACAGAGAAACTCAATACGCGTTCTCGTTCTTGGTCAGCAGCGAGACCGGCGTCTTCAGGAGAATGACGAAGTCGAACAGCACCGACCAGTTCTCGATGTAATAGAGGTCGAACTCGACGCGCTTCTGGATCTTCTCTTCGTTGTCGATCTCGCCGCGCCAGCCGTTGATCTGGGCCCAACCGGTGATGCCCGGCTTGACGCGGTGGCGGGCGAAATAGCCGTCCACGGCTTCGTCGAACAGCCGGCTCTGCAGCTTGCCCTGCACCGCATGCGGGCGCGGGCCGACCAGCGACAGATTGCCTGAAAACACCACGTTGAAGAGCTGCGGCAGCTCGTCCAGGCTGGTCTTGCGGATGAAGCGGCCGACGCGGGTGACGCGCGGATCGTTCTTGGTCACCACCTTCGAGGCGGTCGGGTCGGCCTGATGGTGGTACATCGAGCGGAACTTGTAGACGTCGATGCGCTCGTTGTTGAAGCCGAACCGCTTCTGTCGGAACAGCACCGGGCCGGGGCTGTCGAGCTTCACCGCGAGCGCAACCAACGCCATCACCGGCAGGGCTGCGAGCAGCGCAAGGCTGCCGACAATACGGTCGAACAGCCATTTCATCACCAGGTCCCAATCGGTGATCGGCGCCTCGAACACGTCGAGCGTCGGCACCTCGCCGAGATAGGAATAGGAGCGGGGCCGGAAGCGCAGCTTGTTGGTGTGCGCGGAGAGGCGGATATCGACCGGCAGCACCCAGAGCTTCTTCAGCATCTCCAGGATGCGGGTCTCCGCCGAGATCGGCAGCGCGAACAGCACGAGGTCGACGCGGGTGCGGCGGGCGAACTCGACGATGTCGTCGACCTTGCCGAGCTTGCGCGCGCCGGCGCAGGTGTCGAGCGCGCGGCTGTCGTTGCGATCGTCGAACACGCCGAGCACGTGGATGTCGGAATCCTCCTGCGCCTTCAGCGCCTCGACCAGCTGCTCGCCGTTGCTGTCGGAGCCGACAATGATGGTGCGGCGGTCGAGCCGGCCCTGGCGCGCCCAGGCGCGGACCAGCGCGCGCAGCACCAGGCGCTCGGCAATCAACGCGGCGAGTCCGAGGAAGTAGAAGGCGGCGAGCCACAGCCGCGAGATTTCGCTGCCGAACTTGGCGAAGAAGGAGATGCCGATGAAGAGCAGGAAGACGAACGACCAGGACGAGATCATCCGCGTCATCTGCCGGAGCTGACCACGGAACAGCTGCACCTGGTAGATGTCGGCAGCCTGGAAGCAGACCACGGCGGCGATGGCGACGGCGATGACCTCGGCTGGATAGATCCAGCTGAACGCCCCCGCGAGCGGCATGACGTAGCCGAGATAGATTGCGATGCCGACGAGGCTCAGCAGCGCGAAATCGGCAAGGCGCACGAAGCCGGCGATCACGATCGGCGAATAGGCGCGGGCGACCTTCTGCTTGACGACGTCGAGCGCGGCAGGCGAGAGCCGGCGACGGCGCTCCACGAAGGGCTGGTCAGCAGGCTTTGCCGCAGCGCTGGCCGCGGCATCGAGCATCGAGCGTGCGTTGAGCGGTTCCACGGGCGTTCACGTCCATTCCAGAACCCGCGGCACGGCATTGCGCGCCCGGGCAAGCATACCCTGGCGCTTCGATTATCGAACAAATCGGAAGATTCTCTAAAGCTGGACTTAAGGATGGTTAATGATTGGCAAATGCGTCGCGATAGCCGGCGAGCACGCCCTCGACCATCGCGGCTTGTGAGAAGTGCGCCGAGATGCGCTCGCGCAAGGAGAGTGCGCGTTGCGCGGTGGTTTGCGGATCGTCCAGCGCTGCGGCGATCGCCTCCGCCATGGCCTCGGGATCGCTGGGCGCGAACAGCGCGGGGCTGTCGACGCCCAGGATCTCGGGAATGCCGCCGATCTTGGATGCGATCATCGGAATGCCCGCGGCGCCGGCCTCGATCACGACGTAAGGCATGGAATCGCCGCGCGAGGGGACGACCAGCAGCCGCCCCTTGGAGAAGCCGTAGCGCGCCTTGACGTGACCGATGAAGCGGATGGCGTTCGCCAGGCCAAGCCGCTCGACCTGCGCCTTCAGCGCGGCCGTCTCCTCGCCGTCGCCGCCGAGCGTGAGCGTGACCTTCTTGCCGCCCTCGTGCAGGCGCGCCACGGCGTCGACCAGCAGGTCGGCGCCCTTGATGTGCCTGAACTCGCCGACGTAGCAGAGGTCGGTCGCATCTTCGGCGGTTATGACCGGCTCGAATTCCTCCGGCGTCACGCCGTTGAAGACGCAATGCACCACGCCCTTGGGCATGCCGACGATGCGCTGATAGGTGTCGCGGGCAAAGACGCTCTCGAACAGGAACAGGTCCGTCGAGCCCATCAGCGCGCGTTCGAGCCGCGCGTAGAACTCGCCCTTGAAGGTGTTGAGCGGATAATGCAGCGAGCCGCCATGCGGGGTGTAGATCCGGATCGTGGCGTCCGAGCGCCGCCGCATGCGGATGAAGGCACCGGCCTTGGCGCCGTGGCCGTGCAGCACGTCGGGCTTGAGCGTGGCGATGAGCCGCCGCATGCGGAGCCATACCAGGACGTCATCGGGCGACGGCTCGCGGCGGATCGCCATGCGGTGGACGCCGAGCTTCAGGCGCGGCGCAAGCTCGGTCAGCGCCTTGTCGGCGCGCTCGCCGCCGGTGAGGCTGTCGGCGAGGATGCCGACATGATGGCCGCGGTCGACCTGGCCGTTGGCGACGTCGAGGATGTGGCGGAAGATGCCGCCGACCGGAGCGCGCACGGCGTGAAGGATGCGAAGCGGCCGGTCGGGAGAGGGGGGCATGATCAAAACCAGCTCGACGGCGACTTGCCGAACAATTCTCGTGAAAAATTGAGATGGATTAAGGGGCCTCGTGGTTAACAAACGGTGACGGGTCGACGTGCACAAGGCGCGGGTCGTCACGATTAACCCAGCGGCAACCTTAATGGAGTGTAATCGCCCCGGTTGAGGTAGAGTCGCAGCATTGCCCTGCGGGAGTGTTCGATGCGTTTAGCGTTCTGGCGTGCCGGCAAGGACAAGGCTGTGATCGCGCGGGCCGTCGCGAAGTCCAAAGGCGAAGCTGCGCCGAAGAGCGAAACGAAGGCTGAAAAGGGCGAAGCGGAAGCCGAAAAGATCGAAGCCAAGGTTGAGGCCAAGATCGAAGCGAAGCCCGCGCCTGTCATCGCCAAGCCTGGGCAGGTCGAATCCGGCGACATCGACCTGCACGCGCTCGGTGCGGCCCTGGCGCGCAAGCGCGGCTGGGTCATCGTGCCGACGGTGCTGGCGCTCGTTGCCTCGCTCGCCATCGTCAATCTCGTCACGCCGCGCTACAAATCTGAAACCCGGATTCTGATCGACGGCCGCGAGAACGTGTTCCTGCGTCCGAACAGCGACCGCACCGAGGAGCGGCAGGCGCTCGATGCCGAGGCCGTCACCAGCCAGGTGCAACTGGTGCTGTCGCGCGATCTGGCGCGCGAGATCATCAAGAAGAACAAGCTCGCCGAGCGCCCCGAATTCGACCCGGTGCTGCAGGGCATCTCGCCGCTGAAGTCGCTTGCCGCGCTCGTCGGTATCGTCCGCGATCCGTTCGCGATGACGCCGGAAGAGCGCGTGCTCGATTCCTATTACGAGCGACTTTCGGCCTACGCCGTCGACAAGTCGCGCGTGATCGTGGTCGAATTCCAGTCCGCCGATCCCGAGCTCGCCGCGCGCGTCGCCAACTCGATCGCCGACGGCTATCTCGTGCTGCAGCAGGCGGCGCGGCAGGAGCAGGCCAAGAACGCCAGCCAATGGCTGGCCGGCGAGATCGAGAGTTTGCGCAAGAAGGTCTCGGACGCCGAGGCGCGGGTCGAGGACTTCCGTTCCAAGTCCAGCCTGTTCATCGGAACCAACAACACCACGCTGTCGAACCAGCAGATGGGCGAGGTCAATACCCAGCTCAACAATGCGCGCTCGATGAAGGCGGATGCGGAATCCAAGGCACGGCTGATCAAGGAGATGCTCCAGAGCGGCAAGCCGATCGAGGCGTCCGAGGTCGTGAACTCCGAATTGATGCGCCGGCTGTCGGAGCAGAGGGTGACGCTGCGGGCGCAGCTCGCCGAGCAATCGTCGACGCTGCTCGGCAATCATCCCCGGATCAAGGAGCTGAAGGCTCAGCTCGGCGACCTCGACAATCAGATTCGAGACGAAGCCGCCAAGATATCGCGCTCGCTCGAGAACGACGCCCGGATCGCCAGCGGTCGGGTCGATGGCCTCACCGTGAGCCTCGAGCAGCTCAAGAAGCAGGCGGCCTCCACCAACGGCCAGGACGTCCAGCTCCGTGCGCTGGAGCGCGAGGCCAAGGCGCAGCGCGATCTGCTCGAGACCTATCTCGCCAAGTACCGCGAGGCCAACACCCGCGAGACCATCGACACCGCGCCGACTGACGGCCGCATCATCTCGCGCGCCATCGTCTCGAACACGCCGGCCTATCCGAAGAAGCTGCCGATCGTGCTGATCGCAACGATCGCAACGCTGCTGCTCTCGTCCGGCGTCGTCGTCACCGGCGAGCTGCTGCGCCAGACCGCGCCGGGCGCGGCAATGGGCTCCGCGCAGACGCCGGTGCGCCGGGAGCCGCTGGTCGTTCAGCGGGCCATCGAGCCCGTGGTCGACAGGGGCGGCGAACCAATGCTCGATCCGGTGTTGGCGGAGCCCGCGCCGCTGCAGCCGGAGATGGCGGCCGATTTGGATACGAGTGAATTCGCCGAGATCGAGCGTCTGGCCGACGATCTGCGTGCCGCGGGCGCTGCGGCCAAGAAGGTTACGGTGCTCGGCACGGCGCCGGGCGACGCCATCACGCTGTCGACGCTGACGCTGGCGCGGAACCTGGCGCGCGATGCACGCGTCGTCGTGGTCGATCTCGCCGCCTCCTCGCCGACCATTGCCGCAGTCTCCGCCGATGCGCAGGCTCCCGGCCTTGCCGAGCTGATGCAGGGCGAGGCCTCGTTCGCGCAAGTCATCACCCGGGACAAGCTGTCGCGGCTGCATCTGGTGATGGCCGGCCGTCCCGGCTTCGACCGCAGCCTGCTGCAGTCGCCGCGCGTCGCACTCGCGATCGACGCGCTGCTGCGGGCTTACGATCACGTGCTGATCGACGCCGGCAGCGCCTCGGACCTGCCGGCCGACCTGTTGACGGCCCATGCCCGCGCCGTCGTGGTGCCCGATGCGTCGATGGCGGCGGATGCGCGCGCGCAGATGTGCGAGCAGCTTAGAGCCGTCGGCTTCAGCGCGGTGGCGATGCTGAGCAAGCCGGTGCAGCCGTCCGATGCCGCCGAGACGCCGCGCGTGGTGGCGGCGTAGGCTTTCTTACCCTCTCCCCTTGTGGGAGAGGGTGGCTCGCCGCGTTAGCGGCGAGACGGGTGAGGGGTATCTCTCCGCGAGTTCACCTTTCCATTCGAGCTCGCGGAGGCATACCCCTCATCGGGCGCTTCGCGCCACCTTCTCCCACAAGGGGAGAAGGGAAGACAGCCGTGCAAGTGGAAAGAGCTACCCGAACGCCTGCCGTAGCCGGCGGGCCATGTCGAACAGCATCTGGTTCTGCTTCACCAGCCGCTTGCCGTGGCTGAGCGAGGACATCGCCATGGCCGCGAGCTTGCCGCGCGAGGTCAGGGGGACGAAGCTGTCGAAGATCGCCTCGTCGTCCTTGCAGAACATCCGCTTGTAATCGTCCGAGCCGATGCCGAGGTCGAGCGAGCGGTAGCCGCGTTCGCCGTAGCGGTCGATGATGTAGCGCATCAGGATCAGGCCGGGGCTGTAGCGGGCGTGCTCGGACATCGTGTAGGTGTTGAACATCATCGAGAAGCGCTCGCCGTCGGCGACGCCGGCGAAGATCGCGATCACCTCCTCGTCGCATTCCAGCGCATGGATGTCGATGACATGACCTTCGCCGCGCGGCGCGAGGCAGGCGCTGCGGACGAACTGCTCGACGCCGGGTTCGGCGAAGACGTTCGGCAGCTTCTGCTCCGCCATCCGAGCCGGCTTGACACGGAAGAACCAGTCGAGCAGGCGGATGATGTCTGCCTCGGACGTCGCCAGGTGATAGCGGTAGCCGGCGAGGGACTGAAGCTTCTTCTCCTTGCTCTTGAGGCGTCGGCGCAGGGAATTGCTGATCCGCGATGCCGGCGGGCCGCCCGGCTCCATCACCAATCGCGGACAGCCGTTGATCGGGCGCTGCCGCGGCAGGGCTGCAAATGGGTTCTGCTGGTCGTGCCAGCGCTCGGGCTGCTGTGTCAGTGCGAGCACGTCGGCGTGCTCGCCGAGCGGCGCAAGCAGTGCATCGAGATCGGCGCTGGCGGCCTCTGCTGCGAACTCGGCGTTCCACAGGCCCATGTTGAAGGTGGTGTGCTTGCCGCCCATGAAGCCGGCGGTGCGCACGCCGTGGCCCTGCCGCAGCGAGAGCGGCAGCAGCAGGAGCGGGCGCCGATCGGCGTCGCGGGCGATCACAATGAACGGCCGGGCACCTTCACGGGCGCCGACCAGCCGCTGCCAGGGGTCGAGCAGGTCGAAGCGCTGGTAGGGCGTGAAAAGATGGCCGCTCGCCTCGAAGCCGCGCCAGACCGCCTCGGCCTCGGCGAGATCCGTGACGATCTCCACTCGCGCGATACGGCTCGCTCTCGACCGCGCTGGCGCTTCTGCCGTCCGGCTTTGCATCGCCGCAGCCATGGTCATTCGCGAAACCTGTCGAGAAATCGAGAATACGTATTTCGGCCCGTGGCCGACCTTTGCAAACAAAGGTCAACAAAGGGTAATGACTGGGGCGAGGGAACTGACCGCCGGCGCGCGCGAAGGGTGGGATTTTGGCTTCCGACGACAGATGGTTGGAACGGCTGCGCCTCGAGCTGGCCTGGTTCACCGGCCAGGCCATGCTGCGCAGTCGCGGTGCCGGCGCCATCCTGCGTTTCCGCTACGTGCGGCCTCGGCGGCGCGGATTTCAGCCGCTGCGCGAGCACGAGATTACGCCGCAATTCCTCGATCGCGCCATCCGCGCGCTGAAGCGGTGGAACTACGATTTTCTCGGCATGGACGAGGTCTGCCGGCGCGCGGTGATGCTGCCGGAGAAGCGTCGCTTCGTGGCGCTGACCTTCGATGGCGCCGGCAAGGATCTCATCACCTTCGCCTATCCGGTGCTGGCGCGTCACGCCGTGCCTTTTACGATCTATGTGCCGACCGCTTTTCCCGACGGCGTCGGCGAGGCCTGGTGGCTCGCCCTGGAGCAGGTGATCGCGCGCGAGAGCCGCATCGACCTGATGATGGGCGACAAGGAGCAGCGCTTCACGGTCGCCGACAAGGCCGGGAAGCAGGCGCTGTTCTCGCATCTGGAGAGCTGGCTGCGCTCGCTGCCGCCGGCGGATCTGTCGGCCGCGATCGCCGATCTCTGTACGCGCTACCGGATCGACCTCGCCGCGCTCTCGCGCGAGGCGTCGATGGATTGGGAGGACCTCGCCAGGCTCGCCGGCGATCCGCTCGTGACGATCGGCAGCGCAACGGTGAACTATCCGATGCTGGCCAACATGAAGGACGCGGCCGCACTGCGCGAGATGACGATGGGCAAGGCCGTGGCGGAATCGGCTTTCAACCGCGAGATCAGGCATTTCGCCTATCCGTTCGGCGACCGCGCTTCGTTCCGGCGCAGCCACGTCGTGATGGCGGAGCAGGCGGGCTTCGCCAGCGCGGCCTCGACGATCCCGGGCATCGTGGAGGCGGAGGGACGGACGAACTTGCGCGCGCTGCCGCGGATCTCCTGGGACGGGCGGGTGCGCTCGCTGCGGATGCTGCGCGTGCTGGTGTCGGGCGCCGCTTTTGCGCCGGTGCGGCCGACCGGGAGCTCTACGAGCCAGACCTGAGGCGATCGGGCCGCTGCATCCAGCTCACGATCGGCATCGCCGGCAGCACCCAGCCCATGCCGACCACGACGTAGTAGATCGCCTGCCGCCAGCCGGATTCGGCGATCCACGGCATCTGCGCCGCCGCCATGCCGAGCAGGGCCCAAACGGTGGCCAGCACCAGGAGCAGGATGGCGCCGAGGAACTTGCGGGTGCGGATCGTCATGGCGGGAACTTTAAGGCTTTCGCGTTACTTGCGCTGCGGGAGCGGGGGACTATAAGGGGCACTCAACCGGGTTCAAGTCTCTTCGCCACAGGCTTGGTTTTGTCCTTGAAATGACGACGAATTCCGCCCCATCCGAGCCGCATCGCGCCGTGCGCTGGTGGCTGATCTGTGTGGCCGCGCTGATCGCACTGATGGTGCTGGTTGGCGGTGCGACACGGCTGACGGAATCGGGCCTATCGATCGTCGAATGGAAGCCGGTCACGGGCAGTGTTCCGCCGCTGTCGGAAGCGGCATGGGCCGAGGCGTTCGAGGCCTACAAGAAGATCCCGCAATATCGCGAGCTGAATTCAGGCATGAGCCTGTCCGAGTTCAAGACGATCTTCTGGTGGGAGTGGAGCCACCGGCTGCTCGGCCGCTTCATCGGCGTCGCCTATCTGCTGCCGTTCCTGTTCTTCCTCTGGCGCGGCGGACTGTCGGGTGAGCTGAAGCGCAGGCTGTGGCTGCTGTTCGCGCTCGGCGGCCTCCAGGGGGCGGTCGGCTGGTGGATGGTGGCCTCGGGCCTGACGGAACGCACCGAGGTGTCGCAATATCGGCTGGCGACGCATCTTTCGCTCGCGCTCCTGATTTTCGCCGGGATCGTCTGGACGGTGCGGCGGCTCGAGCAGCGGCCGCAGATCGCGGCGCCGGCTCGGCTGCGGTTCACGAGCGCGGTGCTGCTCGCGGTGACCTTCGTGCAGATCTATTTCGGTGCGCTGGTCGCGGGCTTGCGTGCCGGGCGGGCCTACAACACCTGGCCTGAGATCGATGGGGCGCTCATCCCCTCGGCGGAACGGCTGTGGTTCGAGACGCCGTGGTGGCGCAACATGTTCGACAATGTGCTGACGGTGCAGTTCGAGCATCGCATGACCGCCTACGTGCTGATCGTGCTGGCGCTGCTGCATGCGATCGACGCGGTGCGCTCGCGTGCAGGTGCGGCCGCGAGCGGCGCGTTGTGGCTGTTCGCGGCGGTGAGCGTGCAGGCGGTGCTCGGCATCCTCACGCTGCTCAACCAGGTGCCGATCGATCTCGCGCTGACCCATCAGGCGGTTGCGATCGTGGTGTTGACGCTGGCAGTGATGCAGGTCGAGCGGCTGGCGTCACGGCAGTCTGCGCAGGCGCAGCCGCGCGCGGTCCCCGTGGGTCAGCCCGGCTGATCACCATCAGCCCGGCTGATCAGCAATAGCCGTAGACACCGCACGCGTAGGGCAGGCGCCAGAAATAATCGACCTGTTTCCCGCCGTAATAGGCGCCCTGATAATCGTAGCTCCAGGGGCGGCCGTAATAGCCAGGCAAGGTGTGGGAGCCCGGCAGCAGCGGCGTGCCCGGCAGGTTGCGGATGTAGCTGCCGATGCCGTAGGCCGGCGAGATCAGCGCATCCGGATCGGTTTCGACATAGACCTGAGGTGGGTCCTGCGGCGGCCCGGCCGCGCGCCGCTTCGGCGTCGCCGGCAGATCGGCGGCAATGGCCGCCGAGGCCGTTAGCATCACAGCCAGAGCGGGCACCATCCAGCGCAGCATCGTCGGCTCCGAATCAAAGGGGCGATCCAAGCACGATGTATGAGGCAGATATAGTTAATGAGGGTTAACCGACGGCGGCCAAAACGGCCGCCGTCGTTCCCAGGCGCTACGTCCCCAGCGCCTGTTCCAGATCCGCGATCAGGTCTTCCTTGTCCTCGATACCGACCGAGATCCGGACCACGTCCGGGCCGGCGCCGGACTTGATCTTGGCGGCGTCGTCGAGCTGGCTGTGCGTGGTCGAGGCCGGATGGATCACCAGCGAGCGGGTGTCGCCGACATTGGCGAGGTGCGAGAACAGCTGCAGCTTCGACACCAGGCTGACTCCGGCGTCATAGCCGCCCTTCAGGCTGAAGGTGAACACCGCGCCGGCGCCCTTTGGTGCGTATTTGCGCGCGAGCTGATTGTACCTGTCGCTCGGCAGCCCGGCATAGCTCACCGAGGCCACCGCCGGATGTCCCGCGAGGTATTCGGCAACGGCTTTGGCATTGTCGCAGTGCTTCTGCATGCGCAGCGGCAGAGTCTCGATGCCGGTCAGGATCATGAAGGCGTTGAAGGGCGACAACGCCGGTCCGAGGTCGCGCAGGCCCAGCACGCGGCAGGCGATCGCGAAAGCGAAATTGCCGAAGGTCTCCTGCAGCCGGATGCCGTGATATTCCGGGCGCGGCTCCGAGAGCATGGGGTACTTGCCGCCCGTGGACCAGTCGAAGGTGCCGGCATCGACGATGATGCCGCCGAGCGAGTTGCCGTGGCCGCCCAGGAATTTCGTCAGCGAGTGCACGACGATGTCAGCGCCGTGGTCGATCGGACGGATCAGATAGGGCGAAGCCAGCGTGTTGTCGACGATCAGCGGCACGCCCGCCTTGCGCGCCACGGTCGAGATCGCCTCGATGTCGGTGATGCTGCCGGCGGGGTTGGCGATGGACTCGATGAAGATCGCTTTCGTGCGCGGCGTCACCGCACGCTCGAAGCTCGCGATATCGTCGGGATCGGCCCACACCACGTTCCAGCCAAAGCTCTTGAAGGCGTGCGTGAACTGGTTGATCGAGCCGCCATAGAGCTTTCGCGCGGCGATGAATTCGTCGCCGGGTTGAAGCAGCTGCTGCAGCACCACGACCTGCGCGGCATGGCCGGAAGCGACCGCGAGCGCGGCCGTGCCGCCTTCGAGCGCGGCGACGCGCTCTTCCAGCACCGCATTGGTAGGATTACCGATGCGGGTATAGATGTTGCCGAACGCCTGCAGGCCGAACAGCGAGGCGGCGTGATCGGCATCGTTGAAGACGAAAGAGGTCGTTTGATAAATCGGAGTCGCGCGCGCGCCGGTGGTGGGGTCGGGCTGTGCACCGGCATGCACGGCGAGCGTTGAAAATCCCGGAAGGCGATCGCTCATTTGGGCGTCCTGTTCTTGTGGCCTGAAATTCGCGCGGCATGCTGATCGGCGCCGTGCCCGCCGTCAAGGCGCGGCGTCACATCGGAATCATTTTGGGAACGATCGTGCTGCGCATTGTCGCGTTTGCGAAACGAAGCCTTCGCAATCGCGTCAGCTTTGCTCGCTCTTGTTCTTCGCAGCGCGATCCGATGCGGCGGTGTCGCCACCGCCGACACTCATCCGATTGAGGGACAGCCTCATGCCCTGCGTCGGCGCCGGCGCGCGCTTGGAGCTGAGCGTGCGCGAATTCACGCCCATCCAGGAGATTTCTGACGACAGGCGGCCATATTCGATCTTGGGGCAGCGGTTCATGACCACCTTGATCCCGACTGATTCCGCTTTCGCGGCCGCCGCATCGTCGCGCGCGCCGAGCTGCATCCAGATCACCTTCGGCAGCGGGTCGAGCGTGAGCGCCTCCTCGACGACGGGCATGATGTGGCTCGAGTTGCGGAAGATGTCGACCATGTCGACGGGGCGGCCGATGTCCGACAGTGATGCGACGAACGGCTTGCCGAGCAGCTCCTTGCCGACATGGCCGGGATTGACCGGGATCATGTCGTAGCCGCGCTGCATCAGGTATTTGAACGCGAAATAGCTCGGCCGCACATTGACCGGCGAGGCCCCGACCATCGCGATGGATTTCACGCTGTTGAGGATGCCGCGGATGTAATTGTCGGGATAGGCGTCGTGGTTCATCACTTATCTTTTCTTGTTGGCGGGGGTCATTCATCCCGCCATGTCGGCGCGCGCTTCTCGATGAAGGCGCCGATGCCTTCCTCGGCGTCGCGCGCCATCATGTTCTCGGTCATCACCTCTGCGGCATAGCGATAGGCGTCTGCAAGGCTCATCTCGGCCTGGCGGTAGAAGGCCTCCTTGCCGAGCTTGATCGTGTAGGCGGATTTTAACGCGACCTGTTGCGCGAGCTCGATCGCGGCGCCGAGTTCGGTGCCGGCGGGAACGACACGGTTAACGAGCCCGATCTCGCGGGCGCGGTCGGCCGTGACAGGCTCGCCCGTCAGCAGCATCTCCATGGCCTGCTTGCGCGGGACGTTGCGCGACAGCGCCACCATCGGGGTCGAGCAGAACAGGCCGATATCGACGCCGGGTGTGGCGAACTTCGCCTCGTGCGATGCGATCGCAAGATCGCAGCTGGCGACGAGCTGGCAGCCGGCGGCGGTCGCGATGCCCTGGACGGCCGCGACCACGGGCTTCGGCAGATGCACGACCGCCTGCATCATCGCGCTGCAGGCCGTCATGATCTGCGCAAAATAAGCCCGACCCCGATCCGGATCGGTGCGGCGCGCGGTCAGTTCCTTTATGTCGTGGCCGGCGGAAAAAGCGGGGCCGTTGGCCGCGATGACGGCCGCGCGGATGTGCTTGTCTTCCGCGATTGCGTTTAGGCTCGCATGCAGCTGTCCGATCATCGCCTCGGAAAGGCTGTTGCGCGCGGCTGGTCGGTTCAGCGTGAGCACGGCGACGCTGCCGACGATCTCGCGCAGCAGGATCGGCGGTTGCGGGGTGGGGGCGCGGGCGGCCTGAACGGACATTGACGCGACTTCCGCTAGATGATTGCAATTGGATGACACCGATAACTTAATGTAACAGGGCAGGCGAAGCGAGGGTGGGGACGGCATGGCGTTAGCGAAAATGAGCGTGGCGGAGCTCGAGCGGTTCCTCCGTGACGAGTTTCCCCAGGCCTTCAGCGGTGACGACATCACGATCGAGAGCGCGGACGGCCAGACCAGCCTCTTGCGCCAGCGCTACAGCGAACGGATGTTGCGGCCCGGCGGAACCGTGTCCGGGCCGACGCTGATGGCGCTCGCGGATTTCGCGATGTACGTGGTGCTGCTGTCCGCGATCGGGCCGATCGGGCTCGCCGTCACCACCAATCTCAACATCAACTTCCTGCGCAAGGGCCAGCCCGGGCAGGACGTGCTGGCCGAGGCCCGGCTGCTCAAGCTCGGCAAGCGCCTTGCGGTCGGGGAGGTGAACCTCTTGTCCGGGACCTCACCCGATCCGATCGCCCATGTCACCTCGACCTATTCCATTCCAAACGTTTGAGCTTTTTACAGGTAATATCGCACCATATTTTTAAGTTATTGGGTTTGCTTAGTTATTTTCGGCTCTGGGGCATTGACCGTTGCGCCGCTCTTCTCTAGAACCCCGCGCAGTCTGGTGCGGTGTTCGCGCCGATATCTCCCGTCCACGGAAACTCCGACATGAAAACCTTTTCGGCAAAGCCGGCTGAGGTGACGAAGAAGTGGGTGCTGATCGACGCCAAGGGTCTGGTCGTCGGCCGCCTCGCCACCATCGTCGCCATGCGCCTGCGCGGCAAGCACCTCCCGACCTACACCCCGCACGTCGATTGCGGCGACAACGTCATCATCATCAACGCGCAGCATGCGGTCCTCACCGGTCGCAAGCGCGAGCAGAAGACCTACTACAAGCACACCGGCTATGTCGGCCACGTCAAGGAGCGCACCGCGCGCCAGATCCTCGAAGGCCGTCATCCCGAGCGCGTGCTCGAGAAGGCCGTCGAGCGCATGATCCCGCGTGGTCCGCTCGGCCGCGTGCAGATGGGCAACCTCCGTGTCTACGGCGGCGCCGATCATCCGCACGAGGCGCAGCAGCCCGAGAAGATCGATATCGCCAAGTTGAACCGCAAGAACACGAGGGCCGCATAACATGGCCGAATCCATTCAGTCGCTCGACCAGCTCTCGCAGCTCAAGACGGCGGCCGCGCCCGAGGCGCCCAAGCACGAGAAGAAGGTCGACAAGTTCAACCGCGCTTACGCCACCGGCAAGCGCAAGGACGCGGTCGCCCGCGTCTGGATCAAGCCGGGCGCCGGCAAGGTCACCGTCAACTCGCGCGAGGTCGAGGTCTATTTCGCCCGTCCCGTGCTGCGCATGATGATCGAGCAGCCGTTCTCCGTGGCCCAGCGTTCGGGCCAGTACGACGTGATCTGCACCGTCGCCGGCGGCGGCCTGTCCGGCCAGGCCGGCGCGGTCCGTCACGGCATCTCCAAGGCGCTCACCTATTTCGAGCCGGAGCTGCGCTCCGTGCTCAAGAAGGGCGGCTTCCTCACCCGCGACTCGCGCGTGGTCGAGCGCAAGAAGTACGGCAAGGCCAAGGCCCGCCGGTCCTTCCAGTTCTCGAAGCGTTAATCGCTTTTGTCGCATTCGCCGCGAAAGCGGCTTCAATGAGATGCAAAAGGGCGCTGATTTCAGCGCCCTTTTTGTTGTTCGTTTGTATGCAAATTGATGGCGTGTTTCCCGAAAACTTAGGGACCGGCGAAAACCTGAATGGAACCCGCGAGACCTAGCGTCGCCTTCGGAAGGGCGCGCAAATCGGCTGGGCCGATCGCGTAACTGCTATGTTCTAGAGGGGGCCGACATGATGTCGCTCGATAGCATCACGCTCTATTTGGTCGCCACCATGGTCGCCGCACTGCTCGGCGCCATGATGGTATTTTTCGGCAAGCAGGAGAACAGCCCGGCGCTGAAATGGTGGGGCACCGCCTATCTGCTCGGTGCCGCCTCCGTCGCACTATGGACCGCGGCGGGCGACAGGCTGGGGCCGCACATTTACCTTGCATTGAACGCGGTCGGTTTCGTCGCCTGCGGCATGGTCTGGAACGCGGCGCGCGTCTTCCACGGCCGCAACCCGAACTGGCCGGGGCTCGTGCTCGGCGCGCTCGCCTGGGTCGCTGCTGCGACGCTGCTCGATCCCACGGCATCGATGCTGCGCATGCTCGTCGGTGCTGGCATCGTCTCGGTGTACGCGGCGCTGACTGCGAGCGAGCTCTGGACCGAACGGCGCAAGAGCGTGCAACGGCGCTGGCCCGCCTTCGTGATGCCGGTGATGCACGGCTGCGTGTTGATGCTGCCGATCCTGATCGGCAGCTTCCTGCGCCCGCATGATGCCGGCTTCTCCTCGAGCATCTGGGTCACCGTGTTCGCGGTCGAGCTCATTCTCTACGCCGTCGGTACCGTGTTCGTGATCTTCATGCTGGTGTCGGAACGCACCGTCACCGCGCACCGGACGGCGGCATCGACCGATCCCTTGACCGGCATGCTCAACCGGCGCGGCTTCTCGGAGGCCTGTGCGCGCGTGATCGAGCGCGAGGCCAAGGCCGGGCGGCCGGTGACCGTGATGATCTTCGACATCGACCATTTCAAATCGATCAACGACCGCTTCGGCCATCCCGCCGGCGACGAGATGCTGAAGCTGTTCTCCACCGTCGTGGTCAGCAATTTGCGCATCTCCGACCTGTCGGGCCGCATCGGCGGCGAGGAGTTCGCCGCGCTATTGCCATGCTCACTGGAGGAGGGCGTGCTGGTCGCCGAGCGCGTGCGCGAGGCGTTCGAGACCTCCGGCGTCGTGGTCGACGAAGGTCCGGTCGATACCACCGTCAGCATCGGCGTTGCCGGAGGTCCGGCCGGCACCGAGCTGGAGGTGCTGCTGGCCTCGGCGGACACCGCGCTCTACCAGGCCAAGCGCGGCGGCCGCAACCGCGTCGAGGCGGCCGAGGAGCTGCCGCTGTCGCTGGAGAACTGGCGCCGCCAGAGCGCGGCGCGGACCGGCGCATCGCAGGCGCGTCCGGTCACCGCGTGAGCATGCAGGGCGGGCTTGCGGTAAATCTCTGTTTACCATTCGATCCCTACCATCGTGGTCATGGAATCGATCCGTCGACGGAATCCGCAAGCCGCCCTGATGTCGCTCGAAGCCGAAGCTGCCTCGGCCCGCGGCGGTTTCGCCTGTCTGTTCTCCACTGCGGACGAATACGAGAGCGCGCTGATCACCGAGCGTCGTGCGCAAGGCCGCTACACGCAGCAACGCAGCTACTGGCCGTTCGTGTTGTTCGCGGGTTGTGCGCTGATCGTCGCGGGCACGGTCCTGCTGTTCGCCTGACAGGCCTGCATTTCCAGACCGGGCAGGGCGCCGCTTCAGCGCCTTTTTCTTTGTCGCCATCTGCGGTAGACACGGCCATCAACAAAAGGGTGGAAAGCCGATGATCACCGAGATCGCGCAAATCGACGTCAAGCCGGGCAGCGAGAAGGACTTTGAGGCGGCCGTTGCCAAGGCCAAGGCCGCTTTCGGCCGCTCCAAGGGCTTTCACGGCTTCGAGCTGCACAAGTCGATCGAGAAGCCGCAGCGTTACCGGCTGATGGTGAAATGGGCGACGCTGGAGAACCACACTGTGGACTTCCGCGGCTCGGAGAATTTCACGGAATGGCGCGGCCTGGTCGGCCAGTATTTTGCCGCGCCTCCCGAGGTCGAGCACACCGAGACCGTGCTGACGACCTGAGGCTTTATCTCGGGAGCATCATCTTATCGGAAAACCGCTCCACACTTTCCGCTAACGCGGTCCTCCGGGTCCGGATCATGCTCTAGGCCGCCTCCGCGAGAGGCGACGCCTCGTAGGTCTTGACATGGTCGATCATGACCTTGGCGATCGCGACCAGCGGGAGCGCCAGCGCCAGGCCCCAGATGCCGAACACGACGCCCAGCAGGATCTGGAACGCGAACAGCGTGGCCGGCGGGATGTCGAGTGCCTGGCGCTGCAGGATCGGAGTCAGCACGTAGCTTTCCATGGCGTGCACGCCCATGAACAGCAGAAATGCCGACAAAGCGGGGATCCAGCCGGAGGCGAGGCTCGCCAACACCACGATGACGCCGGCGATGATGGCTCCCACCGTGGGGATGAAGGCGAGCAGGCCCGCCTGGATTCCTAGGATGAACGCGCCGGGGATGCCGATGACGGCAAGTCCGATCCAGGTTACGACACCGACCGCGATCATGACGATGATCTGGGCGATCAGCCAGCGCTCGAGCGTTTCAGCGATACGGTCGATGACGATGGCGAAACGGGTACGGTGCCGCGCCGGTGCCAGGAACAGCAGGCCGTCATGATAGACGCTGGGCTGGGCGGCGAAGGCCAGGCCCAGGAACAGCACGATGAAGATGTTGCCGACGCCGTGAATGGTGCCGAGCAGCAGCTTGAGGGTCTGGCTCACGATCGCCCCGCCGCTGGAGGCGAGCGTGCCGGCACTGGGCAGCGGAGCGCGCGAAGGCGTTGCCGGCGCGGGCGTTGCCTCCGAGGAGGTGTTGGCGGCGGGGTCCGAGGCAGCGTTGCCGAGGTCGAAGAAGCTGGTGTCGATGCCGTGGCTCTCGAGCAGGGACCTGACATTGGTGATCTGCGACTTGATGGTCTTGCTCAGCAGCGAGGCCTGTTCGGCAATGGTGGCGCCGCCGAGATAGGCGACGCCCGCGAGCAGCAAAGCGAGCGCAACGCAGACGATTGCAAGCCGGATCGTGTGAGGCAGCTGGACCCGGCGGCCGAGCGCATTGACCAGAGCGTTGAGACCGAGGCCGAGCAGCATGCCGGTGAAGATCAGCAGCAGGGTGGCGGCAAAATACCAGGTGAAGGCGAGCAGCGCGGTGAACAGAACGACGCCGATGCCTCCGGCCGCGATCGCCCAGGCCTGATCCCGCGCGAGGTCGGCACGGGAGCGGGATCGTTCATCTGCGGGAAAGGTCACATCGTATCCTGTCTTTGGTGGCTGCAATGGGGCACTCTTTCGACAAACACGCTTCCGATCAAGAGCGGCAACGCGCCGGTTTGACGCTGCCGCGCGAACGGTGCAGAGCGGTGGCGAAAAGGAAGTGAGGGGCGCTTGGGCGTTATCAGCAAGTGGGCCGGTCTGCTCGGGCTGTTGGCTTTGCTCGTAGGCGGCGACCAGATCCGGATCAACCGGCCGGACCACAAATACCGCCTGACGGTCGAGGTGACGACGCCCGCCGGGATCAAGACCGGGTCGGCCATTCTCGCTGTCGTGCCCGATCGCAACTATAACCGCAGCGGCCGCACCACGACGCGCGGGGAGGCCGTGTTCGTCGATCTCGGCCAAGGCAAGAACATCGTGGTCTTGCTGGCGCACCAGCAGGGCGCCAAGCTCGACCTCGACGACATCAACTATGTGGCGCTCCGCGCCTATGGCGCCGCGCGCGGCAGCCGGGTGTCGTTCAAGGACATGAGCCGGCAGACCGGCATTGTCCCGGTGCAAGGAGAGCTCATCCCCGTGCTCGTGAGCTTTGGCGATCTCAGGGATCCCAACACCGCGCGCCTTGTCGCCAGCGACAAGGCAGAGGCAATCCTGGGCGAGGGCTATGCGATCCGCAGCTTCTCCGCCGAGGTGGTGCCCAACGGGTTCTGGCCGATCGACTTCGGAGGCGCGCTCGGGGAGCCCGTGACGCGCGGAATCGAGGCCAAGCTTCCCTGGCTGACCGCGCCGGGTGAGACAGCGGCAATCGCACTGAAGGCCGCGGGTCTGCCCGTGGAAGGCGGGTTGGACGCCCGGGAGGCATTTGCGCGAAAATAGCATTGCCGTCCCGCGATCCCCTCTGTTGAATTTGTTCCATCGGAGGGGCATCTTTGGGGGATCTTCTTATCGGGAGGCGCGGAACGACAGATGAGAAAGCCGGTCGTCGGCGTGATCGGGAATTCCTATCGCGTCGAGAATCGATTTCAGGTCCAGATGGTTGGCGAGCGAAACCTGCGCGCCGTGGCCGAAGTCTCCGGCGGCTTGCCGTTGATGTTCGCTGGAGCCCCCGACATCACGGATATCCCGGCGCTGCTCGATACCGTCGACGGCATCATCCTGACCGGGGCCCGGGCCAACGTTCACCCAACCCGCTTCAACGTCGATCCCTGCGAGAAGCACGAACCCTACGACATCCACCGCGACGAAGTTGCGCTGGCCCTGTCGGTCGCCTGCGTCGCCCGCGGCATTCCGCTGTTCGGCATTTGCCGCGGCCTGCAGGAGATGAACGTCGCCTTCGGCGGCTCGCTGCATCCCGAGATCCGCGAGATCCCCGGCCGCATGAACCACCGCATGCCCCGGCTCGAGAACGGCGAGATCCATCCCGATCCGACCGTGGTGTTCGCCGACCGCCACGACGTCGAGCTGACGCCCGGCGGCGCCTTCGCCACGATTCTCGGCTGCGAGAAGATCCGGGTCAATTCGCTGCACGGACAGGGCATTCTCGATCCCGGCAAGCGCGTGCTGATCGAAGGCATCGCCGAGGACGGCACCATCGAGGCGATCCGCATCGCGGAAGCCCCGAGCTTTGCCCTCGGCGTGCAATGGCACGCGGAGTACGACCCGCAGCACAATCCGATCAACCGCAAGCTGTTCGAGGCCTTTGGCGAGGCGCTGGTGACAAGGCAGAAGGCGGAGGCGTAGCCGCGGTCGTGTCCCGGACCAGCTGCAACGCGGAGCGTTGCGGCGCAGAGCCGGGAATCCAGCTTCTGCCACGTTGCGCACTCGGCTTGGACTGAGTAGGGCGGATTAGCCGAAGGCGTAATCCGCCATCTTTAGTTCATGGGGCAGCTGCAATGCCGAACTACCGCCGTGCATTTGTTCCAGGTGGCTGCTGGTTCTTCACGGTCAATCTTCATGATCGTAGGCAGCGGCTGCTCGTCGAGCACATCGCAGCGCTGCGCGCGGCCGTTGCAGCGACCCGTCGGGACTATTCGTTCACTATCGATGCGTTTGTCGTGCTTCCGGACCACCTTCATGCGGTCTGGACGCTTCCCCGCGGCGATGCCGACTTTTCGATGCGGTGGAGATTGATCAAAATGCGCTTCGCGAAGTCCCTGCCGAAGACAGAGCCTTTAACCGCTGTACAGATCGCAAGACGGGAGCGTGGCGTATGGCAGAACCGGTTCTGGGAGCACCTCATCCGCGACGAAACCCGACTATGCACGCCATATCGAGTATTGCTACATCAACCCAGTCAAGCACGGATATGTGACCCGCGTGTTGGATTGGCCGCATTCGTCATTTCACCGAGATGTCGAGGCCGGACTGTTTCCGGCGAATTGGGCAGGAGATAGCAACGCGGATGGTAACTTTGGCGAACGTGCGTGAGCGTCGCACGCAGTAGGCGGATTACGCCTTCGGCTAATCCGCCCTACGAGGACTGTTTATCCAAGGTGCATCCCGAATTTCCGACGGAGTAAACCAATCAGTAGGAATTGCTCCGTCCTGGTTTTTGCGGCTCTGATTTGTTCTTCGAGAACGAATTGGAGTCAGATGCAGAACGAAAGCTGATGGCCGCTCCGTGGCGCAAAATTTCTCTACCGTGTTGAATCGTAGATGCGCTCAGGCTGTGCCCAGCGAGAGCGCCGCGACCGGACTGCGTCCATCGGTCATGCCACCGGCATCAGCCTCACACCGCCCGCTCCATCCGTCGCGCACGATAGGATTGCGTGACATCAGTGTCAGCTTGCGGAAGCTGCTCTCATCCTCATAGCCGGCAGCGCGCGCGATCGTCTTGATTGGCTGCGTCGTCGATTCCAGCGGGGTGCGCGCGTGCTCGACACGGCTGCGCATGATGAAGGATTGCGGCGGCTCGTGCGTGAGTCCTGGAATTTTCGGTTCAACGTACGCTCGCCGAGGCCGAGCGCGTCGGCAATCCTGCATGGGCATTCCCATTGCGTTGCACAATCGCAATGTTGATCTCCACGCGCAGCATTGAGGTTCATGAGAACAATACCATATGCTCTGCAAGGGAGCCCGTGCCGTGCAGACCATGAAGGCGGCCCTCGTTGCGGCGATCACCGTCGTGGCTTTGAGCTGCTGCCTCCTTCCCAGCTCAGCGGAGGAGAGCAAGCGCGTAGCCCTTGTTGTTTCGATCGACGGGGCGATTGGCCCGGCGTCAGCCAGCTACGTGCGGGAGGCTTTGGCCGTGGCGAGCGAGCGGCGCGCCGAGGTCGTGCTTCTGAGGATGAACACGCCCGGCGGGCTCAATTCCAGCATGCGCGAGATCATCGCTGATGTGCTCGCCTCGCCCGTCCCTGTCATTGGCTACGTCGCTCCCTCCGGGGCCCACGCGGCGAGTGCGGGGACCTATATCCTTTACGCGACCCACATCGCGGCGATGGCACCAGGTACCAACATCGGTGCGGCGACGCCGGTCCAGATTGGCGGGCCGCTGCCGGGCCTGCCGAGCGGCACACCCGACAAGGATGGCAAAGACAAGAAGGATGGGCCGAAGGACGCGATGACGGCGAAGGCCACGAACGATGCCGTCGCCTTCATTCGAAGCCTCGCCGAGCTGCGCAACCGCAATGCGGAGTGGGCGGAGAGGGCGGTCCGCGAGGCCGCAACACTCTCCGCCAACGGCGCGCTGGAGGCACATGCCATCGATCTCGTCGCGCGCGATCAGGCTGAATTGCTGCGGCAGGTTGATGGCCGTGTGGTGGAGCTCGCAGGCGGCAGGACGCAACGCCTCGCAACAAAGGATGCTGTCGTTGAAGCCATCGAGCCCGGACGGATATCCCGGTTCCTGGCGGTCATCAGCAACCCGAACGTGGCGTTCATTCTCCTGATGGTCGGCATCTACGGCCTGATCTTCGAGTTCATGTCTCCCGGAGCCGTCGCCCCCGGAGTTATCGGCGCGATCTGCCTGCTGATCGGCCTCTACGCGCTCAATTTGCTGCCGATCAACTATGCCGGCCTCGCCCTGATGCTGGTGGGACTCGTGCTTCTCACCGTCGAAGCCTTCAACCCGACCGTGGTGGTCGGCTTCGGCGGGATCATCGCTTTCGTGCTGGGAGCAATGATGCTCTTCAGGAGCGAGGCGCCTGGATACCAACTGTCCTGGTGGGTGATCGGCACCACTGCGGTCGTGTTCAGCGGCTTTGCTCTGATCGTGCTCGGCTCGCTTCGGCGCGTCCGCAAAGCTCCTGCGCTGGTCGGCGCACAGGCCATGCGCGGTTTGCCCGCCGAGGTTCTCGACTGGAACGGGAACGAAGGTCATGTCTTCGCCCATGGTGAGCGCTGGCAGGCGCGCGGCGCCGAAACCTTCAAGCCCGGAGAGACGGTGGAGGTCGCCAATGTCGTCGACCTGACGCTGCTGATACGCCGCACACCCGCCCGGACAGGCGAGGGAGGTACATCATGACGCTGGAATATCTGACGTATGCGGCGCTTGCGCTGCTTGTCATCGTGTTTCTATCCCAGGCCATTCGAATCCTGCGCGAATACGAGCGCGGCGTCGTCTTCACGCTAGGCCGCTTTACCGGTGTGAAGGGCCCGGGCCTGATACTCCTCATCCCGATCGTGCAGCAACTCGTCAAGGTCGATCTGCGGGTGATGGTGCAGGTGGTGCCGCCGCAGGACGTGATTTCGCGGGACAACGTCTCCGTCAAGGTCAACGCCGTCCTGTACTTCCGCATCGTCGACCCCGAGCGCGCCATCATCAAGGTCGGCGACTACATGGCGGCGACCAGCCAGCTCGCCCAGACCACGTTGCGTTCGGTGCTCGGCAAGCATGAGCTCGACGAGATGCTTGCCGAGCGCGACAGGTTGAACGCCGATATCCAGGAGATTCTCGACAAGCAGACTGACGTCTGGGGCATCAAGGTCACCGGCATAGAGATCAAGGACGTCGATATCAACGAAACCATGGTTCGCGCGATCGCCAAACAGGCTGAGGCGGAGCGCTTGCGGCGAGCCAAGGTGATCAATGCGATGGGCGAGCAGCAGGCCGCCGAAAAGCTCGTCGAAGCCGGCCGGATCCTGGCGCAGGAGCCCCAGGCAATGCAGCTACGTTACTTCGCAGCTCTGCATGACATCGCCGGTGAACGCTCGTCGACCGTGGTGTTTCCGCTCCCCACCGGCCTGCTCGACCATTTGATGCCGCGACCAAACAACCCGTAACAGAAAGCGGCGAGGTGCTGATCGCGAGCGGGCGCCACGGCTCCGGCCGAGCTGCAGCCGGCGTTCACGGCGACGTGGTAGCGGTCGAGACCCCTCAAACGAAAAGGCGCCTCCTTCCGGAAGCGCCTTTTGCTTGTCGCGTATAGTTCGGACCGCTTAGCCCGAATAGTACATGTCGAACTCAACCGGGTGCGGGGTCATCTCGAAGCGCTCAACCTCGGTCATCTTCAGCTCGATATAGGCGTCGATGAAGTCGTCGTCGAACACGCCGCCGGCCTTGAGGAAGGCGCGGTCCTTGTCGAGGTTTTCGAGCGCCTCGCGAAGCGAGCCGCACACGGTCGGGATCTGCTTCAGCTCTTCCTTCGGCAAATCGTAGAGGTCCTTGTCCATCGCCGGACCCGGATCCATCTTGTTCTTGATGCCGTCGAGGCCGGCCATCAGCATCGCGGCGAAGCCGAGATAGGGATTGGCGAGCGGATCGGGGAAGCGCACCTCGACGCGCTTGGCCTTCGGCGAGGCGGTGTAGGGGATGCGGCACGACGCCGAGCGGTTGCGCGCGGAATAGGCGAGCAGCACCGGGGCCTCATAGCCCGGGACCAGACGCTTGTAGGAGTTGGTCGACGGGTTGGTGAAGGCGTTGATCGCCTTGGCGTGCTTGATGATGCCGCCGATATAGTGGAGGCAGGTCTCCGACAGGTCGGCGTATTTGTTGCCGGCAAACACCGGCTTGCCGTCCTTCCAGATCGACTGGTGCACGTGCATGCCCGAGCCGTTGTCGCCGTAGACCGGCTTCGGCATGAAGGTGGCGGTCTTGCCGTAGATGTGCGCGACCTGGTGGATGCAGTATTTGTAGATCTGGATGTGGTCGGCCATCAGCGTCAGCGTGTCGAACTTCATGCCGAGCTCGTGCTGGGCGGAAGCGACCTCGTGGTGATGCTTCTCGACCTTGACGCCCATCTTGGCCATGGCGCCCAGCATCTCCGAGCGCATGTCCTGCACCGAGTCCTGCGGCGGCACCGGGAAATAGCCGCCCTTGGTGCGGACGCGGTGGCCGAGATTGCCGCCTTCATATTCGGTGTCGGAGTTGGTCGGCAGCTCCGAGGAGTCGAGGCGGAAACCGGTGTTGTAGGGGGTGGAGGAGAAGCGCACGTCGTCGAACACGAAGAACTCGGCTTCGGGGCCGACGAACACGGCGTCGCCCACGCCCATCGACTTCACCATCGCCTCGGCCTTCTTGGCGATGCCGCGGGGGTCGCGGTTATAGGGCTCGCCGGTGGTCGGCTCGAGCACGTCGCAGGTGATGACCATGGTGGTCTCGGCGAAGAACGGGTCGATCGTCGCGGTCACCGGATCGGGCATCAGGCACATGTCGGACTCGTTGATCGCCTTCCAGCCGGCAATCGAGGAGCCGTCGAACATCGTCCCTTCGGCGAAGATGTCTTCATCGATCATGCTGACGTCGAACGTGACGTGCTGCCACTTGCCGCGCGGATCGGTGAAGCGCAGGTCGACGTACTTCACGTCGTTGTCCTTGATCGATTTCAGGACGTCTTTGGCGGTCTTCATGCATACCCCTTATGGCTCTGCGGGTCGGTTTCCAGGTGAGCAAGATTGTTCTCGCTTTTGGCGAGTTCGCGCGCGACCGCACAAACGAAATCAGGCCGCCGAAGCAGCCTTATTTCTTGTCAGAGTGTCGCAAAATGCGGGATAGCACCCGGTTCAGATAGCGTCCAGCCCGGATTCGCCGGTTCGGATGCGGATCGCCTCTTCGATGTTGGAGACGAAAATCTTGCCGTCGCCGATGCGGCCGGTCTGCGCGGCGCGGCGGATCGCGTCGATGGCCCGCTCGACCAGATCGTCGCCGATCACGATCTCGATTTTGACCTTCGGCAGGAAGTCGACGATGTATTCTGCGCCGCGGTAAAGTTCGGCGTGACCCTTCTGCCGGCCAAAGCCCTTGGCCTCGGTGACGGTGATGCCCTGCAGACCGACTTCTTGAAGCGCTTCCTTCACCTCGTCGAGCTTGAATGGCTTGATGATGGCTTCGATTTTCTTCACTGCGCGACTCCCGGCCTTTCGATCCAATAGCAACGTCTTCGTCAGGACGCGCATTTCTCAACGCACGATCTTGTCTTCTCTGTGCCGGGATCCCTGACCCGTCCGGCAACAACGGCCGGCCACGCCCTTCAAGATGTCAGTGAGCACGACGAACCGAAGCGGCTTCCTCGAAAGCAGGGTCTATGCCAAGTTGCAAATGCCCTGATTATCGGAGCGTTATCAGCCTTTTAACGAGCATCTCTGAGTGATGGTGCCGACCTGCACAAAATACCGAAGACCGAAAAATAGGCAAACGGTTCAATATATGTGCATTTCGACGTTCCCACCGCCGGATCGGCGCAAAAGATGCCTGTTCAAGAGGCGTTTGTACTAGGAAGTGGCATGGAAGTTCTGACCAACGCCGAAATGCAGCGAGCCGACCAGCTTGCCATCGCGGCCGGCACGCCCGGTTTCAAGCTGATGCTCAGCGCCGGCCAGGCGGTCGCCGAGGCCGCCCATGCGCTGGTGGAGGAGGGGCCGATCCTGATCGTCGCCGGCCCCGGCAACAATGGCGGGGACGGTTTCGTGGCCGCGGCCGAGCTCGCCGCGCAGGGGCGCGAGGTCTCGGTGATCCTGATGTGCGAGCGGGACCAGCTCCAGGGCGATGCCGCCTCGGCCGCGCGCGGCTGGAAGCACCCGGTGCTGCCGTTCAACCCGCAGGCGATCGGCAGGCCTGCGCTGATCATCGATGCGCTGTTCGGCGCCGGCCTCAGCCGCACCGTGGATGGCGAAGCGCGCGCCATGATCGAGGCGATCAACGCCAACGGTGCCCCGGTGCTGGCGGTCGACCTGCCGAGCGGCATCAACGGCACCAGCGCGGCGGTGCTGGGCGTGGCGGTGAACGCCACCGAGACCGTCACCTTCTTCCGCAAGAAGCCGGCGCATCTGCTGTTGCCCGGGCGCATGCATTGCGGCCGCGTGCGCGTTGCCGACATCGGCATCGATGCGCAGGTGCTGGAGGAGATCGCGCCGCAGACCTTCGAGAACGATCCGGATCTCTGGGGCACCGCCTTTCCGGTCCCGCGCATCGACGGCCACAAATACGCGCGCGGTCACGTGCTGGCGGTCTCAGGCGATGCAGCCGCGACCGGCGCAGCACGGCTCGCCGCGCGCGGCGCGCTGCGCGCCGGTGCGGGCCTCGTGACGCTGGCGAGCCCGCGCGATGCACTCGCGATCAATGCTGCCGCGCTCACCGCGGTGATGGTGCGCCCCGTCGACAGCGCGGTCGAGTTCGGCGAGCTGCTCGGCGACAAGCGCTATAACACCTGCATCATCGGTCCCGGCGCCGGCATCGGCGAACGCACCTGCGACATGGTCCACACCGCGCTTGCCGCGCAGCGGCATCTGGTGCTCGATGCGGATGCGTTGACCAGCTTTGCCGCAACGCCCGAGCGCCTGTTCGAATCGATCAAGCCCTCGCAGGACAATGCGGTGGTCCTGACCCCGCACGAAGGCGAGTTTCCGCGCCTGTTCTCCGACCTCAGCAACAAGCATCCCGGCCGTTCCAAGCTCGAGCGCGTCCGCGCCGCCGCCGAGCGCTGCGGCGCCGTCGTGCTGCTGAAGGGCCCGGACACCACAATCGCCGCCCCCGACGGCCGCGCCACCATCGCCGCCAATGCGCCGCCCTGGCTTGCCACGGCCGGCGCCGGCGACGTGCTGTCCGGGATCATCGCCGGGCTTCTGGCACAGGGCGTGCCGGCGTTCGAGGCCGCCAGCATCGGCGTCTGGATGCACGGCGAGGCGGGAAGCGAAGCCGGGCCGGGCCTGATCGCGGAGGACCTCACCGAGACGCTGCCGGCCGTGCACCGGCGGATCTATGACGCGCTGGGCATCGAATACTGAGCTGCTCACTCCACCCCATACCAGCGCACCAGGCGCGGCGCGGCCCAGTCGGTCACGACGGATTCGATCAGCCAGCGGCCGGGCGAGGTCGCGGCGAACGCGATGCGCTGGGTCTGGCCGGGCTCGATCGCGAGCGTGTCGAGCCAATAGGGCTTCCAGCCGTCGTCGAGCTTGTCGAGCAGGCGGAAATGGTGGCCGTGCAGGTGAAACACGGTGGTGACCGGGGCGGGGTTCTGCAGCGCCAGCACCACGGTGCGGCCGACCTTGGCGCCGAAGGCGGGGGCGGAGGCGGTGGAGAAGGTCGCGGGCCGTACCCAGCCGGAATCGGCTGTACCGAGCGCGACATCGAACCGCAGGGCGCCTCTCAGATCGAGCTTCTCGGGCAGATCATTCGGCGGGAGCGGCTGGGGCGGCGGCAGCGGGGCGCGCTCCAGCTTCCCGGAGACGGTCAGGCTTCCGACCCGGCGCGCCTCCTTGCCGTCATGCAGCAGAAATGGGGCCGAGGCGGCCGAATCCACGAAGGCGTCGGCCCGTGCACCCGGGGCCAGCACCAACGCGCCGTTGCGCGCGGGGAACGGCTCGGCCGGCTGGCCGTCGAGAGCCATCACGCGAACCTCGTGGTTTTCCAATTTGATTGCCAGAACAGAGCGTTGCGAGCCGTTGATGAAGCGCAGCCGCAGCCGCTCGCCGGCTGAGGCTGAGAGTTCGAATGAAGTCTTGCCGTTGATTGTGTAAAGCGGTGTCGTGTCCTTGGGATCCTGGCCCGGCGGGACTGCGGTGCTATCCGGCCGCAGGCGCCATTCCTCGATCAAAAGGACGGCGTCGCGATCGACGGGGACGCGGCTAGGCTCCGCTGCAATGATCGGCAGCGGGCGCGCGGGCTGTTTCAGGCGGCCCTCGAAGAGGCGGAAGTCGGCCAGCAGGGTCCCTGCGTTAGACACTGGAATAATTGATGTTTCCGTCGTGTCCGGCGCTGCCGGGGCGCGGCCGCGGAGCGGGTCGGCCGCCATCGGCGCGTGGAGGCCGTACCAGACTGGCGCAAGCGGCACAGGCAGGTTGTTGCTGAAGACCAGTTGGCAACGGTCGAAGCGCTTGAGGCGCACGTCCCCGATATGGCTTACGGCGGCCAGCTCCCAGATCGGTGTAGCCGGTTGACCCGGTCTCAAAGCCAGCGTTGCCGGCCTCGCCTGCAGCGCGAGCTGGGCCGTCACGGAGGGGCCCGCGCCGCCCGCGATCAGCCCGGCTGCCGAGGCCCCCAAGCCGGCCAAAACCTCGCGCCGATGGGGAGCATGGATCCGCGTTGTCATGGCACGATCCCGATCACGCCGTGCTGGATAAGTCCAGCCGCAGTGCCTACTTGAAGCTTGCCTCCATCAGGCCATTTTTTTGCTGCGAACAGTCAGGCACATGCTATAAGCCCGGCCGCCCGCGGCATCGCGGCCGGTCTTGATGCGAATTCACGCGGGCGTGGCGGAACTGGTAGACGCGCTGGATTTAGGTTCCAGTGACGAAAGTTGTGGGGGTTCGAGTCCCTCCGCCCGCACCAAGCGCTTATCGCGTTTGCACGGATTACGAGGCCTGCTTTCGCGCGGATGATCGTCCGTCAGGAAGCGGGTCCGATGAACCACCGGCGTGGAGGCTGCTTGCCTCGCGCCGGATCGATTAACGACAGCGTCCCGACGCGCGACGTGCCGGGGCCGAACGAAAAGAAGATTGGACGCCATGCAGGTCACAGAAACCCTCTCCGAAGGTTTGAAACACGAGTTCAAGATCAGCGTTCCCGCGTCTGATCTCGACGCCAAGGCCGGCGCCAAGCTCGTCGACCTCAAGGACAAGGTCCGTATCAACGGCTTCCGTCCGGGCAAGGTGCCGGTCTCGCACCTGAAGAAGGTCTATGGCCGCTCGGTGATGGCCGAGACCATCGACCAGACCATCCGCGACACCAACACGCAGCTGTTCTCCGAGCGCGGCTTCCGCCTTGCGACCGAGCCGAAGATCACCATGCCGAGCGAGCAGGCCGAGGTCGAGGAGCTGCTCAGCGGCAAAACGGATCTGACCTACACCGTCGCGATCGAGGTGGTGCCGGCGATCGCGCTGGCCGACTTCAAGAGCTTCCAGGTCGAGAAGCCCGTCGCCGAGGTCACTGACGCCGACGTCGACGAGGCGATCAAGCGCATCGCCGATTCCAACCGCACCTATGCCGACAAGGGCGAGGGCGCCAAGGCCGCGTCGGGCGACCGCGTCACCATCAACTTCACGGGCCGCATCAACGGCGAAGTCTTCGAGGGCGGTACCGGCGAAGGCATTCAGGTCCTGATCGGCTCCAACACCTTCATCCCAGGGTTCGAGGAGCAGCTGATCGGCATTGGCGCGGGTGAGACGCGCACGCTGAAAGTATCGTTCCCGAAGAACTACATGAACGACAAGCTCGCCGGCCAGCCGGCCGAGTTCGAGACCACCGCGACCTTGATCGAGGCGCCGCAGGACCTTGCGATCGACGACGAGTTCGCCAAGTCGCTCGGCCTGGAATCGCTGGACAAGCTCAAGGAAGCCGCACGCGAGCGCCTGGTTGCCGAGTTCGCCACCGCCACGCGCCAGCGCGTCAAGCGCGCGCTGCTCGATCGCCTCGACGAGGCGCATCGCTTCGAGGCGCCGCCCTCGCTGGTGGACGAGGAGTTCAGCCTGATGTGGAACTCGGTCAAGGCCGAGATGGACTCCGCCGGCAAGACCTTTGCCGACGAGGACACCACCGAGGACAAGGCGAAGGAAGAGTATCGCAAGATCGCCGATCGCCGCGTGCGGCTTGGCCTGGTGCTCTCCGAGATCGGCGAGAAGAACAAGATCACGGTGACCGACGACGAGGTCGGCCGCGCCGTGATCGAGCGCGCGCGCTCGATGCCCGGCCGCGAGAAGGAGGTCTGGGACTTCTACCGCAACAACGCCCAGGCGCTCGCCCAGCTTCGTGCGCCGATCTACGAGGACAAGGTGGTCGACTTCATCCTCGAGCTCGCCAACGTGACCGAGAAGAAGGTTTCGCGTGAGGACCTCTACAAGGACGACGACGCGGAAAAGACCGCGGCCTGAAGGGTTTGAGATAGTCCGCTATTAAGGATGATGAGCGAAGAGGCCCAGCTAGCCAGGTGGCCGGCTGGGCCTCTTTGTGCGAATCAGCTTCAACTGACCCCACAGATTAAGCCTTAATGCGCTGCGCACTTGTCAGACGCGAATTGGGCTATATCTGTCGCTACGCCTTCTACTTCTTACCCAAGTTCCTGCATCACATGGACGTCCATTCGCCTTCCGGCAATCCAGCCAAACTGGCAAGCCCGCCCGGCGATGTCCGTCTCCGAAACCCTAGGTGACTCATGCGCGATCCGGTTGAAACCTACATGAACCTCGTGCCCATGGTGGTCGAGCAGACCAATCGTGGCGAGCGCGCCTACGACATTTTCTCGCGCCTGTTGAAGGAGCGCATCATCTTCGTGACCGGCCCGGTCGAGGACGGCATGTCGACGCTGATCGTCGCGCAGCTGTTGTTCCTCGAGGCGGAAAATCCGAAGAAGGAAATCTCGATGTATATCAACTCGCCGGGCGGCGTGGTGACGTCGGGCCTTGCGATCTACGACACCATGCAGTTCATCCGCCCGCCGGTCTCGACCCTGTGCACCGGTCAGGCGGCTTCGATGGGCTCGCTGCTGCTTTGCGCCGGCGAGAAGGACATGCGCTTCTCGCTGCCGAACGCGCGCATCATGGTGCACCAGCCCTCCGGCGGCTTCCAGGGCCAGGCAACCGACATCATGCTGCACGCCCAGGAGATCCTGAACCTGAAGAAGCGGCTCAACGAGATCTACGTCAAGCACACCGGCCAGACCTACAAGTCGATCGAGGATGCGCTGGAACGCGATAAGTTCCTCACTGCGAACGACGCCAAGGAGTTCGGCCTGGTCGACAAGGTGATCGACAAGCGCGCCGAGGAGCCGGCGCCGGCGAAGGCCCCGTAGCACTACTGAGGCGTCACGGCGAGCCCTCGGTTTGCCGTGGACCCGTCAGGGCAGCGTTCACGTTAGGTGCGCGTGCGCGCGGCGCAAAACGCGGTTTTGCGCCCTGCGACAAGCAGAAAGTTCCGCTTTCGTGCTTGTTTTTCGTGGCAATCCAGCAACGCCGGGGTGTTTTCCATCACTTCGCCCGTGCCAAGACCGGAAATCACGGTATTGTCACGGGTAGCCGGCGACCCCCGATTAGCGAATTCTTGATAGTCGGGTGACAGCATGGTTGGCTACGATTGATCGGCTATGATCGCGGGAGAATCGAACCACCGTGATTCGCACGGAATGTAGTAAAGCGTAGGGTCTTTTTTGGTACGGAATTTGCTCTACTTAAGCTTCATGCCGACCATCGTGTCGGAATGGAGCGATCGAGCGGAACGGGATCGAACCGCGGACGGAGACATGAATGAGTAAGGTCGGCACGAGCGACTCCAAGAACACGCTATATTGCTCGTTCTGCGGCAAGAGCCAGCACGAAGTCCGCAAACTGATCGCGGGTCCCACGGTCTTCATCTGCGACGAGTGCGTCGAGCTCTGCATGGACATCATCCGCGAGGAGAACAAATCCTCGCTGGTCAAGTCGCGCGACGGTATTCCGACGCCGAAGGAAATCTGCAAGGTGCTGGACGATTACGTCATCGGCCAGAGCCATGCGAAGAAGGTCCTGTCGGTCGCGGTGCACAACCACTACAAGCGCCTCAACCATCAGACCAAGCACAACGACGTCGAGCTCGCGAAGTCGAACATCCTGCTGATCGGTCCGACCGGCTCGGGCAAGACGCTGCTCGCGCAGACGCTCGCCCGCATCCTGGACGTGCCGTTCACGATGGCCGATGCGACGACGCTGACCGAAGCCGGCTATGTCGGCGAGGACGTCGAGAACATCATTCTGAAGCTGCTCCAGGCCGCCGACTACAACGTCGAGCGCGCCCAGCGCGGCATCGTCTACATCGACGAAATCGACAAGATCAGCCGCAAGTCCGACAACCCCTCGATCACGCGCGACGTGTCGGGTGAGGGCGTGCAGCAGGCGCTGCTCAAGATCATGGAAGGCACGGTGGCTTCGGTCCCGCCGCAGGGCGGCCGCAAGCATCCGCAGCAGGAGTTCCTGCAGGTGGATACCACCAACATCCTGTTCATCTGCGGCGGCGCCTTCGCCGGCCTCGAGAAGATCATCTCGGCGCGCGGTCGGTCGACCTCGATCGGCTTCGGCGCCCAGGTGCTCGCGCCGGAGGATCGCCGGACCGGCGAGATCTTCCGTCACGTCGAGCCTGAGGACCTCCTGAAGTACGGCCTCATCCCCGAGTTCGTCGGTCGTCTGCCGGTCGTGGCGACGCTCGAGGATCTCGACGAGACCTCGCTGAAGAAGATCCTGACGGAGCCGAAGAACGCGCTGGTGAAACAGTACCAGCGGCTGTTCGAGATGGAGAACATCGAGCTGACTTTCGCCGACGAGGCGCTTGGCGCGGTTGCCCGCAAGGCGATCGAGCGCAAGACCGGCGCGCGAGGCCTGCGTTCGATCCTCGAGGCGATCCTGCTCGAGACCATGTTCGACCTGCCGGGCCTGGAAGGTGTGGAAGAAGTCGTGATTTCCCGCGAAGTCGTGGAAGGCACGGCGCGTCCGCTCTACATCTACGCCGATCGGTCCGATCGTGCCGTCGAGAACGCCAGCGCCTGATCTGACGGCGCTGGAAAGCTCCAATCGTCTCCTCGAGTTGGCTGCGGAGCCGTGGTTCCGCAGCCGGTGTTGCGTCGCTTGCCGCGTTGCGTAAGCGCCTGATGGCGCGCGTTTTTCAATGACTTGACACCCCCCGGGTCGATAGCCACCTAATGTCGGCGGCGAGCGAAAATTCTCTTCAAGATTCGCCTCAGTTCCGTTCCGGCGAGCCGGTCCAACTTGTAGAGGACCGACCGGTTCTGCGGATCACCTCGGCACCTTGTGGCGGTTGCGCATGATCGCGGGCTGCGTGCAAGGGGGCAAAGCAAAAGGAAAAGGCCATGACCAATCCAAAACCCCGGCCAACAATCGTTCATGGCGAAGCACACGCCTATCCCGTGCTGCCGCTGCGCGACATCGTCGTCTTCCCGCACATGATCGTTCCGCTCTTCGTCGGTCGCGAGAAGTCGATCCGCGCACTCGAAGAGGTGATGAAGAACGACGCGCTGATCATGCTCGCGACGCAGAAGAACGCGTCCGACGATGATCCGGCGCCCGATGCGATTTACGAGACCGGTACGCTTGCCAGCGTGCTGCAGCTCCTGAAGCTTCCCGATGGCACCGTGAAGGTGCTGGTCGAAGGGCTCGAGCGTGCGCGCGTGGCGAAGTACACCGACCGCGCCGACTATTATGAGGCGACCGCCGTCGCGCTTGCGGACACCGACGCGAAATCGGTCGAGGCGGAAGCGTTGGCGCGCTCGGTCGTGTCCGACTTCGAGAGCTATGTGAAGCTCAACAAGAAGATCTCGGCCGAGGTCGTCGGCGTCGTGCAGGCGATCACCGATTTCGCCAAGCTCGCCGATACGGTCGCCTCGCATCTCGCGGTCAAGATCGCAGATCGCCAGGGCATACTGGAGACGCTGTCGGTCACCACGCGCCTGGAGAAGGTGCTGGGTCTGATGGAGAGCGAGATCTCGGTGCTGCAGGTCGAAAAGCGCATCCGGTCCCGCGTCAAGCGCCAGATGGAGAAGACCCAGCGCGAGTACTATCTCAACGAGCAGATGAAGGCGATCCAGAAGGAACTTGGCGACGACGACGGTCGCGACGAGCTCGCCGATCTCGAAGAGAAGATCTCGAAGACCAAGCTCTCCAAGGAAGCGCGCGAGAAGGCGCAGCATGAATTGAAGAAGCTGCGCCAGATGTCGCCGATGTCCGCGGAAGCGACCGTCGTGCGCAACTATCTGGATTGGCTGCTGTCGATCCCGTGGAACAAGAAGTCCAAGGTGAAGAAGGACCTGGAGCAGGCGCAAGCCATCCTGGACTCCGATCACTATGGGCTGGAGAAGGTCAAGGAGCGTATCGTCGAGTACCTCGCGGTGCAGTCGCGCGCCAACAAGCTGACGGGGCCGATCCTGTGCCTGGTCGGGCCTCCCGGCGTCGGCAAGACCTCGCTCGGCAAGTCGATCGCGAAGGCGACGGGGCGCGAGTTCGTGCGCGTCTCGCTCGGCGGCGTGCGCGACGAGGCCGAGATCCGCGGTCACCGCCGCACCTATATCGGCTCGATGCCCGGCAAGATCATCCAGTCGATGCGCAAGGCGAAGTCGTCCAATCCGCTGTTCCTCTTGGACGAGATCGACAAGATGGGCGCCGATTTCCGCGGCGATCCGTCCTCGGCGCTGCTCGAGGTTCTCGACCCCGAGCAGAACGGGACCTTCAACGACCACTATCTCGAGGTCGACTACGATCTGTCCAACGTGATGTTCATCACCACCGCGAATACGCTCAATATTCCGGGGCCCCTGATGGACCGCATGGAGATCATCCGGATCGCGGGCTACACCGAGAACGAGAAGGTCGAGATCTCGCGCAAGCACCTGATCCCGAACGCGGTGTCCAAGCACGGCCTGGACTCCAAGGAGTTCTCGATCGACGACGAGGCGCTGCTGCTTCTGATCCGCCGCTACACCCGCGAAGCGGGCGTGCGTAACCTGGAGCGTGAGCTCTCTACACTGGCCCGCAAGGCGGTGAAGGAGCTGATGATCTCCAAGAAGAAGTCGGTCAAGGTCACCGAGAAGACTCTGGAAGAGTTGCTCGGCGTGCCGAAGTACCGCTTCGGCGAGATCGAGAGCGAGCCGCAGGTCGGTATCGTCACCGGCCTTGCCTGGACCGATGTCGGCGGCGAGCTGCTGACGATCGAAGGCGTCATGATGCCCGGCAAGGGCAAGATGACGGTCACGGGCAATCTGCGCGACGTCATGAAGGAGTCGATCTCCGCGGCGGCGTCCTACGTCCGCTCGCGCGCGATCAACTACGGCGTCGAGCCGCCGCTGTTCGACAAGCGGGACATCCACGTGCACGTGCCGGAAGGCGCGACGCCGAAGGATGGCCCGTCCGCAGGTGTTGCGATGGCCACCGCGATCATCTCGGTCATGACCGGCATCCCGGTCCGCCATGATGTCGCGATGACCGGCGAGATCACGCTGCGCGGCCGCGTGCTGCCGATCGGCGGCCTCAAGGAGAAGCTGCTGGCTGCGGCCCGCGGCGGCATCAAGACGGTGCTGATCCCCGAGGACAACGCCAAGGATCTCACGGAGATTTCCGATGCGATCAAGGGCGGCATGGAGATCATCCCGGTCTCGCGCCTCGATGACGTCGTCGCCAAGGCGCTGGTGAAGAAGCCTACGCCGATCGTCTGGGAAGAGGACACCAAGGTGACGGTGAAGCCGGACGGCGATGAAGCCGCCGGCGGCTTGACCGCTCACTGAGATCGCAGCTCGAAAATGATGATAAAACGGCGCCTTCGGGCGCCGTTTTTGTTTGGGGAAGGGGAGGAGGCAATGCACGTCGATGGGCAATGCCATTGCGGGAAGGTCGCGTTCGAGGCCGAGGTCGATCCGGAGGCAGTCTCGGTCTGTCACTGCACCGATTGCCAGACGCTGACCGGCTCGCCGTTCCGCGTGACGGCCATCTGCACCAAGGCCGATGTCCGCCTGACCCGTGGCTCGCCCAAAATCTACGGCAAGCGCGGCGACAACGGCCGGATGCGCTTTCAGCATTTCTGTGCCGATTGCGGTTCCCCGCTGTTCACCAGCGGCGAGGGCGACCAGGCCGACGATTGGGGCATCCGTTGGGGCTCGATCCGCCAGCGGGATGCGCTGCGGCCGGTGAGGCAGATCTGGTGCCAATCGGCAGCGGTGTGGATCGACGCCGTGCCGCTGCTGCCCGGGCGGCCCAGGGATTGAAGTTGGCTGGCCGAGCCCGCCTTCGCCGTTGGGCTTCGGCGCGGCAACCTTCGATCGCTTCGCGCTTACGACCTTGCTGTGCTGGCTTGCCGAGCCGTAGCTCGCGAAGCGAGCGAAGGCTGGTGGGCGGTCACGGATTCGAACCGCGGACCCTCTCGGTGTAAACGAGATGCTCTAACCAGCTGAGCTAACCGCCCAATGGCGCCTCTTTAGCGCCCCGGCGGGGGCCGAAGCAAGGGCCGAGCGCGCCCGCCCGGCTGCAATTGCCGGCCCGGTGAGAGCTTTCATGCCGGACACGGCCAACCCTGCAGCAGGTCCGCTGCAGGGCAATCTTTCTCGCAGCGCGATCTCGACGTAAGGCCGAGGAGCCAGCGATCATGCTGCGGGTGTCAGGCTGTCTTGGTGAACATCGTCAGGACACCGTCGACGATGTTGATCGCGACGACTTGTGCCGAGCTCAAGCCCTTGGCCTTGAGCACGGAGGCGGCCTGCGGTGTGTCGTCGATGGACTGCCGAAGCGACTGGATGTCCGTCTCGCTCGTATGCGCCACGAGTTCATCGACCTTCGCGCGCACGGCCGGCTGCAGTTCCTTGACGTCCACAACCTGTATGCTCCGGATCACAGTGCTGGATTGCGTGGACGATTGCTCCGTGTCGGATTGCGACGATGCGCCCTGTGCCTGCACCAGGGCAGGTGTTCCCAGCGAGAGAGCTGCAACGAGGACGGATGCCGTGAAGCTGCGCATGGTCATGCCTTTTCCAGTTTGAGGAAGCGCGAACCTAGCGCGGAAATCTGGTTGGCATCTGATTCCGATGTGGCCGTTCGGTGAAACAATGCGGCCGCAATGCGCGCGGATGAGACGCTTGCGTCGGGTCCGGAGCCCAAAGCGCAACTCTGTTCCAGACTTTCATATTGACCGAATGCAGAAAGCAAAAGCCCCGGACGAACCGGAGCTTTGCCTTAGCGACGACCAGCAGTGGGGTGATCAGTACTTCGCCACGACGGGGCCTCCGCCCCAGTTGAAGCGATAGACCAGCTGGCTGCGAACGGCGTGAACCCATTTCTCGGAATCGATCGACGCTCCAACGGACAGACCCGTTGCCGTGTCGCGGACGGCGTTCGTTGCGGTGTCGAATTCAGAGAACCGATATTCGGTCTTCCAGAACAAGCCCGGCACGATCTTCAGCGCGTGTTCTTCGCCGGCGCCGATGAACCAGCCCCTGTAGGTACGCTTGTCCATGAACACGCCGCTTGGTCTTCCGAACGGCGCAGCGTTGAGGGTGAAATCGGTACGGTCAAAGCTGGCTTCGGTATAGCCGACTGAGAAATAGGTCAGGAGGCTCGGGGTCGCCAGCCAGCCGAGCCGGCCGCCGCCCGCCCAGGCCGAGCTCATCTTCTCTTCACCCACGATCCCGAAGCGAGGCGGGCTGAGCTGGCCCTTGAGGCTGCCGATATCGTAGTCGCCGAATGCGCCGACGACGAAGGCCGCGCCCGCTGCCGCAAACTGGTAGTCGCAGCCGCCCTGCACAGTCCCGAAGAAGCCGCGGCCTCCGGTTGTTGCTGTATCGCTGAAGCGGGTTCTGGTGGGACCATCGATGTAGGTCGTGCTGTCCTGATTCCAGAGCCCATAGCCTCCGCCGCCGCCGACGTGGCAGCCGGTCCAATTCGTGAGCGGCGTGGAGGCCGGAGGCGCCTTCAGATAGGCAGGGGACGTCACATCGGCGGCGGGGCCGCTCGAATTGAAGCGGTAGACCAACTCGCTGCGGACAGTGTGGACGTACTTCTTCGAATCCTCGGAAAAGCCGATCGGCAATCCGCTCGCCGTATCCCGGATCGGATTTGTGCCGACATTGAAGTCGGAGAAGCGGTATTCCGTTTTCCAGAAGAGACCCGGCAGGAAGCCCAACGCATATTCGGCGCCGGAGCCGATGAACCAGCCATCGTAGGTTCGCTTGTCCTGATAGAGGCCGGCCGCAACTCCGAAGGGCGGAAAGTTCAGATTGAAGTTCGTGCGGTCGAAGGTCGCTTCGGTGTAACCCGCCGAGACATAGGTCAGCAGGCTAGGCGTCGCCAGCCAGCCGAGCCGGCCGCCGACCGCCCAGGCCGAGCTCATTTTCTCGTCGCCAACCATCGAGAAGCCGGAGGGAGTGAGCCGCCCGGTTAGACTGGCGAAATCATAATCACCGAAGGCGCCGATCACGAAGCGCTCGCTGGCCGCCGCAAACTGATAGTCGCATCCCGCCTGTACCGTCCCGAAGTACCCGCGGCCACCGGTGGTGATCGTATCGGCATTCTGAAAGCGGGGCGGACCGTCGACAAAAGTCGAATTTTCCTGATTCCACATGCCGTAGCCGCCGCCGCCCGCGACATAGCAGCCGGTCCAGTTGACGAAAGCTGCGGCGACAGCCGGTGGCTTGGCGTATTTGCGCGGAAGGTCGGCTGCCAATGCTGATCCGGAAAACGTCACCAATGCCACGAGGGCGGGCGCAACCTGCTTCATTCCAAACATTCCCATTCCACCAGACCGCGGCCAAGCGACCCCTCGCCAAGCCACAATCGACTCCTCGGGACAAACATACGAAGTTTGATTCAGAATGCTGTTGCAGGAAGGCTACAATCGCGGAAAGTGTGCGGCTCGCCTGTGCATATCCAGCCGCGAGCCGGGCTTTTCGCGACACCGCATTTCTGGTGTCGGTCTCGTGGGAGCAGAGGGTGCGCGCCTTGGCCCTTCGAAGGGACCGGATGGCGTCCAGAAGAACCTCTTTGCTAGCAGAGGGTTCTGACGGTTCGACGCGTGCAGTCCAGTGCTGCGGACATCGACAGTTTTCCGAAAGTCAGTCTCTGATCGGACGCGGCCCGGACGGGCCGGTACGCGCCGACGCGGCAATCCGTCGCGCGACCTCCAAAGCGCTCTCACACGTGCCTGACGTTAGGGCGCCCGCTTTTCGACCGAACAGGCTTCTATGATAGGGCAAGAATAGATGATGGAGCCTTGAATGGAACGACCCGCCGGGTACGCAGAGAACGCCGACCAGATCGCCTATTGGAACGGGCCGAGCGGGCAGCGCTGGGCCGATCGCCACGCGGCGCAGGAGAAACTGCTCGGCCCTATTGCCGACGTGTTGATCGACCGCGCCAAGCCGAAGCCGGGCGAGCGCGTTCTGGATGTCGGCTGCGGCTCCGGCGCGACGACGTTTGCCTTCGCAAAGGCGGTGGCGCCCGATGGCTTCGCGCTTGGCCTCGACGTCTCCGAGCCGATGCTGGCGCAGGCGCGGGCGCTCGCGCCGAAGGGCCTGCCGCTCGACTTCGTGCTGGCGGATGCGACCGTTTATCCGTTCGAACCGGCGAGCTTCGATCTGCTCGCTTCACGCTTCGGCGTGATGTTCTTTGCCGATCCGATCGCGTCCTTCGCCAATCTGCGTCGCGCGCTGAAGCCGGCCGGCCGGCTCGCCTTCGCCTGCTGGCGGGAGCCGAAGGAAAATCCGTGGGCGATGACGCCGCTGATGGCGGTCTACAAGCACGTGCCCAAGATGCCGCCGGTTGGGCCGGAGGAGCCGGGCCCGTTCGCCTTTGCTTCGGAAGAGCGCGTCATGCGCATCCTGAAAGGCGCAGGATTCGCGGACGTCGCGATGGAGCCGCACAATCTGGCGATGGACATTGCTATCGGCGGCGGGCTCGAGGCCGCCGTCGACGGCTCTCTCCAGATCGGTCCCGCCAGCCGCGCACTCCAGGGCCATCCGCCCGAGACTTATGAAGCTGCCAAGGCTTCGATCCGCGAGGCGCTCGCGCCGTTCCTGAAGGAGCAGAGCGTGGCGCTCCAGGGCGCGATCTGGATCGTGACGGCGAAGGCGGGGTAGGGCGCAGCGCTCTCCACCGTCATTGCGAGCGAAGCGAAGCAATCCAGAATCCCTCCGGAGACAATCTAGATTGCTTCGTCGCAACGGCTCCTCGCAATGACGATGCGGAGGCAGAGTCGCCTCACACCACATCATCCGGCGCGAGCGCGCAGCCGTTGTCGGGATGCGTCTCGACCTGGAGCGTGGTATGGCCGATGCGGAAGGATGTCTTGAGGAGCTCCGTCGTCTGCATCAGGAATGCGTCGTCGCTGCCTGCGGGCATCACGAGGTGGCAGGTCAGCGCCGTCTCGGTGGTCGAGATTGGCCAGACGTGGAGATCGTGAATCGCCGAGACGCCCGGTCGCGCCAGCAGGAACGCCCTGATTGCGGCGAGGTCGGTGCCCTTGGGCGCGGCCGCCATCGACATGTCGATGGAGCCGCGCAAGAGGCTGGTCGTGCTCCAGAGGATGGTGGCGCAGATGATGAGGCTGGTGATGGGATCGAGCCAGAGCCAGCCGGTCCAGATGATCAGCGCGGCCGAGACCACGACGCCGAGCGAGACCGCGGCGTCGGCGGCCATGTGCAGATACGCGCCTTCGATGTTGATGTCGTCCTTGCGTCCGCCAGCGAACAGCAGGGCGGTAAAACCATTGATGAGGATGCCGATGCCGGCGACCACCATCACGGTGACGCCTGCGACCGGCTCCGGCTCGCGCAGGCGCAGGATCGCCTCCCAGCCGATCGCGCCGGTCGCGACCAGCAGGAACACCGCATTGGCCAGCGCCGCCAGGATGGTGGAGGCGCGAAAGCCGTAGGTGAAGCGGCCTTTGGGCGCGCGGCGGGCTGCGATCGAGGCGCCCCAGGCGATGACGAGGCCGAGCACGTCCGACAAATTATGGCCGGCATCGGCGAGCAGCGCGGTGGAGTTGCCGATATAGCCGTAAACCGCCTCGGCCACGACGAGCGCGGTGTTGAGCGTAATGCCGAGCGCGAACGCCTTGCCGAAACTGGCGGGCGCGTGGACATGGCCGTGCCTGTGACCATGATCGTGTGTATGGCCATGCGCATGCGAGTGGCCCGCATGATCATGGTCGTGATGATCGTGGTGGTCGTGGCTGCCCAAATCTAGCGCTCCGCAGACGCCGCCAAATCAGGGGCCATTGTAAGCGTTTCATCTGCCACGTCACGGCGGAACAGCACGTAGAGCGCCGGCAGCACCAGCAGCGTCAGGACGGTCGAGGAGAGAATGCCGCCGATCACCACGGTTGCGAGCGGCCGCTGCACCTCGGCCCCGGCGCCGGTGGCGAGCGCCATCGGCACGAACCCGAGCGAGGCGACGAGCGCCGTCATCAACACCGGGCGCAGCCGTGTCAGCGCGCCTTCGCGCACGGCCTCCGCGACCGAGCGTCCCTCGCTGCGCAGACGCTCGATGAAGGCGATGATGACGAGGCCATTGAGAACGGCAACGCCGGATAGCGCGATGAAGCCGACGCCGGCGCTGATGGATAGCGGAATGTCGCGCAGCAGCAGCGCCGCGACGCCGCCGGTCAGCGCCAGCGGCACGCCGGAGAACACCAGCGCCGCATCCGCCGCCGATCCCATGCCCATGAACAGCAGCAGGAACACCAAGAGCAGCGCCACCGGAACCACGATCGTCAGCCGCTTGGTGGCCGAGACCAGCTGCTCGAACTGGCCGCCCCAGCCGATCCAGTAACCCGGCGGCAGCTTGACTTTCTCGGCAACGGCCGCCTCGGCCTCCGCGACGAAAGAGCCGAGGTCGCGCGCACGGACATTGGCCGTGACGACGATGCGCCGCTTGCCGTTCTCGCGGCTGATCTGGTTCGGCCCCGGCGTCGCATCGACGGTGGCGACCGACGACAACGGCACGTAGCGCATCTGGGCGAGGGGAGAGCTGGCCAGCGCCGTTCGAACGGCGCTGCCGGTTGCCGCCTCCTCGGCGGGCGGCAGTGGGATCGGGATCGCCCGGATCGCCTCGAGATTGCCGCGCAGGTGCTCCGGCAGGCGCACCACGATGTCGAAGCGGCGATCGCCTTCGAACAGCTTGCCGGCCGACTTGCCGCCGACCGCGATCTCGACGATGCCCTGCACCTCGGCGGCGCTGAGGCCGTAGCGGGCAAGCGCCTGGCGATCGAGGCGGACGGTGAGGATCGGCAAGCCGGAGACCTGCTCGATCTTGACGTCGCTGGCGCCGCGGATGCCGCGGATCGCGGCCTCCACCTGCTTGGCGGCGCCTTGCAGGATGTCGAGATCGTCGCCGAAGATCTTGACGCCGACATCGGTGCGGACGCCGGAGATCAGCTCGTTGACGCGGAACTGGATCGGCTGGGAGATTTCGTAGGCGCTGCCGGGAATCTCGTCTGCAGCATGCTCGATGGCCTCGACCACCTCCGATTTCGACTTGCCCGGATCGGGCCATTCGGCGCGCGGCTTCAGCATGACGTAGCCATCGGTCTGCGCCGGCGACATCGGGTCGGTGGCGATCTCCGCGGTGCCGATGCGGGTGAAGAACTCCTTCACCTCCGGAATCTGCATGATGCGCTTTTCCAGCGCCTTCTGCAGGTCCAGCGACTGCGTGAGGCTGGTACCTGGAATCCGGATCGAGGCCAGCGCGACGTCGCCTTCGTCGAGACTCGGAATGAACTCGCCGCCCATGCGCGAGGCGGCGATGCCGCTCGCGGTCACGATGAGCACGGCGGACAGGGCGACGGCGAGCCGGTTATCGATGGCAAAGCGGAGCAGGGGGAGGTAGGCGCGCTTCGCCGCGCGCATGAACAGGTTTTCGTGCTCGGACACCTTCCCGGTGACGAAGATGGCGACGGCCGCCGGCACGAAGGTGATGGAGAACAGCACGGCCGCGCCCAGCGCCATCAGCACCGTCAGCGCCATCGGCGTGAACATCTTGCCCTCGACGCCGGTCAGCGTCAGCACGGGCAAATAGACCACGGCGATGATCAGCGTTCCGAACAGGCTCGGCTTGATCACCTCGCTCGACCCGCGCAGGATCGCGCGCAGCCGTTCGGGCGTCGTCAGCAGCCCGCCTTTCTCGCGCTGAGCCACCGCCAGCATGCGCAGGCAGTTCTCGACGATGATCACGGCGCCGTCGACGATGATGCCGAAGTCGATCGCCCCCAAGCTCATCAGGTTGGCGCTGACCTTGGTCTCGACCATGCCGGTGATCGTCAACGCCATGGACAGCGGAATGACGCAGGCCGTGACCAGCGCGGCGCGGAAGTTGCCGAGGATCAGGAACAGCACGGCGACCACCAGCGCCGCGCCTTCCAGCAGGTTGTTCCGGACGGTGCGGATGGTGGCTTCGACGAGATCGGTGCGGTCGTAGACGGTCCGCGTCACGACGCCCTCGGGCAGCGATTTGGCGATGTCCTCCAGACGGGCTGCGACGCGGCGGGCCACGGTACGGCTGTTCTCGCCGATCAGCAGCATGGCGGTGCCGAGCACGGTCTCCTCGCCGTTCCAGGTCGCAGCGCCCGTGCGCAAATCGCGCCCCTCGGTGACAGCAGCGACGTCCCTGATCCTGACCGGATTGCCGCCGCGCGAGCCGATGACGATGTCCTGGATTTCGCTGACAGTGCCGACCTGGCCCGGCGAGCGAACCAGATATTGCTCGCCGTTGCGCTCGATATAGCCGGCCCCGACATTGGCGTTGTTGGCGGCGAGCGCGGTCATCACGTCGCGGAAGCCGAGCCGGTAGGCCATCAGCTTGCCGGGATCCGGCAGCACGTGGAATTGCCGCTCGAAGCCGCCGATCGTGTTGACTTCGATCACGCCCGGCACGTTGCGAAGCTGCGGTCGGATGATCCAGTCCTGCACGGTGCGCAAGTCGGTCAGCGAATAGTCGCGGTCGCCCTGCGTCTTCGCGCCCGCCTTGGCCTCGACGGTGTACATGAAGATTTCGCCGAGGCCGGTCGAGATGGGACTCATCGCGACCTCGACACCCGCCGGCAGCTGGTCTTTCACCTGCTGGATGCGCTCGCCGACGAGCTGCCGGGCGAAGTAGATGTCGGTGCCGTCCTTGAAGACGACCGTGACCTGGCTGAGTCCGTAGCGCGACAGCGAGCGGGTGTAGTCGAGCTTGGGCAGGCCGCCCATCGAAGTCTCGACCGGGAAGGTGATGCGCTGCTCGGTCTCGAGCGGCGAATAGCCGGGGGCGCGCGTGTTGATCTGGACCTGGACGTTGGTGATATCAGGCACGGCGTCGATTGGCAGGCGCTGGAAATTCCAGGCGCCAAAGGCGACGGCGCCGAGCGCGAGGACGAGGACCAGCCAGCGCTGCTGCAGCGAGACGGCGATGAGACGCTCAATCATGCTCGGCCTCACCCTTGCCCATCTCCGCCTTCACGACGAAGCTGTTCTCCGCGACGTAATGCTCGCCGGCCGAAAGCCCGGCCTTGATCTCGACATGGCGCGGATCGGAATCGCCTGTTTCGACCGGGCGCGCCTCGATCTTGTCGCCGTCCTCGCGCACGAACACGATGGTCTTGTTCTCCAGCGTCTGGATCGCGCTGCGGCGCACGGCAACCGCGACATTGCGCGCTGCGAGGATCAGCCGCGCCGTGACGAACAGGCCGGGCCGCAGCCGTCCGTCCGGATTTGGCAGCACCACGCGCGCCAACGCGGTCTGGGTCTCGCTCGAGCCGATCGGTGCCATGTAGGAGATCGTGCCCTTGATCTCGCCGCGGCCGTCGTCGGGATCGATCAGGACCTCGTCGTTGAGGCGGACGCGGCGGAGGTCCTGGCGGTAGATCGACAGGTCGACCCAGATCGTGGAGAGGTCGGCGACCACGAAGGCCGGCTTCTGCTCGGAGGCGTATTCGCCGAGCGAGATCTGCCGCTCGATGATGGTGCCGGCAATCGGCGCCTTCAGCTCGTAGACGGTGAGGCTCTGATTGCTTTCGATCGCGGCGAGCAGATCGTCCTTGCCGACCCTGTCGCCGATGCGCTTCTGGATGGATTTGGCGAGGCCCGGAAAGCGCGGCGTCACCTGCACCACGGCTTCCTGGTTGGCGCGCAGGATGCCGTTGAAGGCGAGCGTGTCGGTCAGCGTGGCGCTGGCGGCTTCCGCCAGCGTGACGCCCGCGGCCGCCAGCTTGACGTCGGAGATGCGGATGCGGTCGGCGCCGTGCTCGTCCTGCTCGACATGGTCGCTCGGCTTCTTGTGTTCGGAATGCTCGGCGTGCTCGCCATGATCGGTGTGCGCGAGCTTGTCCGCTGCGAGCAGGGAATAGCCGTAAGCGCCTAGCGCGGCGGCGACGATGGCTACAAGGATGGTGGAGGACGTCTTCATCGCGCGCTCTCCCGGGCCAGCGTAAAGGGATTGCCGACAAGGCCTTCGATGATGGCCACGCCGGCGTGGAAATTCTGCAGCGCCTCCTGCTCGCGCAGCCGCGCCTGGGTGACGCTGGCCTGCGCGTCCAGCACTTCGAGCAGGGTGAAGCGGCCCTGGCCATAGCCTTGCGAAATCGCCTCGGACGCTTCGACGGCCTTGGGAATTGCGGTCTCGCCCAGCACCGCGAGCTCGCGCAGCGAGCCTTGCAGCGAGTCATAGGCGCGGCCGGCGATCACGATCAGCGCGTTGCGGTTGGCCTCGCGCTCGGCTTTGGTCTTGGCGAGGCTTTCCTGGGCCGAGAGGATGTTGCCCTGGTTCTGGTCGAACACGGGGATCGGCACGGAGACGGTCAGCCGCGCCGCATCGTCGCCCGTTTCGTTGAAGTGGCGCCAGCCGGCCGCGATCCGCACGTCCGGATAGGGCCTGAGCCGCGCCAGTAGCAGCTCGGCATTGCGCTGGGCGTAGACTGCGGTCCAGCGCACCAGCTGCGGATTGGCGTCGATGGCGGCAACCACGGCCTGGAACGCCGGCGGCCGCCCGGTGGTGTCGAGCCGACCGGACACCTCGCCGAATTTGGCGGCGGGATCGCCCATCAGCACCGCAAGCTCGCGCCGGGCGCTCGCCAGCGTCGCCTTGAAGCGCTCGCGGTCCGCCTTCACCAGGGCGGAGGCGACCTCGGCGCGGCCGGTCTCCGCCGGCGAGGAGGCACCGGCCTCGACACGGCGGCGCAGAAGCGGCGTCAGGCGGTCGATCGCGGCGATCTGCTCGTCGAGGATCTGGATGCGCCGCTGCGCGCCGAGCACACTGAGAAAGGCGATCGCGGTCTCCGACAGCACCTCCAGCCTGATCGCCTGGCGCTGGATCGCGGCGACCTCGACGCCGGCTGCGCCTGCGGCAATCCGCGCCTCGCGCTTGCCGAACAGCTCGAAGGCCTGGCTGATCTGGAGCGTGGTCTCCGCCGAGCGCGTTCCGCGATATCTGCCGGAGCCGAATGAATCGTCCTGTTCGTAGGACAGTTCCGGATTGAGCAGGGCGCCCGCCTGGATACGCTGGCCCGTGGCGATGCCGACGTCGCGCTCGGCTGCCGTCAGGCGCGGGCTCGCCGCCAGCGCGCGCGACAGCGCGCTTCTCATCGTTAAAGTCTGGGCGTGAGCCGGTGCAAGCGCCGATGCTGCAATCAGACACGCTGCCGCGCACGCGAGGCGCGCGGCCATTCCCCTGCAAAACATGAAATCGACCTGTGAAGGATGAACCTAATGGGCGCGCCGCGCCCGACCAATCCGTTCAGGCAATAGGTCTGGGAGGGGGAGAGTCGGTATCGGGCACAATTCCGGCGAGGCGGGGGCCCTGTTGCGGGCTCGGTGCCGACACGAGCGCGATCGCCGCGGTCGATGGTGCCGGCTGTGCCACGGTCAGCGAAAAGCAGCCGTGGCAATGATGTCCGCCGATGGTCTTGTGGTCGCCATGGCCGGAGGCGCCATCGAGGACCGCGGCGATCTCCGAACCGCCGCGGGGCGTGGTGACGTCGATGTCGTGCGCGCCGTGCAGAGCGCCCGCGAGCAGATAGACCGCCGCGATCAGCACGGACAGCAGCCCGCGCGGAAAACGCGAGCGGCGGGATCCTGAGGGCTGACGGTTTGCGAGCACGAGTTCACTCTGGTTGCGGTCTGTGCCCGCCCTAGCATGGGTGCGGGAACAGTGTCGACCCGCAACATTGTTACGTCCCTGGAACAATTGCCGCAGCAGTGCATGCGCTGCCAGCGCCTCTCACTGGCGGACAATGACGGGCCGATGTGGCGCCATGGTTTCGATCGTGCGGGCCGGAGCTTCGCTGCCATCGTCACCTTCCATGGTGATGACCGCCCGACAGCTCGCTTCCATCGCCCGTTCCAGCCATTTGATGGCTTCGTCGATCCATTGGTCGTGGTGCTCGGGATCGGCGAGGGCCTTCTCCCGGAATGCATTCGCCTGATGCAGGCACGCCGTTCTTCGGTCCACGCGCCACCCCTGATCCGGAGGTTCCGCCCCGATCGCATCATTGATGATCCCGGCCGCGGCGTCGTTAACATACGACAGGGGAGACCTGCCGGCCGCAACGCGGAAAGGCCCCAGCCGGACGAGCCGGCTGAGGCCTCATGTGCTCACAATCTCTATCCCTAGGACTTGGACAGACAACCCGCATCATCCAAGTTCGTTCCATACGAACTGTCCAATTTGGAACGTTCCTCATACCTCGCGATTAGCGAGAGAAGAAACTGAGGAGGACGGACATGGACGGACTGATTTATCTGATCGGCTTGATCGTCGTCATCATGGCGATCCTGTCGTTCTTCGGCCTGCGCTGAGAGCGCCGCGATGACGGTCGAAACTCTGATGCGGGAAGAGGTCATGGAAGGCGGCCTGGCCGTTGAGGCGCCTCGAACCATCCAGTGGAGCTCGGTGTTTGCCGGCGCTCTTGCTGCGAGCGCAATGTCGTTCATCCTGATCGGTTTTGGTGTCGCGGTCGGCCTCGGTGTCAGTTCGGCCTCGCCGAGCTGGCGCGATGCATCGGCAGCGCTGGCGCTGCTGTCTGGGCTCTATCTGATCATCCAGGCGATCGTCAGTTTTGGCTTTGGCGGCTACGTGGCCGGCCGGACCACCCGGTCCGAGCCCGCGCTCGCAACGATTGAGGATGACGGCGAGCGGCGGGACGGGCTTCACGGGTTGACCGCCTGGGCGCTGGCAGTCTTGGCCGGCGCCGCGCTGCTGGCGCTTCTCGGCGCTGCCGCGATCGACCGTTCGCCGATGCGCAGTTCGGCGAGCAACACCTCGGCGGCCGAGCCCTTGTTGAGCTATGAGCTCGACAAGTTGTTCCGCGCGCCGCGCCGCGCTCCGAACACCGACCTGAGGGAAGCGCGCGCCGAAGCCGGACGCATTCTGATGACGTCGTCCAGCCACAGCGGCGTCAGCACCGATGACCGGGCTTACCTCGTGCAGCAGGTTGCGGCGGTGACGGGCCTCGCCGCACCTGACGCCGAGCGGCGAGTCAATACGCTGATCGCAGATGCGAAGACCGCCATCGACCGCGCGCGACGCAACTCGATCATCGTGGCGTTCTCGGTCGCAGCCGCGACCCTGATCGGCGCCGCGGTGGCCTGGGCTGCAGCAGTTGCCGGCGGCCGGCATCGTGATGGCGCACCGCTGCCGAACTGGATGGCGAGCGCCAACCGCTTCCATCGCAATCCGCGCGCAATGCCGGTGCCGTAGGCTCTTAAACCTAATGGAAATGGCCGGGCGCAAGCCCGGCCATCGTCGACGTCTGCAGGAAGCGTCAGGCCTTCTCTTCCCAGATCATCGCCAGATGCACGATGGTCTGCACCGCCTTTTCCATGTCCTGCCGGCTAACCCATTCGAGCCGCGAATGGAACGCGTGCTCGCCGGCGAAGATGTTGGGGCAGGGCAGGCCCATGAAGGACAGGCGCGAGCCGTCGGTGCCGCCGCGGATCGCGGTGCGCATCGGGCGCAGGCCGGCGCGGCGGATCGCCTCGATGGCGTATTCGAGCACGTGCGGGTGACGGTCGATCACCTGCTTCATGTTGCGGTACTGCTCCTTGACCTCGAACGTGTAGGTCGAGCGCGGATAATCCTTCATGACGTCCTTGACGATGCCCTCGAGCAGCGCCTCCTTCTCCTTTAGCCCCTCCTCGGTGAAGTCGCGGACGATGAAGGAGAGCGTCGCCTGTTCGAGCGCGCCGTCGATGCCGATCGGATGCAGAAAACCCTGCTTGCCCGAGGTGGTCTCGGGCGAGCAGCCCTCCTTCGGCAGACGCTCGACGATGGCCGCGGCGATCTTGATGGCGTGCTCCATTTTGCCCTTGGCGTAGCCGGGATGGGCGCTGACGCCGTTGATGGTGATGGTGGCGCCGTCGGCCGAGAAGGTCTCGTCCTCGACGCAGCCGGCGCTCTCGCCGTCCATGGTGTAGCCGAAATCGGCACCCAGCTTGTTCAGGTCGACATTGTCGACGCCGCGGCCGATCTCCTCGTCCGGCGTGAACAGGATCTTGATGGTGCCGTGCTTCACGTCGGGATTGTTGATGAAGAAATGCGCGGCATCCATGATCTCGGCGACGCCGGCCTTGTTGTCGGCGCCTAATAGCGTCGTGCCGTCGGTGGTGATGATGTCGTTGCCGATCTGGTTCTTCAGCGCAGGGTGCTCATTGAAGCGGATCACCTGGCTGGTGTCGCCGGGCAGGACGATGTCGCCGCCGCGATAGTTCTTCACGATTTGCGGCTTGACGTCCTTGCCGGTGACGTCGGGCGAGGTGTCCATGTGCGAGCAGAAGCAGATCACCGGCACCTTCTTGTCGGTGTTGGCCGGGATCGTTCCGTAGACGTAGCCGTAATCGTCGAGATGCGCGTCCACAACGCCCATGGCCTTCAGCTCGGCAGCGAGCACGCGGCCGAGATCCTTCTGCTTCTCGGTCGACGGCGAGCTGGGGGATGCCGGATCGGACTGGGTGTCGATGGTGACGTAGCGCAGGAAGCGCTCGGTCACGGTATGCGAAAAGGAGAGGGAGGACATTCTGGTCAAACCGCCGGGTGTTCTTGAAGCTGGCGGTATATCAGAAAAGCGGGCCGTGATGCGGCCGCAACGGGCTCTGGGTCACGCTTTAGGGCCTCAGATCGCCTCCTTCAGCTCCTTCACCGGGCGGAACGCGACCTTCCTGGTGGCCTTGATATGGATCGCTTCGCCGGTGGAAGGATTACGGCCGGTGCGGGCGGCGCGCTTGCGGACCTGGAGGATGCCGAGGCCGACGATGCGGACCCGGTCGCCCTTCTTGAGGTGCTTGGTGATCAGATCGACCATGTCGGTCAGGACGGCCTCGGCATGCTTTTTGGAGACATCCTGGCGCTCGGCAATGTCGGCGGCGAGGTGCTTGAGCGTGATCGTGGCGGGCGCGGCCGCCTTCTTCGCCGAATCCTTCTTAGCCGGATCCTTCTTAGCCATGTCTGGCCTCCTCGATCTTGCAGGTCGTCCAGAGGGAGATGGCCCCTGACCCGCAAGTTCCCGGAGGCGTAGACGATTCGGGACCGGACTGACTACGCCGCCGGCATTACCGAGGGCCGCGTTCGTGTGTGCCAGCAGTGGAATCCGCTGGTTTGAGCTGTGGATGCAACATCCTTGACTTCACCAGATCGGGCCTTTAAGTCCCCCCTCGTTCCGCAGACATTGCGTGTCACGCGGGAGTAGCTCAGTTGGTTAGAGCGCCGGCCTGTCACGCCGGAGGTCGCGGGTTCGAGCCCCGTCTCTCGCGCCATTTTTGGCAAATAGATCAAATAGTTGCTGTCTCGGCCAAAAGCGCCGCTTGGACTGCCGTTTCATCCCGATCGCTTCCTCCCCGCCAGAATTCGTCTATTTCGGCTTGGACTCCTCGATATGCGCGAGGATGCGCCGTGCGTCGGTGCTGCCGGCCTGCGCTGCCTTGGCCAGGAGCCGCTTGGCCGCGGCAAGGTCCCGTCGGCCGCCGATTCCGTTGGCGTTGCACCGGGCGAGATTGACCAGAGCTTCGAGTCCGCCCATCGCGGCGCCCCTCTGGTACAGCGCCCGAGCCAACTTCAGGTCTCGCCTGGCTCCCAGTCCCTTCTCGGCAAGCTCCCCCATCCTGTTGATGGCCGTCGCATCGCCGAGCTCGGCGGCCCGCTGGTACAACGCATAGGCCTTTGCGGGATCGCTGGCCGCGCCGATTCCACGCTCCTGCTGTAGGCCGAGGCTGACGAGTGCTGGCGCAATCTTCTTCTCGGCGGCCATCTCATAGTAGAAGCGCGAGCGGGCGGGATCTTTCTCGACGCCGTTGCCGTTCTCGTACATCAATCCGAGCTCGTAGAGCGCACGTGCGTTGCCGAGCTCGGATGCCGCCTTGTAGCTCGCCACCGCTCCTCCGTAATCGCGCATGGCGAAGAATGAACGCCCGAGCTGGTAGTGCAGGCGGTCCGCCCCTGGCCACCGCTTGACCGCCTCCGCGCACGCCGCAACCGCGCTCGCCGCCTTTAGATTGTCGCGCGTCTCGCCTTGGTCGACGTGTCCCCTCAAATCCGCGAGCCCGGCAACGGCGTTGTCGCAGTGCTGTATGACGGCGGTATCGTCCTGGACGACTTGCTTGACGGGATGGAGATAGACCTTGTCCTTGGAAAGCTGACCATACATGTAGGGCGTCTGCTTCCGGTGCGTTGCCTGCCGAACCTCGTCGCGAACGTTGCGAAAGACGAAGTTGATCTCGAGGTCGGCCTGCCGGAGGTATTTCAGCAGCGCCGCAGCGAAAGGGCTGTTGCGGCCTTCGCCTTCTTCCGCGGTCCGCCCCGGCTCCGCTGGAAAGAACACGAGCGTGTTACGGATCGGTGCGCTTCCGCCTGAGGTCAGGGAAGAGCTGCTGCGGCGGCCATTCGGTATGGCAGGGAACGGGTTCTCCCGCATGGCATCCAGGATCACCAGACCCAGCCTGCGAGCCCGCCCTGCGGCAGCGGTCACCGCAGCCAGGGGAACGGTCTCTGCGTTGGCCGACTCAGGTGTCGCAAGATGCGCATCCACGGGGATCAGGTAACTGCCGACACCGGCAGCTGCACTGTATCCGGCAAAATAGAAGACCGCGATGTCCGCAGCGGCGGACTTCTCGGTGAAGGCGACGAGCCTCGCGTGCAGATCGTCGAGGGTCGTGTTCTTGCGCAGATCGACGTCGAAGCCGAGGCCGGCGAGACCCGCGGCAATGTCCTCGGCATCATTGACGGGAGAGCCGAGCGGCGGCGCGTTCGCGTAGCTCGCGTTTCCAATGACCAAGGCGACACGGCGGTTGGAAGCTTCTGCTTCGGCGTCGAAGAGAAGCCCGATGGCAATGAACAGTGCCAGCCAGCGCAAGTTGGAGTCGCGTCCCTTAGTCGATGCCCGAACGGAGCTGCCGCCTCATCCAGTCGCGGTCGGTGAGAAAATCGAGGCCGAGCAGACCATAGTCGACGCGCAGAAACCCGTCCACTCCAGACGACACCGCCGCGGGAGTCTGCCGCGCGACCTCCTGCGCCATCACGCCGACATAGAACCTCGCATCGCCCCTGTATCGATAGCGGTAGAGGCGGAGGCCAGTATCGGTCCAGCCGAGTGCCGTAATGTCCTCCTTGAGGCGGATGTCCGATGGAATGGTGACGCGGCTCGCGGCATTCGAAGCGGCAGTCGAGGCCGCTCTGCTGGCCGCGCTTGATGCAGCGCTCGAGGCTGATCGGCTGGCAGCGCTCGACGCTGCGGCTGATGCCGCCTGCGATGCCGCCCGGCTTGCTGCGCTCGACGCGGCATTGCTGACCGCAGTCGAAACGGCATTGCTGACAACGTTGCCGACGACGTTGCTGACGACGCCGCTGACCACATTGCCGACATTCTGGTTCACGCGTGCAACCACTCGCCGATATTCGCGATTGCGAACCTTTTCCTCTTCCGAGCGGGTGTAGGCGGAAACCAGGAGCCCGCGCCTGCGCGCCTCGTTCACCGCGTTGATCATGCATCCCTTGGGGTTGCCCTTGGTCCGGCAAAGCTGGAATTGAAGCTGGACGTAGTCGGGGTATTTTTTGATCGATCTGGCGCACGCCCCGGAATCGCCGTCGAAGCAGGCGTTCACGTCGCTATCGTGCGCTGATTGCAGCATCAGTTCGGTGGAATTGACCGGTCGCAGGGCAAGGTCGCTGCCCGGCGGCAGGCGGTTATGGCGCGAGCTCGGATAGCGCTCGGCAAACCGGCCAACCACGCTCTTATCGCGTGATTCCTTCAGGACGTCCCATGCCTTCTCGACTGCCTCCGAATTGCCGGTGGTCGTCTCGGCCGAGGCGAGCTGATAGCTCGCCGGTGGCGGACCGGGCATGTCGATCTGCCCGGTGGCTTGGCCCGGCTTAGCCGATTTCTCGAGCGAAGCCAGCGCGACCCGGGCGCTCTCGACATGCTGGCCAAACGGATAGAGATCCAGATAGGCGCGGTAGGCCGCGAGCGACTTCTGTCGCTCGACGATCTTCCAGGCGTTCGTTTCAGCCGTCTGCAACTGCGCAATGCGCTGGTCGATCTCGGCCGTATGCGCGCTCGCCGGGAATTGCTGGGCGAAACGGCGCAAGGTCGCGATCTCGTTGGTCGAGCGGACGAACTCCCAGGCGAGCTGCTCGGCATCTGCTCCACCATCGCCGTTTGCGACGACAGCGTCGCCGTTGAGATAGATGTCGCCCTTCGGCAGCGTCCCGTAGATTGCCGGCTCTTGTGTCCCGGTCTCCTTCCAGACTTCGTCGTGCACGATCCGGAAGAGATAGTTGATCTCGAGTTGCGGCGTTTCGACATGGCGCAGGAGCGAGCCGGAGTAGGGGCTATTCCGCCCGGCCCCGTCGCTCGCCGTCGTGCCGGCAGCGGCCGCAAAGGCAACGAGCACGTTGTCGCTCACCTCGACAGGGGCAAGACCGCGCGTGTCGGCCGCGAAAGGCGTCGGGGAACGGGGTGTGCCGGACACTGGCGCGGCCGCCTTGGATGGCCGCGACGACAGCGCGCGTCCCGCGGCGGCGACCTTCGTCGTTTCGAACGGGTCGTTGCGGCAGGCGTCGAGAACCACGAGGCCGATGATCTTCGGCATCACGGAGATATCGATCAGGGTCTCGAGATTGATCGCCTCGGCATAGACATCGATCTCGGACTTGATTTCGGCATCGACCGGAATCAGCCAGTTCTTTCCGTCCATTTCGACGCCATGGCCTGCGAAGAAGATCACCGCCTTGTCGGCCGTCTTCGCCGCATTGCCGAATTCGATGAGGGCCTGCCGGAAATGATTGTAGTCGAGGTCGGCGAGGTGTCTGACGGAATATCCCAGACGACCCAGCGACGTCGCCATGTCGGCGGCGTCGTTGGCCGGGTTGATGAGTTTTGGGACCTTGCGATAGTTGCTGTTGCCGACAACGAGCGCGATCCTGTCTCCGGCGGTCGCCTGCAGTATTGTCGAAACGAGCATCGACAATGCTACGCAGCTGAGAACGGCGATCCGGCGTGCCAGATCCTGCAACATGAAGACGGGACGCGAGCTTGCGAGAACGAAAATCCCCAAATGGGCAGGCATCGGCAGAAACTCAGAAAATGAAAAATCGCAGAAACGGGCTAAGGCGGCTTGTTCGTGGATTCTACATCAAGGGATGCTGGATGACGACATCAAAGGCCTCCGTGTTCAGGATTTCGTGAACCGGGAGTGGCGATGCTTCGACCAAGAGGCTGCACATCGCGAGCGGTGAAACCAGTCGCGCTGCGCTGGTGTTGATGGCGCAGGCGGCCGAGGCCGGCGACATCTTCGGAGACTGCGGATGACCAGGACAGTCAAGTTCGCCCGTGCGCCGATTTTGGCCCTGCCGCTGCTCGTCGCTTTGTGCAGCGTGGCCCGCTGCAATGATCCGGCCGAGTCGTCACGCGACTCCATCATCCAGAACGTTCGAGAGGACGTGCGGCGGCACATCCGGGCACGGGAAGCAGGCAAGCCTAAGAAAAGTCCGGAGCTGAGCAAGACGGCAACGCAGCGTGGTGCCACGAAGAAGCGAAACCGCTCGACGGTGGAGTAGTGGGATATCGGCGCGCGCCCTGCGTTGGGTTGCTTCTCGTATCTGGGCGTGTTGCTCGGCGTGCAGCGCGGCCTGGGAAAGTGTTGCAAATGAGCATCAGCTGGGCGCGCTTGATGGAGCCGAACCCCCAATTCAGCCAATCAGGTGAAGACGCCGCGGGTGCTTTGCAAATAAATTCGGCGCCTGAAGCTTGCGGGAATTTACCTCCCGCCAAGGCTCGGGGCTGAACCAGCAGGGGGCTGATCGAATACTATGAGGGCAGGAATTTTCCGCCGCGGCTTTGTCGTGGCCGTACCTTTTTTGCTTAGTCTGTTTGCGACGCGACCGGTCTCCGCACAGGAGGTCAATGTTCCGCAGCAAGTCATCAACAACACCGTTCAGAACATCATCCAGAACGTCCGCGACCAGATTCAGCATCGCAGGGTCGTTACTCCTCCTGGAATGCTGCGCTTCAGCGGCGAGGAGTCGGATTTCGACCGTCGTGATCCGTTCGCCGCAAGGGGTGTCAGCAATCCGTTCGGTGCCCTGGCCTACGCCAAGGCTCCGGCACTTGCAGCGCCGCCCCCGGCGACCTGGCTTTACGGCGCGAACCTCGTCGGCAGTGGCGACAGTGCGCAATCGAGCGGGGTCCAGGTCAGCGTTGCGACGGTGACCGGCGCAGTCGATGTGACCAAGATCGGTATCTTCACTGCAACCGACGCGCTGACCTTCATCGGGACTGGCTCGCACTCGTGGGCGCACACCTTCACGAATGGCGGACTGACTACCGACGGTTCAATTCCATCGACTTCCGGCACCCTGTCGTATCTCAACGGCGGTTTCTCGACTGACTTCACCGCGCTCGCGAGCTGGACTCGCAGCACATCCAATCTTCCCCTTGCCGCGACCGCGGACGGCAGCGGCATCGCCTATACCTGGAACGGCCAATACCGGTTCGACTTCCCCTATACCGTGTGGTTCGAGCCGACGGTCGGCGTAACCTATTCGGAGGGCTATACCGCCAATTTCGGCAGCAAGACGGGCGATTCAACCGAATTTCACGGTGGCATGCGCGCCGGCTTCGAGACGGACTGGCTGGGCTTTAAGATCCAGCCGTCGATCTCGGGTCAGTACTACAGGATCGTCGACGCGAGCGGCGCCGGCGCCGTTGGAGGTGCGGTCCCCGTTGCGGCCGGCGTGATCGGTACCAATGGTCTTCGCGGTTCCGCAAAGGTCAACGTGCTCTGGACGCCGCAGCTGTCGTCCTACCTCGAAGTTCATGGCAGCAGCATCACCTTGCCGGACCCCCTGCTGCCTGGGGTTGGCGGATTCGGAACCTCGATCGCGGGTACTCAGGCCGGCCTTCGCTATACCTGGTAGAGTGATCTCGAAGACGGATACCCGCCGTGCCCGGCGGGCATCTTCTTGCGCTCCTCTCGCGCCTGGCGGAGGCAACATCCCCCGCGGCGCCGTCGCATGGGTGAAACCGAACGAAAAGGCCGCCTGAAGGCGGCCGTTTGGTATCAAACCGGACCTTTTCGGTTGTTCAGCGAATCTCGGACGTGCCCGCGCTGGTCACCACCACCGGCTTGCCGGCCTTGATGACCTGGGTGGACTGGGCGGTCTGGCTGTAATCGGCATGGGTGCGGGCCGCAATCCCGAAGCCGGCCACGGCAATGCCGGCCACCAGCGCCACCACCACGATCTTCAGGTGGGTCGCACGATCAGCAGAATGAATTGAGTGGTTCATCTGAGCCTCCCGACGGCTTTGCCGTCGTCTACGGGCTCATCTTCTAAGCGCCGTCTGTTTCCGGATGGTTTCGCGGGTTCCGCAAAATGGTTTCATCTCGCCCGGCCGGCAAGTTTCATTCGCACGGCCGCGCTGGGCTGGTCTGGGGCGCCGTTTGGCCGCCTGATCGTCTTTCGGTGATCGCCGCCGAAGCCCGCTGATGTTGCAGCAACATACGGAAATATTGGAGCATTTCTAAGAGTCCTTCTAAGAAGCATTCAATTAGGGAATTCCCGCGCCCTCACATAAGCGTCATCGCGAGCGCATGCCGTTCCGGGGACAGGCGGCATGACGCATCGAAACATGCAGCTTTGGGGTGGCGCGTTGAACAGTCTTGGAATGCTGCGGTCGGCCGTGTTGGCGACCGCATCCGCTTGGGTTTTGATGCCTCAGGCATCGCTTGCACAATCTTCCGCGCAGAGTGGCGCGCAGAACATTCCGCCGGTGACGGTCACGGCGCCGGAAGCGCGCCGCCGCACCGCGGCGACGCCTCAGCGCCGCGCGACGCGGATCTCGGCGCAGACCCCTGCCTCGAACAGGCCGCAGCCACGGCGCGACGTCGGCTTCGTCGAGACGCCGCGCGGGCCGGTGAATGGCTATGTCGCCGGCCGCAGCTCGTCGGGCACCAAGACCAACACGCCGATCATGGAGACGCCGCAGGCGGTGTCCGTCATCGGTGCCGAGCAGATCCGCGACCAGAAGCCGAACAAGCTCGACGAGGTTCTGCGCTACACCGCCGGCGTGCGGGCAGGGACTTTCGGTACGGACACGCGCAACGATTGGTGGCTGATCCGCGGCTTCAAGTCCGAGGACATTGGGCTGTTCCTCGACGGCATGCAGCTGTTCTACACGTCCTATGCGAGCTGGAAGCTGCAGACGCCCAACATGGAGCGTGTCGAGGTGCTGCGCGGTCCGTCGGCGGTGCTGTATGGCGGATCGAGCCCGAGCGGCATCGTCAACGTCATCAGCAAGATGCCGCCGGCCGAACCGATCCGTTACATCGAGACCGGCGTCAACAACTTCGGCAACGCCTATGTCAGCTTCGACATGGGCGGTCCGGTTGCGACCAGTCCTGATAACGGCAAGCTGTTCGCGCGCGTGGTCGGCCAGGTCCAGAACGGCGGTACGCAGGTCAACTTCACACCTGACAACAACTACTTCATCGCGCCGTCGGTCACGTGGAAGCCCGATGCCGACACGACCTTCACGGTGCTGGCGTCGGCCTCGAAGCAGGATACCCGCGGCATCAACTTCCTGCCCTATCAGGGCACGGTGACCAGCGCGCCGTTCGGCAAGATCCCGACCAGCTTCTTCGTCGGCGATCCCAGTGTCGATAAGTTCACGCGCGAGCAGGAGATGCTCGGCTACCAGTTCGAGCGTCATCTCACCGACGATGTGACGTTCCGTCAGAACGCGCGCTTTGCGCATGTCGACATCACCTATCGCGGCTATGTCGGCAACGGCTGGGACAACATCAACACGGCGACGATGGGCCGCTATAACTGGTATGCGAAAAACACCGCGAATCAGGCCAATCTCGACAACCAGCTGGAGTATCGTTTCAACACCGGCGCCGTCAGGCACACGATGCTGTTCGGTGTCGATCTGCGGGGCTATCAAATCGACGATTACCAGGCCTTCGGGTTCGGTGTGCCCTCGATCAACGTCTTCAATCCGGCCTACGGAGGAGCTGAGGTTCCGCTACCCGGCTCGCCGTTCCGCAACTTCCTCATCACGCAGAAACAGGCTGGTACTTACGTTCAGGACCAGATGAAGCTCGGCAATTTCACGCTGGTGCTGAGCGGCCGCAATGACTGGGTCGAGACGACGCAGGAAGCCCGGGACACCGGCGCCACCGTCGCCAGCCGCGACGACAGCAGGTTCAGCGGCCGCGCCGGGTTGATCTACAATTTCGACAACGGCATCTCGCCTTACGTCTCCTATTCAACGAGCTACAATCCAATCATCGGCCTTAATGCGTCGAACCAGCTTTTCCTGCCGGAGACCGGTAAGCAGGCCGAAATCGGCGTGAAGGTTGCGCCGGTCGGATTCGACGGCTATTTCACCGTTTCGGCGTTCGACCTTGTCCGTCAGAATGTCCCGACAACGGTGCCGGGCAGCGTTCCGCTCCTGCAGAACCAGACTGGCGAGGTGACCTCGCGCGGCATCGAGCTCGAGGCGGTGGCCAATGCCACGAAGGAGCTGAAGTTCATCGGTGCCTTCACGGCCTATAATCTCTTTGTGAGCAAGGATCTCGATCCGACGCTCGTCGGCAAGACACCGACCAACACGCCCGAACTCCTGGTGTCCGGCTGGGCCGACTACACCTTCAAGGACGGACCGCTCGCGGGCTTCGGCTTCGGCGGCGGCGTACGTTACATCGGCTCGTCCTGGGCCGATACCGCCAACACGCTCGAGGTTCCCGCGGTCGTGCTCGGCGATCTCGCGCTCCACTATGAATGGCAGAACTGGCGGACGGCGCTGAACGTGATCAACCTGACCGACAAGATCTATGTCGCAAGCTGCGCGTCGTCCACGTCCTGCTTCTACGGCGACCGTCGGCGCGTCACCGCCAGCGTCTCCTACAAATGGTGAGGACAGGCGAGGGCAGGGCCGGAAGGCTCTGGGACGAAGCGCAACCGATCGTGACGTTCGCTCGGCTCCACCTGGGCGTCCGCTGATCTGCGGTTACGATGAGCTCGCGGGCCATGCCCCCCGGCCCAAAGCTCATCCGGGCGCGGCGCGAGCGACCGGCAGGTCGCCGCCGCGCCCGCGACCGGCTTGGAGCCAATCGCGGGCACATTCGCCGGACGAGCCCTGGTCCTGTGATGACGCATGGCTCCTCCGATTACTCTGAGCTGTGGACAGGTCTTTCCTGCACCTGCAGCGGCCGCACCAGCATGGGTGTCCTGGCCGCGCCGATCGGCAAATCGGTCGCCGCGACAACGGGGGAATTGCCCCTGCGGCGCTGCATCAAAGCCCGAGCATTTGGTCGGTCAGCGCGCAGCGATAGCTGCCTCGGCCCGAGTGCCGCAATCTCAGAACGGCTGACCTGCGAGACCGTGGCAGCCCTTGCTGGGTGGGGCGATCTGCTCCATACCAGCCGCGGGGTGATTCCGGGATTTTCACCGTTCTGGGGGCGGCAAAGGGCCTGAAAAGAGCGTGTCTTGCGCCCATTGGTGCACTGCGCTAAGGCTCAGAATAATTCCAAATCGGACGAATCCGTGGCTGTCCCGAGGCTGCGGGAAAAGGGCTCGCCAATGAGCGGCATTCTGCAGAACTATCTTCCACTCGTCGTCTTTATAGGGGTAGCGGGCCTGATCGGCCTCGTGCTGCTGATCGCGCCGTTCATCGTGGCGTTCCAGCAGCCGGATCCCGAAAAGCTGTCGGCCTACGAGTGCGGTTTCAACGCCTTCGACGACGCCCGCATGAAGTTCGACGTCCGCTTCTATCTCGTCGCCATCCTCTTCATCATCTTCGATCTCGAGGTGGCGTTTCTGTTTCCCTGGGCGGTGGCGTTCGGCAAGCTTGGCGCGACCGGCTTCTGGTCCATGGTGGTGTTCCTCGCCGTGCTGACGGTCGGGTTCGCCTATGAATGGAAGAAAGGGGCCCTCGAATGGGATTGAACCCGGCTACACAGTCCGCAGGTCCGGTGATCGCACCGGCCCCGAAGGGCATTCTGGATCCTTCGACCGGCAAGCCGGTCGGGGCCAATGATCCGTTCTTCCTCGAGGTCAATTCCGAGCTGTCCGACAAGGGCTTCTTCGTGGCCGCGACCGACGACCTCATCACCTGGGCGCGTACCGGCTCTTTGATGTGGATGACCTTCGGTCTCGCCTGCTGCGCGGTGGAGATGATGCAGGTCTCGATGCCGCGCTACGACGTCGAGCGCTTCGGCTTCGCCCCGCGTGCCTCGCCGCGTCAGTCCGACGTGATGATCGTGGCGGGAACGCTGACCAACAAAATGGCGCCGGCGCTGCGCAAGGTCTACGACCAGATGCCCGAGCCGCGCTACGTCATCTCGATGGGCTCCTGCGCCAATGGCGGCGGCTATTATCACTATTCCTACTCGGTCGTGCGCGGCTGCGACCGCATCGTGCCGATCGACATCTACGTGCCGGGCTGCCCGCCCACGGCGGAGGCGCTGCTCTACGGCGTGCTGCTGCTGCAAAAGAAGATCCGGCGCACCGGCACCATCGAACGCTAAGGTTTTACGTCATGGACGACGCCAAGCTCGACGCCCTGGGGCAGACGATCGTTAGCGCGCTTCCGGGCGCCGCGACCGGTCACTCGGTGGCCTTCAACCAGCTCACCGTGGACGTCGAGGCCGCCAGGATCGTCGAGGTGGTCAAGTACCTCCGCGATGACCCGAACTGCCGGTTCGTCAACATCACCGACATCACGGCGGTGGACTATCCGGATCGCGAGAAGCGCTTCGACGTCATCTATCACTTCCTGTCGCCGACCTTGAACGCGCGCATCCGGCTCAAGGCGCAAGCCGACGAGACCACGCAGGTGCCCTCGCTGATCGACGTCTTCCCGGGCGCGGACTGGTTCGAGCGCGAAGCCTACGACCTCTACGGCGTGTTCTTCGTCGGCCATCCCGACATGCGCCGCATCCTCACGGACTACGGCTTCGAGGGCCATCCGCTGCGCAAGGATTTCCCGCTCACCGGATTCGTCGAGGTCCGCTACGACGATCAGGAGAAGCGGGTGGTGTACGAGCCGGTCCGCCTCAACCAGGAATTCCGCAAGTTCGACTTTTTATCCCCTTGGGAAGGTGCCGACTATCCGGTGCTTCCGGGCGATGAAAAAGCGGGGCCGAAGGTCTGATCATGAACGAGCAACCGCAGAATCTCCGTAACTTCACGATCAATTTCGGACCGCAGCACCCGGCGGCGCACGGCGTTTTGCGCCTCGTGCTCGAACTCGACGGCGAAGTGGTCGAGCGCGTCGATCCGCATATCGGCCTGCTTCACCGCGGCACTGAGAAGCTGATCGAGCAGAAGACTTATCTGCAGGCGATCCCTTATTTCGACCGGCTCGACTACGTCGCGCCGATGAATCAGGAGCACGCCTTCTGCCTCGCCGCCGAAAAGCTGCTCGGCATCGAGGTGCCGCGCCGCGGCCAGCTGATCCGCGTGCTCTATTGCGAGATCGGCCGCATCCTCTCGCATCTGCTCAACGTCACCACGCAGGCGATGGACGTCGGCGCGCTGACCCCGCCGCTGTGGGGCTTCGAAGAGCGCGAGAAGCTGATGGTGTTCTACGAGCGCGCCTCGGGCAGCCGCATGCATGCGGCCTATTTCCGTATCGGCGGCGTGCATCAGGACCTGCCGCAGAAGCTGGTCGACGACATCGAGGCCTGGTGCGATCCGTTCCTCAAGGTTGTGGACGATCTCGACCGTCTGCTCACCGCCAATCGCATCTTCAAGCAGCGCAACGTCGACATCGGCGTGGTGCCGCTCAAGGAAGCCTGGGAATGGGGTTTCTCGGGTGTGATGGTGCGCGGCTCGGGCGCGGCCTGGGACTTGCGCAAGTCGCAGCCCTATGAGTGCTACGCCGAGATGGATTTCGACATTCCGATCGGCAAGAACGGCGACTGCTACGATCGCTATTTGATCCGCATGGAAGAGATGCGCCAGTCCGTGCACATCATGAAACAGTGCATCCAGAAGCTGAACGCGCCTGACGGCAAGGGCCCGGTCGTCGTCGAAGACAACAAGGTCGCGCCGCCGCGCCGTGGCGAGATGAAGCGCTCGATGGAAGCGCTGATCCACCACTTCAAGCTCTACACCGAAGGTGTCCACGTGCCGGCCGGCGAGGTCTACGCCGCGGTCGAGGCGCCCAAGGGCGAGTTCGGCGTCTATCTCGTCGCCGACGGCACCAACAAGCCCTACAAGTGCAAGATCCGCGCGCCGGGCTTCGCGCATCTCCAGGCGATGGATCACATCTGCCGCGGCCATCTGCTGGCCGACGTCTCGGCGATCCTGGGCTCGCTCGACATCGTGTTCGGAGAGGTCGATCGGTGATGGCGCAGGCGCCAATCCAGTTTGACCGTGCCTCGGGGGCCCTTGAAGGGGCGAACCTGTGGGAGCGGACGGCTGCCTTGGCGCTGGTGACGGGATCGAAGATCTCCTCGCACTTCTCGCATATGGGCTACATCGCCTGCGCGAATTTGCTGCGCAAGACGCTGCCCGAGCGCAACATCGCGATCAGGCTCAATCCCGACGCGGTGTTCGAATTCCCTTACGGCGACGGCTATTGGAGCAAGCTGCTCAACCGCTCCTACATTTACGAGGACGAGCTCGAGCTCTTGTTCGCCGATTCCATCGACGTCGACTACACGCTGCTCGATTGCGGCGCCAATTACGGTTATTGGTCGGTGCTGGTCTCGAGCAAGCCGTTCGGCGCGCATAAGGCGATCGCGATCGAGCCGTCGGGCCAGAACTATTCGAAGCTCGCCAACAATGCCCGCATCAACGCTGGCCGCTTCGAGACCATGAAATGCGCGATCGGCGCGGCGCGCGGCACCGCGCGTCTGTCGGGCACCAAGCACGAGGCCTTCAGCATCGCCGGCGATCAGTCGGCGGGCGGCGAGGAGGTGCCGGTGATCGCGCTCGACAATTTGATCGAGGACGGCAAGGTCGCGGCCACCGGCAAGTACCTGATCAAGCTCGACGTCGAGGGCGTCGAGATCGAGGCGATCAAGGGCGGGGCACGGCTGCTTCAGGCCGACAGCGTCATCATGTGCGAGGAGCACGGCAGCGACCGCTCGCACGCCGTGTCGCGCTTCATCCTCGAACAGACCCCACTGAAGCTGATCGTGTTCGATCCGCGCAGCAACCGCATGGAAACCGTGACCGAGCTGTCGATCCTCGACCGCATCAAGGTCTCGACCCACGTCGGCTACAACGTTTTCGGCACCGCAAGCGCATTCTGGCAGGACAGGATCGAGGCCATGAACGCCAAGAACCTGGATACCAAGACCGCGCGCCGCATGCAGTGAGAGATTGAAGAGATGTCCGTTCGCCGATTAGCACCGAAGGAAGTCCAACCCGCGAGCTTTGCGTTCACGGAGGAGAACCTCGCATTCGCCCGGCAGCAGATCGCGAAATATCCCGAAGGCCGTCAGGCCTCCGCCGTCATCGCCATCCTCTGGCGCGCGCAGGAGCAGAACGAGGGCTGGGTGTCGGAGGCCGCGATCCGCGTCATCGCCGACATGCTCGACATGCCCTATATCCGCGTGCTGGAGGTCGCGACCTTCTACACCATGTTCCAGCTCGCCCCCGTCGGCAAGAAGGCCCACGTCCAGGTCTGCGGCACCACGCCGTGCCGGCTACGCGGCGCCGAGGATCTGATCCACGTCTGCGAGCACCGCATCCATCACGAGCCCTTCCATCTCTCCAAGGACGGCAATTTCAGCTGGGAGGAGGTGGAGTGCCTGGGCGCCTGCGTGAACGCGCCGATGGTGCTGATCGGCAAGGACACCTATGAGGACCTGACCAAGGAAAGCTTCGGCAAGGTGCTCGATGGCTTCGCTTCGGGCAATCCGCCCAAGCCCGGTCCGCAGAACGGCCGCCAATTCTCGGCGCCGATGACCGGACCGACCACGCTCAAGGAGATCACCTGATGCGTGATCTCGTCGTAACCGGAGGGACCGCGGCCGTGAAGAAATGGGGCTTCGTCGCCATGCACGCCGCGATCGCGGCTGCCTTCATGTTCCTGCTGCAGCGTTACTTCATGAACGCGTCGCAGGAGACCAGTCTGCTCTGGGCGCTGTTCTTCGCCGTCTGCGCCGCCGGACTTGCCTACAAGCAGTCCATTCGTTGATCGGAAAGCACTGATATGCTCGAGGACAAGGACCGCATCTTCAAGAACCTCTACGGCCTCCACGATTGGGGGCTCGAGGGTGCGCGGCGCCGCGGCGCCTGGGACGGCACCAAGAACATCATCGACAAGGGCCGCGACTGGATCATCAACGAGATGAAGGCCTCAGGGCTGCGCGGCCGCGGCGGCGCCGGCTTCCCGACCGGTCTCAAATGGTCCTTCATGCCGAAGGAATCGACCGACGGCCGTCCCAGCTATCTCGTCGTCAACGCCGACGAATCCGAGCCCGGCACCTGCAAGGACCGCGAGATCATGCGGCATGATCCGCATCTGTTGGTCGAGGGCTGCCTGATCGCGAGCTTCGCGATGAACGCGCATGCCTGCTACATCTATGTCCGCGGCGAGTTCATCCGCGAGCGCGAGCGCCTTCAGGCCGCGATCGACCAGGCCTATGAAGCCAAGCTGATCGGCAAGGACAATCTCAACGGCTGGCCGTTCGACCTTTACGTCGCCCACGGCGCCGGCGCCTATATCTGCGGCGAGGAGACCGCGCTGCTCGAAAGCCTCGAGGGCAAGAAGGGCCAGCCGCGGCTGAAGCCGCCGTTCCCGGCGAATGTCGGTCTGTTCGGCTGCCCGACCACCGTCAACAACGTCGAATCCATCGCCGTTGCGCCCGATATCCTGCGCCGCGGCGCGGCGTGGTTCGCCGGCATCGGCCGCCCGAACAATGTCGGCACCAAGCTGTTCTGCATCTCCGGCCATGTCGAGCGGCCCTGCAACGTCGAAGAGGCTATGGGCATCCCGTTCCGTGAGTTGATCGAGAAGCATTGCGGCGGCATTCGCGGCGGCTGGGACAACCTCAAGGCCGTGATCCCCGGCGGCTCGTCGGTGCGCATGGTGCCGGCCGAGCAGATCATCGACACGCCGATGGATTTCGATAGCCTGAGCAAGCTGCGCTCGGGCCTCGGCACCGCCGCGGTGATCGTGATGGACAAGTCGACCGACCTGATCCGTGCGATCGCCCGCATCTCCTATTTCTACAAGCACGAGAGCTGCGGCCAGTGCACGCCGTGCCGCGAAGGCACAGGCTGGATGTGGCGCGTCCTGACCCGCATGGCCGAAGGCCGTGCCCACAAGCGCGAGATCGACATGCTGCTCGAGGTCACCAAGCAGGTCGAAGGCCACACCATCTGCGCGCTCGGCGACGCCGCGGCCTGGCCGATCCAGGGCCTGATCACGCACTTCCGCCACGAGATCGAAGCGCGCATCGACCAATATTCGCACAAGGCCGATGTCGATGACATCGGGGTCCGCGATCCCGTGAACATGGTCGCGGCGGAGTAAGAGACATGACCAAGCTCATCATCGACGGCAAAGAGATCGATGTCCCCGCCGAGTACACGTTGCTTCAGGCGTGCGAGGCGGCTGGCGCCGAGATTCCGCGCTTCTGCTATCACGAGCGGCTGTCGATCGCCGGCAATTGCCGGATGTGTCTCGTCGAGGTGAAGGGCGGCCCGAAGCCGGTCGCGAGCTGCGCCTGGGGCGTGCGCGACTGCCGTCCGGGCCCCAAGGGCGAGCCGCCCGAGATTTCGACGCGTTCGCCGATGGTGAAGAAGGCACGCGAAGGCGTGATGGAATTCCTTCTGATCAACCATCCGCTGGATTGCCCGATCTGCGACCAGGGCGGCGAGTGCGACCTGCAGGACCAGGCGATGGGCTATGGTGTCGACACCAGCCGCTTCGCCGAGAACAAGCGCGCGGTCGAGGACAAATATCTCGGCGCGCTGGTCAAGACCTCCATGAACCGCTGCATCCAGTGCACGCGCTGCGTCCGCTTTTCGGCGGAAGTCGCCGGCGCGCCCGAGATGGGCGCTACCGGCCGCGGCGAGGACATGGAGATCACGACCTATCTCGAGCACGCGCTGACCTCGGAATTGCAGGGCAACCTCGTCGACATCTGCCCGGTCGGCGCGCTGACCTCGAAACCCTATGCCTTCGCGGCGCGCCCGTGGGAGCTCGGCAAGACCCAGTCGATCGACGTCATGGACGGCGTCGGCTCTGCGATCCGCGTCGACACCCGCGGCCGCGAGGTGATGCGGATCCTGCCGCGCATCAACGAGGCCGTGAACGAGGAGTGGATCTCGGACAAGACCCGGCACGTCGTCGACGGCCTGCGCACCCAGCGTCTCGACCGGCCCTATATCCGCGAAGCCGGCAAGCTGCGCGCAGCGAGCTGGACCGAAGCCTTCGCTGCGATCGCCGCCAAGGCGGCGCGCACCGACGGCAAGCGCATCGGCGCGATCGCAGGCGATCTCGCCGGCGTCGAGGAGATGTTCGCGCTGAAGGACCTGCTCGGCAAATACGGCTCGGGCAATCTGGCGGTGCAGGGCGGCGACGCCTTCGATCCGGCGCTCGGCCGCGGCTCCTACATCTTCAATCCGACGCTCGCCGGCGTCGAGCAGGCCGACGCGCTGCTCATCATCGGCGCGAACCCGCGGAAAGAGGCGGCCGTGTTCAACGCCCGCATCCGCAAGCGTTGGCGCGCCGGCGGCTTCAAGGTCGGCGTGATCGGTGCCAAGGCCGACCTGACCTATGATTTCGACCACCTCGGTGCCGGTACCGAGACGCTGGCCGAGCTCGCGGCCGGCAAGCATTCCTTCATGGACGTGCTGAAGAACGCTGAGAATCCGATCATCCTGGTCGGTGCGGGCGCGGCCGCCCGTCACGACGGCGCCGCCATTCTCGCCGCCAGCGCCAAGCTCGCGCTCGATGTCGGCGCAGTCAAGGACGGCTGGAACGGTTTTGGCGTGCTGCACGAGACCGCCTCGCGCGTCGGCGCGCTCGACATCGGCTTTGCCGCAACCAGCGGCGGCCTCAATGCTGCGCAGATGACGACCTTCGGCACGCTCGACTTGCTGTTCCTGCTCGGCGCCGACGAGATCAAGGCGCCTGACGGCACCTTCGTCGTCTATATCGGCACCCATGGTGATCGCGGCGCGCACCGCGCCGACGTCATCCTGCCGGCGGCCGCCTACACCGAGAAGTCCGCGATCTACGTCAACACCGAAGGCCGCGTGCAGATGACGGGCCGCGCCGCGTTCCCGCCGGGCGAGGCCCGCGAGGACTGGGCGATCATCCGCGCACTGTCGGAAGCACTCGGCAAGAAGCTCGGCTATGACTCGCTTCAAGCCCTGCGCCAAGCGGTGTTCAAGGCCGTGCCGCATCTGATCCGTCTCGACCAGATCGAGGCCGGCTCGGCCGACCAGATCAAGAAGCTGGCGGGCAAGGGCGGCTCGCCCGAGAAGGCGCCGTTCAAGCCTCTGGTCGAGGACTTCTATTTGACCAACCCAATCGCGCGTGCGTCCGCCGTGATGGCGGAATGCTCGCGCCTCGCCTCCGGGCAGATGCTGACCGCAGCGGAGTGAGCGTGATCTGATGGAATTCTTCGAAAGCGCATTCTGGACCGGGTTCCTCTGGCCGCTGATCATCATGGTCGCGCAGAGCGTCCTCGTGCTCGTCGTCCTGCTGGTCGCGATCGCCTACATCCTGCTCGCCGACCGCAAGATCTGGGCGGCGGTGCAGATCCGCCGCGGCCCGAACGTCGTCGGCCCGTGGGGCCTGCTGCAATCCTTCGCCGACCTGTTGAAGTTCGTGCTGAAGGAGCCGATCATCCCGGCCGGCGCCAACAAGGGCGTGTTTCTTCTTGCTCCCTTGGTCTCATGCGTGCTCGCGCTCGCCGCCTGGGCCGTGATCCCGACCAATCTCGGCTGGGTGATCGCCGACATCAATGTCGGCGTCCTCTTCATCTTCGCGATCTCGTCGCTGTCGATCTACGGCATCATCATGGCCGGCTGGTCGTCGAACTCGAAATACCCCTTCCTCGCCGCGCTGCGCTCGGCCGCGCAGATGGTGTCCTACGAAGTCTCGATCGGCTTCGTCATCATCACCGTGCTGCTCTGCGCCGGCACGCTGAACCTGACGGCGGTGGTCGAGGCCCAGCACGCGCGGGGCCTTGCCAGCCTGATCGGGCTGCCGCAGCTGACGATCCTGAATTGGTACGTCTGGCCGTTGTTCCCGATGTTCGTGGTGTTCTACGTCTCGGCGCTGGCGGAAACCAACCGCCCGCCCTTCGACCTCGTCGAAGCCGAATCCGAGCTCGTCGCCGGCTTCATGGTCGAGTACGGCTCGACGCCGTACCTCTTGTTCATGCTCGGCGAGTATGTCGCAATCGTCACGATGTGCGCGCTGGCGACGATCCTGTTCCTCGGAGGCTGGCTGCCGCCGGTGGACCTGCCGCCCTTCAACTGGGTGCCGGGGATCATCTGGTTCTCGCTGAAGCTGTTCTTCATGTTCTTCCTGTTCGCGATGGCGAAGGCGATCGTGCCGCGCTACCGCTACGATCAACTGATGCGCCTCGGCTGGAAGGTGTTCCTGCCGCTGTCGCTGGCGATGGTGATCGTGGTGGCCGGCGTGCTGCATTTCGCCGGCATCGCGCCGAAGTGAGGGCCGTCATGGGTATCAACGTCAACGCCACTGCACGCTCGCTTCTGCTGTCGGAATTCGTCTCGGCGTTCTTCCTCGCCATGCGTTATTTCTTCCAGCCGAAGCCGACGCTGAACTATCCGTTCGAGAAGGGCCCGATCTCGCCCCGCTTCCGCGGCGAGCACGCGCTGCGCCGCTATCCGAACGGCGAAGAGCGCTGCATCGCCTGCAAGCTGTGCGAGGCGGTCTGCCCGGCGCAGGCCATCACCATCGAGGCCGGCCCGCGCCGCAACGACGGCACCCGCCGCACCGTGCGCTACGACATCGACATGGTGAAGTGCATCTATTGCGGCCTCTGCCAGGAGGCCTGTCCGGTCGATGCCATCGTTGAAGGCCCGAACTTCGAGTTCGCGACCGAGACCCGCGAGGAGCTCTATTATGACAAGGCCAAGCTGCTCGCCAACGGCGACCGCTGGGAACGCGAGATCGCCAAGGCGATCGAGCTCGACGCGCCGTACCGGTGAGGTGAGGGCATGATCCTTCCCGCGCTGTTCTTCTATCTCTTCGCCGGCGTCTGCGTCGCCTCGGCTGTGATGGTGATTGTCTCGCGCAATCCCGTGCACTCCGTGCTGTACCTGATCCTGGCCTTCGTCAACGCCTCCGGCCTGTTCGTGCTGATGGGCGCCGAATTCCTCGGCATGATGCTGATCGTCGTCTATGTCGGCGCGGTCGCGGTGCTGTTCCTGTTCGTGATCATGATGCTCGACGTCGACTTCCTCGAGCTGCGCGAGGGTTTCATCGAGTACCTGCCGGTCGGCCTCGTGATCGGCGGCATCTTCATGTTCGAGTTGCTGCTCACCGTCGGCTTCTGGGTCATCAACCCCGGCGTCTCCAAGACGATCACGGCGGCGATCCCGGCCAACGTCAGCAACACCGAGGCGCTCGGTCTCGTGCTCTATACGAAGTACATCCACTACTTCCAGCTCTCGGGCATGGTGCTCCTGGTCGCCATGATCGGCGCCATCGTGCTGACGCTGCGCCACAAGGAGAAGGTCAAGCGGCAGGACATCAACGTTCAGAACGCGCGCACGCCCGACATCGCGATGGCGGTGCGCAAGGTGGCGCCGGGGCAGGGGCTCTCGGACGCGGACGCGGCGGAGTGGGTGAAATGACGATCGGGCTCGGACACTATCTGGCGGTCGGCGCGATCCTGTTCACGCTCGGCATCCTCGGCATCTTCCTGAACCGCAAGAACATCATCGTCATCCTGATGTCGATCGAGCTGATCCTGCTCTCGGTCAACATCAACCTCGTGGCGTTCTCGAGCTTCCTCGGCGACATCGTCGGCCAGGTCTTCGCGCTGCTGGTGCTGACGGTCGCGGCTGCCGAAGCTGCGATCGGTCTCGCCATCCTGGTGGTCTATTTCCGCAACCGCGGCTCGATCGCGGTTGAGGACGTCAATCTGATGAAGGGCTGATCGCATGATCCGGAAAAGTGGGTACCGGTTTTCCGACCAGATCATGCGGAAAGAGTAAGTCATGGTTCAGGCAATTGTCTTTCTGCCTCTGCTGGGCGCCATTCTGGCTGGCCTGATCGCGCTGTTCGGCGCGCATGCCCGCAACCCCTCGGGCGACGAGCTCGATCATCACGGCGGCCACGGCCATGGCGCGCATGCCCATGCGTCCGACAAGATCAACGAGGATGCCTCCGTCATCCACGAGAGCCATCACGACGACGCTCACGACGATCACGGCCATGGCCCGACCGAGCCGCCGGCGGCGGGCTCGCGCGCAGCCGAGCTGATCACCACCGGGCTGCTGTTCGTCTCGGCGGCCTTGTCCTGGATGACGCTGGTCGACGTCGGCTTCATGCATCACGACTACAGGATCCAGCTGCTGCCCTGGATCTTCTCCGGCGATCTCCAAGTCTGGTGGACGCTGCGCGTCGATACGCTCACCGCCGTAATGCTGGTGGTGGTGACGACCGTGTCCTCGCTCGTGCACCTCTATTCCATCGGCTACATGGACGAGGACCCGAACCGGCCGCGCTTCTTCGGGTATCTCTCGCTGTTCACCTTCGCCATGCTGATGCTGGTGACGGCCGACAATTTGGTGCAGCTGTTCTTCGGCTGGGAAGGCGTGGGTCTCGCCAGCTATCTGCTGATCGGCTTCTGGTACCAGAAGCCCTCGGCCAACGCTGCCGCCATCAAGGCCTTCGTGGTCAACCGCGTCGGCGACTTCGGCTTCGCGCTCGGTATCTTCGCGGTCTTCATGCTGGTCGGCTCGACCGATTTCGAGACCATCTTCCACGCCGCGCCCGGCCTCACTGGCAAGACCATCAACTTCCTCGGTTGGCACGCCGACGCGCTGACCCTGACCTGTCTGCTGCTGTTCATGGGTGCGATGGGCAAGTCCGCCCAGTTCCTGCTGCACACCTGGTTGCCGGACGCGATGGAAGGCCCGACCCCGGTGTCGGCGCTGATCCACGCCGCGACCATGGTCACCGCCGGCGTCTTCATGGTGGCGCGCCTGTCGCCGCTGTTCGAACTCGCTCCGAATGCCCAGGCCGTCGTGATGTTCTTCGGCGCGACCACGGCGTTCTTCGCCGCGACCATCGGCCTCGTCCAGAACGACATCAAGCGCATCGTCGCCTACTCGACCTGTTCGCAGCTCGGCTACATGTTCGTGGCGATGGGGGCGGGGGCCTATTCGGTCGGCATGTTCCACCTGTTCACCCACGCCTTCTTCAAGGCGCTGCTGTTCCTAGGCTCTGGCTCGGTGATCTACGCGATGCACCACGAGCAGGACATCCGCAACATGGGCGGCCTCTGGAAGAAGATTCCCTACACCTATGCCGTGATGGTGGTCGGCACGCTGGCGCTGACCGGCTTCCCGCTCACCGCCGGCTACTTCTCAAAGGACGCGATCATCGAGTCCGCCTACGCCTCGCACAATCCGTTCGCGGTGTACGGCTTCCTGATGACGATCATCGCCGCCGGCCTGACCTCGTTCTACTCCTGGCGCCTGATCTTCAAGACCTTCCACGGCGAGCCGCATGACGAGCATCATTACGATGCCGCGCATGAGGCTCCGCTCTGGATCCTGATCCCGATCGGCGTGCTCGCGGTCGGCTCGTTCGTCGCGGGCCTGCCGTTCAAGGAGCTGTTCGCCGGTCACGGGGTCGAGGAGTTCTTCCGCGAGTCCGTGAAGATGAACCCGCACATCATCGAGGAGATGCACCACATCCCTCAGACCATCGCCTTCCTGCCGACGGTGATGATGGTGTTGGGCTTCCTCGTCTCCTACCTGTTCTACATCCGCCGGCCCTACCTGCCGGTCGAGCTCGCGAACACACAGCCGATGCTGTACCAGTTCCTGCTCAACAAATGGTACTTTGACGAGCTCTACGACGTCATCTTCGTCCGCCCGGCGAAGTGGATCGGCTACCAGCTCTGGAAGAAGGGCGACGGCTTCATCATCGACGGCTTCGGCCCCGACGGCGTCTCGGCCCGCGTGCTGGACGTCACCCGCAACGTCGTCAAGATCCAGACCGGCTATCTCTATCACTATGCATTCGCCATGCTGATCGGCGCTGCCGGCCTGATCACCTGGTTCATGTTCGGCTTTGGAGGCCAGTAAATGACAACCTGGCCCATTCTTTCGGTCACGACGTTCTTGCCCCTGGTCGGCGCGCTGATCGTCTATCTGAGCCGCGGTGACGACGAGGCGGCGCGGCGCAATTCGCGCTGGATCGCGCTCTGGACCACGCTGATCACCTTCGCGGTGTCGGTGATCCTGGTCATGCGCTTCGACCCCAGCAACCCCGACTTCCAGTTCGTCGAGAAGGCGAACTGGCTCGCCACCGGCATCACCTACCACATGGGCGTCGACGGCATCTCGCTGCCGCTCGTGATCCTCACCACCGCCGTGATGCCGTTCTGCATCGTCGCGAGCTGGAAGGCGATCACCAACCGCGTCCGCGAATACATGATGGCGTTCCTGATTCTGGAAACGCTCATGATCGGCACCTTCTCGGCGCTCGATCTCGTGCTGTTCTACCTGTTCTTCGAGGGCGGCCTGATCCCGATGTTCCTGATCATCGGCGTCTGGGGCGGTCCGCGCCGGGTCTATGCCTCGTTCAAGTTCTTCCTCTACACGCTGCTCGGCTCGGTCCTGATGCTGCTTGCCATCATGGCGCTGTACTGGAACGGCGGCACCACTGACATCCCGACCCTGATGCACACCGCCGTGCCGCGGTCGTTGCAGACCTGGGCGTGGCTCGCCTTCTTCGCGTCCTTTGCGGTGAAGATGCCGATGTGGCCGGTGCACACCTGGCTTCCCGACGCGCACGTCGAGGCACCGACCGCGGGCTCCGTGGTCCTCGCCGCGATCCTGCTGAAGATGGGCGGCTACGGCTTCCTGCGCTTCTCGCTGCCGATGTTCCCGCTGGCCTCGCACGACTTCGCGCCGCTGGTGTTCACGCTCTCGGCCATCGCCATCATCTACACCTCGCTGGTGGCGCTGATGCAGGAGGACATGAAGAAGCTGATCGCGTACTCCTCGGTCGCGCATATGGGCTTCGTCACCATGGGCATCTTCGCCGGCACCATGCAGGGCGTCGCCGGCGGCGTGTTCCAGATGATCTCGCACGGCATCGTCTCCGGCGCGCTGTTCCTCTGCGTCGGCGTCGTCTACGACCGCCTGCATACCCGCGAGATCGCGGCCTATGGCGGTCTCGTCAACCGGATGCCGCTCTATGCGATGACCTTCATGGTGTTCACCATGGCCAATGTCGGTCTGCCCGGCACCAGCGGCTTCGTCGGCGAGTTCATGACGCTGCTCGGCACCTTCAAGGTCTCGATCCCGACCGCGTTCTTCGCCAGCTTCGGCGTGATCCTCTCGGCGGCCTACGCACTATGGCTCTATCGCAAGGTCGTGTTCGGAGCGCTGGTCAAGCCGCAGCTGGCGAGCATGAAGGATCTCACCTTGCGGGAGTGCGTCATTCTTTTCCCGATGATCGCGCTGACGATCCTGTTCGGCGTCTATCCGAAGCCGGTGCTCGACATGTCGGCCGCCTCGGTCCAGCAACTCGTCAACAATTACAATACCGCCGTGACGGCCGTGAAGGCCGCCGCACTGCTCCAGTGATCGGGCAGGTCAGGATATCGCCATGAGCTTTTCGAGTGCAGGTTATCAACTGGCGCCGGTGCTGCCCGAGCTCGTGCTCGCGGTCGGCGCTATGGCGCTTCTGATGCTCGGCGCCTATCGCGGGCAGGAGACGACCAGGACCGTGACGTCGCTGGCGGTGTTGCTCCTCATCGTGGTCGGCGCGCTCGTCTACATGCAGCCCGCGGGCAAGCAGGTGACGTTCGGCGGCAGCTTCATCGTCGACGACTTCGCCCGCTTCATGAAGATCCTGGCCCTGATCGGCTCGGCCGTGACGCTCGTCCTGTCGACCGAGTTCCTGTCAGACCCGTCGCGCCGGATTTTCGAATACGCCATCCTCGTGCTGCTCTCGACGCTCGGCATGATGGTGCTGATCTCGGCCGGCGACCTGATCTCGCTCTATCTCGGCCTCGAATTGATGTCGCTGGCGCTCTACGTCGTGGCAGCCTCGAACCGCGACAACGCCAAGTCGACCGAAGCCGGCCTGAAGTACTTCGTGCTCGGCGCGCTGTCCTCGGGCATGCTGCTGTACGGCGCCTCGCTGGTCTACGGCTTCACCGGCACGGTGAGCTTCACCGGCATCGCCGCGGCCGCGACGGTCTCGAATGTCGGCCTGGTGTTCGGCCTCGTCTTCCTGCTCGTCGGCCTCTGCTTCAAGGTCTCGGCCGTGCCGTTCCACATGTGGACGCCTGACGTCTACGAGGGCGCGCCGACCCCGGTCACCGCCTTCTTCGCGTCGGCGCCGAAGGTCGCCGCGCTCGCCGTCTTCACCCGCGTCACGCTCACCGCATTCCCCGGCATCGTCTCGCAATGGCAGCAGATCCTGGTGTTCGTGTCGATCGCCTCGATGGCGCTCGGCTCCTTCGCCGCGATCGGCCAGAGCAACATCAAGCGCCTGATGGCCTATTCCTCGATCGGTCACATGGGCTTTGCGCTGGTCGGCCTTGCCTCCGGCACGGTGGAAGGCGCGCAGGGCGTCCTGATGTACATCGTGATCTATGTCGCGATGACGCTGGGCTCGTTCTCCATCATCCTCGCGATGAAGCGCAACGGCCAGGCCGTGGAGCAGATCAGCGATTTCGCCGGCCTGTCGCGCACCAATCCGCTGCTCGCCTTCATGTTCGCGATGCTGCTGTTCTCGCTCGCCGGCATTCCGCCGCTCGCCGGCTTCTTCGCCAAATGGTACGTCTTCGTCGCCGCCATCAAGGCGAACCTGTTCACGCTCGCCGTCATCGGCGTGCTGACCAGCGTGGTCGGCGCCTACTATTATCTCGCGATCGTCAAGACGATGTATTTCGACGAGCCGGCCGGCCGGGTCGATCCGGTGCGCATCGAGGTGCGGACGGTGCTGGCGGTGGCGGGCCTGTTCAATATCCTGTTTGCGCTGTTCGCGGGGCCCGTGGTGAGCGTCGCCTCCGCCGCGGCAAAGTCGTTGTTCTAGGATGGCCTTCGCGCTCGGTCCTCGCGCATCGGCTGCGGGCTACAGGCTCGCGGCGTTCGAACGGACCGGCTCGACCAATAGCGAGGCGATCGAACACGCCAGGGCCGGCGAGCGCGGCCCGATGTGGTTCGTCACGTCCGAGCAGACCGCCGGCCGCGGCCGGCGCCAGCGCGCCTGGATCGCGCCGCGCGGCAATCTCGCCGCCAGCATCCTCGAAGTTATGGACGTCGCCCCCGCCGTCGCCGCCACGCTCGGCTTTGCCGCAGGGCTGGCCGAGGAGGCGGCACTGGAGAAGGTGAGCCTCGAGGCCGCGCTCCGTCTCGGCGAAGGCCGGCCCCGCTACGCGCTGAAATGGCCGAATGACGTGCTCGCCAGCGGCAAGAAGCTGGTCGGCATTGGCCTTGAGGCCGAGGCCGTCGGTGGCGGCCTTGCCGTCGTGGTGGGCATCGGGACCAATGTGGTCGCCGCGCCCGAGGGCACCCCGACGCCCGCGGTGTCGCTGGCCGCCCTCGGCGTCCAGATCAGCGCCGAGGAGCTATTCATGGCGCTGTCGGATGCCTGGGTCGAGTTCCGCGGCATCTGGGACAATGGCCGCGGCTTTGCCGAGATCCGCAGGCTCTGGCTGGAGCGCGCCGCCGGCCTCGGCGAAAAGGTTGCCATCCATACGGGAACCATGACGCTGGAAGGTGTTTTTGACACGATCGACGACACCGGCTGCCTGATCGTCCGCACCGCGGAGGGCCGCCTCGTGCCGGTGGCGGCCGGCGAGGTGTTCTTCGGCCCCGTCGCTTCGGTGGGAGCAGCGTGATGGCAAGGCCGGACGAATTGGTGTTTGCGCCGCTCGGCGGCGTCGGCGAGATCGGCATGAACCTGTCGATCTACGGCCTCGGCAACCGTCACCAGCGCGCCTGGCTTGCGGTCGATCTCGGCGTCTCCTTCGGCGATGAGGAGCATCTGCCCGGCATCGACCTGATCATGCCTGACATCTCCTTCCTGGAGAAGGAGCGCAAGAACCTGATGGGCCTCGTGCTGACCCACGCCCATGAGGATCATTTCGGCGCCATCATCGACCTCTGGCCGAAGCTGAAATGCCCGATCTACGCCACCAGGTTCAGCGCTGCGCTGTTCGAGGCCAAATGCGCCGCCGAGCGCAACGCGCCCGAGATTCCGGTCACCGTGGTGCCCTCAGGCGGCCGTGTCGATATCGGTCCGTTCAACGTCGAGTTCATTCCGGTCGCGCATTCGATTCCGGAAGCGCATGCGCTGGCGATCCACACCGACGCCGGCATCGTGCTGCACACCGGCGACTGGAAGATCGACCCGACCCCGACGCTTGGAGCCGCGACCGACGAGAAGCGGCTGCGCGAATTGGGCGAAGAGGGCGTGCTCGCCTTGATCGGCGATTCCACCAATGCCGTGCGCGACGGCCGTTCGCCCTCGGAGGCCGAGGTCGCCCGAACCATCATCGACCTCGTCAAATCCGCCAAGGGCCGCGTCGCGGTGACGACGTTCGCCTCCAACGTTGCTCGCGTCAAAGCGGTGGCTGACGCCGCGAGGGCCGCGGACCGCGAGGTCGTCGTGGTCGGCCGCGCCATGGAGCGCGTGGTGCAGGTCGCGCGCGAGACCGGCTATCTCGAGGGCGTGCAGAATTTCCGCTCGCCCGAGGTCTATGGCCACCTGCCGCAGGACAAGGTGCTGGCGCTGTGCACCGGAAGCCAGGGCGAGCCGCGCGCCGCGCTGGCCCGCATTGCCAACGACGACCATCCTGAAATCACGCTGAACCGCGGCGATAGCGTCATCTTCTCCTCGCGCACCATTCCCGGCAACGAAAAGGCGGTCGGCTCGATCATCAACAATCTGGTGCTGCAGGGCGTCGAGGTCATCACCGACCGCGATGCGCTGGTCCACGTCTCCGGCCATCCCCGCCGCGACGAGCTGCGCGATATGATCTCCTGGGTGAAGCCGCAGCTCCTGATCCCGGTTCACGGCGAGGCTCTGCACCTGCATGAGCACGCCAAGCTCGCCCGCGCCGCCGGCGTGCCGCGCGTGCTGGTCTGCCGCAACGGCGACCTCGTCAAGCTCGGCCCGGGCGATCCCGGCATCGTCGGCGAGGTGCCGTCGGGACGTCTGTACAAGGACGGCACGATCCTGGAAGACTCCAAGTCCCGTGCCGTCGTGGAGCGGCGCCGCATGGGCTTCTCCGGCTGCGCCTTCGTCGCCATCGCCATGACCGCGCAGGGTGAGCTCGCCGGTGATCCCGAGCTCGATTTGGTCGGCATCCCCGAAAAGAACAGGGCCGGCGAGACCTTCGACGACATCGTCTTCGATGCCGTGATGTCGACCATCGAAGGCCTGCCGAGGGCGCGCCGGCGCGATTCGGACGCCTTGGCCGAGTCGGTGCGACGCGCTGTCCGGGCCGTGATCAACGAACATTGGGGCAAAAAGCCCCCCTGTCTGGTACATGTACTGACGGTATAGGGAGGGGAACATGTTGGGCCGGCTCAACCATGTCGCGATCGCGACCAAGGATGCGGTCAAGGCCGCGAAGATCTACGGTGCGGCCTTCGGCGCCCAGATTTCCGAGGCCGTGCCGCTGCCCGAGCACGGCGTCACCACCGTGTTCGCGACCCTGCCCAACACCAAGATCGAGTTCATCGAGCCGCTCGGCGAGGCCTCGCCGATCGCGAAGTTCATCGAGCGCAATCCCGACGGTGGCATCCATCACGTCTGCTACGAGGTAGTCGACATCATCGCCTCGCGCGACACGCTGGTGAAGGAGGGCGCGAGGGTGCTCGGCGACGGCGTGCCGAAGATCGGCGCCCACGGCAAGCCGGTGCTGTTCCTGCACCCCAAGGATTTTTCCGGCGCCCTCGTCGAGATCGAGCAGGCATAGGGCCGCGTCATGGCCATCCAGATTTCAACCTGGCTCGCGATCTATTTCGTGCTCTGGTGGGTCATGCTGTTCGTGACGCTGCCGTTCGGCGTGCGCAGCCAGCACGAGGACGGTGTTGGCGCGCCCGGCACCGACCCCGGTGCTCCCATCCTCACCCGCATGGGGCACAAGCTGATCTGGACCACGATCATCTCGGCAATCGTGTTCGGCATTGGCCTTGCGGCCTATCATGCCGGCTATCTCTCGATCGAGCGCCTGTCGAAGATGATGGGAATGCCGTTTTAAGTTTTGATTGGCGTTGCTATGGGGTCAAAAATGACATTTCAGCGTATCGTCATTGCGCTTCTGGTGCTGATCGTTGCAGGGCTCGGTGCCATCGGCTATTTCGAATGGCGGATGGCGGTGCAGGTGCGCACCCTGAAGGCGTTCGTCGAGGGCTATGTCTTCAACGAGGCCGTGCTGGCCTGCGAGCAGGCCAAAAGCTCGACGCCGTTCAAATGGAACGGCGGCAAGAGCACCTCGGTGATCGGCCTGAACTCGGTCAAGACGGACAAATACACGGTCAGCGCCAGCTACACGCTGGTCGCGGACAGCGTCTATTGCGACTACGATCCGATCAAGAGAAAGGCCGACATCGGCTCCAGCTTCCTGGAGCGGGAGACTTTCTAGCTAGATCGCGCGGCGCTGCCGGCCGGCGAAGAGACCGTAAACGAACAGCACGATGATCGCGCCGACCACGGCACCGATCAGGCCCGCACCCTCGCCAGGGCGATACCAGCCCAGCGCTTGCCCGAGATACGAAGCGACGAAGGCGCCGACGATGCCGAGGATGGTCGTCAGGATGAACCCGGACGGTTCATTGTCGCCCGGCATGATGAACTTGGCGATCACGCCGGCGAGAAAGCCAATGATGATGGTCCAGAGAATGCTCATGAGTACACCTTTTCGAGTTGAGCCGCTGCTTCTATGCGTCGGGCAGGCGTCCATCCGGCGTGTATTTGTCGATTGCGGAAGGAAGCTCGCGGGTTAGCCGTGAGACGATCTCCTCCTGGGAAAGCCCGGTCTGCTGTGCGAGCTTTTCCAGGACATCGCTGCCGATGGCCTGCTTCAGCTCCGGCGGGGAGATCTCCTTGTTGGGGCCCGGCTTCACCCATGAATCGGCGATCTCGCCCTGCCCATTCTGGTTGAATCTCTCCAGGAGCTCGCCAATCCCGCCATTGAGCAGGCCCCCGATTCCGCCAGCGCCGAGCATGCCGCCGAGATTGCCGAGCATGCCTCCGAGCGGCTGCTGGCCGCCCGTGGACGAGCCGGCGCCGGCGCCTTTCAGCAGCTCCGCCAGCTTGTCGCGGTTCTGATATCCGGCGATGGCCAGCATCGCCAGCAGGGCAGTCATGGAAGGCATTCCGCGGCTCATCGCTAGCTCCTTTTAGTAGGTCAGAAACCCAAAACCGTCTCAGCTTGCTTGGGTTCCTCAATCGACCAATCGGAGCTCGCGACCAAGCGTCCCAGCTTGGCCGCCACCAAAGCACCGGGTGGCAGACAACGTACATTGTGGCTACGATCCGATGAAAAGAATGGCCGGATCGGCTCGAGCTTGCCAGCATCGGGAGTAGCGATCCGGCCCAGACATGGGATGGGATCGCAATGACCGGGGACCGGGCAGGGGACTATCGGATTTTGCACGAGGCGGACTTGCGGGACTATCTCGCGGGCTTGCCTGATATCGCCGCGCTCCTTGGCGGCGAGGCGTCCTCCTGGGCGATCACCGAGGTCGGCGACGGCAACCTCAACCTCGTCTTCATCGTCAAGGGCGCACGCGGCGGCATCGCCGTGAAGCAGGCGCTGCCTTACGTCCGCCTCGTCGGCGAGAGCTGGCCGCTGCCGCTGTCGCGCGCCCATTACGAATATCTGGCGCTGTCCCGCCAGGCCCAGCTCGCGCCCGACCTGGTGCCGGCCGTGCTGCATCACAACGAGGCCCTGGCGCTGACGGTGATGGAGCTGCTCGAGCCCCACATCATCATGCGCAAGGGCCTGGTCGCGGCAACGCGCTATCCGCGTTTCGTCGACGATATCACCACCTTCATGGCGCGGACGCTGTTCTTCACCTCCGACCTCGCGCTGTCAGCGGCCGAGAAGAAGGAGGCCATCGCGGCCTTTGCCGGCAACCACGCGCTCTGCAAGATCACCGAGGACCTGATCTTCACCGATCCCTACCGCATCGCCGAGCAGAACCGCTGGACCGCGCCCTATCTGGACGGCCTTGCCGCGAACCTGCGCGAGGACTTGGAGCTGCATGTCGCGGTCTCCCGGCTGAAGCTGAAATTCATGGCGAGCCCGGAAGCGCTGATCCATGGCGACCTCCACACCGGCTCGATCATGGTCACGGACGGCCAGACGCGGGTGATCGACCCGGAATTCGCATTCTATGGTCCCATGGGCTTCGACGTCGGTGCCGTGCTGGCCAATCTCCTGATGGCCTATTTCGCTTCCGCCGGCCACGAGCGCGCGCGGGGCGAACGGGCGGCATTCGAGGCCTGGGTGCTGGAGACGGTCGAGCAGGTCTGGACCGAGTTCGCCCGAAAGTTCCTCGATCTCTGGCGGGCGGGAGGCACCGGCGATGCCTATCCGGTCTCGCTTTTCGCCGGCGAACAGGGTGCCGCGCGGTTGGAAGCCGAGCGAAAAAGTTACGTGCAACGCCTGTTCGCCGACGCTGTCGGCTTCGCAGCCGCAAAAATCATCCGCCGCATCTTCGGCCTCGCCCACAACATCGATTTCGAGCTGATCGAGGACCCGCGCACGCGGGCGGTCAGCGAAGCCCGTGCCGTGCGGCTGGCGGGGGCGATGATGGTGGAGACGGCGTCGTTCCGGACCATCGCGAATGTGACGAATGCCGCGCGAAAACTGCGGGACTGGATGCCGGAATTGTCGGGCTGAACCGGCCTCATGAGGAGCCCGCCCACGCTCCGTGATTGCGAGATGAGAGATCGTCCCCGGAACGTTAGTAAAGCCGCATCGGCAGCAGGACGCCGTCCGCGCCGGCCAGCAAACCCCAGGTCTCGTTGGCCGCGACTTCGAACTCCCGGCTCGCTGCCGCTCCGCCGTCCACCTTGAGGGTGACCTTGTACCTGCCGGGCGGCAGATCGAGCTTCTGGCTGTCCGGCAATTCGCCTGCGGCACCGTCGGAGTTCGCCAGTTCTTCGCCGGCGTGCGCCGCCAGATTGACGGCCTGGTCGGCGACGGTGATCACCGCCGCTTCATCCGTCTTGTTGCCGAGCATCACCCTCACTTGCCCGGGCTTCGGCAGGAGGCCGACGGTCGCCGAGGCGAGCTTGCGCCTCGACAGCTCGGCAATTGTCTTGTCGTCCTGACGTGAGAGCCGGAGCAGGACCGGTCCCTCTCTCGTCAGGAACGTGATCACGGCCCGGTCCGGCTCTGTCACCGCACCGTCTTTCTCCGTCCAGCCACGCTTGCCGAGTGCGTCGCGATAGAAGCCGAGCACAGAAGCGAGATCGCGCGGCGTCTCGGCGTAAATCGACCGGATCTGCGGCGAATCCTTCGCCGTCGCGAGGGCCCAGCCTTCGGGCAGCGGCAGGCCGGTATGCTCGGAGAGCTTGGCTTCGAAACGCGCTCCCGCACCGCGCGCCATCATCCCGACGGGAATGCTGAGCAGTCGTTCGACGAAATTGTCCAGAGTGTCATGGCTCCGGACCGCCCACCAGGTCTGGTCGACATTGTCGTTCGCGCCGGAGGTGCGACTCCAGCCGAACTGGATAGCGTCTGTCACGCTCTCGCCACCGAGGCTGGCCGCGACCGGGCGCGCCAGCACGGCCGTCGCGGCGACCAGACCGGCCGCGAGCAGGGCAGCTAGCGTTCGGCGTTTCATTTTTGCGCCATCCCTTGGGGCTCAGATAATGATTCTGAGCTTGGTCGCGTCGATCACGAAAAATGTTCACCGATCCCGGTGGCCCCATGACGCACCGCGTCAATGCCCCCGCGGACTGCCTCAGGAACCGGCATCATTTGCCGTCAAAACGAAGCTTGCTTTCGGCAGGCGACGAATGATCAAATCACTTATCGGAATGCGCCTGCGTCGGGGGGACACATGATGTTCAAGACCATCGCGATCGTTGCCGGTTTGGGACTGGCGCTCGCCGCCACAGCCGAGGCGCAGACTCCGCGCAAGGGCGGAACCATCCGCATGACGGCGCCCTACGGCTCGAGCTTCACCAGCCTCGACATTCACACCACGCAGCGCGCCCAGGACGAGATCTACGCCAAGGCCCTGCACCGTTCGCTCTACATCTGGAATTCGGCGGAAGGAAAGCCGGTGCTCGAGCTCGCCAAGGAGGATGTGGTCTCGGGCGGAGGCCTCGTTCACACCTTCAAGCTGCGCGACGACGCCTATTTCCACAGCGGCCGCAAGATGACCGCCGACGACATCATCTGGTCCTACAACCGCATCATGGACGGCAGCAAGGCCTATCCCGGCGCGCGTTACGTCCGTGTCATCGAGGGCGCAGCCGCAGTCGAGAAGGGCCAGGCCAAGGAGATCTCGGGCCTGAAGAAGATCGACGACTTCACCATCGAGATGAAGCTGACGGAGAAGGTTGATCCCGGCTTTTACTTCTTCACCGCGCTGACCTCGATCTATCCCGCCGACGAGGCCGCCAAGGAGAGCTTCATCCAGAAGCCGATCGGTCTCGGTCCGTTCAAGTTCGTCGAGCATGTGCCGGGATCGCGCATCGTCCTGGAGCGCTGGGACCGGTTCTACAAGCCCGGCAAGCCCTATGCCGACAAGATCGTGGTGTCGGTGATGGGCGAAGCCGCGGCGCGCGACGTCGCGTTCCGCAACAAGGAGATCGACACCTCGGTGCTGGGACCTGCGCAGTACGTCGCCTACCAATCCGACGCTGACCTCAAGGGCACCATCGTCGAGGTCGCCGAGGTGTTCACGCGCTACATGGGCATGAATCCCGCGGTCAAGCCGTTCTCCGACAAGCGCGTGAGGCAGGCGATCAATTACGCCATCGATACCGATTTGATCATCAACAAGCTGGTCAAGGGCAAGGCCTACCGCGCCACCAGCTGGCTGCCGCTGACCTCGCCGGCCTACGACAAGGCGATGAAGCCTTACCCCTTCGATCCCGCCAAGGCCAAGCAATTGCTCACCGAGGCCGGCTACGCATCCGGCTTCGAGTTCGAATGGACCACCAGCCAGAATGAAAGCTGGGGTCTGCCGATCGTCTCGGCCGTCATTCCGATGCTGGACAAGGTCGGCATCAAGGCCAAGGTCAAGCAGGTCGAGACCGCGGTGCTGGCCGAGGTGGTTCGCACCGGCGACTATCAGGCCTTCATCTATTCCCAGGCGAGCGGCCCCGATCCTCAGGCCGCGCTCAAATGCTTCCATTCGGCGACGCCGCAGGCGGCCTGTAACTACACGACCTACAAAAATCCCGACTTCGACAAGATCCTCGATGAAGCCGGACAGGCCGACGATCCCACAAAGCGCATCCAGTTGCTGCAGAAGGCCAATGCGCTGCTCTACGAGGAGGCGCCGGTCTGGTTCTTCAACTACAACAAGGCGGTCATGGCGGTGCAGCCCTGGCTGAAGGGAATTCAGCTCAACGCGACCGAGCTGACCCACCAGAACGTCGAGGACCTCTGGGTCGACGAGACCTCGCCCGCGAAGTGACACGCGCGCTCCCGCCTAGCGCGACGGGCGAGGGAGGGAGCGGGGAAAAGTTGAGATGCTCGCGTTCCTGATCCGCCGCGTCCTGCAGACCATCCCGACCGTGCTCGCCGTGGTGCTGCTGGTGTTTGTGCTGTTCAGCGTCGTTCCCGGCAGCATCGTCTCGAGCATGAGCGACGACAGTGATCCGCAGGTCGAGCTGCGCATGAAGAAGCAGCTCGGCCTCGATCAGCCCGTCTATATGCGTTTCGGCGCCTACATCGCCGGGCTCGCGACCGGCGATTTCGGAACATCGTTCCGGACCCGTGAGCCTGTCACGACCATGATCGCCAAGCGGGCATGGCCGACGCTGCAGCTGATCTTCGCATCCATGGCGTTTGCGATTCTGCTCGGCGTGCCGCTCGGCTTCGTCGCCGCCTTGCGGCCGGGCAGCCTCGTCGACACCGTCTCGATGATGCTGGCAGTGTCCGGCCTGTCATTGGCCAAGTTCTGGCTCGGGCTGCTCTTGATGTACCTGTTCGCGCTCAAGCTCGGCTGGCTGCCGAGTTTCGGCTACGGTGACGGCAGCCTCAAATACCTGATCCTGCCCGCCGTGACGCTTGGCGTCTCGCCGATGGCGCTGCTGGCGCGGACGACGCGCGCCGCGGTGCTCGAGATCATGACCGCGGATTTCGTCCGCACCGCGCGCTCGAAGGGCATGAGCGAGACCAGGGTCGTCAAGTGGCACGTGATGCGCAACGCGCTCGTCCTCATCCTCACGACCATGGGCCTGCAGTTCGGCGCACTGATGGGGCAGGCGGTCGTGGTCGAGAAACTGTTCTCCTGGCCGGGCATCGGCTCGCTGCTGGTCGACAGCGTGCTCCAGCGCGACATTCCCGCCGTCCAGGGCTCCATCCTCGTCGTGGTGATGTTCTTTCTCGCGATCAATCTGTTGATCGACATGCTCTACGGCGTGATCGATCCCAGGATCAGATACGCATGAAGCTGCGCGCCAATCTCGTCATCGGGGGAGCGTTGTTCGCGCTGGCGATCGTGGTCGGTCTGCTCGCGCCATGGCTGGCGCACACCGATCCCGTGATGGACGCCAACCTCATGAATGCGGAGGAGCCGCCGAGCTGGACCTGGTGGTTCGGCACCGACGCGCAGGGCCGCGACATCTATTCCCGTGTCCTCTACGGCGCGCGCGTCTCGCTGACGGTCGGCATCGTCTCCCAGCTCATCAACAGCGTCATCGGCGTGGCGCTCGGCCTCAGCGCCGGCTATTTCGGCGGCTGGTGGGACGATGTCGTCAACGCCCTGACCAATCTCATGCTCGCGATCCCCTCGCTGATCTTCGCGCTCGCCATCATGGCCGTGCTCGGTCCCGGGCTGACCAGCCTCTTGATCGCGCTCGGGCTGACCAACTGGTCGTTCACCTGCCGGCTCGCACGGGCCTCGGCGCTGTCGCTGCGGAGCCAGGGCTATGTGCAGGCGGCCACCGTGCTCGGCTACGGTGACGTGCGCATCATGATCACGCAGCTCCTGCCGAACATGCTGGGGCCGATCGTCGTCATCGGCACGCTGGGCATGGGCAGCGCGGTCCTGTCCGAAGCCGCATTGTCGTTCCTCGGCCTCGGCGTCCGCCCGCCCTTTCCGAGCTGGGGCAGCATGCTGTCGGAAGCGCGCGAGCAGATCACGACGGCGCCGTGGCTTTCGATTTTCCCGGGCCTTGCCATCTTCCTCACCGTGCTCGGCCTCAATCTGCTCGGCGATGGTCTGCGCGACATCCTCGATCCGCAATCGCGGAGCCGGCGCACATGACAGGCAGCCCGCTGCTCGAGGTCGAGGATCTCCGCATCGATCTCGATGCCGGATCAAGACGCGTTGCGGCGGCCGAAGGCATTTCATTCCGTATCGATGGCGGCGAGACGTTCGGCCTCGTGGGCGAATCCGGTTGCGGCAAGAGCATCACGGCGCTCGCTTTGATCGGCCTGCTGCGGCCACCCTTGTCGATCGGCGGCGGCGTCATCCGGTTCCAGGGCCAGGAGATCCAGCACCTGTCCGCCGCCAGGCAACGGCAGCTGCGCGGCAATCGCATCGCCATGATCTTCCAGGAGCCGATGACGGCGCTGAACCCGGTCTCGCCGGTGGGGCGGCAGATCGCCGAGATGTTCGTGCTGCACAAGGGCAAGAGCTGGCGGGAGGCCAACCAGCTGGCGGTCGAGGCGCTCGCGAGCGTCCGCGTCCCCGCGCCGGAGCGGCGCGTGAAGGACTATCCGCACCAGCTGTCGGGCGGGATGCGCCAGCGCGTGATGATCGCGATTGCGCTCGCCTGCGGTCCGGACCTCTTGATCGCCGACGAGCCGACCACCGCGCTCGACGTCACCGTGCAGGCGGAGATCATCGAGCTGATGCGCAATCTGTGCGCCGAGCGCGGAACGGCGATCCTGATGATCAGCCACGATCTCGGCCTTGTTGCCAATGTCTGCCGCCGCGTCGCCGTCATGTATGCCGGCCGCATCGTCGAGGAGCGCGGCTCGGCCGACATCTTCCGAGCGCCCTCCCATCCCTATACGCAGGGCCTCGTCGACTCCCTGCCGCGTCTCGGCAGCCGTGCTGCGCTCGGCCGCAGCAGGCTGAAGGAGATCGCGGGCGTCGTGCCGGCGATCACGCGCTTCCCCGATGGCTGCCGGTTCAATCCGCGTTGCGCGCAGGCGACGGATATTTGCCGAACCACCGCGCCTCAGACGGAAGGGCTGGAGGCGGGCGGTTTCGTCCGGTGTCACCACCATGCATGAGCCAAAGGGGAGAGCGGATGACGATGTGATCCTCAGCGTGGAGGATCTCGCCGTTCATTTTCCGCTTGGAGGCGGCCTGCTGGGCCGCGGCCGTCGGCTGCTCCGCGCCGTCGACGGCGTCGACCTCAGGCTGAAGCGCGGCGAATGCCTCGGCCTCGTCGGCGAATCCGGCTCCGGCAAGTCGACGGTCGCATTGTCCATTCTGGGCCTGCTGACGCCGACGCGCGGCCGCATCGTGCTGGACGGGCAGGTCGTCACGAACCGGCAATCCGGAGACCGGAAAGCGCTCGCCCGCATCGTGCAGATCGTGTTCCAGGATCCCTACGCCTCGCTCAATCCGCGCCAGACCGTGCGCCGCACGTTAGAGGATCCCCTGCGCGTGCACGGGGTGACCGCGAAAAGCGAGATCGAGGACCGCGTCGCGACCATGCTGAGGCATGTCGGCCTGCGCCCCGATCAGGCCGATCGCTATCCGCATGAATTCTCCGGCGGCCAGCGCCAGCGCATCGGTATCGCTCGCGCGCTGATCCTCAACCCCAGAATCGTCATCTGCGACGAGCCGGTCTCGGCGCTCGACGTCTCGATCCGCGCCCAGATCATCAATCTGCTGCTGGAATTGAAGGACACGCTCGGCTTGTCCTACATCATGATCAGCCATGACCTCGGCGTTGTCGAGCACATGAGCGACCGCGTCGCGGTGATGTATCTCGGCCGCATCGTCGAGAACGGCAACTGGCGCGAGATCTTCGAGCGCCCCGCGCACCCCTATACGCAGGCTCTGATCGCGGCCATCCCCGATCCTCTGCGCCATGCGCCGCTGGCGACGACGGGCGGCGACCTGCCCAATCCGCTCAACCCGCCGAACGGCTGCGCCTTCAGCCCGCGATGTCGGCATGCGGAAGCGGTGTGCCGGAGCGAGCCGGGGCCAACGCTGGAGACGCGCGCAGATGGGCACGCGGTGCGGTGCTGGCGGAGTGAGGAGATTGCGGAGCGGATGGCCTTGACCCCAACCTGAAACGTGGAGGCGGAAATTTGTCGTCGGTCACAATCCCGCGCTCAAGAATTCGAGGAATGTGAGAGGGGACGCCGCCAGCATCGCTCCCACGCAAAATCCGACGGTTCCCAGTGCGATGGCTCCCAACCACCCGTGATGGGCCAAACTGTAGGTACCTCCGATGAAGGTGCGAACTCCCACCGCTGCAACGGCCCAGACGATCTGTGCGGCATTTTTAACTATTCGGCTCGTCGGTGCTTTACCTGGCGTAGCTTGCATCGACAACGTACAAACGCATTTTGGGGCGGCCCATTGTTGCGCGGGCTTGCGATGTACAGGTAATGAGACATCAGGTCGAACGGAAGCCATGGTACGTAACGTCAGCAATATTCCGACCGGGCGGACTTATTTGGGGTTCATCTTGGTTTGGACCATCGTCATGTTTTTAGTCTACCTGCTTTGCATTGCAGTATTTGCTGCCGGCCGTTGGATTGCTGGCCTGCTCATCGTCGTCCTCACTGCCTATTTTTTTGTTCGGCACTGCAATGCGATTGCCAAGCGCGCAAGGCGGGGGCTTGTGCGTCGTCCGTAGCCCGCTGGCGCCTCAACTCCCGAAGCCGCCGACCAGGCGCGGGCGACGGTCTGCGAGCGTTTTTGCCGCGGGCAGCGCGCGCAGCCATGCCCGAAAACTCACGATCTCCGGGCAATCCGCCGTGCCTTCCGGCGCAACCAGCCAATCACCCGGGCCCGATCCCTCGTTGATCCGCTCGCAGCGATAGCCCGGATGGTGGCTTACGCCGCGGGCGATCAGCACGTCCACCTTGCCCTCGACGAGCTCGTGCAGGCCGGCGGGCTGCAGCACGCTCAAACCGATGTCCGCATGTGCGCTGCGAAACGCCCCAAGTTCGAGGCGGCGCAGGTCGTAGCTGCCGTGGACCCCCACTTGCAGCAGCACCGTGCCTGCCGGCTTCAGCTGCGAGGTCGCCTCGGCAATGTGGCGGAAGCCTTCGGAGATCCCGGGCAGATAGGCCCGGCCGGCCTCGGTGAGGATGAGCTGCTTGTGCAGACGCTCGAACAGCTGCACGCCGAGGCGCGCCTCCAGCGCTTTCACCTGCTGGCCTACGGCCGCGGGCGTGACGTGGAGTTCGTGCGCGGCCAGCTTGAAGCTGAGATGGCGCGCGGCGGCCTCGAAGGCGCGGAGCGCGTTGAGCGGGGGCAGAGCGTAGGTCATCATTGCGCAGTTTGTCATGTAATGGCTGTGTGCTTGCAATAGATTTTCTTGCGCTGAACCGCAGCAATGATGCTTTGCGCTAGCGTGATGCCGCCGGATACGCTTGGCGCGCAAATCCGGAGAAACGCCATGCCTTCAGCTCACATCGTCAGCCACAATCCCGCAACCGTTCACCCGCCCGTCGGCGGCTACTGCATGGGCCTCGAGCTGAAGCAGCATCGCCGCCTGCTGTTCATCAGCGGCCAGGTGCCTCAAAATCCCGACGGCGCCGTGCCCGACGGCTTCGAGGCGCAATGCGAGCAGGCCTGGCGCAATATCAGGGAGGTGCTCGCCGCGGCAGGCCTCGGCATCGAGCACCTGGTCAAGGTCACCACGTTCCTGACTGATCGCAGCCAAGTCGTCACCAACCGCGCCATTCGTCGGGCCATGCTCGGGGAGCACCAGCCGGCACTGACCGTCGTGGTCGTCGAGACCGTCGACAGCAAATGGCTGCTGGAGATCGAGGCGATCGCCGCGGAATGAGGCGGCGTCGTCGATGTTGCGATGAGGCAAGCATATGAGGTGTCCAATGGCTGAGATTCATCCGTTCTACCAGACGCATCGCCATGCGATGGAGGCCGCCATGCGCGAGCGGATAGGCCTTGCCGAAGCGATGCTCCGCGAGCGCACGCATCTCTCCGACATCGACGCAATCAGGCAGGAGGTGATGGACGAATTCGCGGTCGTCCTCACCCAGATGCCCTATGTCGGCGGCGCGGCAAGCCGCATGAGCGATTTCTTCATGCGCCTCACCGGCTTCATGGCCATCAGCCGTGTGCTGCGGCGCCACTGCGTGCCGGTGCCCGTGATCGGGGAGATCGAGCGGGAAACCTACAAGGCGCAGCTGCTGCCGATGCCCGAAGCCGAGCGTCTCGCCGCGGGACGTCAGTTCATGTCGTCCGAGAACCAGGCCTTGCTGCGCGAGCAGGCTGCAAAGAGCGTTACACGAGCTCACCAAGCGGAGTTTCCGGAAGATTTCGTCTACGAGTTCGTCGAGCCGGGTCCGCAGGACAGCTTCGAATTCGGCATTGACTACAAGGCCTGCGGCTTCTGCAAGCTCGCGGCGCGGCATGGCGACAAGGATATCCTGCCGAACATCTGCGGCCTGGATTTCGTCGCCTACGCCGCGCGAGGCATCCGCCTGGAACGGACCCAGACGCTGGCCAGCGGCGCCAGCCACTGCGATTTCCGGTTTTCGCGGCTGCCGCCGGGCCAAGAGGGCAATCGCATGTGAACTACACGGGGACTGTCTGCGGGCTTGCTCGGCCTCTCCCGCTTGCGGGAGAGGCCGACGCGCCCCGGGCGATGCGAAGCATCGTCCCGCGCGCGGCGGGTGAGGGCTCTCACCGCACTGGGACGTCCTCAGCTCATCTCGATAATCCCAGCGCGGAGAAACCCTCTCCCCAACCCTCCCCCGCAAGCGGGGGAGGGAGCCCACTGCCGATGCCGCCGCATCGCGCACACCATTGCGATAGCCCTGCGCCGGCGCGGTGGATCCGTTACGACAGCCGTGGCAGCTGCGCCTCGTCGAACCTTCCGACCGCGTCGGCGTCGCCGCGACTTGACTGATGCGGATCCTTCTTCGCCCTGCTCAGTCCTCGTCCTGCCACCTGCGCAGATCCGTCTGGTCATGATAGGCCATGCGGTCCGGCGTGGTGATGAATTCCATCGTCGTGCCCCACGGCATGCGGCAGTAGCAGACTTTGTTTCCAGGACCTTTCTCTGTTGCATATGGAATGGCGCGCGGCGCGGTGAGGGGTGTGCCTCCTGCCTTCTCGAAGCGCGCGACCGATGCGTCGATGTCGTCGGTGTAGAGAGCGAAGTGCGTGATGCCGAAGTCGCTGGCCCGGATCGGCTTGGCTTGCTCGGGACCGTGCATTTCGAAGAGCTCGATATCGGGTCCGGTTCCAATCTTGACCATCGCCTGCGCACGCACGACCGTTCCGGGAAAAGCGCCGACGGCCCGCTCGAATTCGGGTCCCTGCCGCGGCGGATCCTGCGGTCCGAAGGACTGGTAGATCACCTGGCCGCCGAAAGCTTCCGCCAGGAACGATTTAGCTGCTTCGATGTCGGGCACCGTGATGCCGATATGGTTGACGCCGCGAATGACGGGTGTGGTCATGCCAGTCTCCTTTTGCTGTTGATTTGATCCATCGCGCTTCTGCGGCGCAATTCGCCCGCAGCCTCGCAATCCGCCGGGCCCGCGACGGCGCGGGCGCCGAGTGTCAATTGGCCTCGAGGAACTCGATCAGCGCGGCTGCGACTTCATTTGGCCGCTCGTCCGCGACATAGTGGCTGCACCGCGCGATCGAGCCGCCCCTCACATTGGTTGCGAACTCCTTGAGCATCGGCACCATCTGCGCACCGAACCGCTGCTCCCCACCCAGGCCAAGCACCGGTATCTCGAGCGGTTGCTTCTTGTATTCGAGCGCAGTCGCATGATCGGCGGTGAAGGTGCGATACCATTCCATACCGCCGCGCGTGCGGCCAGGAAGCGCCATTGCCTTGGCGTAGATCTCGATGTCCGCCGGATTGAAGGTGCTGTGATCGTAGAACCGCTCGGCCATGAAGGTCGAAACATAGTCATATTCGCGGCCATGAATCAGGCGCTCGGGGAGGTCCCGGTTCATATGGAAGCCGAAGTGCCAGAGCCTTGCGGTCGTCGCCTCCCATCCCGTCCAACCGGGAAGCGGAACGTCGAGGACGGCCAGGTGGGTAACAGCCTCCCGATAGATGGCGGCCTGTGGCAAGGCGACCATTCCGCCGATATCATGACCGCACACGGCGTAGCTTTCATGCCCGAGGGCAACCATCACGTCATGCGCGTCGCGCGCCATCGTCGCCTTGTCATAGCCGTCGAGCGGACAGTCGGAAAAGCCCGCGCCGCGCAGATCCATGGCCACCACGCTGAAATGCTCGGCGAGCAGCGGCATCACCTTGTGCCATTCCCACCATGTTTCAGGCCAGCCGTGAAGCAGAAGAATCGGCGGGCCTGAACCTCCCGTGACGGCATTGATCTTGATGCCGTTCCCCGGCACCAGCTGCTGGGTAAAGCCCTCTAAAGTTGCGATCATGATCGCTTTCCAGTCGGATGTTGACGTTCAGACAAAGCTCGCGGCCAGCGCTCAGGGCTGGTCGAAATCAGTGGCGATCGTGATGTTGCGCCAGGCGTCGATATCGCTGCGGAAGGCAGCCAGCTTTCGCTCGGCGATCGCGTGCGCGGTCGGGCCGAGCGGCAGATGAAGCGGGGCGTCATCGGCGTCGACGGCCTGCAAGATCACCGCGATCGCCTTGTCGGGATCGCCCGCCTGACTGCCGTTGTTGGTTTCGCGGTAGTGCCTGCGCGAGCTCGTGGCGTATTCCGGCATCTCGTTGGCCGCCATGGTGATCGAACGGCCGAGGAAATCGGTGCGAAACGGCCCAGGCTCGACGATCAGCACCCGAATGCCGAACGGCTGCAGCTCGCCGGCGAGCGCTTCGGAAATCCCTTCCACGGCAAACTTGGCCGCGTTGTAATAACCTGCGCCGCCGCCGCCCGCGATGCCGGCGCCGGACGACATGTTGACGATCGTTCCGCGCGAACGTCGCAGGACGGGCAGGGCGGCTCTGGTGGTTTCGATGAGACCGAAGACGTTCACCTCGAACATCGGCCGATATTCCTCGGGTGTGCCTTCCTCGATCGCGCCGAACAGTCCGTAGCCGGCATTGTTCACGAGCACGTCAAGCCCGCCAAAGGTCTCGACCGCCTTTGCGACCGCTGCCCTGGCTGCCGCCGCATCGGTCACGTCGAGAGGCAAAGTGATCATGCGGCCGCCGAAAGGCTCGGCCATTTCCTCGATCGTCTTGACGTTGCGGGCCGTCGCGACGACGCGATCGCCGCGCTGTGCTGCAGCGAGCGCGAGCCGCTGGCCGAAGCCGCTCGAGCAGCCTGTGATGAGCCAAGTTTTCATTGCTTCTTCTCCGAGTTGTTTTCAGGCGACAAGCCCCGATTGGCCCAGCCAGTCGCGCTCAAGAATCCAACGCCCGGCTGCGCTGAATCACGACGACGCGACTTCCGATCTTGACGCGGCGATAAAGATCGATGATGTCTTGGTTGATCAGTCGAATGCATCCGCTGGAAACAGCGCCGCCGATGGTCTCAGGCTCAGTCGTTCCATGAATCCGGAACAATGTGTCCCGATCGCCCTGATACAGGTATAGAGCGCGGGGACCGAGCGGATTGCCAAGGCCGCCCACCATCCCGTCTGCGAGATGTCGATACCGCGCCGGTTCCCGATCCATCATGTTCTTGGTTGGGCTCCAATGCGGCCATTCTGCCTTTCGCTTGATGATGGCAGTACCCGCAAAGGCAAGTCCCTCTTTGCCGACGCCAATGCCGTAACGCATCGCCTTTCCGTCTTCCTCCACCAGGTAGAGATGACGAGCAGCCGTATCTACAACGATCGTTCCGACCGGCTCACCCGTCGGATAGTCCACGCGCTGGCGCAACATTTCTGGATCGATGGCGGATATGTCGACCGCTGGTATTGTGTGAGGTCCGTCGGTCAGCTGCGCATATTCAGCAGGCGTACCGCTGAAATCTGCCTGAACCAGACCCCTGTTGCTGGCGCAACCCGACAGCAGGACTGTTACTGCGCCGATCACCGCGATGCGTGCGAAGTGCCGTGCGTGTGAGTACGTCATATCAATTCCTGAACCTATGCCCGTCTAACCGGATATGACGAGCTGCATGAGCGACGTCGAAGCTTCGAGATCCTCTCGAAAGGGCCTTCGGTATAACCGTGATAGGAACCGATTGGTTCCTTATTAAGCTTTAAAAAACGGTCTCCATCAGGAGATCGATATTTTTCAGCATGTCGTCGCGACGCGATCCAACCTTTCCAAGAACCCTCATGCCCTGGGCATGGGCGACGATAAAGTGCGCAATAGCACGGGGGTCGCGACCCTTCCTGATTTCGCCGGCAGCTTGCCCTTTCGCGACGGTGGCGGCGAACAGGTCTTGAAGCCTGGCGAAAAGACGCTTGATCAGGTCTGCGATCTCTGGATCTCCCGGCAACATCTCAGCGGCGGTCAATACGGCGAAACATCCGCGAACACCTTTGCTTCCAGATGACAGATCCGCATACCGTATGAGAGCGTTGCGGATTGCCGCCTTCGGCGAAGGATCGGATCGAAGAACCTCTTGAACGTTCCGCAGGCCGTCTTCGGTATAGAGCTTGAGGGCGTGCAGGAAGACAGATTTCTTGTCGCCGAAAGCCTTGTAGAAGCTGCCTTTCGAAAGCTTCATTCCGGCGAGAAGGTCGGGCAACGAGGCGTCGTGATAGCCGCGATCCCAGAAGACCTGCATTGCGCGCTTTACGGCCTCGTCGAGATCGAACTCACGGGGGCGGCCGACGGGGAGCTGAGAATTGGAAGCCATCATGCAGGCAATATAGACCAAGTGGTTCCTAAATGCAATGGGGAGCAATGCTGGAGATCGGATCGAAGGGACGTGCTGGAAGAGGCTGTCGAACAGGCGCAATATGTTGGTCAGCAATGACGGGGAAGCGGCGACCGATCGAAGCCGCCGCCATCACGTTCCCATACCGCTGTTTTGCCCGACGAGTCAAAACCGACTTCGCAAAATCCGCACGCTCGCAGGGTCTCCGGCAAGCCATTGATTCTGCTGGCCCCGGCTACTGTGCATGGGGTTGTTTTCGCAACTTTTGCTTTGGCAGCCGTCTACTCCGCCGCTTTTTCCCTCAAGCGCTGCGCGTAGACGTTGATGACCAACGCCGCCAGCAGGATCAGGCCGCGGATCAGGATCTTCAGGAAACTGTCGATGTTGACGTGGTCGAGCCCGTTGTTGAGCACGCCAAGCACGAACAGTCCGACGATGGTGTTGCCGATGCCGCCGCGGCCGCCGAACAGGCTGGTGCCGCCGACCACGACGGCGGCGATGGAATCGAGCAGATAGGTGTCGAACTCGTTCTGCTGCGCGCTGCCGAAATGGGCGACGCCCAGCATGCCACCGATGCCGGAGCAGACCGCCGAGATCACCATGACCGCGCCGAGGATGAGCTTGACGTTGAGGCCGGAATATTCGGCCGCCTCGCGGTTGCCCCCGACCATGTAGACGTAGCGGCCGAACCGCGTGTAGGTCAGCACCAGATGGCCGCCGAGCAGCATCAGCGCGGCGATGATGACGAGCCAGGGGATGCCGCCGATCGAGCCGGAGCCGAGCGTGGTGATCAGGCCCGGCACCTTGTAGGCGATCTGGCCGCGCACCAGCAGCGCGGAGATGCCGGCGGCGATCTGCATCATCGCCAGCGTCATGATGAAGGAGGGGATGCCGATCACGGTCAGCCCCACCGCGTTGACGAGACCGAGCAGGGCGCAGAGCAGGAGCGACAGGATGATCGCGACGGCGCCGGGCAGGGGGATGTTGGCGATGTTGACGTAGGATTCCTGCAGCGTGAAGTAGGCGACCGCAATGCCCGTGACGTTGGCGATGCTGGCGACCGACAGGTCGATTTCGGCGCAGAGGATCACGAAGGTGAGGCCGACAGCGATGATGCCCGTCACCGACACCTGGGTCAGGATGTTGCCGAGATTGTCGAGCGTCGCGAAGGAGGGGCTGGCGAAGGCGAAGAAGGCGGTGAGGAAGATCAGCGTCAGGAACGGGGCGATGTTGCGCATCTGCGAGCGCAGGAAGGGGGCAAGGCCCCGCGCCCTCCGTCCTGTCGCCAAAGCCGTCTCGCTGCTCATGTGCTTCTCCGTCACGCCGCTTCCAGCAGGCGGTCCTTGCTGACCGGCTCGTTCTTGAATTCCCGCACCAGGGCGCCGCGCTTGAGCACCAGGATGCGATCGGCCAGCGACAGCACCGTTTCCGGCTCGGTCGACAGCACGATGATCGCGAGCCCCTTTGTTCTGAGGTCGCGGACGATGTTGATGACGTCGTTCTTGGCGCCGACATCCATGCCGCGGGTCGGCTCGCACAGCACCAGCAGCTTGGGCGGATAGGTCAGCCATTTCGCCAGCGCGACCTTCTGCTGGTTGCCGCCCGAGAGCATGCCGAGATCGAGGCCGACTACCGGCGGCCTGATCTGCAGCTGCTCGACCTGACGCTTGGCGATGTCGCGCTCCTGCGCCGGCTTGAGCAGCAGCGAGGAGATGCGGTCGAGAATGCTGATCGAGATGTTCTTGTAGACCGGCTCCTGGTGGAACAGCATGTCGCGCCGGCTCTCCGGAACCAGCGCCACGCCGGCCCGCCGCGCCGCCGCCGTGCTGGCGAAGGTTTTCGGCACGCCTTCGACGGCAAGCGTGCCGCTGTCCGGCTTCAGCTTGCCGAACAGGATGCGCGACAGCTCCTGCTGGCCGCAGCCCATGAAGCCGTAGATGCCGAGCACCTCGCCGGCGCGGGCCTCGAACGAGACGTCCTGAAGACTGCGGGACAGCGACAGCTGGTCGACCCTGAGAATGACGTTGCTGTCGCTCGGCTGCGGCAGCATCAGATCGTCGGTGTAGCTATGCTCGAGCGCCTCGCCGCCGCGGCCGATCATGGCCTCGATCAGCGCGCCCTTGCTGGTCGCGGTGCTCGCCGTCTCCGCAACCTTGCGGCCGTTGCGGAACACGGTCACCGTGTCGGACACCAGCAGGATGTCTTCGATGAAATGCGAGATGAAGACGATCGCAGTGCCTTCCTCGCGCAGCCGCCGGAGCGTTGTGAACAGGCGCTCGACCTCGGGCGGGGAGAGGGCGGAGGTTGGCTCGTCCAGGATGACGATACGCGCGCCGGAGAACAGCACGCGCGCGATCTCGATCAGCTGCTGCAGCCCGATCGGAAGGTCGCCGAGCCGTGCCATCGGATCGACGTCGATGCCGAAGCGGGCGAGCTGCTCGCCCGCCTCGCGCGCCATCCGCCGCCATTGCACGAGGCCGAAGGCGTTGGTCGGCTGGTTGCCGAGGAAGACGTTCTCCGCGACCGTCAGGTCGGGCGCGACGCTGAGCTCCTGGTGCACCATGGCGATGCCGGCGGCGTGCGCATCGCGCGCCGAGCGGAAATGCATCTCCTGGCCGTCGACCAGGAAGCGGCCGGAGAACTCGGTGTGCACGCCGGCGATGATCTTCATCAGCGTGCTCTTGCCGGCGCCGTTCTCGCCGACGAGACCGTGGATCTCGCCGGGATAAAGCGCGAAGTCGACACCACGAAGCGCTTCGACGCCGCCGAAGCTCTTCGTGATGCCCTGCAGTTCCAGGATGGGCTGTTGTCCCACGCTCATGAAGGATCTGGAGGCTCAGATCAGGAAGTGATCCTGCATCCACTGCATCCCGGCGGCGTTGGCCTTGGTCACGACCGGGCCGTCGGTGACGACGTTCTTCGGGATGCCCTGTCCGCTCTTCTCGCCGCCGACCACGGCGGAGACGCCCGCGACGATCGCGCCGCCATGGATGCGGCAGGACGGATTGCGGACGGTCGCGAACATGCGGCCTTCGCTGACCGCCTGGATCGCCGGCGGCATGGCGTCGACCCCGCCGATCAGGATGTTGGTGCGATTGCGCGCCTTCATGATGTTGGCGGCGGCCAGCGCCATGTCGTCATTGTGGAAGAAGGCCGCATCGATCTGCGGGTATTTGGTCAGATAGGTCTCCCAGAGACGGGCGGTCTTCGACACGTCCCAATCGGCCGGCTGGGTGTCTAGCACTTCGATGCCCGGGAATTGCTTGACGACCGAGTTGAAGCCCTTGGCGCGGCCCTGCGCACCGGTGTGGCCGAGCGCGCCCTGCGTCATGATGATCTTGCCCTTGCCACCCATGGCGTTGCACAGCGCCTGTGTCACCGAAGCGCCCATGAACTCGTTGTCGGGAGCGAGGAAGGAATGGACGTTGATCTGATCGAGCGGCGCGATCAGCGTGTCCATGTCGATCACGGGCGTGCCGGCGTCGATCATCTTCTGCACCGGCTGGGTGAGGGTGCCGATGCCGAAGGCCTGGATCGCGACGAAGTCCCATTTCTGCGAGGCCATGTTGTCGATCGCCGCGCGCTGCTTCACCGCATCGAGCTGCCCGTCGAACCAGGTCACCTCGACATTGAACAGCTTGCCCCAGAATTCCGCCGCCTGCTTGCCTTGCGCGCACCAGGTGGCCTGGAGGCCGGCGTTGGAGAACGCCGCCTTCAACGGCTTCTCGCTGCGTCCGACTGCGGCCAGTGCGGGGTTTATGCCCATGCTGCCGAGGATGGCAGCTCCGGCGCCGGCGGCCGCAGCCGCCTGAAGAAGATCGCGCCTGGTCGTCGAGAAATCTTTCGTCCCGGACATCGCTCGCTCCCATATATTTTGTCGTCGGCGCGTCATTGGTAGCGCTACCGATCTCCGAAAGTCTCTCACAAGAGTTGTTCGCACTCAATCTGCATTCAGCCGCAGCGTCGTCGCAGCCCGTGCGTTGGTGCAGCGCAAAGCGTCAGGTGGCCGCGGCGGCGAATGCGTCGATCTCGGCGAGCAATGTATCCCAGGACTGCGCGATCTCGGGCGTCCATTCATCGCCGAGCAGATCGCGGAGCGCATCCCTGATGACGGCGAAGAACGCGATGAACAGCTCGCGCGGCGTGCCATAGGCGTCGTGCGAGGCGACCTCGCACGCGATCAGCCGGAAATGCCCGCGGCGCTCGCCGGCGAAGTCGAGAATCGCCTCGATCGTCAGCGCCAGCATCGACCCCTTCACGAGGTCACCGCCGTCCGTGCGGAACATCGCCTGCGTTTCCGGATGGAGATCGAACAGACGTCGATAGACGAACGGCGTGAGGTCGGCGCAGCGCGAGGCCGCACGTTCGAAGCTGTTTTCGATGAGAAGAGAGGCCGCGTTCATCGACGGTTCAGCGCCGCGGGCAAAAAAAGAGCGGGGCCCTGGCCCCGCTCAAAAATTGTGTCGACCCTATTATCCCCGATCTTAAGATTTGATCTTGATTGACGGGGCGACGCTGCGTTTTGCGCGCCAGGGGCTCCTCCCGAGACTTGGACCACCAGGCCTCGACCTCGCGGTCAGCGCCTGAGCAAGAGGGATGCTAGATCAACTTTTCTCACTTGTCATCATTTTCGGCAACGAATGTTCAAAATAGGAGCAACTGACGAAACGATCGGGCTTCCGGCCCCCTAAATATATGACAGATATAAGAAATTTGTGGATGGCCGGGCGGGTTTTCCTGCCTCAGATGCCGGCCCGCCGGAGGGTGGGGTCGTCCGACCACAATTTTTCGAGCAGTTTGCGCAGGGCCCAACAGGCGGTGGAACTGGCCTCGACTCGGCTGCGCCCGAGTGATTAGTTAGCGCACGAACGAATGGTCCGGCGGATGCGCGCACGTCTGCAAAAATTCCTGCCTCTGGTCCTGCTCGCCCTGGTGATGCAGGTGCTGGCGCCGATCGCCGCCTGTCTCGCGGCCGGCCAGGCTGCGGCCGATCCGTTCTCTGCAGGCGTCATCTGCCATAGCACAAGTGAGCAGGGCGGCCCGGTTGATGAGACCGGGACACCGGCCGCAAAAGCTGGCGCATGTGCGCTTTGTTGCCTCGCGCACGCTGACGCTTCGCTTGACGCGCCGCCCCATGCGGCGTTCTCAACTCCCGTCCGCCCCATCGCCCGCGTCGTCTGGCACGTGGCGAACGCGCCCGTCCTCGCCGCCATCGACGGTTCGAGCGCTTGGGCGCGCGCTCCCCCTCGCATTTCCTGATCCGCGAAACCTTCAGCTCCGCGCCGGCTTCGGCCGTGCCGGGATCGCTATGCACCGGCTCTCTGCCGGCATCAGGAATGACCTCATGCCTCGTACAGGCTTCTTTCGACTGCTTTCCGCACGCAAAATTCTGCTTGCCTCAGCTTCTGCCCTCGTTGTGCCATCCAACGCAATCGCGGAGGAAAACCGACGCGAGCTTCCTCCCGTCACAGTCGACGCGCCGCGGGAGAAACGGGCCTCTCCAGCCCGCGCACAGCGAACGCCCGCGCGATCAACGCGGGCCCGCGCGCCCGCAACTGCGCGTCCGCAACCGACGGCAGCTTCCGAAGGGGGCCTCGGTCCTGGTGCCCTGACGGTTCTCACCGCCCAGCAGGCACTGAGCGAGATCAACCAGACGCCGGGCGGCGTAGCGCTGGTCGCAGCGGAGGCCTACCGGAATTCGACTCCCGCCAGCACGATCAAGGACGTCCTGGACTACGTGCCCGGCGTATTTGCGCAACCGAAATGGGGCGACGACACCCGGCTTTCGATCCGCGGATCCGGCCTGTCGCGCAATTTCCATCTGCGCGGCGTGCAGCTTTACATGGACGGCATCCCGATCAATACGGCGGACGGCTACGGCGATTTCCAGGAGATCGACCCGACCGCCTACAAATACGTCGAGGTGTACAAGGGCGCGAACGCGCTGCAGTTCGGAGCCAATTCGCTGGGAGGCGCCGTCAACTTCGTGACGCCATCGGGACGCGACCGATTTCCGAATGGAGTCTCGCTCGACGTGGGAGCCTTCGGCTTCAGGCGACTGCAGGCCAATGCAGGAGGCGCCAACGGGCCGTGGGATGGTTTCGTCACCGCATCAACGCAGGCCACGGACGGCTTCCGCGATCACAGCTTCGGCTCGGGCAACCGCGTGAGCGGCAATGTTGGCTACCAGTTCTCGCCGGATTTCGAGACGCGATTCTATCTTAACGCCAACGAGGTGCGGCAGCGCATTCCAGGAACCGTCACCAAGGCGTCTGCCTTGACCAATCCGGAGGCCGCGGCTCCGGCGAACGTTGCGCTGGACCAGCAGCGCAACATCGACACGATCAGGCTGGCAAACAAGACGACGATCCGATTCGACGACACCAGGTTGGAGTTCGGCGCTTTCGGCGTCGATCGGCACCTCATGCATCCGATCTTCCAGTGGCTCGATTATCGCTACAAGGATTATGGCGGCTTCGCGAAGGTTACGGACGACCGCATCATCGGCGGTTACCGCAACAGGCTGGTTGCGGGCGTCAACCTGTTGAACGGCAGCATCGACAACCAGCAGTTCGCCAACATTGCCGGACAGAAGGGGGCATTGCTGTCGTCGTCGATCGATCGCTCGGAGAACACCTCGGTTTACGTGGAGGACAGCTTCTACTTTCTGCCGAATGTCGCCGCGATCGCCGGCACGCAATTCCTGCATGCGACCCGCAATCGGCAGGACCGGTTTCTCAGCGACGGCGACCAGTCGGGAGCAACCCGCTTTGATCTGTGGTCGCCGAAGGCGGGCCTGCTGTGGCAGATCGACCCGACGTGGCAGGCCTTCGCCAATGTTTCGCGGAGCGCCGAAGTGCCGAGCTTCGGCGAGAGCGCGCGCGGTCCTGGCATTCCGACGATTCCGTTCACCAGCATCCGCCCGCAGATTGCGACGACCTACGAGATCGGGACCCGCATGCGACGGCCCGACTATTCGTGGGAGTTGACCGCCTATCGCGCCGATATCCGCGATGAGCTGCTGTGCCTGTACAGCGCGTTCGGCAATTGCAACGTGACCAATGCCGACCGAACCTTCCACCAGGGCGTCGAGGCTGGGGCAGGGGCAGCAATCTTCCGCCACCTCTTCGTGACAGGAGGCGCGCCCGACAAGGTGTGGCTCAACCTCGCCTATACTTACAACGATTTTCGCTTCGACAGCGATACGGAGTTCGGCAACAACCAGCTGCCCGGCGCGCCGCGTCACTATTTGCGCGCCGAGTTGCTCTACAAGCATCCGACCGGGTTCTATGCTGGTCCGAACGTCGAATGGGTGCCGCAGGCCTATTTCGTCGACAGTATGAACACGTTGACGACGGAGCCGTATGCACTGCTCGGATTGAAAGCGGGCTTCGACAATGGCGGACCGTTCTCCGCCTATATCGAGGGTCGAAACCTCATCAACAGGACCTACATTGCCAGCGCCAGTATCATCGATCGCGCCACGGCGACGTCGGCGTTGTTCGAGCCAGGCGCCGGCCGGGCGGTCTACACCGGAATGAGATATCGATGGTAAGCGCACTGGGGCTGCCGAGACCACCACGACCGATCCAATCAGATCAAAACCGAGGGAACCAAATGAACAGGATCAAGCTATCACTTCTGGCGGCCGCCATGCTGCTCGGCACCAGCGCGGCAGTCGCAGCCGACGACGTCAAGGCCGGCGATCTCGTCATCTCGCAGGCCTGGAGCCGGGCGACGCCGGGCGGCGCTAAGGTCGCCGGCGGCTATCTGACCATCGAAAACAAGGGGAGCGCCGCCGACAGGTTGGTCAGCGTGTCCGCCGATATCGCAGGCAAGGCCGAGATTCACGAGATGGCCATGGACAACGGCGTGATGAAGATGCGCGCGCTCGACAAGGGATTGGCGATCGAGCCCGGCAAGACCGTGAAGCTCGCCCCCGGCGGCAATCATTTGATGCTTCAGGAGCTGAAGGGGCCGTTCAAGCAGGGCGACAAGGTGCCGGTGACGCTTCAGTTCGAGAAGGCCGGAAAGGTCACTGTTGCGCTCGCCGTCCAGGGCGTCGGCGCGCAGGCGCCGGGCGATGGCGGACAGTCGGGTCACATGGACATGAAGAAAATGCCGGATCATTCGGGAATGAAGATGAAATGAGACTGTTCTGGACTCTCGGGAGACCGAATATGTCGAAGCGATCCTGCCTGATCCTGATTGCCGCGCTCGCCGCAACACCAGCGGCGGCGCATGTCTCGCTTGAGACCAAGCAAGCTACGATCGGCGCGTCCTACAAGGCGGTGTTCACCGTGCCGCATGGCTGCGCGGGCTCGCCGACGGTGAAGATCCGCGTGCAGATTCCGGAAGGGGTGATCGCGGTGAAGCCGATGCCGAAGGCCGGCTGGACCGTCGACGTCGTCGAGGGCAAATATGCCGGAGAATACGACTATCACGGCAATAAGGTATCGTCCGGCGTCAAGGAGGTGGCGTGGTCCGGCGGCAAGCTGCCGGACAAGAACTATGACGAGTTCATCATGCAGACGGTGCTGACCGACAAGCTCAAGGCGAACACGACCTTGTACTTCCCAGTGGTTCAAGAATGCGAGACCGGCGTCAGACGCTGGATCGAGATCCCAACCGAGGGGTCAAGCCATTCGCATGAGGGCAAGTCGCCGGCGCCTGGCGTCAAGCTCCTGCCGAAACCCTGATGCGCCTCCTCGCCGCGCTCGCGACGCTGCTCTTCGCTGCCAGCTTCGCGAGCGGTGCGCTTGCGCATGCGGCGCTGATCTCGGTCGAGCCGGCGAGCGGCAGCACGCTCGCGATCGCGCCCAAAGTGGTGGAGCTGCGGTTCAACGAGCCTGTGACCCCGGGTGCGATCCGGCTCATCGACGGGGCGGGCAGGGCGCGGGACGAGACGCGCGTCAGCGCGTCCGGCGACACGATTTCGATCCAGATGCCGGCGGATCTGCCTGAGGGGACCGCGGTCGTCAGCTATCGCGTGGTCTCGCAGGATGGCCATCCGATCATGGGATCGGTGATGTTTTCAGTCGGCATGCCGTCGGAGACGAAGCCGTCCGCGAGTACTGACCATTGGTTGGCCGCGCTGATCTGGCTGGCGCGCGTTGGCCTCTATCTCGGTCTGTTCGTAGGCGTCGGCGGTGTGTGGTTTGCGCGCTGGATATCATGGTCTCTGGCCGGCATGACCGTGCCGCGCATGGCGCTCGCGGTCGGCCTTTCCAGCGCGGTGGTGTCGCTCGGTGCGCTGGGTCTCGATCTCCTCGGCCTGCCGCCGGCGGCGCTCGCGACGGCCGCGCCTTGGAAGGTCGCGGTGGCAACCAGTGCCGGCCGCGCGTTTCTAGTTGCTGCCGCCGCGATGCTGTTCGCCTTGCTGGCGCTCCGCAGCGTATGGTCTTCGCGGGCTCTTGCGATCATTGCCATGGTCGGCGTGGGCCTGTCGCTCGCCATGAGCGGGCATGCCGCAACGGCGCCGCCTCGAATGATGATGCGCCCGGCGATGTTTCTTCACGGCCTGTGCGTTGCGCTATGGATCGGCGCTCTTGCTCCGCTCGCGGCTTTGCTGTCGAAGCCGACGCCGGCAACACTCGCCGTCGTGAAGCGCTTCTCGGGCATCGCCATGCCGGCGGTCGGCGTGCTGGCATTGACGGGCCTCGCCCTTGCGATTGTTCAGCTCGAAAAAGTTTCGGCGTTGGTCGAGACCCGCTATGGCCTCATCCTCTCGATCAAGCTCGGCCTGGTTCTCATGCTGCTCGCACTTGCGGCGCTCAACCGCTTCCGCCTCACTCCGGCACTCGCCCGCGATCGTGGAGCCCAGACCATCCTCAAGCGCTCGATCCTCCTCGAATGCGTGATCGCCCTCGCCATCTTTGCCGTCGTCGCCGGCTGGCGCTTCACGCCGCCGCCGCGAACGATCATTCCGGAGACGCCGTTGGCGATCCACATCCACGGCGACAAGGCGATGTTCCAGGTGCTGGTGTCACCTGGAAAGGTCGGCAAGGACGATTTCGTGCTCCAGCTCATGACCGGCGAGGGGACGCCCCTGGCGGCCAAAGAGGTGACGTTGACCCTCAGTCTGCCCGAGCGCGGCATCGAGCCGATGGAACGGGTCGCCTTGCTCGGGCCGGATGGCTACTGGCACGTGCGCAGGGTCGAGCTGCCCTTCGCCGGCCGCTGGCGTGTGCGGATCGAGGCGCTTGTGAGCGATTTCGAGAAGATCACGCTGGCGGATGAACTCGAGGTGCCGCCGCCCTAGGCTCACCGGCTTTGCTGCGCACGGTGCTCCTGAAGTCAAACCTGAAGGCAACGGAAAAATGACAGCTATTTCGCCGCGTTAGCGGCTTTTCTTCATTCCCGTCTTGTGTTTTCGCTCCCAATCCGGTTTCACTGCAGGCGATCACTGATTCCCAGAGTATTACCATGCGGTTGTCGCGGTTCTTTCTGCCCATCCTGAAGGAAAATCCGAAAGAGGCGGAGATCGTCTCGCATCGGCTGATGCTGCGTGCCGGCATGATCCGGCAGGAGGCGGCGGGCATCTATGCCTGGCTGCCGCTCGGCTTTCGCGTGCTGAAGAAGATCGAGCAGATTGTGCGCGAGGAGCAGAATCGCTCCGGCGCGATCGAGGTCTTGATGCCGACGCTCCAGCTCGCCGACCTCTGGCGCGAGAGCGGCCGCTACGACGCCTACGGCCCGGAGATGCTGCGCATCGCCGACCGCCACAAGCGCGAGCTGCTGTACGGACCGACCAACGAGGAAATGATCACGGAGATCTTCCGCGCCTATGTGAAGTCCTACAAGAACCTGCCGCTCAATCTCTATCATATCCAATGGAAATTCCGCGACGAGCAGCGTCCGCGTTTCGGCGTGATGCGCGGCCGCGAGTTCCTGATGAAGGATGCCTATTCCTTCGACCTCAACGAGGCCGCGGCGCGCGTCGCCTACAACAAGATGTTCGTCGCATACTTGCGCACCTTCGCGCGGATGGGGCTGAAGGCGATCCCGATGCGCGCCGAGACCGGCCCGATCGGCGGCGATCTCAGCCACGAGTTCATCGTGCTCGCCGAGACCGGCGAATCCGGCGTGTTCATCAATCGCGATGTGCTGGACCTGCCGGTGCCGGGCGAGGACGTGGATTATGAGAGCGACCTGACGCCGATCATCAAGCAATGGACCTCGCTCTATGCGGCGACCGAAGACGTCCACGATGCCGCGCGGTTCGAGCAGGAGGTGCCCGTGGACAAGCGGGTGAACACCCGCGGCATCGAGGTCGGCCAGATCTTCTATTTCGGCACCAAATATTCCGAGCCGATGAAGGCGCTCGTGGCGGGGCCTGATGGTGTCGACGTGCCGATCCATGGCGGCTCGTACGGTGTCGGCGTCTCGCGCCTGCTGGGTGCCATCATCGAGGCTTGCCATGACGATGCCGGCATCAAATGGCCGGAACCGGTGGCACCGTTCCGCGTCTCGATCCTCAACCTGAAGCAGGGCGATGCGGCCGTCGATGCGGCCTGCGAGAAGCTCTATGCCGAGCTCACGGCCAAGGGCGTCGACGTGCTCTATGACGACACCGATCAACGCGCCGGTGCCAAATTCGCCGCCGCCGACCTGATCGGCATCCCCTGGCAGATCATGATCGGGCCGAAGGGGCTCGCCGACGGCAAGGTCGAGATCAAGCGGCGCAGCGACGGCGCGCGCGAGACCATGTCGCCTGCCGACGCGGTTGCAAGACTTGTGGGCTGAGAAGGCCGGTCGGCTGAATATTGTTCATCGCGCGATATCGCGGCCGCCAATCCGGCCACAATTGACCCCGAATCATGGGATTATCGAGCGATGGATGAGACCATGACCGAAACCGTGCAAACCGCGCCTTTCGCGCCCTTCGAGTGGATGCTGTCGGCGCGCTATTTGCGCGCGCGCCGGAAGGAAGGATTCATCTCGGTCATCGCCGGGTTCTCCTTTCTCGGCATCATGCTCGGCGTTGCGACGCTGATCATCGTCATGGCCGTGATGAACGGCTTCCGCAAGGAGCTGCTCGATAAGATCCTGGGCCTCAACGGCCACATCCTGGTCCAGCCCCTGGAATCGCCGCTGACCGACTGGAAGGACGTTGCCGACCGCCTCAGCCAGGTCGAGGGCATCCGGCTCGCGGCGCCGGTGGTTGACGGTCAGGCGCTGGCGTCATCGCCTTGGAACGCCTCGGGCGTCCTGGTGCGCGGCATCCGCTCCGACGATCTCAACAACCTCACCTCGATCGCCAAGAACATCAAGCAAGGCTCGCTCGAGGGGTTTGACGAAGGGCAGGGCGTTGCGATCGGCCGCCGCCTCGCCGACCAGCTTTCGTTGCATGCCGGCGACAGCATCACGCTGGTGGCGCCCAAGGGCGCAGTCACGCCCATGGGCACGACGCCGCGGATAAAACCGTACAAGATCGTCGCGGTGTTCGAGATCGGCATGTCCGAATACGACCTCGGCTTCGTGTTCATGCCGCTTGCCGAAGCGCAGGCCTATTTCAACCGCAGCAACGACGTCACCTCGATCGAGGTGTTCACGACCAACCCCGACAGGATCGACGCCTTCCGCAAGGCGGTGACGGAGGCGGCGGGCCGGCCGATCTTCCTGGTGGATTGGCGGCAGCGCAACTCGACCTTCTTCAACGCGCTCCAGGTTGAACGCAACGTGATGTTCCTGATCCTGACCATGATCGTGCTGGTCGCCGCGCTCAACATCGTCTCCGGCCTGATCATGCTGGTGAAGGACAAGGGCAGCGACATCGCGATCCTGCGCACCATGGGCGCCTCGCAAGGCTCGATCATGCGGATCTTCCTCATCACGGGCGCTTCGATAGGCGTCGTCGGCACGCTGGTCGGCTTCTGCGTCGGCCTCGTGATCTGCGTTAACATCGAATCGATCCGGCAATTCCTGTCCTGGCTGACCTCGACCGAGCTGTTCTCGCCGGAGCTCTACTTCCTGTCGAAACTGCCCGCCGAGATCGACGTCGGCGAGACCACGGCCGTCGTCATCATGGCGCTGACGCTGTCGTTCCTGGCGACGCTCTATCCGTCGTGGCGCGCCGCGCGCCTCGATCCCGTCGAAGCGCTCCGGTACGAGTGAGGGACTGATGGAGCAGCAGCAGGGGGCAGAAGATGTACCGGTCATTTATCTCCACGAGATAAAGCGGCAGTACTTGCAGGGCGAGGTGCCGCTGACGATCCTCGACGGCGCCAAGCTGGCGCTGTGGGCCGGTCAGTCGGTCGCGCTGGTGGCGCCGTCGGGCTCGGGCAAGTCGACGCTGCTGCACATCGCTGGGCTGCTGGAAGCCCCCGATTCCGGCGAGGTCTATGTCTCGGGCGCACCGACCTCGCAATTGCCCGACATCGAGCGCACGCAGCTGCGCCGCACCGATATCGGCTTCGTCTACCAGTCGCACCGGCTGCTGCCGGAGTTCTCGGCGCTCGAGAACGTCATGCTGCCGCAGATGATCCGCGGCCTGAAGAAGTCCGAGACCGTCAAGCGTGCCAAGGAGATCCTCGGCTATCTCGGCCTCGGCGACCGCATCACCCATCGTCCCGCCGAGCTGTCCGGCGGCGAGCAGCAGCGTGTCGCCATCGCCCGTGCGGTCGCCAACGCGCCGCGCGTGCTGTTTGCGGACGAGCCGACCGGCAATCTCGATCCTGGTACCGCCGAGCACGTGTTCCAGGCCCTGATGCAGCTGGTCAAGGCGACGCATGTGTCGATGCTGATCGCAACCCACAACATGGAGCTCGCCGGCCGTATGGACCGGCGCGTCTCGCTGTCGAACGGCCAAGTGGTCGAACTCGACTAAAGAGCTCGAAAACAACCCCATGCACAGTAGCCAAGTGCTTGGTGAGACTTCCGAAAAAAATCGAAGACGGCGGTCCGTCGCCGCCTCACAATTCAGGGCCTGATCACCGTCAATTTGAACGGTCCGCCATTGGCGGCAGCATGCGCCACGGCTTCGTTGGCGTGGTCGAGATCGAAGGTCTCTGTCTCGTACTCTTCCAGCCGCAGCAGCCCGGCACGCACCAGTGCGATCAGGCGGCTGGCCGCATCGGGCGGATACATCCAGACGCCGTGGATGCTGATGCAGTTGCGCATGATCCAGGGGTAGGGCAGCTCGAGGCCCGGCCCGCCCGCCATGCCGACGCCACCCATCAGCACGACGCGTCCGTAAGCGCGGACCGTCATGACTGCCGCGCGCACGACAGTCGGGCTCACCGAGGGCGGCATGATGTCGAAGACGCAGTCGATCGGCCCCGGTGCGGCGCGCTTCATCGTCTCACGGTCGTCGTCCTCGTCACCCGAGAGCTTGACCGGCTTCACCCGCGCCCCGAAGCGGCGGACGAGGTCGGCGAGGATCCGTTCGTTGCGGCCCGGCGCGACCACGCAGGCTGCGCCCATCGCCAGCGCGACGGAGACGGCGGCGCTGCCGAAATTGCCGGTGGCGCCGCTCACCAGCACGGTCTCGCCCGGGCGAAGGTTTGCCGCAAGGAAGCCGCCATAGGGCACCAGCAGCGTGCCCAGCGCGCACCATTGTGTCGCCTGCTCGGACGTGATCGGGCCGAGGGGTTTGACGTTCTCGGTCGGCACCCGCATCTGCTCGGCGAAGGAGCCGTGGCGAAAGTGCTGTTGCAGGCGCATGCCGCCGGGTCCCGCGGCGGTCAGGCCCTGCAGGGCGATATCCGGCGCCGCGGCGTCATCGCGCGAGCGCACTGTCGGATCGCAGAACACCCAGTTGCCGACGGCAAGCCTGGTCGCGTCCGGACCGATCGCGCGCACGCGGCCGATGCCGCCTGGGCCTGGAATGATTGGCAGGTCGAGCGCGTAGTTGCGCGTCCCGTCGAAGACCTCGTTCATGTAGGACAGCACGCGCGTCGCGACGACGTCGACGATGACCTCGCCGGTGCCGAGCACCGGTTCGGGGACAGTCTCGATCGCCAGCGGCGAGCCGAAGGATTTGAGTACGGCAGCTTTCATGATGTTCACCTCGAGGTCGGGTGAAGTCCGTATGCGCTGCCCTGGCGGAAGTCAGGAAGGCCTGGTATTATCCTAGTATTTCATAGGCCCTCCATCGCCGGGACACCCGCCATGGTCGATCCACGCCGCGTTGAATTCGGGGACTTCCTGAGGTCCCGCCGCGAAAAGCTGTCGCCGAAGGCGGTCGGGCTTCCGGTGGGCCGGCGCCGGCGCACCGCGGGGCTGCGCCGCGAAGAAGTCGCGCAGCTCGCCGGCATCGGCGTCGACTGGTACATCCGCCTCGAGCAGGGCCGCACGGTGAGCCCGTCCGTCACCACGGTGGATGCGTTGGCCCGGGCCCTCCGTCTCAGCAAGGCCGAGCACGCGCACCTCAAGGCGCTGGCGCGCGAGCCCGCAAGGAGCCCCTTCACCCGCGAGATCGTGCCTCCGCCCATTCGTCGCATGATCGAGAGCCTGCATCAGCCGGCCTACATCACCGGCCGGCGCTGGGACGTGCTGGCCTGGAACGATGCGGCCGAGGAGGTGTTCGGGTTCGGGCGATTGCCGGAGCAGGATCGCAACACGCTGCTTCTTATGTTGACGAACAAGCAGACGCGAAAATCCTATGGCGCCGGCTGGACCGACGTAGCCAAGGCGATGGTGGCGATGTTTCGCGCCAATCACGACGTCTGGGCCGGCGATCCCGCCTTCACGGAGCTGCTGACGCGGCTGCGCGAGAGCAGTCCGGAATTCGTCGAATGGTGGGAGGCGCACGACGTTCGCAGCACCATCTCGGGCCGCAAGACCATGAACCATCCGACCAAGGGCGTGCTGCACTTCGAGCACACCAGCTTCCAGGCCAATGACGATCCCGCGTTGAAGCTCGTGATCTATACGCCGGTCTAAGCCCGCCGTTGTTGAAGACACTTGACCACCTGCATCGCGCGCTGGGCCGAGCAGGACCCGAGAGGCGTCTTGATACTGAGCCGCCCCTCGCGCCGGGAACCGAAGGCCCCACCTACAGTTACTGTCTCATCATTGTGCAGGTGGAGCGAGGGACGTGTTCGGGGTTAACCGATGACGACAGCGACCGGGGGATCCTCGGCCGACCGCAACGCCGTCTTGGCCACCCTCGGCGATCATATTCGAGAGATCGGCAGCCCCGACGATCTCGCCTATGCGGCGGCCGAGCTGCTTGGCCGCAGCCTCAATGTCAGCCGGGCAGGTTACGGCACCGTCGACACCTCCGCCGAGACCATCACGATCGCGCGCGACTGGAATGCGCCTGGGATCTTGAGCTTGGCCGGCGTGCTGCGCTTTCGCGACTATGGCAGCTATATCGAAGACTTGAAGCGGGGCGAGACGGTCGTCTGCGCCGATGCTGAAAAGGACGCTCGCGTCGGCGACCGCGCCCGAGCTCTCGAGGCGATCTCGGCGCGCGCATTCGTCAACATGCCGATTTCCGAGCCCGATGGGGTCGTGGCGCTGCTCTACCTCAACAATGCCACGCCGCGCGAATGGACCCCGGCGGAGCTCGAGCTCATCCGCGAGGTTGCCGAACGCACCCGCACGGCCGTTGAACGTCGCCGCGCCGAGAGCGCGGTGCGCGAGAACGAAGCGCGACTCCTCTTCCTGGACGCTCTCAACAAGGAAACGGCCAAGACGCGCGATGCAGACGGCGTCATGGCAGTGACGACGCGAATGGTCGGTGAGTATCTCGGCGTCTCCAACTGCGCCTATGCCGACATGGATCCCGATCAGGACGGCTTCACCATCCGCGGGGATTGGGCTGCCCCCGGTGCGATGCACATAGTGGGGCACTACAGCCTTGCCGACTTCGGCGAGAAGGCGGTGCGAGAGCTGGGCGCCGGCCGCCCCCTCATCATCAACGACAATCTGAAGGAGATCGCCCCCGAGGAAGCCGCCACCTTCCAGCGCATCGGCATCGGTTCGACGATCTGCATGCCCTTGGTGAAGGAGGGGCGCCTGACCGCCTTGATGGCCATTCATCACCGTGGCCCGCATCTTTGGACGCCGCGCGAACTTGCCTTGCTCACCGAGGTGACGGAGCGATCATGGGCGCACATCGAGCGCGTCCGATCGGAGCAGGCGGCGCGCGAAGCTGCCGAGCGGCTCGTCCTCGCCAACAAGGCCGCCGGAATCGGCACCTGGGACTACGATCCGGTCAACGACATTCTTCGATGGGATAACCGCTGCAAGGAGGTGTTCGGTCTCTCGCCGGATGCCGAGGTCAGCTACGAGGGCTCATTCCTGAAGGGCATCCATCCCGACGACAGGCAGCGCGCCCATGAGGCCGTCTCGACCGCGTTACAGCCCAATTCTCCGGGAAGCTACAACATCGAATACCGCACCGTCGGCATCGAGGATGGTGTCGAGCGCTGGATCGCCGCAACGGGTCACGCGATCTTTTCTGACGGCCACGCCACGCGATTCATCGGGACCGTGCTGGATATATCCGCGCAAAAGAAGACCGAGCGTCATCTGAGGATCCTCAACGACACGGGAGCATCGGTTGCCCGCGAACGCGATCTCGAGAGGATCGTGCAGATCGTGACGGATGCCGGCGTCGAGCTGACGGGCGCCCAGTTCGGAGCCTTCTTCTACAACGTCCTGGCCGCGGACGGCGGCAGCTACATGCTGTATTCGCTGTCCGGCGTGCCGCGATCCGCTTTCGAAAACTTCCCGATGCCGCGCGCCACCGCCGTGTTCGAGCCGACCTTCAAGGGCACGGGCGTGGTGAGGTCGGACGACATCCTGCAAGACCCGCGCTATGGCAAGAATGCGCCGCGGAAAGGCATGCCCGAGGGCCATCTTCCGGTCCGGTCCTATCTGGCGGTCCCCGTGATCTCGCGCAGCGGCGAGGTGCTCGGTGGGCTTTTCTTCGGTCATGCGGAGGTCGGTCGATTCCACGAGGAGCACGAATCCGCATTGCTCGGCATTGCCGGCCATGCCGCGACGGCCATTGACAATGCCCAGCTGCTGACCAGGCTCGAAGCGCTCAATGCCGAGCTGGAGCAACGTGTCGCCGACGAGATCGCCGAGCGCATGAAGGCCGAGGAGCAATTGCGGCAATCGCAGAAGATGGAAGCCGTCGGGCAATTGACCGGGGGGATCGCCCACGACTTCAACAACATGCTGGCCGTCATCCTCGGCAGCTTGAATCTCGCCAAACGGCGGCTCGGCAAGGGCGAGCTCAACATTGACCGCTTCTTGGATAGTGCAACGGATGGTGCGAACCGTGCCGCCACGTTGACGCAAAGATTGTTGGCGTTCTCGCGGCAGCAGCCTCTTGCGCCCGAGGTCGTGGACATCAACAAGATGGTCGGTGAGATGAGTGAGCTGCTCGAGCGCTCGCTCGGCGAGCTCGTCCGTCTCGAGACGGTCCTCGCGGCTGGCCTTTGGCGCGTCAAGGCAGACCCTGCCCAGCTCGAAAGCGTTCTCGTCAATCTTGCTGTCAATGCACGCGATGCCATGCCGAAGGGTGGCAGGCTGACGATCGAAACCGCCAACGCCTCGATAGATTGGAAATATGCCCGCGAATACGCGCTGCAGCCCGGGCAGTACGTGCTCATTGCGGTGACGGACAACGGCACGGGCATTGCGGCGGACGTGCTGGGAAAGGTCTTCGATCCGTTCTTTACGACCAAGGTCGTCGGCAAGGGGACTGGGCTCGGCCTCAGCCAGGTCTACGGCTTCGTGCGGCAGTCGGGCGGCCATGTCAAAATCTATTCGGAGGTGGACGTCGGCACGACCGTGAAGATCTATCTTCCACGCTTCGCGGGCGAGGAGCCTGTCTCAACCCCGTCGCACGGCGTGCTGCATCCCGGTGCAAGTCCGCAGAGCGAGACCATCCTCGTCGTCGAGGACGACGAGCGGGTCCGCGGCATCTCGTCCGAAAGCCTGCGCGAGCTTGGCTATACCGTCGTCGAGGCCGCCAGCGCCCGGGAGGCGATCGGCAAAATCGAAGGCGGTTTCGTTCCGGATCTGCTGTTCACCGACGTCGTCATGCCCGACATGACCGGTGCCGAACTCGCGGCCGAGCTGTCGAGACGATACCCGGATCTGAAAGTGCTGTTCACCACCGGCTACACGCGCAACGCGATCGTCCATAATGGCGTGCTCGATGCCGGCAAGCATTTGCTGTCCAAGCCCTTTGCGATCGAAGACCTGGCCGCCAAGGTCCGCTCCCTGCTCGATGAGGGTTGAATGAATGTTGCGTGTTGAATCGCCCGCCCGGGGCGATGTCCGATGGCATTTCAAGGCGACGGAGCGGGCCGAGGGTTTGTGCTGACGGTCAGTTGGGGGGCGGGCGTCCAAGGGCTCTCGGGCCAATGAGCTGCCTGCCAGGGAGCCGCTTTCCCAGGCGTCGTCGGCCAGGAGCTTGTCGGGCCCGGCGTCGGCAATGCGCAGGATGCCTTGAGCCGAGCCCATTGTGACGGCAGGCCCGCCAGGTCGAGCTCGAATGTCATGATGTCCGTCTTGTCATCCGCGATCGGCGTGGTTTCGCGGACATGCAGGGAGCGGGAGGCCAGTATCGCCTTGACCATGTCGGGGTCGATGTTGCTGCGCCAGACCTCGTGCTTGCCGGTCCGCACCGGAGATCCTCCGGCCGTCTTCTCCTTGTCGGCATCCGCCGTGATCAGGATCGTGCTCTTGCCGGTGGCCGTTTCGTCGACCTCGGCCGCAAATGTCAGCGGTGCGCCCTTGCTGCTTTCGCAAGACAGGCGCAGCTCCATCGTTCGGAACGCGGAGCCGTTCGCCTTCTTTGCGGTCGCGATCTTGCGGACGAACGGCCGGGCCTCCTTCTCCAGCGACCAGTTTGTCTCAGCGAGCGGTCGCGTGTCGATGCCGAAACCGTGGAGCTCGGATCGCGTCAGCGCGTGCAGGCTTTCGAATTTCACCGTCCGGATCAGCGAATCGAGCTCGCGACCAATTCCCATCGCGGCGATGAACGCGGCGCGATCGCGATCGGCCGCCAAGAGCCGGCGGCGCCTGTATTCCGCGACCGCCGCCGGATCGGGCCGTCCGTCGAAGGCGAGCACCAGCTTGGAATTATGGACCGCTATTGTGGCGTCGGGGGCGACCTCGCGCGATGCCGCCCCGAGAAACAGGTATGCGCAGGCCGAGTTGCACATGGCACGGTTCGTGGTGAGTTCGGCCTCGACCTCGCCGCTCGCGTTCTTGAGCTTCAAGCAAGCGGCGTCTCCCTGCGTGCCCGCGGCGCAGGCGGTCGCGATCGTCCGGCCGACCCTGGCAATCGCCTTGCGGCTGCGCAGCAACCGCGCGATCGCGTAAGACTGCTCGACGTTGCCGCCTGGCGAATGGAGATAGATCGGACGCTGCAGGTCCTTGACGGCGGCGAGGAAGCGGCGAATGCGCAGCGCAGCCTCCCGATCGATTTCGCCCTCGATGGCAATCCAGCGATCGCAGCCCGGGCCACATGCATCGGGTGGCCCCTTGGCGAGATAGATCGTCAGCCTGGAGGCGAAGCCGGCTTTCTCGACCGGCGTTGCTTCGGCACGCAAAGTGCCCGGAAGCAGAAGCAAGGCAAGGAGGAGCAGGATACGGACATGCATGCAGCAAGCGACCACGCACGGCGAGGAAGAGGTTCGACCCTATATGAGAAACGCCGTTATCACAACTTTTGATGGGCCGGCCGGTGCACGCTTATTTCGTTCACCGGCCACCGCCAGCAACGCATCCATGCGCGGCGTGCTATCGTCCGTCAGTCAAGATCAGGTCAGACGATCGATGATTTGCAACAGTCGATCGCAGGACGCCTCAATTCGTTTGAGCGGAGACGTTGCCACGCCGAGCAAAAGTCCCGGGCGCACCGGTCCGTTCGACGCATACCAGAGCGACAGCGGCGTAGGCGCAAGTCCCATCCGTGCTGCTTCCCTGGCGATGGCCAGGTCGGGTGCTCCGTCCGTCAATTGCAGCACCGCCGCCAACCCGGCAAGCGCAATGTTCGCAGTGCGCGCGCGAAGGTACTTCAGCAATGCATCGCCTTGTGCAGCGTAAACCCGCTTCGTGCGCCGAAGATGCCGCAGATAATGGCCCTCGCGCATGAAGTCGGCCATCGCGCGCTGCACCGCCGGCCCAGGCGCGGGCGCAAGGCACGCAGCAGCTTCGGCAAATTGCGACGCCAGGGCGGCCGGTGCGACGACAAAGCCCAGCCGCAGGGCAGGCGTCACCGTCTTGCTGAAAGAGCCGATGTGAATGACGCGGCCGGCGCGGTCGAGCGATGCGAGCGCCGGCGTCGCCCGGCCCTTGAGCTGAAGCTCGCTGAGATAGTCATCCTCGATCACCCATGCCTTGCTTTGCGCTGCCCAGTCGAGCAGGCGTGAGCGCCGCACAAGCGACAATGTGGAGCCGAGCGGCGCCTGCTGGCCCGGTGTCACGACCACCAGTGCCGCATCAGGAGCATGTTTCATGCCGTAATCGACATCGATGCCGTCCGCATCAACGGGGATCGGCGCAACCGACAATCGCGCAAGCGCGAGACCCTGCCGGGTAAAGGGAAAGCCAGGGTCCTCCATCCAGGCCTTCTTCTGCTCGAGTCCGAGGACGCGGAGCGCCAAGCCAAGGCCGCCGCTGAAACCGGCAGTGACGATGATCTGGGACGGCGCGCATTCGATCCCGCGCGCCAGCGCGAGGTAGGCCGCGATCTCGCGCCGCAACGCCAGCTCGCCGCGTGGATCCGGGTAGATCGCCGGTGCGCTCACCTCCGCCCGAACTGCCTGCGCGCGCATCCGCGCCAGCAATGTCGCGGGAAGGGTCTCCTGCGCAGGCACGCCCATCTGGAAGATCGCGGGCCCCGCCGTCAGCTCCTGGTACATCTCCATGAACGAGCCGGGCGACGGGGCGCTGTCCCGCCTTACTGGGAACGGGGGCCTGTCGGCGACATGGGTTCAGTCGCGCGGCTTGCGACGATCAGTTGGGCGGATGAGAGCTTTTCGTACGCCACCCGTACGGTGCCGCGGGCGACGCCGAGTTGGGCGGCGAGATCCTGCCAGGAGGGCAGGCGTGCGCCGGGGGCGAGAACGCCGCTTTCGATCGCGGTCCTGATCCCCTTGTGGATCTGCTCGGCCAGCGGCGTCTTTGCAGATCGATCGAGCTCCAGATGCAGCGGCCTCGTCATGCCTGCGTGGTACACGAGTTTTGTACGTTCTTGGTGCTTTTTTGTGGACCAGTGCAGGGGCACCTAAGGGGGCAAGAGGGAGGGTTCATCCCCCGATCATCAAGGAGCAGGCAGATGAGCGAACGGCTCAACTACAATCACGTCGCACCGGCAGGTATGAAGGCGCTGGGCGGTGTCTACGGCTACGTCATGCAGAGCGGACTTCCCGCGACGCTTGTCACCCTGGTCTATCTTCGCGTGTCGCAGATCAACAATTGCGCCTACTGCCTCGACATGCATACACGCGACCTGCTGAAGAGCGGCGTGAAAATCGAAAAGATCGCGCTGGTCCAGGCCTGGGCCGAGGCGGGCCATCTTTTCGACGAGCGCGAGCGTGCGGCTCTCGCATGGGCCGAGACGATCACCCGCGTCGCCGAGACCAACGTCCCGGATGAGGCCTATCAAGCCGTTCGCAAAGTCTTCAGCGAGCGCGAGCTGGTCGATCTCACGATCGCGATCAGCCTGATGAATGCGTACAATCGCATGTCGATCAGCTTTCGAAATACGCCGCAGGCCGCGCTCGAGGAGGCCGCCTGACCCGAAGGGAATCAGCCGAAACAGAAAGCAGGAACCTGAAAATGACGAGAGTGATCTCCGGCGTCAAAATTCCCGACAGCCAACTGGCTCGCGAGGCCGCCGAGCTGGTGCGCAGTTACGAAGACGAGATGTTGTTCAACCATTCCGTTCGCGTCTACGTGTTCGGCGCGATGACGGGATTGCGCCAGAAGCTGAAGTTTGATTCCGAGCTTCTCTATGTCGCGGCCCTGTTTCACGACCTCGGCCTCGTCGATCACTACCATACCGCGACCAAGCGGTTTGAAGTCGACGGTGCCGATGCAGCGCGCGAGTTTCTGCGGGCACGCGGCATCGCTGATTCCCAGGCCGATCTGGTGTGGGAGGCCATCGCCCTGCACACCACGCCCGGCATTCCGCAATATATGAGACCGGAAATCGCGCTCACCAACGCAGGCGTTCTGGTGGATGTGGTGGGCATCGGGTATGATCATTACACACCGGAGCAGCGCGAGCAGGTGATCTCGGCGTTCCCGCGCGGTGACTTCAAGAACGAGTTCGTGAAGGTACAGACCTGCTCGGCGCTGAAGAAACCGCAGACGACGTTCGGGACGGTCAACTTCGACTACATCGCAGATCACGATCCGAGCTTCCAAAGGCCGAACGCGTGCACGCGGATCCGCAATGCGCCCTGGCAAAGCTGAGCAGACGCAGCGCGCTCATCGCAGGGCTATGGCATTCGAGAGCTGTTCAGCCGTTCCTGCGACCATCCTTCGAGATGCCCGCTTCAGGCGGGCTTTTCAGGTGAAAGACGGTGTGTGAGGCTGCAGCTTCCAAAAGGCACTGTCGCTGATTGGCCTCATCATGCAGACGACTCTGATCGCGTATGGGGTGTCGCTTTGTCCGGCGAAGTACGCGCGGAGGCGAGCTAGCGATTGACGCGCCCACGAATGTGATGAAAGCGAGCGAAAAGATGGCGACAATTTGGATGAGGAACTTGTTCGCATTCGCCTCTCCCATCACGCGAATGTGCGCGCGACGATGTTGCGCGCGCATGCAGCTTGTCTCGCCTCGTCAACATTGAAACTGCTGCAAAACCCCTTGTTTGATAGGGTGTCCGCGATGCTCGATTAACATTCGTTAATGAGCAAAGTCCTTTCGATCACACTGTGGCGCCGCGGCTACAGCAATTCCGTCGATCGCTGTTATGACGACCCACGGCCGGGGGGCCCACTACTGTAGAAACTGGAACGGGAATCAAATGAAGAAGAATTTGTTGCTTGCAGCTGTCAGCCTCGTCGCGCTCAGCGCGGCTGCGCCGGCTCTTGCGGCTGATCTCGCGGCACGGCCCTACACCAAAGCACCGCCCGCGGCGATCGCTGCGGTGTATGACTGGAGCGGCTTCTACATCGGTATCAACGGCGGCGGCGGTTCGGCTGACACGTCGTGGGATCTGGTCGGCTTCGGTCCGGAAGGCTCCCACAACTCGACCGGCGGCACCGTCGGTGGCCAGATCGGTTACCGCTTTCAGTCCGGCCAGTTCGTGTTCGGTCTCGAGGGCCAGGGCAACTGGGCCGACTTCTCGGGTGACAACATCAGCGCAATCACCGGTTTGCGGAACCGGACGCGCGTCGATGCGTTCGGTCTGATCACAGGCCAGGTTGGCTATGCCTGGAACAACGTCCTGCTCTACGCGAAGGGCGGTGCGGCGGTCGTCAGCAACAAGTACGACGTCTACAGCGCCGTGACGGGTGCGAATCTCGACCGGGCCGACGAGACCCGCTGGGGTGCCACGGTTGGCGCGGGCCTGGAGTTTGGTTTTGCTCCGAACTGGACGGTCGGCGTCGAGTACAACCACATCTTCCTCGGCGACCACAACGTCACCTTCGCCAGTGGCGCTGTCGAACGCATCGGGCAGGACATCGACATGGGTCTCGTCCGCCTGAACTACAAGTTCGGCGGCCCGATGATCGGCCGTTACTGAGACTGACCGCTCCACGTGAGCGGCTGACGAAAGCCCCGGCCTCGGCCGGGGCTTTTTTGCTGTTTGTCTTCAGCGAGTTAACCATCTCCTTTCGGCGGCTTCCGGATCGCTTGACTCCATAGAACGAAATGAGAACAATGTTCTTCATACGTTCCAACAAGGGAGCCGGCCATGTTCAGGGTTTTCGTGGAAGAAGCCGCCGCACTGGCGTCCATCACGCTGTTCGTCGGGATGATCGCGATCTGGGCCCAGGTCATTCCGCAGCTGTAGGCCGGCTTTCTCCGACCTCTTGGGGAAAAGCGGGACGACGCGCCCAAGCGGCCGCTCCGGCGTGGACTCTCAAGCTGTGAGACCCCACCATTGAGAGGCGAGTCGGCCGCGAGTGCATGATGCCTTGAGGCGCCGGAGACCGCTCCATCTCATCTGCAAGAGGCCGTCACGCGACCATGCCGAGCGCCGGATTTGTTCACCTTCACGTTCACTCGGCCTATTCGCTGCTCAAGGGCTCGATCAAGATCGCCAAGCTCGCCGAGCTTGCCAAGAAGGACCACCAGCCGGCGCTGGCGCTGACCGACACCGACAATCTGTTCGGCGCGCTGGAGTTCTCCGACAAGATGGCGAGCTCCGGCATCCAGCCGATCGTCGGCTGCGAGCTCGCCATCGATTTCGGCGATCAGGATCCCAACGCGCGCAGCGCGATGGGACCCTCGCGCGTGGTGTTGCTCGCCGCGCAGGAGCGCGGTTATCGCAGCCTGATGCGGCTGAACTCGCGCGCGTTCCTGGAATCGCCGGACAGCCATGCTCCGTTCATCAAGCTCGACTGGCTCGAGGGCGAGACCGAGGGCCTGATTGCGCTGACGGGCGGGCCGGACGGGCCGATCTCGCTGGCGCTCGCCGGCGGCATGGCCGAGCTCGCCGGGGCGCGGTGCGAGCGTCTGGCCGCTCTTTTCGGCGACCGTCTCTACATCGAATTGCAGCGCCACAACGCCGAGAAGGAGCGGCGCGTCGAAGGCGGCCTGATCGACATCGCCTACGCCAAGGGACTGCCGCTGGTTGCGACCAACGAGCCGTATTTCGCGACCACCGACGATTACGAAGCACATGATGCGCTGCTTTGCATCGCCGGCGGCCGGCTGATCGCCGAGACCGACCGTGTGCAGCTGACGCCGGATCATCGCTTCAAGACGCGCGCCGAGATGGCGGTGCTGTTCGCCGACATTCCGGAGGCGCTGGCCTCGACGGTGGAGATCGCCGAGCGCTGCTCGTTCCGGCCGATGACGCGCAAGCCGATCCTGCCGTTCTTCACCGTCGGCGCCGCAGCGAGCTCGGATGCCGCCGCCGTCGAGGCGGCCGAGCTGAAGCGCCAAGCGGAGGAGGGGCTCGCCAACCGTCTGCGCGTGCACGGCCTCTCTCAGGGCACGGCGGAAGAAGACTATAACAAGCGCCTGGCGTTCGAGCTCGACGTCATCATGCGCATGAAGTACGCGGGCTACTTCCTGATCGTGTCCGACTTCATCAAATGGGCCAAGGCTCACGGCATTCCGGTCGGGCCGGGCCGCGGCTCCGGCGCAGGCTCGCTGGTGGCGTGGGCGCTCACGATCACCGACCTCGACCCGATCAGGTTCGGCCTGCTGTTCGAGCGCTTCCTCAATCCGGAACGCGTCTCGATGCCGGACTTCGACATCGACTTCTGCCAGGACCGCCGCGGCGAGGTGATCAGTTACGTGCAGCAGCGCTACGGCCGCGACCAGGTCGCGCAGATCATCACCTTCGGTACGCTGCAGGCGCGCGGCGTGCTGCGCGACGTCGGCCGCGTGCTGCAGATGCCCTACGGCCAGGTCGACAAGCTGACCAAGCTGGTGCCGCAGAATCCGGCGGCGCCGGTGACGCTGGCGGCCGCGATCGAGAGCGAGCCGAAGCTGCAGGCGTTCCGCGACGAAGATCCCGTGGTGGCGCGCGCCTTCGACATCGCCCAGCGTCTCGAAGGCCTGACCCGCCACGCCTCGACCCACGCGGCCGGCATCGTGATCGGCGATCGCCCCTTGAGCGAGCTCGTGCCGCTCTACCGCGATCCCAAATCCGACATGCCGGTGACCCAGTTCAACATGAAATGGGTCGAGCCGGCGGGCCTCGTGAAGTTTGACTTCCTCGGCCTGAAGACGCTCACCGTGCTCGACGTCGCCTGCAAGCTGCTCAAGCCGCGCGGCATCGATGTCGATCTCGCCACGCTGCCGATCGACGATGCCGAGAGCTATCAGATGCTGGCGCGCGGCGACGTGGTCGGTGTGTTCCAGGTTGAAAGCCAGGGCATGCGGCGGGCGCTGATCGACATGCGCCCCGACCGTTTCGAGGACATCATCGCGCTGGTCGCGCTCTATCGGCCGGGCCCGATGGCGAACATCCCGACCTATTGCGCGCGCAAGCACGGCGACGAGGAGCCGGAATATCTGCATCCCGTGCTCGAGCCGATCCTGAAGGAGACCTTCGGCGTCATCATCTACCAGGAGCAGGTGATGCAGATCGCGCAGGTGATGTCGGGCTACTCGCTCGGCGACGCCGACCTCCTGCGCCGCGCCATGGGCAAGAAGATCCGCGCCGAGATGGACAAGCAGCGCGACATCTTCGTTGCGGGTGCGGTGAAGAACGGCGTGCCGAAGGGGCAGGCCGAGACCATCTTCGAATTGCTGGCGAAGTTCGCCGACTACGGCTTCAACAAGAGTCACGCGGCGGCCTATGCGCTGGTGTCCTATCACACCGCCTACATGAAGGCGCATTATCCGGTGGAGTTCATCGCCGCGTCGATGACGCTCGATCTCAACAACACGGACAAGCTCTCCGAATTCCGCTCCGAGGCGCAGCGGCTCGGCATCAAGGTCGAGCCGCCGAACATCAACCGGTCGGGCGCGACCTTCGAGGTCGGCGAGAACACGATCTACTACGCGCTCGCCGCGCTCAAGGGCGTCGGCATCCAGGCGATCGAGCAGATCATCGCGGAGCGCACCCGGGGCGGCCTGTTCACCTCGCTCGCGGATTTCGCCGCGCGCGTCTCGCCGCGCGCGATCAACAAGCGCATCATCGAAAGTCTCGCCGCCGCCGGTGCCTTCGACACGCTGGAGCCGAACCGGGCGCGCGTCTTTGCCGGTGCGGATGCGATCCTCGCCGCCTGCCAGCGCGCGCATGAAGCTGCGACCATCGGCCAGAACGACATGTTCGGCATGTCGGCGGATGCGCCGACCATCATGCTGCCGCAGGTCGAGCCATGGCTGCCGGCCGAGCGGCTGCGCCGCGAATACGACGCGATCGGCTTCTTCCTGTCGGGACATCCGCTCGACGATTACGCGACCGTGCTGAAGCGGCTGCGGGTGCAGAGCTGGGCCGAGTTCTCGCGCGCGGTGAAGACCGGCGCCACCGCCGGCAAGGTCGCCGCGACCGTGGTCTCGCGCATGGAGCGGCGTACCAAGACCGGCAACAAGATGGGCATCATGGGGCTGTCCGATCCCACCGGCCATTTCGAGGCGGTGCTGTTCTCGGAAGGACTTGCGCAATATCGCGACGTGCTGGAGCCGGGCGCGGCCGTGCTGCTGCAACTCGGGGCCGAGCTTCAGGGCGAGGACGTCCGCGCCCGCGTGCTGCACGCCGAGCCGCTCGATGACGCCGCGGCCAAGACGCAGAAGGGCCTGCGCATCTTCCTGCGCGACACCAAGCCGCTGGACTCGATCGCCAAGCGGCTCGCCGGGCCCGAGATGGCGGCCGCCAACGGCGGCGCGCCGAAGGTCGGCAGTCCGGGCATCGCACCGCGCGGAAACGGCGACGGCGAGGTCTCGCTGGTGCTGATGCTCGACCTCGAGACCGAGGTGGAGATGAAGCTGCCCGGCCGCTTCAAGGTCTCGCCGCAGATCGCCGGCGCGATCAAGGCGGTGGCAGGCGTCGTCGACGTGCAGCAGCTTTAGCTTCTCCGCCACGCGTTCCGGTTTTTGCAAAGTCGTCATACTGCATCGGTTGCAACCCTGCGCTGATTCCGACTAGCATGTCCCGGGGAATGGAATGGGGCGTGTGATGCTGCGACAGGTTGCGTTGTTGTTGGCCGTTTGTGCCATGCTGACGGGGTGCGTTAGCAATCAGGTTGGTACGGACTTTGCGTCGGTGTCGAAAAAGGTTGGTCCTCCGCGCGCGGGGCACGCGCGTGTGCCTGCCGGGCGTCACGACGTGCTGCTCACCGAGCTGATGTTTCCAGGCGAGACCAAGCGCGAGATCGTCATGGAGGCGGGCCGGACGCATTTCTACCTGATCAAGAGCAGCCCCCGGCACGATGCGGCCATGGGCGGCGCCGTGCTCGGCGGTTTGGCCGGACTTGCGGTCGTGTCCGTCGCGACGGCGGGCGAGGCCAATCTCGGTCCGGGCGAGCTCGTCGCGCTGGATGAGGCAACCGCGCGGACGAAGCTCGCGGAGCTGGAAGCCGTCGAGTAGGGCGCGCGGTACGACGACGTGCCTTTGATCGCGCCGGGCGCAGGGGCTCTTTGGCGGGCTGATCTCGAATGCATGCAGGCGGACGCATGTTCGTGCAATCGTCGGGCGCGGAATGACCGGCCTTTCGGCTTGCAGCATAGCGCGCGGTGCAGCAATCATCGGTTGCATCAACTAACATTTGTTATTTCTTCATATCGGCGCACCTATCTTCGCGACGCTTCATTCGTCCACTGACCCGAGGAGACGTCACATGTGCGACAAGTGTTCTGACACTTTGCATCACCAATCTCTGCGCCAAGACTCTCTGCGCCAAGACATCGCGCCGTCGCGGCGATCGGCGATGCTGTTTGGCGCCGCCGCGTTCGGCATGACCTTCGCCGGTGGAGCTTTCGCCAGTGGCGCCTTGGCCAAGGACGCCAAGCAGCCGCCGAAGCCGCAGAACGTGCTGTCGCCCGACGCGTCGCTGAAGCGACTGATGGAAGGCAATGGGCGCTACGTCGCCGGCGTGTCGCGACGTCACGATTTCAAGCACGAGCGCGAGGCGCTGGCCGGCGGACAGAATCCGTTCGCGGCCGTGCTGAGCTGCGCCGACTCGCGCATTGCACCGGAATATGCGTTCGATGCGGGGCGCGGCGACCTCTTCGTCTGTCGCGTCGCCGGAAATTTTGCCGGCACCGAGACCATCGCAAGCATGGAATATGCGGTGGCGGTGCTGAACACGCCGCTGATCCTCGTGCTCGGCCATGATGCCTGCGGCGCGGTCGACGCGACGCTGAAGGCGATCAGGGACAATACGTCGCCGCCGGGGCACATTCCCTCGTTGGTCGATGCGATCGCGCCCGCCGCAAAGGCGGCGATGCAGCAGGGCGGGGACGTGCTCAACAAGGCGATCCGGCAGAACGTGGTCGACAACATCGCCAAGCTGAAGACGGCTGCGCCGATCCTCAATGCGGCCGCGGAGCAGGGCAAGCTGAAGGTTGTCGGCGGCATCTACCGGCTAACCACGGGCACGGTCGATCTGATCGCCCAGGGCTGAACGGGCCGAGGAGCCTTGTGCCGCAGTGCGGTCGCGAGGCTTGCAGGCCTCACGTGGAGGTTCGAGGTTTGACGTGAGGTTTGGCGTGGAGGTTTGAGTTGGGCGGCGGCGCCATGCCGCCGCCTCAATCCGCGCTTTTCGTTCAAGTGCCATTCAGCTGGCCGCGCGCCTGATATGCGGTATATGCGGTGGCTACCTCAACGACAAAAGCAGGCACAAGCCATGCGTGGGACGCTCAAAGTCTTCCTCTGCCTTCTCCTGCCGATGGCGATCCTTGCCGCAGGCGCGCCGCATCAGGCGCGTGCCCAGCAGCAGGAAAAGCGTATCGCGCTCGTGGTCGGCAATGGCGCCTACGCCAAATCGCCGCTGGCGACCACCGCGAACGATGCCGGCCTGATCGCGCAGACGCTACAGGCGGCCGGCTTCGACGTGGTCGGCGCGCGCGATCTCGACGGCGACACGCTGCGCAAGAGCTTGCGCGATTTCATCCAGAAGGCCCAGGCGTCGGGCCCGGGCACCGTCGCGATGATCTATCTTGCCGGCTACGGCGTGCAGCTCGCCGGCGAGAACTATTTCATCCCGGTCGATTCCAACATCAGCCGCGACACCGACATACCGACCGAGGCTCTGCGCATCAGCGACTATGCGCGCCAGCTCGCATCGATTCCGCTCAAGGCCAATATCGTCGTGCTCGATGCAGCCCGTGCGCAGCCCTTCATCGAGGGCGGTCAGCCGATCGCGAGCGGTCTGGCGCTGGTCGAGCCCGAGGCGAACATGCTGATCGCCTTCAATGCCGCGCCCGGCACGGTGGCGCCGGAGGAGCCGGGGCCCTACGGCATCTATGCGCAGTCTCTCGCCGAGATGATCCGCACCGGCGGCCTGCCGCTGCCCGAGGTGTTCGACCGCGTCCGCCTGCGCGTCAACGAGGCCTCCAAGGGCGCGCAGGTGCCCTGGAACGAGCAGAAGATCTCGGCGCCATTCTCGTTCTTCGAGCGCGCGCCCGATGCGCCGCCGGCGGCTGCGCCCGACCAGGTCGCCGCAATCCGGAGCAAGCAGATCCGCGATCTCGGCGTGCAGGACGCCTATGCCGCCGCGCTCGAGCGCGACACGCTGGCGGCCTATGAAGAGTTTCTCGCGGCCTATCCGAACGATCCCCTCGCCAAGCGCGTGATGGCGATCGTTGCCGCGCGCCGCGAAGCCATCACCTGGCGGCGGACCTACCGGACCGACACGCCGGAGGCCTATTGGTCGTATCTGCGCCGCTATCCGCGCGGGCCGCATGCGGCGGATGCGCGGCGCCGCCTTGCGATCCTCACCGCGCCGCCCGAGCCGCCGCCGACCTTCGCGATGATCGACTACGACGTGCCGCCACCGCCGCCGGAGGAGGTGGTCTATGTCGATCGCCCGGTGCTGTATTTCAGCGATCCCGATTTCGGCTTCGCGCCGCCACCGCCGCCGCCGGTCTATTATCTGCCGCCGCCGCCGCCGGATTTCGTCGTGCTGCCGCCGCCGCTGCCGGTGGTCGGTCTGTTCGTGCTGCCGCAGCCGGTGTTCGTGCCGATCCCGGTGTTCGTGAGGCCGCCGGTCTATGTCGCGCCGCCGCCGAACAACATCATCTACCAGAACATCCACAACACCACGGTCATCAACACCGTGATTAACCGCCCGCCGGCGCCGCCGCCGGCCGCGGGGCCGGCGCTCGGATCTGGGATCGGACCTGGCAATCTGGCGCCGGCGGTTGCCGGCCGCGCCACGCCGGCAGGACCGGCCGTGCCGCAGGCGGTCGTTCAGCGCGCCGCCCTGATCCAGCAGGGCAAGGCGCCGATGCCGCCGAGCGCGACCATCCAGCCGACGGCGAGGCCAGGTATCCCGACACCAGCTCCGGCCAATGTCGCGCCTGGCACGACAGCGCCGCCGCCCGCCGGCGCCAAGCTGCCGCAGGCCAATATTGTGCCGCCGCCGGGAGCTCCCGGCAGCCCGCCAGCCGGAGCGGCGCCCGGAGCTGGGACGCCGGGAGGCACACCAAGTCCGACCGCAAACGCTCCCGCCGGCAGTGCCGCTACAACCCCGCAAGCGCTGGCTCCGACCAAGCCGCCGCCGGCCAATACGCTGCCGGTGCCGGGATCTCCGGGCAGCCCGCCGGCCGGAGCGCCGCCCGCGACGGGGACGCCCGGCGGCACGCCCAGTCCGAGCGCGAACGCTCCCGCCGGCAACGCCGCAGCAACCCCGCAAGCGCTGGCCCCGACCAAGCTGCCGCCGGCCAATACGCTGCCCGTGCCCGGCACCCCCGGCGGGCCGCCGCCGGCCAGGGCAGGGGCTGTGCCCGGGACCGTCCCACCCCCTGGCAAGCCCGCCGCGACCGCCACGGCGCCGAGCGGCAACGTTCCGCCGGCGCAGCCGAACGCGGCAACGACGCCCAATCCCCCGCCGGCTTCCGGAACCGCGGCGAGCCCGTCCGCGGCCCTGCCCAGGCCGCCGGGGACAACGACCCCGCCTGTGCCTGACCTGCGCGGCAGGCCGGGCGGGCCCCAGCCGGGCGCTTTGCCGCCGCCGAGCGCGGCCACCGGCAAGCCCGCGGCCCCGACTGCGGTCAAACCCGTGACACCTCCGCCGCCGCCCGTAGCGGCGCGGACACCGTCCGGAGTTCAGGGTCATCGGCCCGCGCCACCGCCGCCGCAGGCCGCCAGGCCCGCCGCTCCGCCGCCGCCTCCTCAGGCTCTGGCAAGGCCGACGCCGCCGCCTCCGCCGCGCGTTGCGCCACCTCCGCCGCCGCGAGCGGCGCCTCCGCCCGTGGCCGTGGCACGGCCGGCGCCGCCGCCACCTGTTGCCCGGCCGGCGCCGCCTCCGCCTCCGCCAGTAATGGCGCGGCCGGCACCACCTCCGCCGCCGGTTGCGCGGCCAGCGCCGCCGCCGCCGCCACCTCCGGTCGCCCGGCCGGCGCCGCCGCCGATGGCCGCCGCGCCGCATGCGCCTCCGCGGCCGGCCGGACCGCCACCGAAGAGCTGCCCCCCGGGCCAGCCCAGGTGTTAGGAGGCGCGAGCGGCAGGGGATGCCGGGATGCGACAGCAGCCTAGAGGCGTCACCAAAGCCGTTATTTCCTTGCTTCTGGCCGAAATGGCGCTATATAGCGCGCCATCTCACACGGAAACATGGCTCACAAGGCCGTCCGGTGGCAACCGGGGCGTGAACGCTCCGTTTTGCTCACACGTTTCCGGAGGAACCAACCGGAGAATTAGAACGATGGCACTGCCCGATTTCACTATGCGTCAGCTGCTCGAAGCTGGCGTGCACTTTGGTCACCAGTCTCACCGCTGGAATCCGAAAATGGCTCCGTTCATTTTCGGCACCCGCAACAACATCCACATCGTCGACCTCGCCCAGACCGTGCCGATGCTGCACCAGGCCCTCCAGGCCGTCAGCGACACGGTGGCCAAGGGCGGCCGCATCCTGTTCGTCGGCACCAAGCGCCAGGCGCAGGACGGCGTTGCCGACGCGGCCAAGCGCTGCGCGCAGTATTTCGTCAATTCGCGCTGGCTCGGCGGCACGCTGACCAACTGGAAGACGATCTCGGCTTCCATCAAGCGCCTGCGTCACCTCGACGACGTGCTCTCGGGCGGCGAAGCCAATTCCTACACGAAGAAGGAGCGCCTGACGCTGCAGCGCGAGCGCGACAAGCTCGACCGCTCGCTCGGCGGCATCAAGGACATGGGCGGTCTGCCCGACCTGATCTTCGTGATCGACACCAACAAGGAAGACATCGCGATCCAGGAAGCCCAGCGGCTCAACATCCCGGTCGCTGCGATCGTCGACACCAATTCGGACCCGAAGGGCATCACCTATGTGGTGCCGGGCAATGACGACGCCGGCCGCGCCATCTCGCTGTACTGCGATCTCGTCGCGCGTGCGGCGATCGACGGCATCTCGCGCGCGCAAGGCGATTCGGGCATCGACGTCGGCGCCTCGGCCCAGCCGGTCGCCGAAGAGCTGCCGGCGGCGTCTTCGAGCGGCTTCCAGGGCCTTGCGGGTCCTCGCGGCACTGCCGACGACCTCAAGAAGCTCCCGGGCGTGTCGGGCGCGATCGAGAAGAAGTTCAACGACCTCGGCATCTTCCACTACTGGCAGCTCGCCGAGCTCGACCACGACACCGCGCACACGATCGGCGAGGAAGTCGGTCTGCCGAGCCGCGCGGATGCCTGGGTGGCCAAGGCCAAGGCGCTGACCGCGGAAGCGGAATAGTCAAAAAGAGCGATGGGTTGGCCGGATAGGATCCGGCCACCATTTCAGTTGACGCGAATTCCTGAGATGGACCGCGGCGGGGCGATTGATGCCGCGCCGCGGCAAACCGGCAGGCACAAAGGATTTTCAACGATGGCAACGATCACAGCTGCGATGGTCAAGGACCTGCGCGAATCGACCGGCGCGGGCATGATGGACTGCAAGGCCGCGCTCACCGAAAACGACGGCAACATGGAAGCGGCGCAGGACTGGCTGCGCAAGAAGGGCCTGTCCAAGGCCGCCAAGAAGTCGGGCCGCGTCGCCGCCGAGGGCCTGATCGGCGCGCTCACCAAGGGTACCAAGGGCGTCGTGGTCGAGGTCAACTCCGAGACCGACTTCGTTGCGCGCAACGGCCAGTTCCAGGGCCTGGTCAAGATGATCGCCCAGGTCGCGTTCGACGTCGGAGCGGACGTCGAGAAGATCAAGGCCGCCAAGGTCGGCGACGTCACGATCGAAACCGCCATCAATGATGCGATCGCCACCATCGGCGAGAACATGACGCTCCGCCGCGCCGCCGCGCTCGAGGTGAGCCAGGGCGTTGTCTCGCACTACGTCCATGGTGCCGTCATCGACGGCGCCGGCAAGATGGGCGTGATCGTGGCGCTGGAATCGCCGGGCAAGGCCGATGAGCTCGCAGCGCTCGGCCGTCAGATCGCGATGCACATTGCGGCCGCCAATCCGCTGGCGCTCGACCCGTCCGGCCTCGATCCGGCCGTGGTCAAGCGCGAGAAGGACGTACTGGCCGATAAGTACCGTCAGCAGGGCAAGCCCGAGAACGTGATCGAGAAGATCGTCGAGTCCGGCCTCAAGACCTACTACAAGGAAGTCTGCCTGCTCGAGCAGGCCTTCATCCACGACACCGGCAAGTCGGTGGCGCAGGCGGTGAAGGAGGCCGAGGGCAAGGTCGGCGGGGCTGTGAAAATCGCGGGCTTTGTGCGCTATGCTCTCGGCGAGGGAATCGAGAAGCAGGAAAGCGACTTCGCGGCCGAGGTCGCCGCGGCCAGCGGCAAGAAGTAAGCGCCGGAAGTTCCTTCCGGCGTGCCGCCGGAAGCGGCGCCCGGACAAGGAAAGTGCTCATGACTGATCCGGTCTATCGTCGCGTCGTGATCAAGCTGTCCGGCGAGTATCTCGCGGGACGGCAAGGCTTTGGCATCGATCAGCCGACCGTCGACCGGGTTGCGGACGATTTGATCGCGGCCCGCCATCTCGGCACTGAGGTCGCGGTCGTGATCGGTGGCGGCAACATGGTCCGCGGCGTCGAGGTCTCATCCCGCGGGGTGTCGCGCACCACCGGCGACACCATGGGCATGCTCGCCACCATGATGAATTGCCTCGCGCTGGAAGCGGCGATCGAGCGCAAGGGAACGCCGGCGCGGACCCTGTCGGCCTTCGTCATGCCCGAGATTTCCGAGCTGTTCACCCGCACTGCGGCACACAAATACCTGGCCGAAGGCCGGATCGTGCTGCTCGGCGGCGGGACCGGCAATCCGTTCTTCACCACCGACACGACCGCGGTACTGCGGGCCGCCGAGATCGGCGCGCAGGCGGTCCTGAAGGCGACGAATGTCGACGGGGTCTACTCGGCCGATCCGAAGCAGGATCCGACCGCGACGCGGTTCGACCGCCTGACGCATTCGCAGGCGATCGAGGGCGGCTACAAGGTGATGGATGCGACCGCCTTCGCGCTTGCCCGCGAGACGTCGCTGCCTATCATCGTATTCTCGATCGCGGAGCCGGGCTCGATCGGCGCGATTCTGCGTGGCGTCGGCCACGGAACCATCGTCGCCGGCTGACGGCTCATCTGACGCGCCGAAAGGACGGTGCGGAGCGGTCGCCGGGATTTTGAAGGAGAAACGTGATGGCCACGGGTAATTTCGATCTCAACGAAGTGAAGCGCCGCATGCAGGGCGCCGTCGCCTCGCTCAAGCACGAGCTCGGCGGCCTGCGCACGGGACGCGCCTCCGCCTCGATGCTCGATCCGGTGCAGGTCGAGGCCTATGGCAGCCACATGCCGCTCAACCAGCTCGCCACCGTCAGCGTGCCGGAGCCACGGCTGATCTCGGTGCAGGTCTGGGACAAGTCGATGGTCAAGGCCGTCGAGAAGGCGATCGTCGATTCCAATCTCGGCCTGTCGCCCGCGACCGAGGGCCAGGTGCTGCGCCTGCGCATTCCCGAGCTCAACGAGGAGCGCCGCAAGGAGCTGGTGAAGGTCGCGCACAAATATGCCGAAGCCGCCAAGGTCGCCGCGCGCCATGTCCGCCGCGACGGTCTCGACGTGCTCAAGAAGCTCGAGAAGAATCACGAGATGTCGGAGGACGACCAGAAGCGTCACGCCGACGAGGTGCAGAAGGCGACCGACGGCACCATCGCCGAGATCGACCAGTTGCTGGCCGCCAAGGAAAAAGAAATCCTCACCGTCTAAACCGCGATGAGTATCATCATCGCGCTCTAGACTATTGTTCGCGCATGATTTTGTCGGAAAACCGCTTCGCACTTTTCCGGATCATGCTTTAAGGCACCGCCTTCATGTCCAACGCCGCCGCGCCCGCAACCGAAGGACCCGACAGGTCCGAGGCGCCTGCGCATGTCGCCATCATCATGGACGGCAACGGGCGTTGGGCGGCCGCGCGCGGTCTGCCGCGTGCGGAAGGGCATCGCCGCGGCGTCGACGCGCTGCGCCGCGTGGTGCGCGCCTCGCACGAGCTCGGCATCCGCTATCTCACCATCTTCTCGTTCTCGTCGGAGAACTGGTCGCGCCCGGCGAGCGAGATCGGCGACCTGTTCGGCCTGCTGCGGCGCTTCATCCGCAACGACCTGGCGAGCCTGCATCGCGACGGCGTCAAGGTCCGCATCATCGGCGAGCGCGAGGGGCTCGAGAGCGACATCTGCGCCTTGCTGAACGAGGCCGAGGAGCTGACGCGCGACAACACGCGCCTGACGCTGGTCGTCGCCTTCAACTACGGCTCGCGGCAGGAGATCGCGAAGGCGGCGCAGAAGCTGGCCCGCGAGGTCGCGGAGGGCAGGCGGGATCCTGCCACGATCGACGCCGAGACGCTTGGCGCGCATCTCGACGCGCCCGACATCCCGGACCCCGATCTCATCATCCGGACCAGCGGCGAGCAGCGCCTGTCCAACTTTCTGATGTGGCAGGCCGCCTATAGCGAGCTCGTGTTCGTGCCGATCCATTGGCCCGACTTCGACAAGGCGGCGCTGGAAAGCGCGATCGCCGAATTTGCCAGGCGCGAACGCCGTTTCGGCGGCCTGGTCGCGAAGACCGCCTCGTGAACGAACCCGATCCTGCATCGGCGGGCGCCAAGCCTGCCCCGAGCAATCTGGCGATGCGGGTCCTCGCAGCGCTGGTGCTGGCGCCGCTGGCCATCGCGATCGCCTATGCCGGCGGCTGGTTGTGGGCGCTTCTCGTCACCCTGGTCTCGATCGGGCTGTTCGCGGAATGGCTGATGGTGGTGGGCGCAGCATCGGCCGCGCTGACCGGGGCAGGGACGGTCGTGATCGCCATGATGGGAGCCTCCGTCGCTTTCGGCGCGCTCAAGACCTCCGTCGTCACCGGCCTCATCGGCGGTGCCATCGTGACGCTGATCGCCCGGGGCAAGTTCTTGTGGGCGGCGAGCGGGTTTGCCTATGCGGCGGCGGCGCTGCTGGCCTCGATCCTGGTGCGCAAGGATCTCGTCAACGGCTTCTCCGCGCTTATGTTCGTGCTGCTCGTGGTGTGGGCGACCGACATCGGCGGCTATTTCGCCGGACGCAGCATCGGCGGCCCGAAATTATGGCCACGCGTGAGCCCGAAAAAGACCTGGGCCGGCGCGCTCGGCGGCTTTGCGGCGAGCCTTGCGGTCGCGGCCGGCTTCGCCGCCTGCGGGATCGGAAAGCTGATTCCGCTGCTGCTCGTCGGCGCCGTCCTGTCGGTGGTGTCGCAGCTCGGCGATCTCTTCGAATCCGCCGTGAAGCGGCGCTTCGGTGTCAAGGATTCCAGTCACTTAATTCCCGGCCATGGCGGGCTTATGGACCGCCTGGACGGTTTTGTCGCCGCCATCCTGGCGGCCTGGTTTATCGGCTTTTTCCGCCATGGTGTGCATAGCGCCGGAAGCGGTCTTATGGTTTGGTGAGGATATGAGCGCCGTTCCCTTGCGTAACAACAGGCTTGCTGCGTCCGACATTCGCAGCGTCACGGTCCTCGGTGCCACCGGCTCGATCGGCGACAGCACGATGGATCTCTTGCGCGCCTCGCGCGAGCGCTACCGTGTCGAGGCGCTGACGGCGAACGGCAATGTCGCAGCGCTCGCCAAGCTCGCCAAGGAATTCAACGCACGCTATGTCGCGATCGCCGACACCTCCAAGCTCGCCGAGCTCAAGGCTGCGCTCGCGGGCACCAGCACTGAATGCGGCGCCGGCGAAAGCGCCGTGATCGAGGCCGGCGCGCGTCCGGCCGACTGGGTGATGGCGGCGGTCAGCGGCGCTGCCGGGCTGAAGCCGGCGCTCGCCGCGGTCGATCGCGGCGCGCATGTCGCGCTCGCCAACAAGGAGTGCCTGGTCTGCGCCGGCGACTTCTTCATGCAGCGCGCGGCAAAAGCCGGCGCCTGCATCCTGCCGGCCGATTCCGAGCACAACGCGCTGTTCCAGGCGCTGAGCTCAGGCAATCGCGACGAGCTCGTCCGCGTCATCATCACCGCCTCCGGCGGCCCGTTCCGGACCTGGAAGCCCTCAGACATCGAGCAGGCGACGCTCGAGCAGGCCCTGAAGCATCCGAACTGGAGCATGGGCCAGAAGATCACGATCGATTCGGCCTCCATGATGAACAAGGGGCTCGAGGTGATCGAGGCGTCCTATCTGTTCGCGCTCTCGCCGGACGAGATCGACGTGCTGGTTCATCCGCAGTCGATCATCCACGGCATGGTCGAGTTTTCCGACCGCTCGGTGGTGGCCCAGCTCGGCGCGCCCGACATGAGGACGCCGATCGCCCATTGCCTCGGCTGGCCCGATCGAATCAAGGGCCCCGCGGCCAAGCTCGACCTTGCCAAGATCGGCCAGCTGACCTTCGAAGCGCCGGACTTTGAGCGCTTCCCCGGACTGCGGCTGGCCTACGAATCGCTCCGGACCGGGAAGGGCGCGACCACCGTCTACAATGCCGCCAACGAGGTCGCCGTGGCCGCCTTCATCGACGGCAAGATCCGCTTCGGTGCGATTGCCCGGCTAGTCGAGGCGACCCTCGAGGATTGGATCAAAGGCGGCAACCAGGCGCCTCTGACCTCCGCAGACGATGCAATCTCTGTTGACCATGTTGCGCGAAATAGGGCTGCCGCCCTATTGCCTCAAATTGCCTTAAAGGCATCCTAGTTGGTTCGGGACCAGGGCCTTGCGGCGCTGGGTGAGGGAATTCGATGATCGACTTTTTCGTCCATAGTTTCAATACGTTGAGCCATGGGCTCCTCGGCTACGCGGTTCCCTTCCTGTTCGTCCTGACCATTGTCGTGTTCTTCCACGAGCTCGGCCATTTCCTGGTCGCGCGCTGGGCGGGCGTACGCGTGTTAACCTTTTCGCTCGGCTTCGGCCCCGAGCTGGTCGGCTTCAACGACCGCCATGGCACCCGCTGGAAGATCTCGGCGATCCCGCTCGGCGGCTACGTCAAGTTCTTCGGCGACGAGAGCGAGGCCTCGACCCCGTCGGCCCAGACGCTGGCGGCTATGTCGGCCGAGGAGCGCGCCGGCAGCTTCCACCACAAGAAGGTCGGTCCCCGGGCGGCGATCGTCGCGGCCGGACCAATCGCCAATTTCATCCTGGGCGCGCTGATCTTCGCCGGAATGGCGCTCTATTACGGCAAGCCGAGCACGATCGCCCGGGTCGACGGTGTCGTCGCCAACGGCGCGGCGGCTGCCGCCGGCTTCAAGGTGGGCGACGTCGTCATCCAGATCGACGGCAAGCCGATCGAGAGCTTTGCCGACATGCAGCGAATCGTTGCGATGAACGCCGGTTCGGCTCTTACCTTCCAGGTGAAGCGCGACGGCGCCGTCGTCTCGCTGACCGCGACCCCGGCGCTGCTGGAGCGCAAGGACCCGTTCGGCAACAGCCACCGTCTCGGCGTTCTCGGCATCGAGCACAAGTCGCAGGCCGGGGAGGCCTCGACCACCCCGGTCGGCGTCGGCGAAGCGCTCAAGATCGGCGTCGAGCAGGTCTGGTTCATCATCACCAGCACTTTCAAGTTCCTGGGCTCGCTGTTCGTCGGCCAGGGCAATCCGAACGAGGTCAGCGGCGTCCTGGGAATCGCGAAAATGTCGGGGCAGGCGGCCAGCGCCGGGTTCCAGTTCGTGATCAATCTCTGCGCGGTGCTGTCGGTGTCGATCGGCCTTTTGAACCTGTTCCCGATCCCGCTGCTCGATGGCGGCCACCTGATGTTCTATGCGGCCGAGGTGGTCCGGGGCCGGCCTTTGTCCGAGCGGACCCAGGAAATGGGGTTCCGAATCGGGCTTGGCCTGGTGCTAATGTTGATGGTGTTTGCGACCTATAACGACATCCTGCGGATGGCAGCTTCCTGATAGGGGCTTTTTTGTGGCGTTGCTGTTGAGCAACGTCTTGGAATGAAATTGAAATTACGGCGCTTTCGGCCGTTTGCGGCGTCGGCGAAATTGGCTACAAGCGGCCTGAACTTGGGGAATCTCCGGACCGGCGTTGGGGTTGGGTCTGGCAGGGAATGATAAGGGCGCGTTGCGCGATGAAGTTTGGACTGCGACTCCGGGGGGGCTTGCTCGCGACCCTGATCTTGTTCGGCGCGCCGGTGGTTGCCCCGGTTGGGGCTGTTTTCGTGTCTTCGTCTGCGCTCGCCCAGACCGTTCAGTCGATTTCCGTCGAAGGGAATCGCCGCGTCGAGGTGGAGACGATCCGCTCCTATTTCAAGCCGGGTCCCGGCGGCCGGCTGGATCAGGCCGCCATCGACGACGGCCTCAAGGCGTTGATCGAGACTGGCCTGTTCCAGGACGTCAGGATCAACCGCGGTTCCGGCGGCCAGCTCATCGTCTCCGTGGTGGAAAACCCGGTGATCGGCCGTATCGCCTTCGAGGGCAACAAGAAGATCAAGGACGAGCAGCTCACTGCTGAAGTCCAGTCCAAGGCCCGCGGCACCTTCTCCCGCGCCATGGTGCAGTCGGACACGCTCCGTATCGCCGAAATCTATCGCCGCTCCGGCCGCTACGACGTGCGCGTCACGCCCGAGATCATCGAGCAGCCGAACAACCGCGTCGACCTGATCTTCACGGTCGAGGAGGGCGTCAAGACCGGCGTCCGGTCTATCGAGTTCGTCGGCAACAATGCCTTCTCGTCCTACCGCCTCCGCGACGTGATCAAGACGCGCGAGACGAATTTGCTGAGCTTCCTCGGCAGCGGTGACGTCTACGATCCCGACCGCGTCGAAGCCGATCGCGACCTGATCCGCCGATTTTACCTCAAGAACGGCTTCGCGGACGTGCAGGTCGTCGCGGCGCTGACCGAGTACGATCCGGAGAAGAAGGGCTTCAACGTCACCTTCAAGATCGAGGAAGGTCAGCAATACCGCGTCGGCGCGGTGGATTTCCGCAGCAGCATTCCGAACTTCGATCCGAGCTCGATGCGCGCCTATTCGCGCCTCAATGTCGGCTCGCTCTACAACGTCGAATTGGTCGAGAAGTCGGTCGAGGAGATGCAGATCGAAGCCTCCCGCCGCGGCTATGCCTTTGCCGTGGTCCGGCCCGGCGGCGACCGCAACTTCGAAGCGCACACAGTGTCCGTCGTGTTCAACATCGACGAGGGCCCGCGCACCTATATCGAGCGCATCAACCTGCGCGGCAACACCCGCACGCGCGACTACGTGATCCGCCGCGAGTTCGACATCTCGGAAGGCGACGCCTACAACCGCGCGCTGGTCGACCGTGCCGAGCGGCGCCTGAAGAACCTCGACTATTTCAAGAGCGTGAAGATCACGACCGAGCCGGGCTCGTCGAGTGACCGCGTCATCCTGATCGTCGACATGGAAGAAAAGTCGACCGGCGACTTCTCGGTCTCGGGCGGTTACTCCACCACCGACGGCGCGCTGGCCGAAGTCTCGATCTCCGAGCGCAACCTGCTCGGTCGCGGCCTGTTCGCCAAGGCTGCGGTGACCTATGGCCAGTATGCGCGCGGCTACTCGCTGTCGTTCGTCGAGCCGTACCTGCTCGACTACCGCGTCGCGCTCGGCCTCGACCTCTATCAGCGTGAGCAGAAGTCCAACAGCTACATCTCCTACGGCACCAAGACGCTCGGCTTCTCGCCGCGCCTCGGCTTCTCCTTGCGTGAAGATCTCTCGCTCCAGGTGCGCTACTCGATCTATCGGCAGGAAATCACCCTGCCGGGCTACCTGGCGAACTGTAACAACGTGGTTGGTTCGGCGGCCTTCAATCCCAGCCCGGCCTTCTCTGCTGCCACCGGTATACCTCTGGATCCGTCCACCAACGGCCTCGGCTGCTACAACGATGGCGAAGCCTCGCTGCCGGTGCGCAAGGAGCTCGCCAACGGCAAGACGCTGACTTCGGCGCTCGGCTACACGCTGACCTACAACACGCTGGACAACAACAAGAACCCGACCGACGGCCTGCTCGTCGACTTCCGGCAGGACTTCGCCGGCGTCGGCGGCGACGTCTCCTATCTGAAGTCGGTCGTCGACGCGAAGTACTACACGCCGCTGGTGTCCGACATCGTCGGCCTCGTCCGCCTGCAAGGCGGCATGCTGAACAAGATCGGCACCGATCTGCGCATGCTCGACCACTTCCAGATGGGCCCGAACCTCGTCCGCGGCTTCGCCCCGAACGGCATCGGTCCGCGCGACTTGAACCCGTTCGGCACGCAGGATGCGCTCGGCGGCACCCAGTATTGGGGTGCTTCGTTCGAATTGCAGATGCCGTTCTGGTTCCTGCCCAAGGAAGTGGGTCTGAAGGGCGCGGTCTATGCCGACGCCGGCGGCCTCTACGACTACAAGGGACCGACGAGCTGGACCACCACCAACGAGGTCAATGCGCCGGGATGTATCCCGTCGAGCATCAATCCCTCGAGCACGGGGACCTGCACCGGTCTCGTCTATGACGACAGCAAGGTCGTTCGCTCGTCGGTCGGTGTCGGCGTGATCTGGCAGTCGCCGTTCGGACCGCTGCGCTTCGACTACGCCGTGCCGCTCAGCAAGGGCAAGTACGACCGCACGCAGGAATTCCGGTTCGGCGGCGGCACCACGTTCTAATTCGATCAGCACGGCACGATCCGGATCACCGGAACCGGTTTCGGAAAGGGATCGTGCCGATCCAGGACATGAGGCATGATGCGGCCTGACCGCTTCATGCCGAAGCCGGACCGCGACGGGATGGAATGGCGCAGCCGATCTTCTTCACAAAGCCGCCTGCCGCAGCGTTGGCCGACATTGCCACGCTGACAAAGGCGCAGCTGGTCGACCCCGCGAGGGGCGGCCACGTCATCACGGGCCTTGCTTCGCTCGACGAAGCGGGCCCGATGCATCTGGCGTTCTTCGACAACCTCAAATACGCCGATCAGCTCAGGGCGACCAAGGCGGGGGCCTGTCTGGTCAGTCCGCGCTTCGAGGCCGAGGTGCCCGAACATGTGGCCGTGCTGCGGGTGGCGCAGCCATTCCGCGCCTTTGTCCGGATCGCGCGGGAATGGCACGCCGACGCGCTGCGGCCGCAATCCTGGGTCGGCAACGACGGTATCGCGCCATCGGCCATCATCGATCCCACGGCCCGGCTCGAGGACGGAGTGGTCGTCGACCCCCTGGCCGTGATCGGCCCGGACGTCGAGATCGGCAGTGGCACTGTGATTGGCGTCGGGGCGGTGATCGGTCCCGGCGTCAAGATCGGCCGGGATTGCAATGTCGGCGCCCGGACCGCTATCCAGTGCGCCCTGATCGGCAACAACGTGCTGATCCATCCCGGCTGCTCGATCGGCCAGGACGGCTACGGCTTCATCTTCTTCGGCCCGGAGGGCCATCTGAAGGTGCCGCAGACCGGGCGCGTGCTGATCCAGAACGACGTCGAGGTCGGGGCCAACACCACGATCGACCGGGGGTCCTTGCGTGACACCGTGATCGGCGAGGGGACCAAAATCGACAATCAGGTCCAGATCGGCCACAATGTGACGATCGGCCGGCACTGCCTGCTCGCGGCCCAGATCGGGCTCGCCGGCAGCCTGACCATCGGCGACAACGTGGCGCTCGGAGCGAAGGTTGGCATCAACAATCACCTCAAGATCGGCGACGGGGCGCAGGTGACGGCGATGAGCGCGGTCAAGGACGACATCCCGCCGGGCGGCCGCTGGGGCGGGCACTTCGCCAAGCCGACCAAGCAATGGTTCAAGGAGATCATCGCGGTGGAGCGGCTGGTACGCGACAGCAAGGCCGATCCGAAGGACGAGGGACGGGAATGACGGCGGAATCACCTGTTAAGTTCGAGCTGGTGGACATCAACGCGATCCTCCAGACACTGCCGCACCGCTTTCCGATGCTGCTGATCGACCGCGTGATCAACATCCGCGCCGATTACAGCGGCATCGGCATCAAGAACGTCACCTTCAACGAGCCGGCGTTCCAGGGACATTTCCCCGAGCGTCCGGTCTATCCCGGCGTCATGATGATCGAGGCGATGGCGCAGACCGCGGGCGTGATCGGCATCAAGTCGGTCGAGGGCACCGAGAAGCCGCGGGCGGTCTATTTCCTCACCATCGACAAGTGCAAGTTTCGCAAGCCGGTACTGCCGGGCGACACGATCGAGTATCACATGCGCTCGCTCGGCCGCCGCAAGACCATGTGGTGGTTTCACGGCGATGCAAAGGTCAACGGTCAGGTCGTTGCCGAAGCCGACGTCGGCGCCATGCTGACCGATTGAGCGGCACTGGGCTCAGGTGCAATCGTAGCGGCTGCCGGTCGTCTCCCGCCTGATAGTCCGGTTGAAGAACTGGCCCATGGAGGGCGCGACGAGGAGGCGTTCGACCGTATCGGCCGTCACGCCGCAATAGCGGTGATAGGCGCCGTTGCTCGCGACGATCAGGTCCTGCTGCGCGCGATCGTAACAGACCCGCTGAAGCACCGTGCTGCGGGTGATGTCCCGGCACTCGAATGTCCGGAGATCGACCAGGCGGTGTTCGCCGGTCTCGACCGCCTCCGACACGATCGGAGTATCCGCGAGCTGCGCCAGCAGAAGGATCAGGGCCCTGACCACGATCGTTGAAGCTCCGCATGAACCTGACGACGGGACGGGAAGGCCGCCTCATCCGGCACTTGAAACACGGCGAGATGATACGTCACTGGACAGATCGGGCATAGTCGCGCTAACCAGCCGAAAACCGAGCGACTTCAATACATAACCCGACCGTCTTGACGAGTAAGATTGGCTTGATGAGCAAGATTGATCCCACCGCGCGGATCGCGGACGGCGCCGTGATCGGCGAGGGCACCGAGATCGGACCCTATTGCATCATCGGCCCGAACGTCGTCATCGGCGCGAACTGCAAGCTGATCGGGCATGTGCACATCACGGCGCAAACCACGATCGGCGACGACTGCACCATCTATCCGTTCGCTTCGCTGGGCACGCCGCCGCAATCGCTCAGCTATCGTGGCGAGCTGACGCAGCTCAGGATCGGCGCGGGCTGTACCATCCGCGAATCCGTCACCATGAACGCGGGTACCGTCGCTGGCGGGGGCGTCACCTCGGTTGGCGACCGCGGCTATTTCATGAACTGCAGCCACGTCGGCCACGACTGCCATCTCGGCAACGACGTGATCTTCGCGACCTCGGCAACGCTCGGCGGCCATTGCGAGATCGGCGACTTCGTCTTCATCGGCGGGCTGTCCGCCGTGCATCAGTTCACCCGTATCGGACCGCAGGTCATGGTCGGCGGCGTGTGTGGCGTGCGCGACGACATCATTCCGTTCGGTCTCGTCAACGGCCAATATGCCGTGCTCGAAGGCCTCAATCTGATCGGCATGAAGCGTCGCAAGTTCACCAAGCAGCGGCTTGCCACCGTGCGTGCGTTCTACCAGAAGCTATTCCATGGCGCCGGCACCTTCGCCGAGCGGCTGGAGGCGGCGCGGCCGCTCGCGGGCGAGGACCCCGCGATCGCCGAAATCCTCGACTTCATCGGCAAGGGCAAGCGCCCGCTCTGTCTTCCCGCCATCGCGAAGTGATCTTGAAATGATCTTGGAGTGATCTTGGGATGGCCGCGGGCACGACATCGGCGGCTTTGCAGGTTTCGTCACCGGTCGGCATCGTCGCGGGGGGCGGAGCCATGCCGTTTGCGGTCGCCGAGTCGCTCGCCGCGCACGGCATCACGCCGGTGCTGTTTCCGCTACGCGGGGCCTGCGATCCCCAGCGGGTGGAGAAGTACCGGCATCGCTGGATCTCCGTCGGCCAGCTCGGACGCGCGATGCGGCTGTTCCGCGAGGAGGGCTGCCGCGACCTGATCTTCATCGGCACGTTGGTGCGGCCTTCGCTGTCCGAGATCCGGTTCGACTTCACGACGCTGCGCCTGCTCGGCAACGTCATCCGCGCCTTCCGTGGCGGCGACGATCATCTGCTGTCGGGTGTGGGCCGCATCCTCGAGCAGGACGGCTTCCGGATGGTCGGCATCAAGGACGTCGCGCCGGATCTCCTGATGCCCGAGGGCTGCATCAGCCGCGCCTGGCCGAGCGATGCCAGCAAGGCCGACATCGCGCGCGGCCGGGCGGTGCTGACCGCGCTCGGCCCGTTCGACATCGGCCAGGCCGTGGTCGTGATCGATGGCCACGTGGTGGCCGTCGAGGACATCGAGGGCACCGACGCGCTGCTCGCCCGCGTCGCGAGGCTGCGCGAGGAGGGCCGCATCCGTGCCGCCACCGGCCGCGGTGTGCTGGTGAAGGCGCCGAAGAGCGGCCAGGACCTGCGCTTCGACCTGCCGACGATCGGTCCGCGCACCATCGAGGGTGTCGCGGCCGCCGGCCTTGCCGGCATCGCCGTCATCGCGGGCAACACCATCGCCGCCGAGCCGCAGGCCATGATCGCGCTTGCCGATGCCAAATATCTCTTCGTCATCGGCCTGCCCGCGTGATGTCGCGTGATCCCAAGCGCAAGATCTTCCTGATCGCGACGGAGGAGTCCGGCGACAGGCTCGGCAGCGCCTTGATCAAGGTGCTGCGCCAGCGCCTCGGCGACGGCGTGCAGTTCGTCGGCGTCGGCGGCCGCACCATGGCGCGCGAGGGCCTGGAATCGCTGTTTCCGATCGAGGAGCTCTCGATCGTCGGGTTTGCCGCGGTGGTGCAGCAATTGCCGAAGATCCTGCGGCTGATCCGGCAGACCGCCGACGCAGTGACGGAGGCCGCGCCCGACGTGCTCGTCATCATCGACAGCCCCGACTTCACCCATCGCGTCGCCCGCCGCGTGCGCGCGCGCAATCCCGCGATCCCGATCGTCGACTACGTCTCGCCGCAGCTCTGGGCATGGCGGCCAGGACGGGCGCGGACCATGCTCGGCTATGTCGACCACGTGCTCGGCCTGCTGCCGTTCGAGCCCGAGGAATACCGCAAGCTCGGCGGGCCGCCCTGCAGCTATGTCGGCCATCCCCTGATTGAGCAATTGGGCTCGCTGCGGCCGAGTGCGGAGGAGCAGGCGCGCCGCGACCGTGAGCCGCCGGTGCTGCTGGTGCTGCCCGGCAGCCGCCGCAGCGAGGTCAGGCATCATCTCGACGTGTTCGGCGCAACGCTCGGCCGCTTAAGGGGTGAGGGCTGTGCGTTCGAACTGATGCTGCCGACCATGCCGCATCTCGAAGCCACCATCCGCCAAGGCATCGCGAGCTGGCCGGTCAAGCCTCAGATCGTGATCGGCGAGAACGAGCGGCGTGCGGCCTTCCGCATCGCTCACGCCGCGCTGGCGAAATCCGGCACGGTGACGCTCGAGCTCGCGCTGTCGGGCATTCCGATGGTGACGGCCTATCGCGTCGGCGCGATCGAGGCCTTCATCCTGCGACGCGCGATCCGTGTCTCCTCGGTGATCCTTGCCAATCTCGTGATCGGCAAGGATGTCATTCCCGAGTATTTGCAGGAGGAATGCACGCCGGAGAAGCTGGCGCCGGCGCTTCGAGACGTGCTGACGGAGTCTCCGCTGCGCCGGCAGCAGGTCGAGGCCTTCGCCAGGCTCGATCAGATCATGTCGACCGGCAACACATCGCCGAGCGTGCTCGCCGCCGACATCGTGCTCGCAACGATGCGCCAGGGTCGGCGAACGAGCCAGGGTGTTTCATAGAAGTCTGCTTGAGCCGCCCCTTCCAAAGCGTGAGCTGCCCTCCAAAGACCAGACGCCAAGAAACGCAACAGCGAAGGCGTGAGTTACGCTAAAGCGACGTGGATCACTCCTGTTGCGAAGGCAGACTAAAGTGAAACGCCGCCCCCCGTGGTTCATTGGCACCAGTCCAAAGTCGTCCTCCGTGCGCCTCGATGATCGATTGGCAAATCGACAAGCCCATGCCGGTCCCGTCCGGCTTGGTGGTGTAGAAGGGCTCGAACAGGCGGTCAACGATTGCGACGTCAAGTCCAGGTCCGGTATCCCGTACGGCGACAACAACGAGATTTGATGTATCCGCAGCCGTGCTGATCCGCAGCTCTCGTCCGCCAAAGTCGACGCAGTTCATTGCCTCGATCGCGTTGAGGATCAAATTGAGAACCACCTGTTGCAGCTGAACGCGATAGCCCTTCACGAGCGGCAAGCCCGGAGCGAGGTCGGTCTGGATCGAGACATCATGTTTGAGCAGCTCGCTACGGGCGATGGTGATCACGTCCAGGATTGCACCATTGACATCGACGCTCTCCTTCGGCGCCGGAGCCTTCTTGATCAAGGAACGGATCCAACTGATAATCTCGCCGCCTCGCTTGGCTTCTGTGACGATGGATACGAGCGCCTGCTGTGCCTTTTCGAAATTCGGAGATTGTGTTCCTAGCCAGTTCAGCGCGGCCTCTGCGTTGCAGAGCACCGCGGTGATTGGTTGGCTTAGTTCGTGTGTCACCGAAGCCGTGACCTGGCCCATTGCCGCCGCGCGATTGGCGTGTGTTAGTTCAGCTTGCATCTCGCGGAACGTCTCGGCGGTTCGCTTGCGTTCGGTGATGTCGCGGCTCAGACAAATGATTCGTGACTGTCCGACTTCGCAGAACTCGCGCATACGAACTTCGACGGGAAACACAGTGCCATCCTTTCGGCAATAGCGCCTCTCGAGCGTAGCGATGCCGCCGGCCTTGAGACGCTCGCGGTTGCGACGCCAAGTCGCTTCATCCATCTCCAGATCGAACAAGGCCGCAGTTGCCCCAACCAGTTCGGTCCGGCTGTAGCCGAGACTTTCGCAGGCATTCCGATTCACATCCAGAACGTGACCATCTTCACTGTGCAGCATGAACGTATCGGTCGCGTGGTCCACGAAGGTACGGAAACGGGCCTCGCTCTCGATCAGCGCCTGTTCGGCGCGCTTGCGCTCCGTGATGTGGCGCCCCACACCTCGGTAACCCACGAAGTTCCCTGTCTTGTCAAAGATGGGCAGCCCAGAGACGGAAATATAGCGCTTGCCGCCGTCGGGCATCGGCCGCGCGAGCTCGAAATCGCGAAACGGGAGGTGAGCGTCGAGTATCTCCCGGTGTTTGCGCCAGCCATCTGCGTCAGGTTCGATATACGGGACCTCCCATCGTGTCCTGCCGATCTCGGAGACCGGCGGCTCGGGAAGCGTCTCGGCGAACTCCTGGCGGATGAAGCGATGCTCCGCGTCCGTTTCCCAGTACACATCGAAGGAGAATTGCACCAGCGTGCGAAAGCGCTCCTCGCTCTCGCGCAGTGCCTCCTCGGGGCGCTTGCACTCATTCGAATCGAGGGCGACCGACGGCACTTCAATCGCATGTTGCATGATCATCTCTTGCTCACGCGTGATGGATCAATCGACAGATTTCTCGTGCCGGATCGCGTCCCCCCGGAGCCGATCAAGATCGATCGGGAATATGCCTTTGGCGACTATACTCCCGTATACAGGGCTTCTCTATAGCGACGTGGCTGTGACGACCCCGAGCCGAAACAACGCGAGCTAAAACCCGGTTCCATCAACGTATGCGTGTGAGGTGGGCCCTGTTTCTGTCTCGCGGGTGGCCGACGCTCATTTGCAAAGTAACGACGCGGCCGACATGGACGGGAGGGCAAGGACGTTCGTGGTGAGCTCTTAACCAGTGTTTCTGACCGCCTCAGCCAGAATGGCGTAAAGCTGCTGCCGGCTGAATTCCTTTGGCAGCTCCCTCTCTGCTGTACTCGGCGACACCCTCCGCGCGATGGGACGGGCGCAGGCGGCCGACGACGGCCTCAGCTTCGGGGCCGGCCTTATCTGGGGCTGCGCTGTGGGCGGCTTGTGGCCGCGCTTCAGGCCCAGACGGTTCAGCATACCGCATACCGCGTTACGACTGCAGCCGAGATGGCGCGCAATCTGCGCCGCGCTCTGCCCCGCGGACCAGAGCCTTTTGAGAAGCGCTATGTCTTTCGCATCCCAGCCCATGAGAGATAGTATAACGGCGACTGCCAGACACCGGCTAGTCTAGTCTTCGTCCGGCTCGCGCACGACCGCCGGTTCGTCGGCATCATCTTGCTCATCCTCGTCTTCGTCCTCCTCGTCTTCATCCTCCTCGTCTTCATCGGGATCCCTGGGTGGCATCACGATGCGCATCCGCATGAGCAGTTTCCTGGCTGTGGTGGAAAATGCTTCGGAGGTGTGTTGCTTCATGGCATTGTGCTCCTCGAAAATTAGCGCAGTCGCCAGATTCTTGGCCGGCATATGCCGGTGCCGGGGCGCGACCGCCGCAAACGCGATGCAGGTCGGGTAGACTGCACGATCAGCGGGCGGCGGGCCATGCAACAGGCAGCGTTTTCGGCTACTTGATGCCCGAGGACCCATTGGGCTCTAAGTTCACCAAAACCTCGCCGGCAGCGATTTCAGGAACTCCAAGATCGAGGTCGGGTAGACTGGCTTGAACAAATGCCAGTATCTTGGCGTTCGCTGCGTTGGCGCTTTCGCGGTCGTCAAATATCATCACCGCGATACCGACACCGTCGCCCGCATCCAGCACATGGTAAGATTTGAATCCCCGCGATTGTCTTAGGATCTCACCGACGCCGCTCTTGGCGCGACGAGCGGCGTCGGCGACCGAACGAACCTTACTGTACTTGCGAATGACCATGTACATGGGGCCACCACGCGCCATACGCTCCTTCGCATCAAAGCATTTCGGTCCCGCTCGGACTAGTGCCAACTTCCGGGATGGGCCACAGCGTCCGGCTGGCGGACCGCAACGCGCCTGTCCAATGAGCCGTCCTCGCCCGAAGCGGCGAGGTGCTGAGGCTCAGGAGCCCTCGAACTTGAACGATACGTTGAGCTTGGCGCGATAGGCCTCAACTTTTCCCTTGTCATCCAGTTGCATATCGAGCTTGACGACCTCTGCAATGCGGAGATCTCGGAGAGATTTAGCAGCTTGCTCGACTGCGTTAGCGGCCGCTTTCTCCCATGAGTCGCTGCTGGTACCGACCAGTTCAATGACCTTGTAGACGCTATCGGGCATGTTCGTCCTCCCAATCGCTAGGAGCAGGAAGTCTAGCACTGGGATCTCGACGCTGATACATCTCGGGATGCCGCGGAAAGGGTCCGATTGGCTGTCACTTTCCTGTTCGACCCAAAAGAAGAACTCGGGTCGTCCTGTCGGAAATTATGTTCGCATTTTCAGCCCGAACGAACGCGGACAGGTATCTTCTTCGCGCTCTCCGGCTTCCGAGTATAATTTTGCGCGCCTAAGTCGTCATTGCCGCCAAGGTTCCGATCCATGAAGCGATGGCACCGCGTAAGCATCAGCAGCTTGGTGATTGCCCTGAGTCTGGTGTGTGCCGGGGCCCTGGTGGTCAATCAATCGCACGTGCCATCAGAAGCCATAGCCTCATCGGTCACACGTACTCCGGAGCTTATTGAGCGTGCGTGGCACCTGCCCGTGGCAGCAACATTTGAAGGACACGTTGTTTGGCAGTCAAATGGCTCTCGCTGCGGACCTGCCGCTGTTGCAAATGCGTATCGGTCCCTTGGCGAGGCGGCAAGGACGGAAGGCAAGGTGTTGGCCGGGACGTGGAGTTGCTGGACAGGCGTATGCATTATGGGGCTCACGCTTGACGAACTGGCCAACGTCGCCCAGTCCAACACCAGCCGGAAAGTTACTGTCTTGCGTGATCTCAGCGAAAACCAGTTTCTGGAGCATCTCCGTCGCTCCAACGATCCGCGGCGACGCTACATCGTGAATTTCGATCGCGCTCATATTTTTGGTGCTGGTAGTGGACACCATTCCCCAATTGGAGGCTATTTCGAAGCCGAAGACCTCGTTTTCGTGCTCGATGTCAATTTCGATTTCCAGCCGTGGCTAGTCGAACGGAAGCGGCTGTTCGACGCTGTAAATACGTTTGACGGCGATAAGAAGAGGGGACTGCTGTTCATAGAGTGACATCCCGCTCCATGTCGCCTCGTGACCCTTAGCCGGATCATTTGAGGCAGTTGGGATGTCGTCTATCGGCGGTGGACAGAACGCGGGGGGCCGTCTTGCCTCGACTGGCGCTTGTGCGCCCTATGACGGCCCGCCACTTGCCGCCGGGGTCTCGCTCCACGCGTACACTGAGCGCGACATACTGACCCCGGGAGGACATTTGGGCGGCAACCAGGCGGACGACACGCTAACTCGGGACCGCATGCGACCCGTGAATTGGCCACTTCCGGCGTCCGCGCAACTCGCCGTAGACGCAGCGCAGGCCGAGTGTTCTATTTCGGAGTTCCGGTCTGGCCACCCGAACCGGTGGTCTGCTCACTTCCCGGCCGGCCCGGAGGATGCGCCGAAGCGGCCGGCTTGTCTTGATCGGCCACGTATCCGGACTCTCCGGAGTTGCGGGTCTTGATCCCTTTGTCCGCATCGCGCTGCATCTGCTCGTTGGGCTGGCCAGCCTTGAGCTCCCGGTCCACGTCGCGCTTCATCTCCTCCTTGGTTTGCTCACTGGGTGCGGCCTTTTGCTGTTGGGCCGTTGCTTGGAAGCTCATTGCGCTTCCGGCAACTACAATCAATGCGAGAATTGCTGTTCGCATGCTTCTCCTCCACGGCTTGCTCCGGCCCCTAAACGCGCGAACCTCCCAAGGTTTCCTAGTTCCAATCACTATTGTCGAACGTCACGTAGGGCTAAGCAAAGGGCACTCGAACGGTCTTATGCGCACCGGCCTAGGCGAGTCCGCCATCAACCCTGAAACACTGGCTGGTGATGCGCTGGCTTTCGTCGGAGGCGAGGAACAGTGCCATATTGGCAATGTCTTCGGGCGTTACCGCATCGGGCACCGCCTGGCGCGAGCGTATCTCGGCGATGACCCGATCGTCCGGATACCATAGCCGGCGCTGGCGCTCGGTGATCACCATGCCCGGCGCGATCGCGTTGACGCGAATGCGGTCGGGACCGACCGACCGCGCCAGCGAGTTGGTGAAGCCGACGATCGCCGCTTTCGCCGCGGCATAGACCGGCAGCGCCGGCGCGCCGCGCATCCAGGCGATCGAGGACATGTTGATGATCGAGCCGCCGCCGCGCGCCTGCATCTGCGGAACCACCGCTTGCGCGGCGAAGAAGACGTGCTTGAGATTGACGCCGATCATCCAGTCGAACTCGGATGGCGTGACCTCGGCGAGAACCTGGCGCTGATCGTTGGCGGCGTTGTTGACGAGAACGGCGGCGTCGCCAAGCGAGCGGCGGGCCTCTGCCATCGCGCTGCGCAGCGCATCGATGTCGAGCAGATCGCAGGGCACGAACAGCGGCGGGGGCCCGGACGAGGCCGCGATCTCCCGCACCAGGGCTTCGCCGGCGTCCTTATCGATGTCGAAGAAGGCGACCCGGGCGCCTTGGCCCGCGAAGGCCCGGACGAAGGCGGCGCCGATGCCGCTGGCGCCTCCGGTGATCAGCACCACGCTGCCGGCTAGGCTGGAATAGGTCGTCTTCGTCATGCGATCAGGCGCTCCGTCTCGGGGTCGAACAGGCAAATGCGGCGGGTGTCGAGCGCGAAGGCGGCGGACGCGCCGGGCGCGGGGCGGATATCCGGCGAGACTCGTGCCATCGCGGGCTCGCCGCCGAGCCGCAGCAGCACCATCGTCTCGGCACCGGTGGGCTCGACCAGCTCCACCGGCGCCTCGACGAGGACAGGCGCTTCGCTGGAAAACGTGCGGCTTCCCTCAGCGATGCATTCCGGCCTGATTCCGAACACCACCTTGCGCCCGACAAAGGGTGCTGCGGCGTCGTACCCCGTAAGGCGCAGACGAAGCTCGTCGGGCCGTCCCGCGCCGATCACGACGACCGGACCGTCATTTTCGGCCTCGAGCCGCGCCGGCATGGTGTTCATCGGCGGCGAGCCCATGAAGCGTGCGACGAACAGATTGGCGGGATAGCGGTACACGGTGTCGGGATCGGCGAATTGCTGCACGCTGCCCTGATGCATCACGGCGATCCGCGTCGCCATCGTCATCGCCTCGATCTGGTCGTGCGTGACATAGACGATGGTGGCGCCGATGCGCTGATGCAGGCGCTTGATCTCCATCCGCATCTCGACGCGCAGCTTGGCATCGAGATTGGAGAGCGGCTCGTCGAACAGGAAGAGCAGGGGATTGCGCACCAGCGCGCGTCCCATCGCCACTCGCTGGCGCTGGCCGCCGGACAATTGCGAGGGCTTGCGGCCGAGCAGCGGCTCGATTTGGAGCAGTTTTGCGACATTGCTGACCGCAGCGTCCTGCTCGGCTTTGGGAACGTGACGGCATTCCATGCCGAAGGTGATGTTCTGGCGCACGGTCATCGAGGGATAGAGCGCGTAGGACTGGAACACCATGGCGATGTCGCGGTCCTTCGGCGCGACGTCATTGACGACGCGGCCGCCGATTTCGATCGTTCCCGCGCTCGGGCGGTCGAGCCCGGCGACGATGTTGAGCAGGGTGGACTTGCCGCAGCCGGACGGGCCGACCAGCACGGTGAACTCGCCGCTCTCGATGTCGAGCGCGATGTCCTTCAGCACCTCCAGATTGGCGTAACGCTTGGACAGGGCGCGAATGCTCAGTGCTGCCATGACAACTCCATCATTTCACGGCCCCGGCAGTCAGGCCGCGGACGAAGTACTTGCCGCCGAGCAGGTAGATCAACAGCGTGGGCAGCGCGGCGATGATCACCGCTGCGCTCTGTACGCCATGCTGCGGGATATCCGCGACGGCGGCGGACAGCGCGATAAGCGCTGCGGTGACGGGCTGCTGCTGGCCGGTGGTGAACGTCACGCCATAGAGGAACTCGTTCCAGATATGGGTGAACTGCCAGATCACCGTGACGATCAGGATGGGACCTGAGAGCGGCAGGATGATGCGCCAGAAGATGCGGAAGAAGCCGGCGCCGTCGATGCGGGCGGCCCTGATCAGTTCATGGGGAATGGCGACATAATAATTCCGGCAGAACAGCGTGGTGAATGAGAGCCCCTGAATGGTGTGAATCAGCACGAGGCCGGTCAGGGTGTTGATGAGGCCGACGTCCCGCAGCACGATGGTCCAGGGCAACAGGCGCATCTGCTGGGGGAGGAACAGGCCCAGCGTCACGATGCCGTAGATCCAGTTGTCGCCGCGAAAACGCCAGAGCGACACGGCGTAACCGGCGATTGCGCCGAGCAGGGTGGAGAAGATCGTGGCGGGAATCGTGACCAGCGCGGAGTTCAGCATGTAGGGCCGGATGCCGGCGCAGGTCTCGGCGACACAGAAGCCGCTCCAGGCTGCGGCGTAGTTGCTCCAGGCCAGATGCTGCGGCCAGCCGATCATCGATCCCTGCGCGATCTCCTCGTTGGTCCGCAGCGAGTTCAGCACCACGACCACGAGCGGCGCGAGCCAGGCCGCGGCGATCAAGAAGACGGCGAGATAGATCAGGATCCGGGTCGGTGCGAAGCTGCGGTCAGGCATGGGCGCCTCGCCGTCGCTGGATGTATCGCCACGCCGCGTAGGGCAGCAGCACCGCGAGAAGAATGAGCAACATCAGCACGGCCGCCGCCGCGCCGCGGCCGAGCAGGCTGCGCTGGAACATCAGGTCGTAGACGACGAGTGCCGGCAGCTGGGTCGCGATTCCCGGTCCGCCGTTGGTGAGCGCGCGCACGAGATCGAAGGTCGAGATCGCGAACTGCAACTGGATCACCACGACGGTGACCGTGATCGGCCACAGCGACGGCAGGATGATACGCCGGTAGGTTCGGACCGCTCCCGCGCCGTCGATCTGCGCGGCCTTGATGATGTCGGGATCGACCGAGCGAAGGCCGGCAAGGAACAGCGCCATGGCAAAGCCGCAGGATTGCCAGATCGCGGCGATGACAATGGTCCAGATCGCCATGTCGCGGTCGATCAGCCAGTCGAACTTAAAGGAGGTCCAGCGGAGGTCGTGCACCAGCTTCTGGATCCCGAGACCGGGATTGAGCAGCCAGCTCCAGACCGTGCCGGTGACCACGAAGGACACCGCCAGGGGATAGAGGAAGATGGAGCGCAGCACGTTCTCGCCACGAATGCGCTGATCGAGCAGGATCGCGAGGATGAGGCCGGTCGCTGCGCTCAGCAGCACGAAAGCGCTGCCGAACAGCAGCAAATTGTCGAAGGCGATTTGCCAGTTGCGCGATGCCGTGACCGCCGTGTAGTTGCGCAAGCCGACCCAGCCCGCAACGGGAACGAGGGTGGACGGCGTGAACGAGATCCAGATCGTCCAGAGCGAAAACGAGACGAGGTGCGCCGCCGACAGCAGCAGCGGCACCCAGATCGTCAGATACTCGGGCAGCCGACGCACCCATTCGGGAAGCGCCGGCCGGCCCGGTCTCATCGTGGCGGCATTGCTCAACGCGCGCCCTCGACGGCCTCGGCGAGGCGGGTGGCCGCCTGCTCCGGCTTGATCGTCTTGTTCTTCACGTACTCCGTGATTACGTCGATCATCGCCGCGGTCATTCCGTTTTCCTGCGCCATGTTGTGCGCCATGCTGAGGACGGCCTGATTGCTGGCGATGGCCTCCTTCAAGGCCTTCGAGGTTGTTCGTTGCCCCTCCGACCAGCCTTCGCCTGATAGATCGACGTCAGTGCGCACGGGGATGGAGCCGGTGATCTGCGAGTACATGGTCTGGATCGCCGGATCCATGACGAGCTGAGCCATCAGGGTCTGGCCGGCTTGCAGGTCCGCCTCCTTGCGCTGCCAGAAGATGAAGGCGTCGGCATTCAACAGGAAGACCGGCTTGCCGTTGTCGCTCGGGCCTGGCGCAATCATGAAGTCCTCGAGCTTGAATCCGGCATTGCGCAATACGCCCTGCGCCCATCCGCCCATGATCATCATGCCCATGTCGCCGTCGATGAAGCGCTTCAGGTTGGTCGAGAAATGCTGGGCGCCGACGTTGGGGTCCATCCAGTCGGCGATCTTGCGCACCTGGGCGAACGCGGCCTTGATCTCCGGACCCTCGAGGGCCTTCTTCTCGAGATTCATGATGGCCGCGCGATAGGCGAGCGGACTGATGCCCGCGAGAGCCGCCTCGAATTTCTGTCCGTCGTCCGGGCGGGTGCCGCCATTGGCGATGGGAGAAGCGACTCCGCCCGCCTTCATCTTTTCGGCGAGGTCGTTGAAGTCGGCCCAGGTGACGGGGACCTTGTCCGCCTTCGCCTTGTCCATCGCGCGCTTGGACAGGAAGAGCATGTTGGTGCTGTAGATCTGTAGCGGCAGCGCAATCCATTTGCCGCCGGGCTTGTGCAGCTTTGCAAGATCCGGAGCGACAACCTTCTCGTAGCCGGCGGCCGCGACGAGGGCATCGAGATTTACGGTGGGCGCAATCTTCGACCAGGCCGCAATCTCGGGCCCCTTGAGCTGCGAGCAAGCCGGCGGATCGCCGGCCATGATCTGCGCGCGCAGCTTGTTCATCATCTCGGTGGTGAAGCCGGGGACGGGCGAGTGCTGCCAAACGCCGCCCTTCTCCTCGAATTTCTTGCCGAGCGCCGTAATGGCCGCCCCGTCGCTGCCCGCCGACCATTGCGAGATCGCGGTCAGTCGCGGCTTGGCCGCGCCTTGCGCGCGGGCAAGGTGCGGAAATGCGAGCGCGGCAGCAGAGCCAGCGAGCAGACGACGCCTTGTTGTTGTGATCGGCATGGCAGTTCCTCCCGGTGTGAAATCGTTCGCGCTTTATAGGCCGTTTGGGCTCAGCGCATGTCAGGCCGCCTCCGTCGATGCCGCGGGCATGCCGCCACGGCTGGCGAGACAAAAGGCGGCGAAGGCGAGCGCAGCCTGCGGATCGCTGCCGGTCGACGGCGGCACGAAAGCGAGGGAGACCTGCGCCAGTTTGCGTCCGCCCAGCAGGCAGGCGTCGATGCCATCGACCAGTGCTTGCCGATCCTCTTCAGCGAGAAGCGACGGCCAGCCGCTGATCGCAACGCCGCCGCACGGCTTGACGTTCAGCGTATTGCCGATCGCAAGGCCGAGCCGGAACAGCCGACGGCGCAAATCCTGCCGCACGCGCGATGAGATCGGGACCGTGTTGACCCATTCGTTGCCGAGCTGGAGCAGCTCGGTCTCGGAAACGCCGAGAAGCGCAGCCAGCGCGGGAATCGACGTATAGGCCTCGACGCAGCCGTGATGTCCGCAGCGGCAGCGCGGTCCGTCAGGCCCGAACACCATGTGGCCGAGCTCGATCGGCTGCAGAGCATCGGTCTCGGCCGGATCATCCATCCAGGCGCCGGCGACGCCGTGGCTGACGAGCACGAACAGATGCGTGTCGTTGAACGGGTAGTTTTCCGTGCGGCAGCGGTGAAAGGTGGCATGCGCGACGACCGAATTGGTGAATTCGAGCGGCACGCCGGCGAACATCTCGCCGAACATGTTGCTGATGCGAGCGACGTCGCAGGGAATGATCGGATTGGCCGATATGCTGAGACGGCCGAGGCCGGGAATCGAGACGCCGATCTGCGAGAGGGTGATCCGGCGGCGCCGCGTCCAGTCGCGCAACAACGTCATCGCTTCGCGAAATGCCCGGCCGACGGTCTCGACGTCAGGCGTCTTCGGGAGCGGCACACGCTCGGTGTAGTGCAGCTCACCCGACAGGCCGCCGACCCCGACGCTGAGCCGCTGCGTCGTCAGCTCGAAGGCTGCCAGCGCCACCGCGTGGTCCAGCGACACGAGACCGGTCGGGCCGCCGACGTAAGGGGCAGGGCGCCGCACTTCCTCGATCAGGCCTTCGGCATTCAGGTCAAGCAGGATGCGCGACAGGCTCGCTTCCGACAGACGCACGGCCTTGGCCAGTGGCGGACGAAACGAGCCGCCCGACTGAAGCAGATGAGTCAAAATGGCAGCGCGCGTCTGCCGCCGACTTCTCGGCTGCTCCGGCATTTCCATCCCTGTCGTCATTCTTACTTAGAGTAAGAATGCGCGCGGAGCATTTAGGCTGTCAAGGCGCTTGCCGCCGTGAGCATGGACTTGTTGTTGTGCGCGGCAGCACGAGGAAAGTGCGGGCGCAAAACAAAACGGCGCCATCTTGCGATGGCGCCGCTGCGAAAGGCGTGATGGCCTGACGTTAGCGCTTGTCGATCGGCACGTAATCGCGCTTGGCGACGCCGGTGTAGAGCTGGCGCGGGCGGCCGATCTTCTGTTGGGGATCCTCGATCATCTCGCTCCACTGGCTGATCCAGCCGACGGTGCGGGCGACCGCGAACAGCACGGTGAACATCGAGACCGGGAAGCCCATCGCCTTCAGCGTGATGCCCGAATAGAAGTCCACGTTCGGGTAGAGCTTGCGGTCGATGAAGTACTGGTCGCTGAGCGCGATCTTCTCGAGCTCCATCGCCACCTTCAGCATCGGATCGTCGCCATGGCCGGTCTCCTTGAGCACGGCATGACACATCTTCTGCATGATCTTGGCGCGCGGATCGTAGTTCTTGTAGACCCGGTGGCCGAAGCCCATCAGGCGGACTTCGGAATTCTTGTCCTTCACCTTGGCGATGAACTCGGGGATCTTGTCGACCGTGCCGATCTGATAGAGCATGTTCAGCGCGGCTTCGTTGGCGCCGCCATGGGCCGGGCCCCAGAGGCAGGCGATGCCGGCCGCGATGCAGGCGAACGGGTTGGCGCCCGAGGAGCCGGCGATGCGCACCGTCGAGGTCGAGGCGTTCTGCTCGTGGTCGGCGTGCAGGATGAAGATCTTCTCCAGCGCGTCGGCGAGCACCGGGCTGACCTTGTAGTCTTCGCAAGGCACCGCGAAGCACATGTTCAGGAAGTTCTCGGCAAAGCCGAGCGAGTTCTTCGGATAAACGAAGGGCTGGCCGACGGTGTATTTGTAGGCCATCGCAGCCAGCGTCGGGATCTTCGCGATCATGCGCATCGAGGCGATCATGCGCTGCTTCGGATCGTTGATGTCGGTGCTATCGTGATAGAACGCGGCCAGCGCGCCGACGGCCGCGACCATGATCGCCATCGGATGGGCGTCGCGGCGGAAGCCCTGGAAGAAACGGGCCATCTGCTCGTGCACCATCGTGTGATGGGTCACGCGGTAGTCGAAATCCTTCTTCTGCGCGGCGGTCGGCAGGTTGCCGTAGAGCAGGAGGTAGCAGGTCTCCAGGAAGTCGCCATGCTCGGCGAGCTGCTCGATCGGGTAGCCGCGGTATTCCAGCACGCCCGCGTCGCCGTCGATATAGGTGATCTTGGACTGGCAGCTCGCGGTCGAGGTAAAGCCCGGATCGTAGGTGAACAGGCCGGACTGGCCGTAGAGCTTGCCGATATCGATGACGTCAGGCCCGACGCTGCCGCTGAGGATCGGAAGATCGAAATTCTTGTTTCCGACCGTCAGCGTCGCGGTCTTTGGGCTTTCTTTTGCGTCCATCAGAGGTCCCCGATGTGTGGTGAGACGGGCCGGAGCCGGAGACCCCCAGGGCGACCATGGGGGCAGGCCGGATGTTCCAGAATGTGGGGGAGATGGGTATATTATTGCTATGTGCGCTGCAAGATCGCCGCACGCATGGTCGACTTACGTCGTAGACTGATCCCTAAGCCGGCCGAGGCTTTCCTGGCGTCCAAGCACCTCCAAAACCTCAAATATACCAGGGGACGTCGTCCGTCCGGTGAGCGCCGCCCGAAGCGGCTGGGCGACCGCGCCGAGCTTGAGACTATTTTCCTCGGCAAAGGCGCGCAGCGCGGCCTCGGTGGTGGCGCCGCTCCACGGCTCGACTTTCTCCAGCGCGGAATGTAGCTGGCCGATCAGCTTGCGGTTCTCGGGCGTCAACAGCGCCTGCGCCTTGGGATCCGGCGCCAGCGGCCGGTCGGCGAAGATGAAATGGGCGCCGTCGATCAGCTCGATCAATGTCTTGGCGCGCTCCTTGAGCGCCGGCATGGCCTTGAGCAGCTGCGCGCGCGTGGTGTCGTTTAACTTGGCCTTGATCTCGTCGCGGCTCGGCACGACGTGGTCGAGCACGTCCTCGAACATCTTCACGAGCGATTGATCGTCGGCGTGGCGGATGTAGTGGCCGTTGAGGTTTTCCAGCTTGGCGAAATCGAAGCGGGCGGCGGCGCGGCCGACGCTGCCGAGATCGAACGCGTCGATCATCTCCTCGGTCGAGAAGATCTCCTGGTCGCCGTGGCTCCAGCCGAGCCGGACCAGGTAGTTGCGCAGCGCAGCCGGCAGGTACCCCATCGCGCGGTAGGCATCGACGCCGAGCGCGCCGTGCCGCTTGGAGAGTTTCGAGCCGTCCGGGCCGTGGATCAGCGGGATATGGGACATGCTGGGCAGCTCCCAGCCCATCGCATCGTAGATCTGCTTCTGGCGGGCGGCGTTGATCAGGTGGTCGTCGCCGCGGATCACATGGGTGACGCCCATGTCGTGGTCGTCGACCACCACGGCGAGCATGTAGGTCGGGTTGCCGTCTCCGCGCAGCAGGACGAGATCGTCGAGGTTCTCGTTCTGCCAGACCACGCGGCCCTGGACCTGGTCCTCGATCACGGTCTCGCCGGTCTGCGGCGCGCGCAGGCGGATGGTGGGCTTGACGTCGCTTGGCGCCGTCGCCGCGTCGCGGTCGCGCCACATGCCGTCATAGAGGCGGGTGCGCCCCTCGCTGCGCGCCTTCTCGCGCATGGCGGCGAGCTCTTCGGCGGTGGCGTAGCAGCGGTAGGCCTTGCCGTCGGCGAGCAGCTGCTCGGCAACCTCGCGGTGCCGGGCGGCGCGGGCGAACTGGTAGATGACCTCGCCGTCCCAGCCGAGCTCGAGCCACTTCAGCCCGTCGAGGATGGCGCCGATCGCCGCCTCCGTGGAGCGTTCCCGATCGGTGTCCTCGATCCGCAGCAGCATCTTGCCGCCGTGCTTCTTGGCATAGAGCCAGTTGAACAGCGCCGTGCGGGCGCCCCCGATATGGAGGAAGCCGGTCGGCGAGGGAGCGAAGCGCGTGACGACGGAATCGGACATTCTTGGCAGGGCCTATGCATTGGAGGCGGTGGTGTATAGCAGGAACGGGACATAACTAAAGGGCGACGGCGGACCCGGCAGGCCTTGGTTAGGCTCTTGTAAGCTCTTGGCGCGGCCACGCGAATTTGGCAGAAGGACCGCTGATTTCCCTACAGGATTTTCGTAATGACAGAACCGGTGGCAGCTGAGGTTGGGCGCGATTTCATTCGTGACATCATTCAGGCCGACCTCGATCAGGGCAAATACAAGGAGATCGTGACCCGGTTCCCGCCGGAGCCGAACGGCTACTTGCATATCGGCCACGCCAAGTCGATCGCACTCAACTTCGGCGTCGCCCAGGAGTTTCCGGGCCGCTGCCACCTGCGCTTCGACGACACCAACCCGGTCAAGGAAGAGCAGGAATATATCGATTCAATCCAGGCCGACGTGCGCTGGCTCGGCTTTGACTGGGGCAAGAACCTGTTCTTCGCCTCGGACTATTTCGACCGCCTGTACGAATGGGCGGAGCAGCTGATCCGCGACGGCCTCGCTTATGTCGACGACCAGACCCAGGAGGAGATCCGCCTCTCGCGCGGCACGTTGACCGAGCCCGGCAAGAATTCGCCGTTCCGCGAACGCTCCGTGGAGGAGAACCTCGACCTGTTCCGCCGCATGAAGGCGGGCGAATTCCCCAACGGCGCGCGCGTGCTGCGGGCCAAGATCGACATGGCCGCGGGCAACATCAATCTGCGCGACCCAGTGCTGTACCGCATCCTGCATGCGCACCATCCGCGCACCGGCAACGCATGGTGCATCTATCCGAGCTACGACTATGCCCACGGCCAGTCGGATGCCATCGAAGGCATCACGCATTCGATCTGCACGCTGGAGTTCGAGGACCACCGACCGCTCTACGACTGGTTCATCGAGAAGCTGCCGGTGCCCTCACAGCCGCATCAGTACGAATTCGCGCGGCTGAATCTCACCTATACGCTGCTGTCCAAGCGCGTGCTGACCCAGCTCGTCCGCGACGGCCATGTCGCGGGCTGGGACGATCCGCGCATGCCGACCTTGGCGGGCATGCGTCGCCGCGGCGTGCCGCCGGCTGCACTTCGCGAGTTCGTCAAGCGCATCGGCGTCGCCAAAGCCAACAGCGTGGTCGATGTCGGCATGCTGGAGTTCTGCATCCGCGAGGAGCTGAACCGCACGGCGCAGCGGCGCATGGCGGTCTTGAAGCCGCTCAAGGTGGTGATCGAGAATTATCCGGAAGGGCAGACCGAGGAGCTCGAGGCGATCAATCATCCCGACGATCCCTCGTCCGGCACGCGGAAGATCACGTTCGGCCGTGAGCTCTATATCGAGCAGGACGACTTCATGGAGAACCCGCCGAAGAAGTTCTTCCGCCTGTCGCCTGGCAACGAGGTGCGGCTGCGCTATGCCTATTTCGTCAAGTGTACCGGCGTGATCAAGAACGACAAGGGTGAGGTGGTGGAGCTGCGCTGCACCTATGATCCCGCGACCAAGGGTGGCAACGCGCCCGACGGCCGCAAGGTCAAGGCGACCATGCACTGGCTGCCGGCGGCGGCCTCCAAGCCGGCGGAGATCCGCATCTACAACCAGCTGTTCGCCAAGCCGAGCCCGGATGCCTCGAACTTCGCGACCGATCTCAACCCGAACTCGCTGGAGATCCTCGCCGATGCGCGGGTCGAGGCGTCCGTTGCGGAGAGCAATTCGACCGAGCCGATGCAGTTCGAGCGCCAGGGCTATTTCGTGCGTGACAAGGACTCGACGCCCGGCAAGCCGGTGTTCTCGCGCACGATCGGTCTGCGCGACACGTTCGCGAAGGAAGTCGCCAAGGGTTGAGAAGGGCTGAGCAGGACATGAGCAGCGAGGCCGACGCCATCGTTTCCGCCATCATCGCGAAATGGTGCGCCGGCTTCGCGGCGCTCGATGCGGCCGCGCTGTCCTCGCTCTATGCGAGGAACGCGTTCTTCTTCGGCTCCAATCCGAAGCTCTATCGCGGCCGAGATGGCGTCGCCGACTATTTCAACGGCCTGCCGCGCTGGGGGAGGCCGAGCGCGACCTTCTCCGACGTGCACGCCGCGCAGGCCGGCCCTGATCTGATCAACATGGCCGCGACCATCACGTTCGATCTCGCGGGCGAGCGGGATGATCTCGTCGTCAAGATGAGCTGGGTCATCATCCGCGAGGACGGCGGCTGGAAGATCGTCAATCACCACGCCTCGTCGCAGGCGCCGCTGATCTAGCAACGGGCGCCAGCCCGGAGAAAGTAGGGCGGTCTTTGCCTGTTCCCGATCCGTACCGCTATTCGCGCAGCCGCACGGTCCGGTAGCCTCGGCAGCCGTCGCGTATCGTAAGGTGCAGGGGAATGGCGGAGCCGGGCCGGCCAGGACGGTCCCAGGGAGTTGCCGGGACGTGGCCGGTCGGCCGCGCTACCCCGGCCGGCGGTTTTGCGCCGGCGGGCTTTGGCATCTGGCCGGCGATCATCGAGACGCTGCGCCAATGGGCTCGGGGCGAGGCCGGGCCTGGCCGGCTGTTGCCGTGGGTGCCGGTCGCCTTCGGCGGCGGCATTGCGCTTTATTTCGCCGCCGATCATGAGCCGGTGCTGTGGGTGGTTGCTGCCACAGCCATCGCGCTGATGCTCGGCGCGGTGCTGCTCCGGCGGAGCCGGCTGTTTGCGCCCGCCATCATGCTCGCGGCGGTCGCGGCTGGTTTTGCCGTGGCGACCTGGAAGACCGCGCGTATCGCGCACACCGTTTTGGCAAAACCGCTCTATTCGGTGTCGCTGTCGGGCTTCGTGGAAGCGCGCGACATCCGCGAGCGCACCGACCGCTTCGTGCTGCGCGTCAGCGCGATGGAGGCGCAGCGCAGCGACGTCAAGCTCGAGCGCGTCCGCCTCTCGGTGCGCAAGGGCACGGCGCCTGAGGTTGGCAGCTTCGTGCAGCTGAAGGCGCGGCTGATGCCGCCGATCTCGCCGGTGCGCCCCGGCAGCTATGATTTCTCGCGCGACATGTTCTTCCAGGGCATCGGCGCCTCCGGCTTCGTGATGGGCGCGATCACGGCGTCCACGCCGCCGGATGCTGGCGGCCTGCGGCTGCGCTACGCGGCCTTCATGCAGGGCCTGCGCGATGCGATCGATGCGCGCATCCGCGCAACGCTCGAAGGCGATAACCGCGCGATCGCGACGGCGCTGCTCACGGGGCGGCGCGATGCGATCACCGCGCCCGTGAACGATGCCATGTTCGTCTCGGGACTCGGCCATGTGCTGTCGATCTCCGGCTATCACATGGCGGTCGTCGCCGGCGTCGTCTTCTTCGCGGTGCGCGCGCTGCTGGCCTTGATCCCGGGGCTGGCGGCCGGCTCCGCCATCAAGAAATGGTCGGCCGCCGCGGCGCTGGTCGCGGCCGCGTTCTACCTGTTGCTGTCGGGCGCGGAGGTTGCGACGCAAAGATCGTTCTTCATGACGGCGGTGGTGCTGATCGCAGTGATGGTCGACCGCCGCGCCATCACCTTCCGCACGCTGGCGGTTGCCGCGCTGATCGTGCTTGCGGTCGCGCCGGAGGCGTTGGTGCATCCAAGCTTCCAGATGTCGTTTGCGGCAACGCTCGGGCTGGTGGCGCTGGTGCAGATCGGCATGCCGAACCTGCTCGCCTCGCCCGATCATTCCGCGACGGCGCGGATCGCGTTGTGGGGCGGCCGCGAGATCGCGATGCTGTTCCTGGCCTCGCTGATCGCGGGGCTCGCGACCACGCCATACGCCGCCTTCCACTTCCATCGCGTGACCCCATACGGCGTGCTCGCCAATCTCGGCGCCATGCCGGTGGTCTCGGCGCTGGTGATGCCGGCCGGGCTGTTGGGGCTGCTCGCGGCGCCCTTCGGGCTCGACGGCGTGTTCTGGTGGTTGATGGGGATCGGCATCGAGTGGATGGTCCTGGTCGCGCGCTGGGTGGCGGCCCTGCCGGGCGCCGTCGGCCGAATTCCCGCCTTCGGGATCGCGCCGCTGATTGCAGCGAGCCTCGGGCTCATCGTGATGGGCCTGTTGCGCACGCCCTTGCGCTGGTCCGGCGCCCTGGTGCTGCTGGCAGCGATCCTCTGGGGACTGTCGGTGCGGCAGCCCGATATCCTGATTGCCGGGGATGGCGCGAGCGTCGCGGTCCGGGGCGGCGATGGGCGCTTGCAGGTGATCCGCGCCAGCAAGGACAGCTTCCTGCTGAAGGAGTGGTTGGCTGCCGATGCCGATCCGCGCGATGCCGGCAACGCCTCGTTGGCGAGTGGGGTGTCGTGTGACGAGACCGGCTGCGTGGCGCCGCTCGCGGACGGACGACTGATCGCGTTGGCGACGCGTATCGACGCGCTGGCCGATGATTGCAGCCGCGCCGCGCTGGTGGTGACGGCGCGGCCTGCGCCACCCGATTGCGCGGCGATGGTGGTCGATCGGGCGCGTCTTGCCAGTCAGGGCGCACTGGCTCTGACGAGACGCGGCGAGGGCTTTTCAGTGCAGGCGGTGAGGACGAGGGGAGCAAGCCGTCCCTGGCTGCCGGCCGGCGCCGGCGAGGGAGATTTCGACGGCAGCCTCGTGCCGAAGGCGGCCGTGCCCCGCAACCGGGACGCAACGCCATCGGAGGCCGACTTGCAGGCCGACGATTGACGCGGATCACAAATACCAGGCCAGCACGGCGTCAAGCCCTCCGTTGCCGATGACCGGCAGGGCCACCATTCGGCTCAGCCCGGCTGCGCAGGCTTCGGAGCCGGCGATCGAGCCGTCACGGGTGAGATCGTCGTTGAGCGCGGGCATGCCGGCGGCCCAGGCGCCGCCAATGCTGCCTTCGCCCCTGGCGATGGACTGCGCCGCATAGCGTGCGGCGAGGTCGGTCTGCGCGCTGCAATCGCCGGCGCGAAAGACCAGCGCCGAACGGTCCTCGTTCGGGACCCAGATCTCGAAGCGTCGCGCAATCGGCGTTGCCTGCGCGGAGAGGAATGTCAGAACCCAGGTCTGGTCGGTACCGGTTCGGTAGGGCACGCCGACGCCGAGATTGATCCCGACCTTGGCGGCGTCCTCCCAGCGCAGGAAACTCTTGGCGTCGTGCAAGTCCTTGATGATCAGCGGCAGGCCCGCCTTCCAGGTGCGTCCGGGCAGGCCGAAGCCGCGCGGAAATCTGGTGTGGCGGGAGTTGAATTCGAACATGTCCGCGGTGCCGTAATAGCCATCGACGAGCCCCATCTCATGCGAGAGATCAGGATCGTTGTGCCAGAGTTCGATCGCGCCGACATGCGCCTCGTCGTCGCCGCAGAACAGCACCAGCACGGCTTGCAGGAATTCGCCCGCGAACACCGGCACCGCCACGCCGCAGGTGAGGCCGGCCGCAGCGGCCTGATCGGTCCGCTTGAAATAGGAGTTGGCGAATTTCGTGAGGATGACGGGGTGGCCACAGGCCCAGGCCTTGCCTGGAAGTCCCTCGTCATATCCGAAGTGCAGCTCTTCGCTGACGGCTTTGAACGCGGACAGCCCATCGTCGTAGAGGCCGCCGCCGAATTCCAGCCGCATGCGCGTCCGGTCGGGTACCCAAAGTTCAACGACGCGAATGAAGGTCTTCATCGAGCGTGTCCGCCGCCTCAAACCACGACAGCATCGGTCATTTGGCTGCGGAGCGGACGTTCAAAATGCGGGCAGCACGGCCCAAACTTCGTGCGACGACGAGGCGCGGCGGTGGGCTCGCCGATCGAATGTCCTGAAACACAAACTTGCCGGGCTCGCCGGCCTTCGGCCGGCGACGGCAATTTCAATCCCGGGCTCGGCCTGTCGGCCGAAGGGCGTCAGCCGATCGGCAGGCGCGTGATCGTGGGCCGCGTGTCGGCGACGATCTGCGGCTTGTGCTCGCGCTCGGGGGCTGGCTGCGTCACCGGCAATTGCAGCACGGTCGCGCGCTGGCCTTCGACGAGCTGCGTCACCAGCACGTATTTGCCGTCGGGGAATTCGATCGCGTCATGATGGCGATCGGGAATGTGCGGGTCGATCTTGCCGAACTTGCCGACGCGAGAGTTCACGGTGCGCGTCCAGATCCAGCGGTTGTCGTAGCGGACGTTGTCGGCGAAAGCGAGCTCCGTCCCCGGCAGCAGACAGACCGCGACGGAGGGATCGGCTTCGGAAGCGAAACCGCGCGTCGAGGTGCCGCGGAAGGTTGTCGTGACGATCGTCTCGCCGACTTCGGCGGGGCGCGTCGCGACGGCATGCAGGCTGTAGTCACACATCGGGTGCTCCTCATGCTGGGATAGCGACCCGCGTCTCTTTCGAGGCGCAGGCCTCTATCAGAGTGGAAGCATACAACGCTCTGCTCGGTTATGGGCAAATCTGCGGCTCGCGTCCGCAGCGCGCGATCACATTATCTTTCCCGGATTCGATAGGAACAAACCTCGCGTCCTTGCATTCGGCCGGAGCTATCAGCACTGCCGGCACAACTCTACCGGTGAAGCAGAGCGAGATTGCTGCGCGCCTGCGCGGGCGAATGTCGCGCGGGAAGATGGACCGGACAGCCGGCGCAGAACCAGAGAAACCGTCCAGCCGGAGCGGACAAGTATCCGCTCCGATCCTGGATCGCCGATGCCGATCGAAACGCGCGCGGCGCTTGATGTTTCCCGTATCAGTACTTCCGGTAAAGCCCGATCAGCTTGCCCTGGATCTTCACGCGGTTCGGCGGAAGAATGCGGACCTCGTAGGCGGCATTGGCGGGCTCGAGCGCGATCGAGGCGCCGCGGCGGCGGAAGCGCTTGAGCGTGGCCTCCTCGTCGTCGATCAATGCCACCACGATGTCGCCGGTATTGGCGGTCTCGTTGCGCTGGATCAGCGCCATGTCGCCGTCGAGGATGCCGGCCTCGACCATCGAATCGCCGCGCACTTCGAGCGCGTAGTGCTCGCCCGAGCCGAGCATGTCCGGCGGCACGCTGATGGTATGGCTGCGGGTCTGCAGCGCCTCGATCGGCGTGCCGGCGGCGATGCGGCCCATCACGGGCACCGCGACGGGGCGCTCGCCCTCGTCCGCGGGCGGGCTGGAGCTCGCGCGCACCTTGCCGAGATTGCCCTCGATCACGCTCGGGGTGAAGCCACGGCGATTGCCGGCGGCGGCCTGGAGCTCGGGCAGCTTGATCACCTCGATGGCACGGGCACGGTTGGGCAGGCGGCGAATGAAGCCGCGCTCCTCGAGCGCAGTGATCAGGCGATGGATGCCTGACTTCGAGCGCAGGTCGAGCGCATCCTTCATCTCGTCGAAGGACGGCGGCACGCCGCTTTCCTTCAGACGTTCGCTGATGAACCGCAGAAGCTCGTATTGTTTGCGCGTCAACATCTCGACCAAAGTCCCCCGGTTGATGTCGTTCGATTCCGACACGATGAAGCCGGCACTAAGCCGCTACATCCTCGAAACAAATCATGAACGGACACTATATGTTCGATATGTGTTCCGCAACTGCTTAATTTATGGTGAACGCGGCCAAGCTCGCGGAATGCGTGTGGCTGGGCGGCTCAGACGGGCAGCCGGAGCACCTCGCAAGGCGTGCCGGCCTCGGCCTTCGGCGCGAACGGTGCGCGCACCAGAAGTACCTGTGCCGCAGCGAGATTCGCAAGAAGGGAGGAGTCCTGATGGCTGACCGGAAGGGCGACGCGCGTGCCGTCGTCGCGCTCCTCCAGCCGCGCACGCAGATAGTCCTCGCGCTGGTCGTTGGCGGCGAGATCGCGGCCCAGCACGGCGCGCTCGCGCCGATGATGAATCGCTGAACGGCCCGACAGGGCGCGAATCAAGGGGACCATGAACAGGAAGGCGCACACGTAGGACGACACGGGATTGCCGGGCAGGCCAATCACGCGCATCGCGCCTATCCGACCGTGCATCATCGGCTTGCCCGGCCGGATCGCGATCTTCCAGAACGCCATCGCGATGCCTTCGCCCTTGAGCGCCTGCTGGACCAGGTCGTGGTCGCCGACCGAGGCACCGCCGGTCGTGATCAGGATGTCGGCGCCGCTCTCGCGCGCGCGGCGGATGCCGGCGGACGTCGCCTCCAGTGTATCGGCGGCAATTCCGAGGTCGATGGTCTCGGCGCCCTCGCTGCGGGCGAGCGCATGCAGGGCATAGCCGTTGGAATAGACGATCTGGCCGCGACCAGGCGTGGTGCCCGGCATCACGAGCTCGTCGCCGGTGGCGAGAACGGCAACCCTCGGGCGGCGGATGACGGCGAGATGCGGATGATTCATTCCGGCGGCAAGGGCGAGATCGCGCTCGGTGAGACGGATTCCCTTGCGCAGCAGCACGTCGCCTTCGCGGAAGTCGACGCCTGCAGGGCGGATGTGCCGGCCGAAAATGGCGGCTTCCTTGATCGTCACATGTTTGCCGTCGGCAGCCGTGTCCTCCTGGATCACGACGGCATCGGCGCCGTCGGGAACGACGCCGCCGGTGAAGATCCGCACGGCTTCGCCGGGGCCGACGCTTCCCGCGAACGGCCGGCCCGCCGCGACCTCGCCGACGACGGTCAACCTCGAATCGTTTGCCGCGTCGGCCGTGCGCACGGCATAGCCGTCCATCGCCGACATCGCCTCCGGCGGCTGCGTGCGCCGCGCCGCGACATCGCGGGCGAGCACACGATGGTAGGCCTCGTCGAGGCAAACCATCTGTTCAGCCAGCGGCTCGACGCCGGCCAACACCGCGGCAAGCGCGTCAGAAACCGGCATCAGGGCCACGGGCGAACTCCTGCTGAGCACATCAGTCAATGGGCGGCGAGAGTTCTAGCCGAGTGCAGCCGTGAGGCAAAGCAGCACGCGGGATGATCTATCCTGCATGGTCGCAGGGGGTGGAGGAGGTCGGCTCAGCTCCGCCGCGGCATGATGCGGAAGGCGAGACAGACCGGAACGAGGATTGCCATGGCAAGGACGAGAATGACGAGCGCCACGGCCAGCATCGTTCAACGCCCCGTCGGATCGCCCGGACTGATGTCCGCGACGTCGGGCGGCTTGGGACCCTGATCCTTGTCCGGCAGCGGGTCCGCCTGGGATTTCAGGTCGGCGGCCTTGCTGATTAGCTTGGCGGAGAGGTCAGAATCCGAGGTGGTTCTGGCGAATTCGAGCAGGAGAGAGGCTTGCTTGGTGAGATAGGTCTTGCCCAGCACGTCGATCAGTCCAATGTAGAAGTCCCAACGGACTCATGAGTCCGAAGGGTGGTATTCCGTTCCCGGAACTCTGTATAAAAATGCACAAAGTGATCAGGTTCCACATCTTCAGCAGTTTTTGTTCCGGCAAGTGAGCGCGCTCCGGGCTTTCCCGCGGCTCAGATCCCCAGTGCTTTCAATGCGTTCCCGACATCACGCGGCGAGGTGACATGCACGGCGGTCAAGCCGCGCGCCCGTGCTCCCTCGATGTTCTCGGCGAGGTCATCGAAGAACACGATGCGCTCGGCCGGCACGCCGATCGCCGCCACGACATGGTCGAAGGCCTCGGCATCCGGTTTGCGCAGGCCGATGCTGGAGGACAGATACAGCTCGCGGAAATGGCCGAGCAGACCGGCATATTCCTTCGAGAAATGGTCGACGTGCGGCCGATTGGTGTTGGAGAAGGCATAGAGCGGCATCTGCTTCGCCGCCCGCGGCAGCAGCTCGGCGATATCAGGCATCTCGCCGGCGAAAATCGCGTTCCAGCCTTCCAGGAATTGCGCATCCGAGATGCCGATCCCGAGCGAGGACCGCAGCGAGGCGAAATAGTCCCCATCGCTGATCTTGCCCATCTCGTGCAACCGGTAGGCCTCGTCGCGCACATAGCGCGCGATGATGGCCTCGGGCTGGCAGCCGGCATGTCCCGCCCAGCAGGCGATCGCCTTGGAGAAGTCGATGTCGAGCACAACGCGCCCGAGGTCGAACAGCAGCGCATCCGCGCTGCCGGGAGAGAGCGATGTCATTGCGTCCTTTTCACTTCGGTATGGCGCGTCAGTAACGATAGGGCTCGTGGTCGAACAGCGGGAACGCGCTGAACACGCTGGGCGCGTTGGTGGCGGCCGCCGGATGCAGGCAGGATTTGTCGAGCTCGGCGAATGAGGTGGCGCCCAGGAGGCCGAGGCAGCGCAGCACCTCGTCTTCGAGCAACTCCAGCATCCGCGCGACGCCGGCTTCGCCGGCTGCCGCCAGCGCCCAGCATTGCAGCCGGCCGATGCCGACGAGGTCGGCGCCCGCCGCGATCGCCTTGACGATGTCGGTGCCGCGGCAAAAGCCGCCGTCGACCATGATCCTGGCGCGGCCCTTCACGGCGTCGACGATCTCCGGCAGCACGTGCATGGCGCCGCGGCCGTGGTCGAGCTGGCGTCCGCCATGGTTGGAGACGTAGATCCACTCGACGCCGTGATCGAGCGCGATCTGCGCATCCTCGGCCGTGGCGATACCCTTGAGGATCAGCGGAATTTTGAACGTGTCCTTGATCATCTTCACGGTCCGCCACTCCAGGCCCTTCTGGAAATCGCCGCCGGTGGCGCGCAGGCGGCTCTCGCGAACGTAGCGCTTGGCGATGTCACGTTCACGACGGCTGTAATGGGCGGTGTCGACGGTCAGGCAGAAGGCGGCATAGGCGTTCTTCTCGGCCCGGTCGACCACGGCGGCGACGAAGGCATCGTCGCCGCGGACATAGAGTTGATAGAGACGCAGTGCATCGGGGGCAGCCTCGGCGGTCGTCTCGAGGCCGGGCTCGGACACCGAGCTCAGCATGTGCGCCGCGCCGAACCTGCCCGCAGCGCGCGCGACGCTCGCCGCGCCATCCGGATCGAAGATCTCGAGTGCGCCGACGGGAGCCAGCACCACCGGCAGACGCAGCTTGCGGCCGAACTGCTCGACGCTGCCATCGATCCTGCGCACGTCGCGCAGCACGCGCGGGCGGAAGGCGATCTCGTCGAGCGCCATGCGGTTGCGCCGCATCGTGGTCTCGGTCTCGGCGGCGCCGATGATGTAGTCCCAGGCATTCTGGTTGAGGTTGGCGCGCGCCTTCCGGATGAACTCGTGCAGGTTCTGGAACGGCTCGTCGCTGGCGCCGAGCTCGACGTTCCGTTCCGGCCGGATGCGGGGCGCTTCATTCATTGTTGTCCTCCCGAGAATTTGAAGTCTTGTCGGCATCGCCTATCGCGTCCGGCCCTCCAAAACCATCCTAAAATCGCATAGCTGCGAGGCGCGGGCGGCCCGGACCGGTGTCGTGTTGCTTCGAAACAGTTTCGGAACGTTGCCAAAAGTTTAGGCCAAGGCGAAGGGATTTCTTCGGTGTATCCGCCAGCGCGGCATCCCGGCCTTGAAGAAACCAGAATGGTATTGTGAGAGATGGACTGGATCGCCATTTGCATGGCGTCTCCCAGCCTCAAGAGAAACGCCAAGCAAAAGGCACCTTCATGCGGAAAACCCTGCTGTTCCCCCTGGGCGCGCTCACGGGAGCGTGCCTGACCCTTCTGGTAGCGAGCCCGCAGGGCGGCGTATGGGCAGCGCGGGCGGCAGTGAGCGCGAATGATGCTTATTCCCAGCTCAATCTGTTCGGCGCGGTGTTCGAGCGGGTCAAGGCCAGCTATGTCGAGAAGCCGGACAATGCCAAGCTGATCGAGGGGGCGATCACCGGCATGGTGACCTCGCTCGACCCGCATTCGCGCTACATGAACGCCAAGGCCTGGACCGAGATGCAGGAGACCACCTCCGGCGAGTTCGGCGGGCTTGGCATCGAGGTCACGATGGAGGATGGCCTCGTCAAGGTCGTCTCGCCGATCGACGACACGCCGGCTTCGAAGGCCGGCATCATGTCCGGCGACCTCATCGGCAAGATCGACGGCGAGGCCGTGCAGGGCATGACGCTCGAGCAGGCGGTCAACAAGATGAAGGGACCGGTCGACACCAAGACCAAGCTGACCATCATCCGCAAGGGCGCGGATGCGCCGCTCGAGGTTGCGATCACGCGCGAGATCATTCATGTGCGTCCGGTGCGCTTCCGCGTCGAGAACGGCGACATCGGCTATATCCGCATCACCTCGTTCAACGAGCAGACCGCCGACGGCCTGAAGAAGGCGATCGCCTCGGTCTCCAAGCAGGTCCCGCCGGAGAAGCTCGCCGGCTACGTGGTTGATCTGCGCAACAATCCGGGCGGCCTGCTCGACCAGGCCGTGTCGGTGTCGAGCGCCTTCTTGCAGCGCGGCGAGGTCGTTTCGACCCGCGGCCGCAGTCCGGAAGAAACCCAGCGCTTCACCGCCCATGGCGGCGACCTCACCAAAGGCAAGCCGATCGTGGTGCTGATCAACGGCGGCTCGGCCTCGGCCTCGGAGATCGTTGCCGGTGCGCTGCACGACCACAAGCGCGCGACGTTGATCGGCACGCGATCGTTCGGCAAGGGCTCGGTGCAGACCATCATCCCGCTCGGCTCTGGCAATGGCGCGCTGGCGCTGACCACGGCGCGCTACTACACGCCGTCGGGCCGCTCGATCCAGGCCCAGGGCATCGCGCCCGACATCGAGATCCTCCAGGACGTGCCGCCCGAGCTAAAGGGGCGGATGGACACCATGGCGGAATCCCAGATGCGCGGGCATCTGTCGGCCGACGGCACCGAGCAGACCGGATCGCAGTCCTACGTTCCGCCGGAAGAGAAGGACGACAAGGCTCTGCACGCAGCCTACGACTTCCTCCACGGCGTTACGGCAAATGCGGTCGCCGCCAAGCGCGCGACGAAGGCTGCAGTGCCGAACTAGATCTTACGACGTTCCGGATCATGTTTCGCCCGGGAGCGGAGGACCGCTTCCGGGCGATTTCGCTTGCAGCGCCGTTTCGGCGGGATCACGGCCGCGGCGTAGCGACGGGATCGCCTTGCGACGCTCATTGCGGCTTCTTCGCGCCGGTGTGGTGCGGGACTTCCGTCTTCGGCCCGCCGCCATAATGGTGGCTGCCGCCGGATCCGCTGGTCGATCCGCCGCCTTTTTCCTTCTTGCCCATGTGATGGGGGACCTCGGTCTTCGGTCCGCCCGAATAGTGGTGGCCGTTCTTCTCGTCGGTCGCGCTCTTCTGCGCCATCGCAGGCAGCGCGGCGAAGGACATGATCGCGGCTGCGATGATCAGCTTACGGTGACTCATTTGGTTTCTCCTGTTCGATCTTGTCGAGTTGGGGCCAATCAAGTCCCGGTGGCTTGATCTAGCCGTAACCAAACCCGAAGCGTGATCGTCAGGGTTGAGCAAGATCAATGTGCCGATGTGCATGCCGGCGTGCTTAGACGCGAGGACTCGTCGAGTTGCCGCAGGCGACGGGAAGCGGCGAGCTTCTTACAGGAAAAAATCTCAAGCCGACGCCTGAATTCGGCGCCCCTGCGCATGCCCTCGACGCGTCGCCGGGCGGGCCAGGCAGTCGTCGGCGGATGATGTTCCGCTCGGTGACGAGATCCATCTCGATTCATTACGCGATTGAATCACAAAAAGATTTGGCTGGTGCGTCGATCGAGTTTGATGTCCGTCAAGCCGGCAACATCGACGCAGCCTAGCGTGGGCGAACGAGCGGCGACGAGGTTGCGACCCGAAATGCCGATCGTAGGATGAAGCACGTGCAGTTGACTGAAGAGACGGTTAACGACCCCGCGCAGCCCCTGCAAGCTGTGCTGCTGTTGCGTCGTCGGCTGTGGGAGACGATCACGACCAGATCCGTGCTGGTCGTGCCGCAGCGCGATCTGCGCCTCGATCTGTTTCGCGGGCTCGCCAACTGGCTGATCTTTCTCGGGCACATCCCGGATTCCGCGCTGGTCTGGTTCACGACGCGCAACTACGGCTTCAGCGACGGCGCCGATCTGTTCGTGCTGATCTCCGGCTATACCGCGACCTTCGTGTTCGGCGCGATGATGATGGAGCGTGGCTTCGTCATCGGAGCAACCCGGCTGCTGCGGCGGGTGTGGCAGCTCTATGTCGCTCACCTGCTGTTGTTCTTCGTCTATCTCACCGCCGTGCACTACGTCGCGCACAGGTACTACGATCTTCATCTGATGGACCAGTTCAACGTCGCCCCGCTGATGGATTTTCCAGTCGAGACGCTCGCACAGGGCATGATCCTCAAGTTCAAGCCGCTTAATCTCGACGTGCTGCCGCTCTATATCGTGCTGATGGCCGCGTTCCCCGCCGTGCTGTGGGTCATGCTGCGCTGGCGCAATGCGGTGATGATCGGCTCGATCGCTCTGTATCTGGCGGCCCGGCATTACGGATGGAACTTGCCGTCCTATCCGGCTGGAGTCTGGTACTTCAATCCGTTCGCCTGGCAATTGCTGTTCGTCTTCGGCGCCTGGCTGGCCTTGGGAGGGGCGGCTGCGAACCGCTGGCTGCTGTCGTCCCGCACTGCGCTCGCCTTCAGCTGTGCCGTCCTGCTCTTTGCGCTCGTCGTGGCGCTAGCCGAACGCATCCCTGGACTGCGCGATTCCATCCCTGATGGGCTCGCTGCGATCTTCATTCCGAACGACAAGACCAATCTCGCGCCCTATCGCGTCATCCATCTGGTCAGCCTGATGCTCATCGTCGTCCGGCTCATTCCGATCGACTGGCCGGGTCTCAAGTCGCCGCTGCTGCAACCCTTGATCAGATGCGGCCAGCAGTCGCTGTCGGTGTTTTGCGTCGGCCTGTTTCTGTCCTTCGTCGCGCATTTCGTGCTCGAGTCCGGATCCGAGGCAATTTGGGCGCAGCTGATCGTCGGTGCGGCGGGTCTGTGGATCATGACGATCATCGCCTATTACCGGACGTGGTCGAAGGGCGTCGACAGGAGCCACTCGGCCCAGGAGGCGGGCGGATGATCAATTCCGAGCCCATCTTCACGGAAGAGATTCGGGGCGTCGTTCTGCACGGCCTGCACTGGACCGCCTCGATGATCGAGCTGCTCGGGGTGGTGGTGATCGTCGGCGGCGTGCTTGCTGCGACGATCTGGTCGTTGAACGAAATGCGAAGCAGTGCGCCTGCCGACGCATTTCGGTCCTATCGCGCCAATCTTGGTCGCGGCATCCTGCTCGGCCTCGAATTCCTGATTGCCGCCGACATCATCGGGATGGTCGCGATCGTGCCGTCGTTGGACCGGCTCGTCGTCCTGGCATTGATCATCGTGATCCGAACGTTCCTGAGCTTCTCGCTTCAGATTGAAATCGAGGGGCGATGGCCGTGGCGAAGGCATGACAGGGAGGCGGGCGATGCTGCGCGCGCACTTTGACATGTTCGCCGTAAGAGTTGCGGGCACCTTGCGTCTATTTGGCTCGACCCGCCCCGCGCTGCCTCGCCATCGGCGAGCAGACAATCATCCGAATCGAACCTGGAGAATGAACATGAACTCAAGAAATTTCGTCATGAGCGCAGCCACGCTCGCCCTGCTCGCCCTGGGGCCGGTTGCCCCTTCGCCCGCATATTCCGCCGGTTCTGATCGGATCGCGATGATGGATGAGATGAAGATGCCCGATTCCTCGAATTCCGGCAGCAAGATGAACATGGGCCAGCCGGCAGGGCAATCTCAGAGCATGGGCGGTGGCTGGATGAACGACGACAAGATGAAGATGTCGCCGCAAGGCCAGATGCGGGACTGTCAGGGCGCCGGCTGCCAGGAGAACTCCGGCATGATGCAGATGATGCCGATGATGATGCAGATGATGGAGAAGATGATGCGCGGCCAGATGAGCTCATCCGGCGGCAGCGGCGCGATGAGCGGTCCGGCCGATGTGACCGAGCGGATCGAAGGGCGGATCGCTTTCCTGAAGGCGGAGCTGCAGATCAGCGACAAGCAGAGCGCAGACTGGAACGGCGTCGCGGACGCCTATCGGTCGAGCCGGCAGCATCTCCTGGAAGCGCGCAAGATGCTCGTCATGGACGACAAGCTCGGCAGTACGGATCGTCTGGAGCACTACGAGCGGCATCTGTCCGAGCGTCTGGAAGCGATCAAATCGGCTCGCCTGGCCTATACGCGGCTCTACGCGTCGCTGAACGAAAGTCAGAAGCAGACCGCCGACACGATTCTGCTGCCTCTGATCGCATCGTTCTGACCGCCGATGTGAACGTAAGATCATGTCCGGTCCGTGCCTTCGACGTCGCTTCGGCCTGCTTGCGCTGGGCATCCTGGCGAGTCAGCTCGCCGCGATGGCCGCGCCCGCATCCGACGTCGGCCGCGGCCTGATGCCTGCCGCCGAAAGGTTCGCCCAACGCTGGAAGGTCGCGGAGGCAGACGGCGATCACGCGGCGCACCATCCCGCCGGAGCCGGCGGCGAGGCGAGGCCGAAGCCGGAGGGATCTGCAAGTGCGAGCGACGGCCGCGCGGCTGGCGGGTCGCCCGGCGCTTCATCCGCCGGAATGATGGGCGGAATGGACGGCATGATGGGCCAGCCGCGCAAGGCCTTCTATCCGGCATTGATGGACATGCCGGCGCTGTCCGCCGAGCAGAGGAGCACGCTGGAGAGCCAGGCGCGCGCGCGGATCAGCACTGAGGCCGATCGCCTGGCGAATGCCGAAATGGACCTGCGGCACGCCATCGCCGGCGGCGACATCGGCGCCGCGGATCAGGCCTCGCGCCGGCTTCGCGAGTCCCTGAACGCGGTCCAGAGCGGCGTGGTCACGCTGCGTTCGCTTCAGGAAGGCAAGCCGCCGCGAGAGATCGCGCAGGCCTGGTTCAAGTCGCAAATGAACCTGCTGCCTGCCCGCAGCACCATGGATGCCGAAGACGGCGCGACCGGTATCTCCTGGTTTCAGGTCTCCACCATGGCGCTGCTGGCGCTGTTCTCGGTGGGGATGCTCGCCGTTTACGTCGCGCGCATGCGCCGGGCGAACGCGCTCGTCGACCGGCTGACGCGCGTGGCAGCGGCTCCGGCCGCGGTCACGCCAATCGTGAGCACGCCCCCTGTCACCACGCCGGCCGCCGGCCCGCAGAACGACAGCGGCGGAACGATAGCTTCGCGGGAGACGGATCACCGGCCGCCGCGCGGTGCGGCGAGCGGCCCCTGGAAAGGCAAGCTGAGGGTCTGCGCGATTTATCGCGAGACGCCTGACGTGAAGACCTTCCGTCTGCAGGCGGTGGACGGTGGTGCGATTCCGTTCACGTTCCTGCCCGGGCAGTTCCTGACCTATGCCATCGAGAATGACGGACAGACGGTCAGGCGCTCCTACACGATCGCCTCGTCCGCGGCCCAGACCGCCTATGTCGAGACCACGATCAAGCGCCAGGAAGGCGGGCTGCTGTCCGACTACATGCACGGCCAGCTGAAGGAGGGGGACCTCGTCGAGGTCACGGGCCCATCCGGCGCCTTTACCTTCACGGGCACGGAGGCCGACAGCGTCGTCTTGATCGGTGGCGGGGTCGGCATCACGCCGCTGATGGCGGCGATCCGCTACCTCTCGGACATCGCCTGGCCCGGCCAGATCTACCTCGTCTATGGCGCACAGACCACCGAGCAGTTCATCTTCCGGGACGAATTGGAATACCTCCAGCGCAGGATGAACAACCTGCACGTCGCGGCCACGATGATGCGGGCCGCAGGCACGTCCTGGATGGGACGCGAGGGGCAGATCACGGCCGAATTCCTGACGCAGGCGGTGCCGGATCTTGCGAAGCGGCGCATCCATCTGTGCGGTCCGCCCGGAATGATGGATGCGCTCCGCAAAACTCTGATCGGCCTCGGCGTGCCGGGCGAGCAGATCAAGGCCGAAGCCTTCGGGCCGGCCCGCGGCGCTGTTCCACCGCCCGTCAACGCCGCCGGCGAAGCGCAAACGGCGGACGGAGAAGCGGGCAACCGAGGCGCCGCGCCAGTCGGTCCGGCAACGGCGACCATTCGCTTTGCCAAATCCGGCAAGGTGGCGGCGCTGCCGCCGGACAAGAGCGTGCTGGAGGTTGCCGAGAGCGTCGGCGTTGCGATCGACTATTCCTGCAGGGCGGGCGTCTGCGGCGTCTGCAAGACGCATCTGTTGCAAGGCAACGTGACGATGGAGGTCCAGGATGCCCTGACCGCGGAGGACCAGGCGAACGGTCTCATCCTGGCCTGCCAGGCGAGATCGGTCGGGGATCTGGTCGTCGAGGCTTGACATGATGAACGGGAGAGAGCGCCTGATCGCCGACGCCATGCTGGCGGCCCTGCTGCTGCTGGCGCCGGCTTTCCTGCTTCATTCAGACAGCCGTTTTGCAGGAAGCCTCGCCGGCTTCGTCCTCGGCGCGAGCGCGGCCGCGCTGATGATCCTGCTCCTCGCCTATCCCATCACGAAATACAGCACGAGGCTCAAGGCCCTCGTCACGCGATGCGTGTCGATGCCGACGCTCCTGGCGTTTCACGCCTATGCCGGCATCGTCGCTGCATTCCTCGCGCAGCTGCATACCGGGCACAAGCTCCAGAGCCCGCTCGGGATTGCCCTTCTGACCAGCATGCTGATCGTGGTCGTCACCGGATTCGTCGGCCGCTATTACCTGCCGCAGACCGCGGCTCAGCTGCGCCAGCAGCAGTCGCAGCTGGCGACCTTGAGGTCGGCCTATGAGCGCTCCGCAGCGGCGATGTCGTCGCCCGATCGGGACCAGCGAGATGGGGGCGGGACGAATGCACTGGCGTTGCAGGATGTGCCGCTGCTGCAACTCGTCGACGGCATTTCCGATCTCGAAACGGCGATCGGATCGAGCGAGGCGGTCAAGGCGATCTTCATGCAGTGGATCGGGCTGCACATTCTCGCGGCGATCGTCATGTACGCGCTGCTCGCGGTGCACGTGGCGACCGAGGTCTATTATGGCCTGCGGTGGCTCGCGTGACTGTCCGGGGCATGCTCTATGTCGTGGTCGCGACCCTGGCGGTCGCAGGTGCGGCGGTCGCATCGATTGCTCTGTACCGGGGCAACCCTGGTCTCGTTCCGGGCTGGACGAGGCTCGTCAGTCCCGGGCCGCTGTCCGCCAAGCATGCGTTTCTGTCCGACCGATGTGAGAGCTGCCATACGCCGGTTAAAGGCGTCGAGGCGGCCGCCTGTATCACCTGTCATGCGCCTTCGGCCGTGGATCTCGCTAAGCAATCGACCGCGTTTCATGCCGTCGTGGGCGGTCAATGTTCCGGTTGCCATCGCGAGCATGCCGGCGGTTTGCGGCCGATCAGCATGAACCATGCGTCATTGCTGCAAGTCACGATGGCGGCCTCCGGCAAAGAGGTGTTCGACCGGACCGCGGTCGATCAAATGAGAGCCGATCTAACCGAGTTTCTGCGCCTGCCAAAGTCCGACTGGCCCGAAAAGGCCGCGCTCGATTGCGCCAACTGCCACAGCAACCGGGAGCCGCACCGCGGATTGTTCGGACGGGAATGCGCCGATTGCCATGCGCTCGCGTCCTGGAAAATCGCGGGCTTCCTGCATCCGTCGCCAACCTCGAAGGACTGCGCCCAATGCCATCAGGCGCCGCCGAGCCACTATATGGGCCATTTCATGATGGATCGGATGATCGCCGGACAAGAGCACGCATCGGTCGATCAATGCTTTCTGTGCCACATGACGGACTCGTTCAATAACGTCAAGAGCGTCGGCTGGATGAAGCACCATTGACGGGTGAGGGCGACGCTTGTGGGCCTCCAACATTACAGGGCCAGCGAAAAATATTTCATGGTCTGCTTTGCAATGGGCCGCCCAAGGCCGGTGCCGCTGCCAACAATTCCGCCGGACGAATGTGGTGCAAGGTCCGTCCTGCATGGCTGACTCAGCATGCGCCGTTTTCTGTTGGCCGGTGATACAACCAGCGTTATATTTTGCAGGGTTAGCAACGGTGCAGGAATGATTGGCTCCATCAAGCCAAGACGATTGTGGTGGGGATGGCTTGTCGCCATGGCCTATCTGCTCGCGTCGATGACACCGTCGCTTGCGATCTCGGTCGTTCCCCTCACTCCGATCCCGTGCCAGCAGCCTGCGCATGCTCACGATCAAATCGCTGCCGGATCGGCGGTGCATTCGCACGGCGTTGCGAAGCACGGTCATTGTGACGACCAGGACGAACCGGGCGACCGCCACGCGGCCTGCTGTGGCTCGGTGTTGTGCTTCAGCGCGGTGTCGCCCCAAGCGCCGGGGATCGCGGAGTTCGTGCCGCCGCATTCGCGCTGCGAGGCGCAGCCGGACGCGATCGGCGACGAAGGCGCGTTCCGCCGCCACTATCGCCCCCCCATCGCCTGACCTGGCTCCCGAAGATCGTACTGCGTCGCTCCAGGTCCGAGCGCGGATCGACACGTCTGTGACGGGTGCCGTACCCGGCGGATGATGGCGATACGCTGGGCACTCGCGTGACGCTGCGCGTTGCGCGGAAGAACGTCGATAGCGCGATCATTAGCTCGCGGCCAAGGCGAGGCCGCCGCGCGAGCACGATAGCGACGATCTCTCGCGACTCTCATCGGGAGCTGCTGCCTCCGCGGATCGCGCTTGCGCGCGATCCGACGAGTTTCGCCGCGACGAAGCGATTTGCCCAATGGCATGCAAGGACAATAGGTCATGAAATCGCCGAACCAGAATCTGCCGCCAGAGGCAGCCGGTTCCCTGGACGTGCAGGACACGGTCGTTCGTTCTGCCCTCGTCGACAGCTACGATCGCCTGCGCGGCTACCTGCAGCGACGCTTTGGCGGTCGGGCCGAAGCGGAAGAGGTGCTCCAGGTCTTCATGTTGCGTGCATTGGAGCGGTCTGGCGACATTCGCGATGCGGATTCGGTTCGCGGCTGGCTGAGCAGGGTTCTGGCGACGACCATCGCCGACTTCCACCGTCAGGCATCAAGGAGCAGGGCGCGGGAGATGCCGTTCCCGCATGAGCTCAACGATCGGCTGCCGGCCCAGCAGGACGCCACGGCGAATGCCGCGGTCTGCGAGTGTCTCTACATCCATCTGTCCCTGCTGAAGCCTGATCATGCCGAGGTCATCAGGAGGGTCGATCTCGGCGGCGAGCCGCGGGACTTCGTTGCCGCCGACCTCGGCGTGACCGTGAACAACCTGACCGTTCGGCTGCACCGGGCGCGACAAGCGCTGAGAGAGCGCCTCGAGCAAACTTGCGTCGTCTGCCTGGAGGAAAGCTTCTGGGAGTGCCGTTGCATCGACAACCGCGGTCCGACCTAACCGACCTCGCGGCGGCGGCTCTCGCTGCCTTCGCGCCGGGCGAGCCGGCTGCGGTGCAGTGCGAACAGCTCCAGCATCTTGTCGGCGGGTTTGGCGGCGCTGAACAAATAGCCCTGCATCTCGGAGCATCCGAGCGTGCGCAGCAGGCGCTGCTGCTCCTCGGTCTCGACACCCTCGGCCGTCGTGGTCATGCGACGGGCGGCCGCCAGGTTGACGACGGCTTGAACGATGCTGGCGGAGCCGTCGGGACGGGCGATGTCCTCGACGAAGCAGCGGTCGATCTTGATCTTGTCGAACGGGAAGCGGTGCAGATAGCTCAGTGACGAGTAGCCGGTGCCGAAATCGTCGAGCGCGATGCGCACGCCGATGGCGCGGAGCTGGTGCAGGATGGCAAGCGCGGCATCGTCGTCGCGGATTAGGACCGCCTCGGTGATCTCGAGCTCGAGTCGGCTCGCCGGCAGGTTCGACGTGGCGAGCGCCGCCATGATCTTCAGCGCCAGCGTGCCGCTCTTGAACTGCACCGGCGAGACGTTGACGGCGAGACGGATGTCGTCGGGCCAGCTTGCCGCGTCCCGGCACGCGGTCGCCAGCACCCATTCGCCGATCTCGTTGATCAGGCCGGTGTCCTCGGCGATCGGGATGAAATCCGCCGGCGAGACCCAGCCGCGCTCGGGATGGCGCCAGCGCACCAAAGCCTCGCAGCCGGTGATGCGGTCGTCCTTCAGGCCGAGGCAGGGCTGGTAATACACCTCGAGCCCGCCTTCGCGATCTCCTTGCGCGATGGCGTGGCGCAGGTCGCCCTCGAGCTGGCGGCGTTCGCGGACCTTGGCGTCCATGTCCGGCTCGAAGAAGCGGTAAGTGTGGCGTCCGGCGGACTTGGCCGCGTACATTGCCATGTCCGCGTTCTTCAGGATCTGGTCGAGCGCCGTGCCGTGTTCCGGCGCGAGCGCGATACCGATGCTGGCGTCGCTGGTGAGATGATGGCCCATGCAGTCGACCGGCGTGCGGATGGTTTCGAAGACGCGCGCGACGAGCTCGTTGACCTGATCCAACGACGTTACCGCGCCCTGCACGATGGCGAATTCGTCGCCGCCGAGGCGCGCCACGAAATCTGCGGGACCCGCACAGCGGCGGAGGTTGGTCGCGATCGATTTCAACAGCTCGTCGCCGATGAGATGGCCGAGCGCGTCGTTGACGCCCTTGAACTCGTCGATGTCGATGTAGTGCACCGCGGTCTGCTCGCCGTCGCGGGCCGCGGCCAGCTCCTGCCGCAGATGCTCGTGGAACATGGCGCGGTTGGGCAGGTCCGTCAGCGCGTCGTAATGGGCGAGGTGGGTGATGCGCTCCTCGATGCGCCGGCGCTCCGTGATGTCCTCGTGGGTCGCCACCCAGCCGCCATCCGCGAGCGGCTCGTTGAGGATGTGGATCGAGCGGCCGTCGGCGGTATCGACCACCATGGAGTTGCGGAGATGGATGTCCTTCAGGACGCGCGCGGCGTAGGCATCGACGTCGCCGGTAAACGAGCCGGTCGTCTTGCGATGGGCGATGATGTCGCGAAAGCTGCAGCCGGGCTTCACGACATCGGCCGACAAGCCGTACATCTCGATGTAGCGCTGGTTGCAGACCACGAGCCGCTGCTCGGAATCGAACAGCAACAGGCCCTGCGTCATGTTGTTGACGGCGCGGTCGAGCCGCTGCTTCTCCAGCGTCAGCTGTTCGCGCGAAAGGCGGTGCTGCTCCAGCAGCTTGCGCACGACGGCAATCAGCACGCCTGCGATCGCGAGCGCGGAAGAGGCTGCGATCGAGATCAGAATGCCGATCTGCTCGCGCCAGTCAGCCAAGGCCGCTGCGCGCGTCGTGGTGGCCATCACCAGGATCGGGAAGTGGGGCAGGGCACGGGAGGAGATCAGCCGGTCCTCGCCGTCGACGGGGCTGTTGAAGCGGCCGGCGAAATGATCGAGCCCGAACACCCTTTGATGCTCGAACGGTCCGGTCTTGAAGTTTCGCCCCATCAATTCGCCGGACTGCGGATAGCGGGCGAGCAGTGTGCCGTCGCGATGCAGCATCGAGATCGTCGCGCCTTCGCCGAGCACCACGGAGGCGAAGAATTTCTCGAAATTGGCGGGCTCGATCCCGCGTCCGACCACGCCGAGGAACTCGCCGCGTGGCCCGACGACCCTCCGGGCCACCAGAATGGTCCACGCACCGGAGACGCGGCTGTGCAGCGGCTCGATCAGGACATCAGGTGCATTGGGATCGTACTTGAAAGTGCGGAAGTAGGCGCGATCGGCGACATTCACCTTGGGCGTCGGCCATGCGGTCGACGAATTGATCAGATTGCCTTCGGCATCGATGATGTTGAGACCGCCCATATAGGGCAGCGCCTCGATCTTCGACCGCAGCATCCGGTGCACGTCCTCGCCCGAGAGGCGCTTGCGATACTCCTCTCCGGTGGTAATTCCGGTGGTGCGGACGTAGTCGACGAAACCCTTCTGGATGACGGCGAAATCCTGCAATTGCTGATCGAAATGATGAGCAAGCAGCAGCACGGTGTTTTCCAGCTCGCGGCCGGAATTGCGCAGCGCCCGCTCCCGGAAGTTCTGCGCCATCAGGACCGAGCCTATGGCGATGGCCGCGATCAGCAGCGTGCCGCCAACCACAAGCCAGCGGATCGGGCCGCTGCGCACGAAGACCTGGTCAAAGAGACGACTGCCGAATTTCATCTTCATGCTGGATTCGTTGCCGCGCACACGTCAGGATCAATTCAGGACCCTGAGAACATCCGTTGGTTTACGGTGACGGTGTGGAAGTAAAGTTAGGAAGCGCGGTTAACGAGACGTGAATACTCGCGCGCAAAAGCAAACCATGCGCGCGGCGCGAAAGTGGGGCGCTAACGCAAGCCCGCTTCAGGCGCGGTAATGGCCGGATTTGCCGCCGAGCTTCTCGACCAGATGGATGCCCTCGATGCGCACGCCGCGCTCGACGGCCTTGATCATGTCGTAGATGGTGAGGCAGGCGACCGACACCGCCGTGAGCGCCTCCATCTCGACGCCGGTCGGTCCCGTCACCTTCACGGTGGCCCGTACCACGCAGCCCGGCAGCTTGGCGTCAGGCTCGATACCGACAATGACCTTCGACAGGGCGAGCGGATGGCAGAGCGGGATCAGCTCCGAGGTGCGCTTGGCGGCCATGATGCCGGCGATGCGCGCGGTGCCGAGCACGTCGCCTTTCTTGGCGTTGCCGGACACGATCAGATCGAGCGTCGTCTTGGTCATGACGACGCGGCCCTCGGCGACCGCCAGCCGCTCCGTCGCTGGCTTGTCCGAGACGTCGACCATCCGCGCCTCGCCGGAGGCGCCGATATGGGTGAGGGCGGGGCCGGCCTTTGCTTTGGCCTGCTTCGTCTTGGCTGAAATGGTCTTCGCCGGCTTGCGCGCCATGTCAGCGCGTGCCCGCCGCGCGCGCCGTCGCCTCGCGCACGAGCAGCGCGCGCGTCGCCGCCGTGACGTCGGCCTGCCGCATCAGGCTCTCGCCGACCAGGAACGTCGACATACCGACGCGCTCGAGCCGGGCGAGGTCGGCGGGCGTGAAGATGCCGCTCTCGCCGACCATCAGCCGGTCCGAAGGGATCAGCGGCGCCAAGGCCTCGCTGGTCGCGAGCGTGGTTTCGAAGGTCCGAAGATTACGGTTGTTGACCCCGATCATCGGCGAGCGAAGTCTCAGCGCCCGGTCGAGCTCGGCGCGGTCATGGATCTCGATCAAGACGTCCATGCCGTAGGCGAGGGCGGCGTCTTCGAGGTCTCTTGCCGCGGCGTCATCGAGCGCCGCCATGATGATCAGGATGCAGTCGGCGCCGTGTGCGCGGGCCTCGACCACCTGATAGGGATCGAACAGGAAATCCTTGCGCAGCACGGGGAGCGAGGTTGCTTCGCGCGCGGCTACCATGAAGTCGAGATGGCCCTGGAACGAGGGCGTGTCGGTCAGCACCGACAGGCAGGCAGCGCCGCCGGCTTCATAGGCCTTTGCGAGTGCCGGCGGGTCGAAATCGGCGCGAATGAGTCCCTTGGAGGGCGAGGCCTTCTTGATCTCGGCAATCAGCGCGTAGCCGCCGTTGGCGTGCTTTGCCTTGATCGCGCGCAGGAAGCCGCGCGGCGCGGAGGCGGCCTTGGCCTGCGCCTCAACGGTGGAGAGCGGACGCGCTCGCTTCGCCGCCGCGATCTCCTCGCGCTTGTAGCTCTCGATCTTGGTCAGGATGTCGGACATGCGGGAGTTCAGCTCTTGGAGACCGTGACCAGGTGCTTCAGCTTCGCGTTGGCTGCGCCGCTGTCGATCGAGCGGACGCCGATCGCGACGCCCTCCTTGAGGTCCTTGGCGCGGCCGGCCACGACCAGCGCGGCGGCTGCGTTGAGCAGCGCCACGTCGCGATAGGGGCTCGGCTTGCCGTCGAGCACGCTCTGCAACGCGATCGCGTTGGCATCGGCGTCACCGCCTTTGAGCGCACCGGCCTCGCAACGCGGGAGCCCGGCTTCCTCCGGCGTCACCTCGAAATTCCGGATCTCGCCGTTGTGGAGCGCGGAGACGAAGGTCGGGCCGGTGAGGGTGATCTCGTCGAGACCATCGGACCCGTGCACCACCCAGGCGGAGTCGGAGCCGAGATTCTTCAGCACCTGCGCCAGCGGCTGTACCCATTGCCTGGAGAACACGCCGACCATCTGCCGTTTCACGCCGGCCGGATTCGACAGGGGACCGAGCAGATTGAAGATCGTGCGCGTGGCGAGCTCGACCCGGGTCGGGCCGACGTTCTTCATGGCGGGATGGTGGGCGGGGGCAAACATGAAGCCGATGCCGCATTCGCGCACGCAGCGGCCGACCTGCTCCGGCTTGAGATCGATCTTCACCCCGAGCGAGGCCAGCACGTCGGCGGCGCCCGAGCGCGACGACAGCGCGCGGTTGCCGTGCTTGGCCACGGGCACGCCGGCGCCCGCGACGATGAAGGACGCGCAAGTCGAGACGTTGACCGAGCCGGAGCCGTCGCCGCCGGTGCCGACGATGTCGACTGCCTCCGGCGGCGCCTGCACGGTCAGCATCTTCGCGCGCATCGCCGCGACCGCGCCGGTGATCTCGTCCACGGTCTCGCCGCGCACCCGCAGCGCCATCAAGAGCCCGCCCATCTGCGAGGGCGTGGCCTCGCCGCTCATCATGGCATCGAAGGCGGAAGCGGCTTCGTCACGCGACAGGCTGGCGCCGGTCGCCACTTTTCCAATGATCGATTTCAGGTCGTCCATCGCGTGCTTTCAACTCACTGGTTCGCGCCGGTCACCTGCGCGAAGGCGGCCTGATTAATGGTGGTCCCGATGTCGGTTTCAAGCTTGTTGACGTAGGAAGCGACCTGCTCCTCGGTTTGGGCGCGGTCGAGGCTCTCCTTCAGCTTCTTGACCGCGTCGGAGGCAAAGTCGACCGCGGGATCGACGATGTCGGTGACGCGGAACACGATCACCTCGCTGCCGCCGCTCACGGCCGTCTGTCCGATGCCGTCCTTGGCGGTGCGGAAGGCCGCCGCCACGACGGTGCCGGGCACGCCGGCGGGCGAGTCGTCGCGCTTGAAGCCCGTCGCGGTCTCGACCTTGGCGCCGACGGCGGTGGCCTCGTCGGCGAGCTTGCCGCCCGCATCGAGCTTTTGCACCATCTCGGTCGCCTTGGCCTTCAGCTTGGCGGCGATCTGGTCCTGGCGCCAGCGCGCCTCGACCTGGTCGCGGACCTCGTCGAGATTGCGGTCCCGCGAGGGCGTGATGGCGAGCACGTCGTACCAGACATAGCCACCCTTGAACGATATCGCGTCGTTGTCGACGCCGACGTCGGTGTTGAAGGCCTGCGAAACCACGTCGAGGCCCTGCGGGATGTTGGCGACCGGCTGGCCGTTCGGGGCGCGGCCGGAGCGGTCGACGGCCTCGATGGTCACGGCGGTGAGGCCGAGCTTCTGCGCCGCGTCGATCACGCTGGAGCCGCCGCCACGCTCGTCTTCCATCTTGTCGCGGAGGTCGGCGACCTTGACGCGTGCACGCTCAGTCGCGATCTCGCGCTTGATGTCGCCGGCAAGCTTGGCGTAGTCGGCCTCGGCGCCCGGCTCGATCTTGTCGACCCTGACGATCGCAACGCCGAGCCCGCTCTGGATCGGCTGGCTGATCTCGCCGGCAGGCAGCGCGAACGCGGCATCGCCGACGGCGGGCGCGAGCGAAGACTTAGTCACAAGCCCCAGGTCGACGTCGGAGGCGCTCAGCCCGCGTTCCTTGCCGATGTCCTCGAACGACGTGCCGCCGACGAGGCGCTCGCGAGCGGCCTGCGCTTCGGCAACGTTCGGAAAGACGATCTGCTGGATCTGGCGCTTCTCAGGCGTGCCGAGCCGGTCCTTGCGCTGCTCGAACATCTTCCGGGCATCCTCGTCCGAGACCTCGGTCCATTTGCCGATTTCTTCCGGCGAGACCACGACGAAGGAGATCTTGCGATATTCGGGCGCGCGGAACTGGACCTTGTGATCCTCGAAATAGGCGGCAAGCGCCTCGGGCGAGGGCGGGTCGATCGGACCGGCCTGCGCGGCATCGAGCCGGACGAATTCAATCGAGCGTTGTTCGTTCTGGTAGCGCGTCAGGACGTCGACCATGGCCTTCGGGGGCTCGAGGCCGGCGCCGACCGTGCCGGTGATCTGCCGGCGCAGCGATACCTTGCGCTGCTCGGCGACATAGCGCTGCTCGGTGTAGCCGAAATTGCGGATCAAGGCTTGGAAGCGATTGGGGTCGAAATTGCCGCCGATACCCTTGAAGTTGGGGTCGTTCATGATGAGCTGGCGGATCTGCTCGTCGGATTGGCCGAGGCCGAGCCGGCGCGCCTCTTCGTCGAGCGCGGCCTCGGCAATGGTCTGCTGCAGCACCTGGCGGTCAAGGCCGAACGCGCGCGCTTGGTCGGGCGTCAACGGACGGCCGAACTGGCGGCTGATCTGTTGCAGGCGGTCGGTGTAGATCTGGCGGAACTCGTTGAGCGAGATCTCGGTGCTGCCGATCTTGGCGACCGTGGACTGGCCGAAGCCCTTGAAGATGTCGGCAATGCCCCAAATGCCGAAACTGATGATCAACACGCCCATCACCACGGCCATAACGATCTTGCCGAGCCAGTTCGATGAGGCCTTGCGTATTCCTCGGAGCATTTGGTCCAACTTGTTTGGTCAGGAGGGGAACGGTGCGCGTCTTAATGCAGATTCCGCAAAAGCGCGTCACCAAATTGATAGATCATCATAAAGTGGCGGCTTTCCCCCCGCAACCTCGCCCCGGGCGACCGCTTGAAGCTGCGGCGAAAGGGCCTCTGGTCTCTGGAACTGCAGGAGCACCTCTGCTAGCGCATGAACAAACCTCATTCTGCTGGACATTGACATGACCGACGCCATCCGACCGCTGATCGCCGGCAATTGGAAAATGAACGGCCTGAGAGCCCAGGCTGCTGAATTCGACGCCATGCTCAACGGCGCGGCAGACGTGGCTGGCAAGGCCGACCTGCTGGTCTGCCCGCCGGCGACCCTGGTTGCGGCGTTCGCCGAGAAGGCGCGCGGCAAGAAGGTCGCGGTCGGGGCCCAGGACTGCCACCCCAAGGCCTCCGGCGCCCACACCGGCGATATCGCCGCCGAAATGCTCGCCGATGCAGGCGCGACCGCCATCATCGTTGGCCATTCCGAGCGCCGCGCCGACCACGGGGAGGGCGACGCGCTGATCCGGCAGAAGGCCGAGGCGGCCTGGCGCGCCGGGGCGGTTGCGATCGTCTGCATCGGCGAAACGCAGGGCCAGCGCGACGCCGGCCAGACCCTGGACATCCTGCGCGGCCAGCTCGACGGCTCGCTGCCAGATGGCTCGGCGGCGGCCAATCTGGTCGTGGCCTATGAACCGGTCTGGGCGATCGGCACCGGGCTGACCCCCACAGCCAAGGATGTCGAGCAGATTCATGGGTTTATCCGGGAACTCCTGATCTCCCGGTTCAAGGCTGAGGGCGCGACGATGCGAATCCTCTACGGCGGCTCGGTCAAGCCCTCGAACGCGGCCGAGCTGATGGCGGTGAAGAACGTCAATGGGGCTCTGGTCGGCGGTGCCAGCCTGAAGGCGGCCGATTTCCTTGCGATCGCCAAGGGCTGCCCCTAGCTAAGTCCAAACCGCGGGACCGGGCCCGATCGGGGGTGGCATTGCCCCCTCCGATCGTGTAACACCGCGCAACTTCAGGAAAACCCGCGAAGCGCGATCGGCCGCCGTCAGGCGCCGCCCGCTTGTGACGGAAGGATATCATGCAGACCGTTGTCATCGTCATCCACCTCATGATCGTCGCCGTCATGATCGGTGCCGTCCTGCTCCAGAAGTCGGAAGGCGGCGGCCTCGGCATGGGCGGCGGCGCGGGCTTCATGTCGAGCCGCGGCACGGCGAACCTTCTGACGCGGACCACCGCGATCCTGGCCGTCGGCTTCTTCCTCACCAGCCTGTTCCTGTCCTGGTATGCCGGTTACGACCGCAAGCCGTCGTCGATCATCGGCCAGCCCTCGCAGACCCAGCCGGCCGGCGGGTCGCCCATCGCGCCGCCGACCTCGGGCGGCATCCTGGATTCGCTGAAGAAGGCCGACGAGCAGCAGCAGGCGCCGGCTCCGACCGGTCCTCAGGTGCCGCGCTCGCAATAAAGCAGGGGGGCCATGCAGGGCGGTGGCTACCGTCCTGCATCAACAATCCCCATGAAGGCACTGTCATCACTCTTCGTTTCGGCTCACCCACAGGCCCGCAAAATCTTTGGGGCGGAATACGAATCGCTTTGGCGAATCGTATTTAGGGGATTAGAGGTTAAGTCCCATGGCGCGGTACATATTCATCACCGGCGGCGTGGTTTCTTCGCTCGGCAAGGGTCTGGCTTCGGCGGCACTGGGTGCCCTGCTGCAGGCCCGAGGCTACAAGGTCCGCCTCCGCAAGCTCGACCCCTATCTCAACCTCGATCCCGGAACGATGTCGCCGTATCAGCACGGCGAAGTGTTCGTGACCGATGACGGCGCGGAGACCGATCTCGATCTCGGTCACTACGAGCGCTTCACCGGCCGTCCCGCGACCAAGGCCGACAACATCACCACGGGACGCATCTACCAGGACATCATCTCCAAGGAGCGCCGCGGCGATTATCTCGGCGCGACCATCCAGGTTGTTCCGCACGTCACCAATGCCATCAAGGAATTCGTCCTCGACGGCAACGACGATTACGACTTCGTGCTGGTCGAGATCGGCGGCACCGTCGGCGACATCGAGGGCCTGCCGTTCTTCGAGGCGATCCGCCAGCTCAAGAACGAGCTGCCGCGCGATCACGCCGTCTACATCCATCTGACGCTGCTGCCCTATATTCCCAGCGCCGGCGAATTGAAGACGAAGCCGACGCAGCACTCGGTGAAGGAGCTGCGCTCGATCGGCATCCAGCCGGACATCCTGCTCTGCCGCACCGACCGCGAGATCCCGAAGGAAGAGCGGCGCAAGCTCGGGCTGTTCTGCAACGTGCGCGAAAGCGCCGTGATCGAGGCGCGCGACGTCGACAACATCTACGCGGTCCCCGAGGCCTACCACAATGCGGGCCTCGACGACGAAGTGCTCGCTGCCTTCGGCATCGGCTCGCGGATTCCGCCGGAGCTGCGCAGCTGGCAGGAGATCAACGAGCGCATCCGCAATCCCGAGGGCAACGTCACCATCGCCATCGTCGGCAAGTACACCGGCATGAAGGATGCGTATAAGTCGCTGATCGAGGCGCTCTCGCATGGCGGCATCGCCAACAAGGTGAAGGTCAATCTCGACTGGATCGAGAGCGAGATCTTCGAGAAGGAGGATCCGGCGCCGTTCCTCGAGCACGTCAACGGCATCCTGGTGCCCGGCGGCTTCGGCCAGCGCGGCGCAGAGGGCAAGATCAGGGCGGCGCAGTTCGCGCGCGAGCGCGACGTGCCGTATTTCGGCATCTGCTTCGGCATGCAGATGGCGGTGATCGAGGCCGCGCGAAACCTCGTCGGCATCGAGGACGCCAACTCCACCGAGTTCGGCCCGACCAAGGAGCCGCTGGTCGGCCTGATGACGGAATGGCTGCGCGGCAACGAGCTGGAGAAGCGCTCGCAGGCCGGCGATCTCGGCGGCACGATGCGGCTTGGCGCCTACCCGGCAACGCTGAACCGGGGCAGCCGCGTCTCGCAGGTCTATGGTGGCGCGACCGAGATTTCCGAGCGTCACCGCCATCGCTACGAGGTCAACACCGCCTACAAGGACCGCCTCGAGCAGCACGGCTTGAAGTTCTCAGGCCTCTCGCCCGACGGCGTGCTGCCTGAAATCGTCGAGTACGAGGATCACCCCTGGTTCATCGGCGTCCAGTTCCACCCCGAGCTGAAGTCGCGCCCCTTTGAGCCGCATCCGCTGTTCGCTTCGTTCATCGAGGCGGCGGCGAAGCAGAGCCGGCTGGTGTAGCCGGCTCGGTCTGCCCTGACAAAGTCTTGCTCGCACGTCCGGCTACGCGGCCGCGATGTCCATCCTGCGGCAGAAGCAAGATGCCTTGATCGGCACCTCCGCGCGCGACTGGGCGAGGTCAAGTCGCTGCTTGATCAGCGGCCTCTCGGCGCTGTCGCCACGCCGCATGAGACATTCGTGCAAGCCGTGAAGCGACCACAGATTGTCGGGATGCTGGCAGGCCCGGCTCAGCTTTCCATCGAGGCCGAGATCGGAACGGTACACTGCCTCGGCTTCCTCGATTCGTCCCTGCTCCAGCAGCAGCGCGCCGAGTGCGTGACGCGGTGGCTGCATCCATCCCCACGGCTCGTCATAGGGCAAGGCGTCGCTGAGCGCGACCGATCTGCGCAGCTCCGCGAACGCGAAGTCGTAATTGGCTTTGCGATATTCCAGTTCGCCATTCAACATGGCTTCGGCCACGCCGAGCAGGGCGACGACCTTGTTGTTGTGCACGAGCCGGCTCTCCGGCACGCGTGTCTTCGCCTGAGCGAACAACGCTTTCTCGGTTTCGGCCTCAGTGACGTGGCCAAGCGCTGAATGAGCCACCGCCTTGGCGTAGTGGATCATTGCCGTCACGGAGCAGTATAGCTCGCGATCCTCCGGTAGCTGTTGGGCAATGATGTCGTGCCATTTGCCGAAACGCACGAGAACGTGCTGCTTCATCGTCAAGTAGCCTTCCAGGAAGTCCGCCATGGGGGGCGATTGAATGCGCAGCACTGGCTCGGGCACGGTGGCAATGAGTTCCTCCGCCGCTGCGATAGCGGGGGCGTATTGACCCAGGAACATCGCGCCGTAGATGGCGAAGTGGAAGTTGTGGATGACATAGACCAGGTAGACACCCGGATCGTCCGAATAAGCGAGGAATCTGCGGTCGGTCGCCAGCGCCTTCTGATTGTAGAGCAGGACGTCGTTGTACTGCCCGCACAGCACGTCGAGATGCGTCGGCATGTGGATCAGATGGCCGCTATCGGGGGCGATCCCGCGCAGCCGGTCCCCAGCCCGCATCGCCTTTTGCGGGAAGGGCGACATCTCCATGAGGTGGACGTAGAGATGGAGCAGCCCCGGATGATTCCACGCAGCCGGCCATCGATCGAAAGCTTGTTCGAGCACGGCCCTGCATTCCTCGGTGCCAGCGCCCTTGGTGGGTTCTCCAGACTCAAGGTCCCACATCAGCCACGGCGTCTCGTTCATGATCGATTCGGCAAAGATGGCTCGGACCTCGAGATCTTCGGGATACGTGGCGAAGACCTTTCGCATCTCTCGCGTGAAGGCCTTGTCCCACGGCGCCATGTCCTCGATCGCTTCACGCTGCGGATAGCGCGCCGACAAGGCGCGGATCAGCGCTTGCTCGACCGGGCTCGCCCTCTCCGCCTGCGCGAGGGCGTCCTGCGTCGCATCGTATGATCCCGCCAGCGCCAATTGACGGCCTTGTGCGTCATAGCGGACCCAGGGCAGGTTGTAGTTGGGACCCGCGGCGTAGCCGATGCCCCAATGCGCCATCGCGCAGCTGCTATCGAACTCGAGCGCCTTGCGAAAACATTTGATCGCCTCGCCGTGGTTGAATCCGAACACCCAGTTGAGCCCTCGGTCAAACCAGAGCTGCGCATCGGGCGAAGTCGTGGTGATTGTGCGGCTGTAGGGTCCGAGATCAAAATAGGTCATTGCCTTCGCCCCCTTTGATCGCTTTGGTCGTTTTGCCGATTGCTCTCGGGCCGTCGGCGGCTGATGCGCCCTGACCGAGCCTGCACATTATCAAGAGCGCCGGCCCCGCGCTATCGAGCTATGCGCGGAACGCCATGAGGGGGCCCCGGGTGAGGCTCAAGACAGAGTTGTGGCCAGAGGGTATAACCGCCGCTCCTGCCAGGGAGGGAGCAAGAATGATCTACGAAATGCGCGTCTATCGTTGCGTGCCCGGCCGCCTACCGGCATTGCTCAAACGGTTCGAGACCGCCACGCTCAAGATCTGGGAGAAGCATGGCATCAAGCAGGCCGGGTTCTTCACCACCCTGATCGGCGAATCCAACCAGGAGCTGACCTATTTCCTCGCCTGGGACTCGCTTGCCGAGCGCGAGAAGAAGTGGGGCGCGTTCATGACCGATCCGGACTGGATGAAGGCGCGCGCCGAGAGCGAAGCCGACGGCCAGATCGTCGCTAACATCGTCAGCCAGATCCTGGCGCCGACCGCCTTCTCGGCGGTGAAGTAGCAGGCAGCGGACAGGGAACCCTGGCGCAACCCTGATATTCGGACCGTCCGGGCGGAAGAGGGTTGATCCGACCCTCGTGGCGGCTATGGTCGCGCCGAAAAGAGGGATGTGCCTTGAGCTCTTCGAATTCAGCGGCGCCGGTCGTCACCATCGGCAGGGTCAAATTCGGCAATGATTTGCCGATCTCGGTCATTGCTGGGCCCTGCCAGCTCGAGAGCCGCCAGCATGCGCTGGAGGTCGCCTCCGCGCTGAAGGAGATCGCGGAGCGGCTGAACATCGGCCTCGTCTACAAGACCTCGTTCGACAAGGCCAATCGCACCAGCGCGGCGGCGGCGCGCGGGCTGGGTCTTGCGCAGTCGCTGCCGATCTTCGCGGAAATCCGATCCTCGCTCGGCTTGCCTGTTCTGACCGACGTGCACGAAGCCACGCAATGCACCGAGGTGGCGCAGGCCGTGGACATCCTGCAGATTCCAGCCTTTCTGTGCCGGCAGACCGATCTGCTGCTAGCGGCGGCTGCGACCGGCAAGGTCGTCAACGTCAAGAAAGGTCAGTTCCTGGCACCCTGGGACATGGCCAATGTCGTGACCAAGATCACGAGCGCTGGCAATCCCAACGTGCTCGTCACCGAGCGTGGCGCCTCGTTCGGCTACAACACGCTCGTCTCCGACATGCGCGCGCTGCCGATCCTGGCGCGCACCACCGGCGCGCCCGTGATCTTCGACGCCACCCATTCGGTGCAGCAGCCGGGCGGGAAGGGGACGTCCTCGGGTGGCGAGCGCGAATTCGTCCCGGTGCTGGCGCGTGCAGCTGTCGCGGTCGGCGTTGCCGGCGTCTTCATCGAGACCCATCCCGATCCCGATCGCGCGCCGTCCGACGGTCCCAACATGGTACCGCTGCGCGAGTTCGAAGGGCTCATCGCCCGGCTGATGGCGTTCGACGCACTGGCAAAGAATCCGCGCTGATGCAGCAGAGCGAGGCGGGGCCGCAAGATCAGGGCTTGCCGGCGGCGCTCTACGTCATCTCAGGCGCAAGCTTTGCCGCCGCCTTGTCGGCGCGCGCGCTCGATCCGGTGCTGCCGCACGTCGCCGACGATTTTGGCGTCAGCATCGCGACCGCCGCGGGCTTTGCCGCGGTGTTCGCCTTCACCTTCTCGATCATCCAGCCGATCATCGGGGCCGCCGCCGACCTGTTCGGCAAGACGCGGCTGATGATCGGCTGCCTCGCGCTGCTCGGCCTCGCCAACATCCTGGGCGCATTCTCGACGTCGTTCTCGGTTCTGTTTGCGACCCGCATCCTCGCGGGCATCGGCTCCGGCGGCGTATTTCCGGTGGCGCTCAGCCTGACCAGCGATCTCGTCGGTCCCGAGAAACGTCAGGTTGCGATCAGCCGCACGCTCGCCGGCGCCATGACGGGCAATCTGCTCGGCGCCTCGGCCTCAGGCCTGATCGGTGATTTCCTCGGCTGGCGCGGCGTGCTGGCGGTGCTCGGTGTCCTCGTGATCATCGCATCGATCGCGGTCGCGGCCGGCTTTCGTGGCGCCAAGGTCAAGCATCCGCCGAAGACGAGCCTGTCGGCGTTGAAGGCCGGCTATCGCACTATCTTCACCAACCCGAATGCCTATGTCTGCTATTCGGCGGTGTTCATCGAAGGCTGCTGCGTGCTCGGCCTGTTTCCTTACATCGCTTCGTTCCTGTTCGAGCTCGGCCAGACCTCGCTATCGATCGCCGGCATCGTCATCGCCGGCTTTGCGGTCGGCGGCCTGTTCTACACGCTGACGGTGTCGCGCCTGCTGCCTTGGCTCGGCGTGAGGGGCATGATGATCGCAGGGATGACGCTGGTGGCCTCACAGCTCATCGCCGTCGCCTTCGGTCCACGCTGGGAAGTGCAGGCGCTGAATCTCGTCGTGATGGGCTGGGGCTTCTACATCGCCCATGGCTGTCTCCAGGTCTTCGCCAGCGAGCTCTCGGTCGAGGCGCGCGCCACGGCAATGTCGCTGCATTCGTTCTTCTTCTTCATGGGGCAGACGGTGGGGCCGCTCGCCTACGGCTTCGGGCTCCAGCATGCCGGCAAGATGGCGACCCTGTCGGCGAGCGCCGCGATCATGGTGCTGCTCGGCCTCGTCTGCGCGCGGCTGCTCAAGCAGCGGGCGCCGTCAGATGCGCGCGTCTGAGGGCGCGTCCGGATGAAGCGCCCTCTCAAAAGCTTCGCAAGCAGTCCTTGTGGCGCTCAGGCGCTCGCGTAGGCCTCCTGCCAGAGGTCAAGCACCTCGTGACGCGTAATGCCACGGGTGATGAACACGATGCGCGAACGGCGGTCGGCAGCATGGGGCCATTTTGCAAGCGCCACCGGCGGATGGAAGACGTGGTGGACGCCATGAACCGCGACCGGCGTCTCTTCATCGCGAAGATTCAAGATGCCCTTGACCCGCAAGAGGTCCTCGCCCCGGGTGGCGCGCAGATGCGCGAGCCAGCGCGATACGGCCATCCAGTCAAGGGGATCGTCGAATGCGATCATGAAGTTAAGGATCGAGGCATCGTGGCTATGATGCTCGTGATGGGCATGACCGTCATCATGATGGTGGCCGCTCTCATGTGCAGCCTTGGCGACGTCGGCGAACGCCTGCTCGTTGAGCCAGCGCTCGATATCGGCTGTCTTCTTTTCGGGGTCAATGAGGGCGGCGCCGAACAGTTGAGCCGGATCGACCTCGCCATGCGCCACGTTCTCGATCCTGGCGCTGGGATTGAGCCGACGAAGCCGCAAGTCCAGTGCGTCAGTATCATTGACCAAATCGCGCTTGGTGATCAGCAGCCGGTCAGCGAGCGCGACCTGCTTCACCGCCTCGTATTGGCGGTCGAGCTGCCGCGCTGCATTGACCGCGTCGACGGTGGTCACCACGGTGTCTAGCCGAAGGAAATGCGAGACCAAAGGGTTGTTCAGCAGCAGCTGAGCGATGGGGGCGGGGTCAGCCAACCCCGTCGTCTCAACCAGAATCCTGCGGAACGGCGGGACCTCGCCACGATCGCGGCGCACCAGCAGCGCGCGCAGGGTCTCTTCCAGATCGCTGCGAATAGTGCAGCAAATACAACCACTCGCAAGCACGGCGACTTCGCCGTCCACGCGTTCCACGAGGAGGTGGTCGAGGCTGACCTCGCCATATTCGTTGATGATGACGGCGCTGTCCTTCATCGCGTCGTGGCGCAGCAGGCGGTTGAGCAGTGTGGTCTTGCCGCTGCCAAGAAAGCCGGTGATCAGTGACACCGGAGTCCGCTCGGCGGATTTGTCGCTCTCGAACAGGCTCATCGGCGTCCTCAACCCTGGTCTTATTTTTGTCGCTGGACAACAGCCTAATGGAGGACGAGCATTCCGAAAACAGGATCTTAAGCCCGATCTCAGCGGGCACACCCCGGGAGGAAACGATGGACGATACCAAAGGCGATGAAGAGAAGGGCGGTGCGGCGACCGATCGGCGGACCTTGCTCCGCACGGCAGGCCTTGCTGGTGCGGCTGGGGCGGCATTCGCAGGTGCGATGCACGGCAAGTTCTCACTTGCACCGATCACCGCGGCCCAAGCCCAAACCCCGGCGATGCCAAAGGGCGTGGACAAGCCTTGGTGGCCCTCGAAATGGGGCAAGGACGACGAGGCTGGCGCGTCGAACCATATCACGCCGGCGAAGGTTCTCGATGCCGTGAAGTGGATCAAGGATGGCAAGATCTACAAGATCGGCCGCGTTTACGAGCAAGGCATGCCGTTGTTCGGCGCCCGCGCATTCTCGTTGCGCATTCCCGGCGGGCCGACTGGCGGCCCGTTCGGCGACAACAAGCTCGTCTATCACGACGAGTTTCTCGCCACCGAAATCGGCCAGACCGGCACACAATTCGACGGACTCGGCCATATCGGTATCCAGTTGGGCAAGGACGGCGACAAGAGCGAGATGCGCTTCTACAACGGCTTCACTGCCGCTGAGATCGGCGACGCCTACGGCCTGAAGAAGCTTGGCACCGAGAAGCTCAAGCCGCTGTTCACACGCGCCCACCTGATCGATATGGTCGCGCTGAAGGGCGGCATGATGGATGCGGGCCAAGAGATCACCTCAGCCGATATCAAGGCGGCGCTAGCGAAGCAAAGCATCGCGGAGAGCGACATCAAGCCAGGCGATGCGATCATGTTCCACACCGGCTGGGGCTCCCTGTGGATGAAGAACAATGATCGCTACAATAGCGGCGAGCCTGGGATCGGCCTCGATGCCGCGAAGTGGATCATCGAGAAGGATCTCGCGCTGACTGCGGCCGACACTTGGGCGGTCGAAGTGGTGCCCAATCCCGACAAGTCTCTCGCTTTCGCGGTTCATTCCGAATTGCAGACCAAGCACGGCATTCTCAACCACGAGAACCTGATCTTCGACGAGTTGATTGCCGACAAGAAGTACCAGTTCGTCTACTGCTTCACGCCATCGCCGATCAAAGGCGCGACCGGCAGCAATGGCTGCCCGATCGCGATCACCTGAGGCGGATGAAAAAGCGTGTGGGCGGGACGTCCCCGCCCACCGCGCGAGCTGCGGAGCGGCGTGCGGCTCGCCTCGCATGGTCCCGGCATGGAATTCGGCGAGATGGCGATCCTGGAGCACAGCCGCAGCGCCGACGTCTTCGCCGACACGCCCGTCACCTGCCTCGAACTGCCGCTCGACAGCTTTGCCGATTACCGCCGGCTGCACCCGGAAACGTCGTTGAAGATCATGCGCAATCTTGCCGCCATCCTGGCGCGGCGGCTGGTGCTGGCGAATGCCAAGGTGGATTTGCTGAGCGCCTACTGACTATACCGAGACATTGTTTTTCGTTCCCCTGATGCGACGCAGCGCGCCGCACTTGCGGCGTGGTGCGTTGCTGATCCGGGGTCCGGAATTCGTGGCGCTCGGTCCCGGCTGTGCGGGGCGCAGCGTTTCGCGCTGCACCTTGCGCGGAACACGGGTGGGGGCTGTCTCACTTCGTCCACGTCACACTGGGCGGAGGAGGCTAGCTCGCGCAGCTCTTGCGATACTCAGCCGGCGTGACGTTCATGTGTCTGCGGAAAATCCGATTGAGATGGCTTTGATCGGAAAATCCGCTCAAGAGCGCAATTTCCTTCAGGGCGAGCCGATCCTTGCGCAGATGTTGGCGGGCGCGCTCCACCTTGCGGCTCAGGACATAGGCATGCGGCCGCATGCCATAGTGCACCTGGAACTTGCGCGCGAACTGCACCGGCGAGCAGTTGCAGATGTTGGCTAGCTCCTCGAGCGTGATGTTCCTGGAGATGTTCTGTTCGACATAGTCCTCGATCAGCCTTGCATGCGCTGGCCTGAAGCGCCCCTGCGGACAGGGCAGCTTGAATTCCACCGAGGCGTATTTGCGCAAGATGTGCACGCTCGCCTGAAGTGCCAGCGCATCGTAGCAGAGCCGGCCGCCCGGGCCGCCTTCGGACACTTCCTGCACCATCCGGTCACCGATCCAGGTCAGCACCGGATCTTCGATCCTGAGCAGATCGTGGAGTTCGACGCCGTCTGACTCGCGGTCGAATGCCTCGCTCGCGGTCTTCGTCATCAGGCTCGGCGAGATGTAGAAATGGCTGACTTCGAGGTCATTGCTCCAGCGCCAGTTCGAAGGCTCCGCACGTGTCAGCAGGGTTGTGACACCGCGTCCGACGTGATCCTGCTTCCACGCGCCGGTCACACGGCGGTTCATTGACGTGGTGCCTTCGCGATAGACGACGATCAGGAAATTCTCGGACGGCGGCACCCAGATGTCGGACGGCGCATAGCGGAAGACGCGCAACCGAAAGTCAGCCTTGCCCACGGCGGAACTGTCCAGCATCAATTGGCCGGGAGCGTAGCGGGGGAGTTCCTCAACCGTTATTAATTGGCCCATCGCGCGCGACTCCTTCCCTGATTCTAAGGCGCGGTTGACCGCTTCTGCTTCTCATTGGCCGAACGGCGGAGACGAGCATAAGCCGGTTTTGCCATTTGCCAAGCGAGCCGCGTTGCCGAACTGCAGAACCGGCAACGGACGTCCGGCTTCGTTCAAAGAATTGTCCGATTTATTCAAGCTCCAGCCGCCGGAATACTCATAGCTTCCCCCGTCCCGCACAGATGGGATCAACAATGACGCGCTGCACCACCATCCGATCGTATGACGGATGGGGAAGGTCGTGCGCACTCAAAAATCACCGAGGAGGAAGAAATGGCGGAAGCCCTGACCAAATCCAATGGAAGCAACGGTTCGCATGGACCAGCGAGATTCGATGCCGTGGTTGTCGGAGCCGGCGTCGCCGGGCTCTATCAACTCTATCGTCTGCGCGAGCAGGGATTGAGCGTCAGGGGGATCGACGCCGCGTCAGGCGTAGGCGGCACGTGGTATTGGAATCGATATCCCGGCGCGCGCTTCGACTCCGAGGCCTACATCTATCAGTATCTTTTCTCCGAGGAGCTCTACAAGGATTGGAGCTGGAGCGAGAAGTTTCCGGGCCAGCCCGAAATCGAGCGCTGGATGAACTACGTCGCCGACCGTCTCGATCTGCGCAAGGACATCCAGTTCAGTACGACGGTCAAGAGCGCGCACTTCAACGAGGCCACGCAGCGCTGGCTGGTCACGACCGACCGGGGCGACGTGATCGACACCCAGTTTCTGGTCACCTGCTGCGGCATGCTGTCGGCTCCCTACGTATCCTTTCCGGGGCAGGAGACTTTCAAGGGACGGTTGTTCCATACGGCGCGCTGGCCGGAGCAGCCTGTCGACCTCGCAGGCAAGCGCGTCGGAGTCATCGGCAACGGTGCGACCGGCATCCAGGTCATCCAGACGATCGCCGGCGATGTCGGCCATCTCAAGGTGTTCATCCGCACGCCGCAATACATCATCCCGATGAAGAATCCGAAATTTGGGGCCGCGGAGGTCGAGGACTACAAGTCGAGATTCAAGTCGCTCACCGAACGCCTGCCGCGCACATTCACCGGCTTTGAATACGACTTCGAGCACGCCTGGGCAGACCTCACGCCGGAGCGCCGCCGCGCGGTGATCGAGGCCTGCTGGAATGACGGTTCCCTGAAGCTATGGATATCCTCGTTCGCCGAGCTGTTCTTCGACCCGGAGGTCAATGCCGAGATCTCCGAATTCGTGCGCGGGAAGATGCGCGAGCGGCTCGGGGATCCGAAACTGTGCGATGCGTTGATTCCTGCCGATTATGGCTTCGGAACGCACCGTGTGCCGCTCGAGCAGAACTTCCTCGAGGCCTTCCATCGCCCCAACGTCGAGATCGTCAGCGTCAAGAGCAATCCGATCGATCGCGTCACGCCCACTGGTATTCAGACCGCTGACGGTACGGTCCATGAGCTGGATGTCATTATCCTAGCAACCGGCTTCGACGCCGGCACCGGTGCCTTGACGCGCATCGATATCAGGGGCCGCGACGGCCGATCGCTGAGGGAGGACTGGGGCAGGGACATCCGCACCACGATGGGCCTGCAGGTTCACGGCTATCCCAACCTGTTCACGACCGCCGTTCCGCTCGCTCCATCGGCCGCGCTGTGCAACATGACCACGTGCCTGCAGCAGCAGGTCGAATGGATCGATGACTGCATCAAGTACATGCGCAGCAAGGATCTGAAGGTGGTCGAGCCGACAAAGGACGCCCAGGACAGCTGGGTGGCCCATCACGATGAGATCGCAAACGCGACGCTGATCGCGAAAACCAATTCCTGGTACCTGGGCTCGAACGTCGAAGGCAAGCCGCGCCGTGTCCTGTCGTACTGCGGCGGCGTCGGCGCGTATCGACAGAAGTGCGACGAGGTCGCGGTGAACGGTTACGAGGGCTTCGTGATGCAATGAGCGCTCGCGACGCGAGCGTCGACCACATCAAACAATCCAGCACGGGAGGACGATCATGATCATGAATTTTGGCGCGACGGCAGATGCCGTTCTCGACGGCGTCGTCACATCCACGCTGCGCGTGCCCGGCGTTGTCGCGATGATGACGGACCGCCGGCGCAACATCTATGAAGGCGCAGCCGGCAAACGCCGTCTCGATCGGCCGGCGGACATGACCACCGACAGCGTCTTTGCCCTTTTCTCCACCACCAAGGCGATTACCGGCACGGCCGTTCTGCAACTCGTCGAGGAGGGCAAGCTCGATCTCGATGCGCCCGCGAAGCGTTACGCGAACGAGATCGGAAAGCTGCAGGTGATCGAGGGCTTCGATGCAGCGGGCGAGCCGATCCTGCGTGCACCGAAGCGCGATATCACCACGCGCATGCTGATGACCCACACGGCGGGCCTGAGCTACGATTTCATCAACCACACCTACAACCGGCTGGCGCAGGAGAAGGGGCAGCCCAGCGTGATCACCGCGACCAAGGCCTCCCTGATGACCCCGCTGCTGTTCGATCCCGGCGAGCGCTGGGACTATGGAACAAATCTCGACTGGTGCGGCCAGATCGTCGAGGCCATCACGGGCAAGCGACTCGGTGAAGTCTTCAAGACACGCATCTTCGAACCGCTCGGGATCGAGGACATGACCTTCGAGCTGACCGATGCGATGCGCCAGAAACTGGCCGGCATCCACGCGCGGAATGCCGACGGGTCCCTTGCGCCGATGGATTTCGAGCTTCCAGCAAAGCCCGAAGTCCATATGGGCGGCCACGGCCTGTACGGCACGGTCGGCGACTACATGCGTTTCATCCGCATGTGGCTGAATGACGGGGTTGGCGAACACGGCCGCGTGCTGAAAGCCGAAACCGTTCGGATGGCGGAAAAGAACCATCTGGGCGACAGGAAGGTAACGCGCCGATCACGGGTGTCATCCCGTCACTGTGCAATGATGCGGAATTCTTTCCGGGCCAATCCAAATCCTGGGCGTTGAGCTTCATGGTCAACGACGAGGAAGCCCCGACAGGACGTCCCGCCGGCGCGCTGGGCTGGGCCGGGCTTGCCAACCTGTTCTACTGGATCGATCGGCAGAACAACGTCGGCGGGTTCTGGGCCACCCAGATTCTGCCCTTCGGTGATCCGACATCATTCATCGGCTATATGAACTTCGAGACGGCGCTCTACCAGAGCCTGAGGCAGCGCTTGGCAAGCTAGGACCGTGCTGCGAGAGCGGCCTCGTCGCTGTCGACCGAGGCCGTTTTCTCTTGATGGTCACACGTGACCGAGCATGCCCTAGCCCCGCCCGCGATAGGGCGCCACGCCTTGCTCCGGCACCCACAGGCCCTTCGGCACGCGGCCGGTCTGCCAGAACACGTCGATCGGGATGCCGCCGCGCGGATACCAATAGCCGCCGATGCGCAGGAATTTCGGCTTGATCTCGCTGGCGATGCGCTTGCCGATCATGACGGTGCAGTCCTCGTGGAAGGCGCCGTGATTGCGGAAGCTGGCGATGTAGAGCTTGAGCGATTTCGATTCCAGCAGCCAAGCGCCTGGCGCGTAGTCGATCATCAGATGCGCGAAATCCGGCTGGCCCGTAACCGGGCAGAGCGAGGTGAATTCCGGCACGGTGAAGCGCACCAGATAATCCGTGCCTTTCTGCGGATTGGGCACGCGGTCGAGTTGGGCCTCTTCCGGCGTGTGCGGCCATTCGACCGCGCGGCCGAGCTGGAGGGACTTTTTCGCCATCGTCGTCAACATCCTGTGGAGCATGATCCGGAAAAGTGGGCACCGGTTTTCCGAAAGATCATGCTCAATTAAGCAATAGGAGCGCGATAAGATCGCGCTCCAGAGGATGCCGGGATGGACGCAAACGGGCTCGTCGTCAACCGGCGGCGATTGTCTGGATCATGACGATCCGGTCGTTGCCGGACTCGCAGCCCCATAGCTCGCCCGGACGGCCGTCGAGCTGGCGGACATTGGCGTTGGCCTTGTCGCTGGCGAAGACATTGAACTTTTCTGTGGCGGGATCGAACCGCACGATGGCGTTGGCGGAGAAATCGGTCAGCCAGACCTTGTCCTTGTCATCGACGTACACGGCATAGGCGCGGGGACGTTCGCCCGGCAGCTTCCAGGTCTTCCACGAGCCGTCCGCGGGATCATGCACCGAGACGTGGCCGCTGTTCCACTCGCTGACCCAGATCCGGCCCCTCGAATCCGACCAGACGCGCCGCGACCCCTGGTTCGGGGTCGGCGGTTCGACCACGGTCGCATTGCCGCCCGCGCGGTCGATCTTCGCGATATGGCTGCCGCCGAGGGAGGCGTACCAGACATCGCCCATGGGTGTGACCGTGATGCCGTAGGGGCCGACCCCCTTCGGCGCCTTGAACACATTCATCTCGCCGGTCTTCGGAGACAGCCGGCCGTAATAGCCGGACTGGCCGGTGAACCAGTAGGTGCCCTCCCTGTCGAACACGCCGGTGTTGAGATTGGCGGAGGCGAACTTTTCCGGCAGGCGGAACAGCGTCACCTTGAGATCGGCAGGGTCGACCCGCGCAATCGCGTTCTGGCCGCCCTCGGTGATCCAGGGCGCGCCATCGGGTCCGATGGTCACGCCGTGTGGGGCCGCGCCCTGGCCGAGGCTGACCGTCTTGAAACGGCCATCGCGTGGATCGAGGCTGCCGAGCAGGCCCTTGCCCTGCGCCGTGAACCAGATCGTGCCGTCAGGGGCGGGCGTGAGATCGTGCAGGCCGATGCCTGGGCTGATCGCGTAGTATTTCGTCCGGAACGGGGCTTCCTGCGCAAAACCTGGGCGGGCGGCAAGCAGCGCGGCACTCGAAGCAAGAAATTGGCGGCGATTCATGGCGTTACCCCGACTGTTTGAGATTGAGGTTGGGCACGCGGACCAGATGCGGTCGAGCATATTCTGAGGCGCCTTTCGCGTCAGTCGGAGCCGTGCGTCCAAGCGTTCACATTTGCTTGCGGCCCGTGTAAGACCCGCGGCACCGATCAGCCCCAACGAACGGAAGTGGACATCATGACCGCCATCATCGACATCATCGGCCGCGAAATTCTCGATAGCCGGGGCAATCCCACCGTCGAGGTCGATGTCGTGCTGGAGGACGGGGCGCTCGGCCGCGCCGCGGTTCCGTCCGGCGCCTCCACCGGCGCCCATGAGGCCGTGGAACTGCGCGACGGCGACAAGGCGCGCTATCTCGGCAAGGGCGTGACCAAGGCGGTCGGCGCCGTCAATGGCGAGATCTTCGAGGCTCTGAGCGGCCTCGATGTCGAGCAGCAGGCCCAGATCGACCAGATCATGATCGACCTCGACGGCACGCCGAACAAGAGCCGGCTGGGCGCCAACGCCATCCTCGGCGTCTCGCTGGCCTGCGCCAAGGCGGCCGCGAATTCGCTCGACATGCCGCTCTATCGCTACGTCGGCGGCACCTCCGCGCGCCTGCTGCCGGTGCCGATGATGAACATCATCAATGGCGGCGTGCACGCCGACAACCCGATCGACTTCCAGGAATTCATGATCCTGCCGGTCGGCGCCTCGAGCTTTGCCGAGGGCCTGCGCTACGGCGCGGAAGTCTTCCATACGCTGAAGTCCGAATTGAAGAAGGCCGGCCACAACACCAATGTCGGCGACGAGGGCGGTTTCGCTCCGAACCTGCCGTCGGCGGACGCCGCGCTCGACTTCGTCATGAACGCGATCGGCAAGGCCGGCTTCAAGGCGGGCACCGACATCATGCTCGGCCTCGACTGCGCCTCGACCGAGTTCTTCAAGGACGGCAAATACGTCTATGAAGGCGAGGGCAAGACCCGTTCGATCTCCGAGCAGGCGAAGTATCTTGCCGACCTCGTCGCGCGCTATCCCATCGTGACCATCGAGGACGGCATGTCGGAAGACGACATGGACGGCTGGAAGGAGCTCACCGACCTGATCGGCAAGAAGTGCCAGCTGGTCGGCGACGACCTCTTCGTCACCAACGTCAAGCGCCTTGCCGAAGGCATCAAGACCGGCCGCGCCAACTCGATCCTGATCAAGGTCAACCAGATCGGCACGCTGACCGAGACGCTCGCCGCGGTCGAGATGGCGCACAAGGCCGGCTACACCTCGGTGATGTCGCACCGCTCCGGCGAGACCGAGGATTCCACCATCGCCGACCTCGCGGTCGCCACCAATTGCGGTCAGATCAAGACCGGCTCCCTTGCAAGGTCCGACCGGACCGCCAAATACAACCAGCTCTTGCGCATCGAGCAGCAGCTCGGCAAGCAGGCGCTCTATGGCGGCAGGGCGGCACTGAAGGCGCTGGCGTAAGCCGGCGTCTCGATCCGCGCGAACAGAAGGACAGGGGAGGATCGACATGAGTGACGGCAAGACCGGACTGGAATTGCGTTCGCTGCTCAAGAAGAGCGGCGAGCTGGAATTGTCTCTCGTGACGGTCCCGACCGCGGAGCCGGCCGACGATGAGGTCGTGGTTCGCGTCGAGGCCACCCCGATCAACCCGTCCGATCTCGGGCTGCTGATCGGACCCGCCGACATGTCGGCCGCCAAGGCTTCCGGCACCAAGGAGATGCCGGTCATCACTGCCACGATGCCGGAGGCGGCGATGCGGATGATGGCGGCGAGATTCGATCAGTCGCTGCCGGTCGGCAACGAGGGCGCCGGCACGGTAGTAAGGACCGGATCGTCGGACGCGGCCAAGGCCCTGATGGGCAAGACGGTGTCGATGATCGGCGGCGGGATGTACACGCAGTACCGCGTGCTGAAGGTCCGCGACGTCATGGAGCTGCCGCCGGGCACCACGGCGGCGGACGGGGCCTCCTGGTTCGTCAATCCGCTGACCGCACTCGGCATGACCGAGACGATGCGGCGGGAGAACCACAAGGCGCTCGTGCACACGGCCGCAGCCTCCAATCTCGGTCAGATGCTCAACAAGATCTGCATCAAGGACGGCATCGGCCTCGTCAACATCGTCAGGAGCAAGGAGCAGGCCGACATCCTGCACAAGATCGGCGCAAAGTACGTCGTGGATTCCAGCGCGCCCAGCTTCATGGACGATCTGACCAACGCGCTGGTCGAGACCGGCGCCACCATCGCCTTCGACGCCATCGGCGGCGGCAAGCTGGCGAGCCAGATCCTGACCGCGATGGAGATCGCAGCCAACAAGACCGCGAAGGAATACAGCCGCTACGGCTCCAACGTGTACAAGCAGGTCTACATCTATGGCAGCCTCGACACGCGGCCGACGGAGCTGAACCGCTCGTTCGGGCTCAGCTGGGGCGTCGGCGGCTGGCTGCTCACGCCATTCCTTCAAAACATCGGCCCGGCCGAGATCGGCCGCCTGCGCCAGCGCGTGGCATCCGAGCTCAAAACCACCTTCGCCAGCCATTACACCAAGGTTGTCTCGCTCGCCGAGGCGCTCGATCCCGCCAATATCGCAGTCTACGCCAAGCGGGCCACCGGCGAAAAATTCCTCATCAACCCGAACAAGTGATCGCTTCGGTCGGTTATCGACACGCATCAGGCCGCCGCTTGGCGGCCTGATTGCTTTTGATCGTGGCCTGGACGGATCGCAACCGGACCCATTTCCAGAAACGCAGCGTTTCCAAATCGGACCGGTTCATGCACTTGCATCTATTGACCCGGATGGCTTAAGTGCCGTCCCGGCATTTCCGCTCGAGCCTTCAAGGACACCCAATGGCCTACAACATCGTCACGATCGCTGGCAGCCTGCGCAAGGACAGCTTCTCGCTCAAGATCGCCAATGCGCTCGCCAAGCTTGCGCCTGCCTCGCTCAAGCTCGAGGTGATCACGCCGGCGGGCATCTCGTTCTTCAACCAGGACCTAGAGGGCGCGCCGCCCGCGGACTGGCTCGCCTTCCGCGAGAAGCTCAAGACGTCGAATGGCGTCCTGTTCGTCACGCCCGAATACAACCGCTCGATCCCGGGCGTCCTGAAGAACGCCATCGACGTCGCCTCGCGCCCCTATGGCAAGAGCTCGTTCCTCGGCAAACCGGTCGGCATCATCTCCAATTCGCCGGGGCTGCTCGGCGGCGTCAGCGCGGCCAAGCATCTGCAGAACATCCTGCCGGGCATTTCCGGTCCGGTCCTCCAGCAGCCGGAAATCTATCTCAGTAGCGTCGGCGATGCCTTCGATGCGGACGGCAACCTGACCAAGGACTCCCTCAAGACGGTGCTGCAGCAATACATCGACGCCTTCGCCGCGCATGTGGCGAAGAATCAGGGCTGAGCTTCCGGCCAAGCCGACGCTCCGTCATGCCCGGGCTTGTCCCGGGCATCCACGTTCTTCGTCATCGCCGGCAAAGCACGTGGATGGCCGGGACAAGCCCGGGCATGACGCGTCGTGGGGATAGTGCCTCGTTCTGGCAATTAGCACTCCCTTAACCAACCTGTCCCATCTTCCGAAGATGGTCTCCCGCGCGCGCCTGAAATCGATCCTGACCGGTCTTGCCCTCTATGCGATGGCGGCGGCGATCGTCGGCTATTTCGGCGTCAACGCCTACACCGGCAAATACGGTCTCAACGCCCGCCAGGAGCTCGACCAGGAGATCATCGCGCTGACCAGCGAGCTGGCTCAGCTCAAGCGCGAGCGCGCCAGAAGCGAACAACGGGTGTCGCTGCTGCGGTCCGAGAAGATCGACCCGGACATGCTGGACGAGCGGGCGCGCTTCCAGCTCGACTATGTCCATCCGCGCGATCTCGTTCGAATGATCCCGGCGAACTAGCGGCATCCGCAGCTTTCGAAGCGGAAAGCGAAAGTCGCTGCTGACATCCGACCGCCGCACCTTTGCCTCCTCCTGCGAAGGTCGTAACCCCCGAACCGGGCGGTTCCCTTGACGGCGGCGCCGCGGCGGGCTCATGCCTTTGCTGGCGCGCGCTGAAGTTGACGCAGATCAACCGGGGAGCACCGGCGCGTCCTACAATCGATATCCGGAGGAAACTGTGATGAATGGGACAATGCCCCGGCATCACGCGGCCCGCGTCGAGGCCGCCATCGCGTCAGGCCAGGCGGCCCGGTCCGCGCTCGTGGCCTCGTGGCGCCGTTCCTCCCGATTGCACCATCTCGATCCCGGCGGCCACGCCGCGCCGATGCGGCTGACCGAAGCCGAGCTGCAGCAGGCGCGCGAGCGCATCGCGCCGCTTCTGGCGGCCGCCCAGGGCGCCATGGACCGGCTTTATCAGGCTGTCGGCGCTGCGGGCTGCTGCGTGCTGCTCGCCGATCGCGAGGGCGTGCCGGTCGATCGCCGCGGCACGGTGGCGGACGATGCGACGTTTCAGTCCTGGGGCCTTTGGACCGGTGCACTCTGGAGCGAGGAGCACGAGGGCACCAACGGTATCGGCACCTGCCTCGTCGAGCAGCGTCCGCTGACCATCGATCGCGACCAGCACTTCTTTGCGCGCAACACGCTTCTGAGCTGCACCGCCGTTCCGATCTACGATCACGAGGCGGCGCTCGCGGGCGTGCTCGACGTCTCCTCCTGCCGCGCCGACCGCACCGACGCCTTCGCCAGCCTGATCGCGCTCGCGGCAGGCGAGGCGGCCAGGCGGATCGAGGCCGACCTGTTTCGCAAGGTCTTCGCCCATGCCCGCATCGTGCTGACACAGGCGGCGGATGGAAGCTGCGGCGGCCTCGTTGCGGTCGATGCGGACGATCTCGTGATCGGCGCAACGCGCTCCGCCCGGCTGGCGCTCGGCATCGCGCCCGGCGGTGCGTTGCGGCCGGTGCCCGCGGCCGATCTTCTCGGCGGCGATGCCGCGCGCGATCATCTTGCCGGCGGCCAGCGCGCGGTGCTGCAGCGGGCGCTGCTCCGCGCCGGCGGCAATGTCTCCGCCGCCGCCAAGGCCCTCGGCGTCAGCCGCGCCACGCTCCATCGGAAGCTGAAGCGGTTCGAGCTGAACCACTGAGCTCATCCGTCATTGCGAGCGCAGCGAAGCAATCCAGAATCTTTCCGCGGAGGGACTCTGGATTGCTTCGCTGCGCTCGCAATGACGGTAGGGTGGCTGTGAGCGCTCCATCTCACGCTTACCTCGTCCACGACTGTCGCAGTTCTGCGACAGGTCGGCTCCGCCATCGCGTCCGCCCGGGCTGACAGACATCGCCTCCCGCATCATCGTCGGCGCAAGTCGCAAACAGGCGACGACAAAGCGCAAACAGCAACATCGGGAGTGATCAATGAACAAGGTGGAATTCCTCAGCGTCACCAAAGTGCCCTTTGCCGAACGCTACGACAATTTCATCGGCGGCAAGTTCGTCGCGCCGATCTCCGGGAAATATTTCGACAATGCCTCGCCCCTGACTGGCCAGGTCGTCTGCAAGATCGCGCGGTCCGACGCGCAGGACATCGAGGCAGCGCTCGACGCGGCGCATGCCGCCAAGTCCGCCTGGGGCCGCACCAGCGTCGCCGAGCGCGCCGCGGTCCTGAACCGGATCGCCGACCGCATGGAAGAGAACCTCGAGCGCCTCGCGATTGCCGAGACCTGGGACAACGGCAAGCCGATCCGCGAGACGCGCGCCGCCGACCTGCCGCTCGCGATCGACCATTTCCGCTATTTCGCCGGTGTCGTCCGCGCCCAGGAAGGCTCGATCGGCGAGATCGACCACGACACCATCGCCTATCATTTCCACGAGCCGCTCGGCGTGGTCGGCCAGATCATTCCCTGGAACTTCCCGCTTCTGATGGCCTGCTGGAAGCTCGCGCCGGCGCTGGCCGCCGGCAATTGCGTGGTGCTCAAGCCCGCCGAGCAGACCCCGGCCTCGATCATGGTCTTCGCCGAGGTCATCGCCGACCTGCTGCCGGCAGGCGTGCTCAACATCGTCAACGGCTTTGGCCTCGAGGCCGGCAAGCCGCTGGCGTCGAGCCCGCGCATTGCCAAGATCGCCTTCACCGGCGAGACCACGACGGGCCGGCTGATCATGCAATATGCCAGCCAGAATCTGATTCCGGTCACGCTAGAGCTCGGCGGCAAGTCGCCCAACATCTTCTTCAAGGACGTCACCGCCGAGGACGACGATTTCTTCGACAAGGCGATCGAGGGATTCGTCATGTTCGCGCTGAACCAGGGCGAGGTCTGCACCTGTCCGAGCCGGGCGCTGGTCCACGCCGACATCTATGACCGCTTCATGGAGCGGGCGCTCAAGCGCGTCGCTGCGATCAAGCAGGGCGATCCGCGCGATCCCACCACCATGATCGGCGCGCAGGCCTCCAGCGAGCAACTCAGCAAGATCCTCTCCTATATCGACATCGGCAAGCAGGAGGGCGCCAAGGTGCTGGCCGGCGGCGGACGCGCCGATCTCGGCGGCGATCTCACCGGCGGCTTCTACGTGCAGCCGACCGTGTTCGAGGGCCACAACAAGATGCGAATCTTCCAGGAGGAGATTTTCGGCCCCGTCGTCTCGGTCACGACCTTCAAGACCGACGAAGAGGCGCTCGCGATCGCCAACGACACGCTCTACGGCCTGGGTGCCGGCGTTTGGAGCCGCGACGCCAATCGCTGCTACCGCTTCGGCCGGGAGATCCAGGCTGGCCGGGTCTGGACCAACTGCTACCACGCTTATCCCGCCCATGCGGCGTTCGGCGGCTACAAGCAGTCGGGCGTCGGGCGCGAGACCCACAAGATGATGCTCGATCATTACCAGCAGACCAAGAACCTCCTGGTCAGCTACAGCCCGAAGAAGCTCGGCTTCTTCTGATCGGATCGGAGAGGGCGGCGCCGCTTCGGCGCCGTCCGCTCCGCATGTCGGGATTGGCGTCGTGCACCGTTCTTGATCCGGTCACGAATCTGCGCGCGCGATGGCGCTCATAGATTTGTTGCCCGATCAGCGCCAAAGATTTTGCAATATTTCGATCACGTTGCAGTGCGGCATAATGAAAGTCGTGCCATGCCGCCGCGGTGCTTTCCAAGGGCGTTTGACTTGGGTTAGAGAGGGCGAAAGTTTTCTCTGACCCGGAATTCCCATGGCCGCACCCAAGAAAGCCGCCGCAAGCGCTCCACAGGACAAGACCGACGGCGGTTCGCCCCCGGAATTCACGAAGGAGCAGGAACTCAAGGCGCTCCGCGACATGCTCCTGATCCGGCGCTTCGAGGAAAAGGCAGGCCAGCTCTACGGCATGGGCGCCATCGGCGGCTTCTGCCACCTCTATATCGGCCAGGAGGCCGTGGTGGTCGGCATGCAGATGGCCCTCAAAGAGGGCGATCAGGTCATCACCGGCTATCGCGACCACGGTCACATGCTTGCGACCGGCATGGATGCCAACGGTGTCATGGCCGAGCTGACGGGACGCCGCGGCGGCTATTCCAAGGGCAAGGGCGGCTCCATGCACATGTTCAGCAAGGAGAAGCACTTCTACGGCGGTCACGGCATCGTCGGCGCCCAGGTCTCGCTCGGCACCGGCCTTGCCTTTGCCAACCACTATCGCGGCAACGACAATGTCAGCGTCACCTATTTCGGCGACGGCGCGGCCAATCAGGGCCAGGTCTATGAGAGCTTCAACATGGCGGAGCTCTGGAAGCTGCCGGTGATCTACGTAATCGAGAACAACCGCTACGCCATGGGCACCTCGGTCTCGCGCGCCTCGGCACAGCAGGATTTTTCCAAGCGCGGTGCGTCCTTCAACATCCCGGGCAAGCAGGTCGACGGCATGGACGTCCGCGCCGTGAAGGCGGCGGGCGAGGAGGCGGCGGCCTGGTGCCGTGGCGGCAAGGGTCCTTTCATCCTGGAGATGCAGACCTATCGCTATCGCGGCCACTCGATGTCCGATCCCGCAAAATATCGTACGCGCGAGGAGGTCGAGAAGGTTCGCCACGACCAGGATCCGATCGAGCAGGTTCGCAATCGGTTGCTCGCCGCCAAGGTCAGCGAGGCCGATCTCAAGGCGATCGACGCCGAAGTGCGCGACATCGTCAACGCCTCCGCCGATTTCGCCCAGCATGATCCCGAGCCGGATGCCGCCGAGCTCTGGACCGACGTGTACCGCTGAACGCGCGCAAGCTTTCTTTGGAGAAGATATGCCAATTCAAGTGCTGATGCCCGCGTTGTCGCCCACGATGGAGAAGGGCAACCTCGCCAAATGGCTGAAGAAAGAGGGCGAGACGATCAAGTCCGGCGACGTCATCGCCGAGATCGAGACCGACAAGGCGACCATGGAGGTCGAGGCGACCGACGAGGGCACGCTCGGCAAGATCCTGATCCCCGAGGGCACCGCCGACGTCGCGGTGAACACCCCGATCGCGACCATCCTCGCAGACGGCGAGAGCGCGGCTGATCTCGCCAAGGCACCCGCAGCGGCGGCGAAGGCTGCGGAGTCCGCGCCGCCGGCCGCAGCAAAGGCCGAGGCGCCCGCGCCGAAAGCCGCGCCTGCTCCCCAGGCCGTCGCCGAGCCCGATCCGGAAGTCCCCGCCGGCACCGAAATGGTGACGCAGACCATCCGCGAAGCGCTGCGCGATGCCATGGCCGAAGAGATGCGCCGCGACGCGGACGTGTTCGTGATGGGCGAAGAAGTTGCTGAATATCAGGGCGCCTACAAGGTGACCCAGGGCCTGCTCCAGGAGTTCGGCGCCAAGCGCGTGATCGACACGCCGATCACCGAGCACGGCTTTGCTGGCGTCGGCGTCGGTGCCGCGATGACCGGCCTCAAGCCGATCGTCGAGTTCATGACCTTCAACTTCGCCATGCAGGCGATCGACCAGATCATCAATTCCGCGGCCAAGACGCTCTACATGTCGGGCGGCCAGATGGGCTGCTCGATCGTGTTCCGCGGTCCGAACGGTGCGGCCGCGCGCGTTGCCGCCCAGCACAGCCAGGACTATTCGGCGTGGTATTCGCACGTCCCCGGCCTCAAGGTGGTTGCGCCATATTCGGCCGCGGACGCCAAGGGCCTGCTCAAGGCTGCGATCCGCGATCCCAACCCGGTGATCTTCCTCGAGAACGAGGTGCTGTACGGCCACACTGGCGAAGTGCCGAAGCTCGACGACTTCATCATTCCGATCGGCAAGGCGCGCATCGTGCGCGCCGGCAGTCACGTCACGATCATCTCCTGGTCGAACGGCATGACCTATGCGCTGAAGGCTGCGGACGAGCTCGCCAAGGACGGCATCGAGGCCGAGGTGATCGACCTGCGCACGCTGCGCCCGATGGACACGGAGACCATCATCAACTCCGTGAAGAAAACGGGACGTGCGGTTACGGTGGAAGAGGGGTGGGCCCAGAGCGGCGTCGGCGCCGAGATCGCCGCGCGCATCATGGAGAACGCCTTCGACTATCTTGATGCGCCGGTGACGCGCGTGTCTGGCAAGGACGTGCCGATGCCCTATGCCGCGAACCTGGAGAAGCTCGCGCTGCCCTCGGCGGCGGACGTCGTCGAGGCCGCTAAAGCCGTCTGCTACAGGTAGACCATGGCAGGCCCCAAGGAGCAGCCACTGCCGCCAGACGTCATGACCCGCGACGACGCGGTCGAGATCCTGCGCGTGTTCGTCCTGGACGGTGGGCTGTCGATGGCGTTCCAGCGCGCCTTCGAGGAGCCGGACATGTGGGGCCTCCTGCTCGTCGATCTCGCACGTCATGCCGCGCGCGCCTATGCGCGCGAGAGCGAATATACCGAGGAGGACGCGCTGAACCGGATCCTCGACATGTTCCAGGCCGAGATCGAGCGTCCCACTGACACGGGCACCACCACGCCGCGCGGCAAGGGGCACTGACCATGGCGATCGAAGCCTATCATTACGATTTCATGCTGGAGGCGATCCGCGAGGCGGAAGCCTCGATCGCGCAGGGCGGCCTGCCGATCGGCGCGGTGCTGACGCGCGACAACAAGATCATCGCCCGCGGCCACAACAACCGCGTGCAGGAGAACAATCCGATCCTGCATGGCGAGATGAGCTGCCTGCGCGAGGCCGGCGCGATCTCGTTCCATGACACCGTCATGTACACCACGCTGTCGCCTTGCTCGATGTGCGCCGGCGCGCTCGCGCTGTTCAAGGTCAAGCTGGTGGTGATCGGGGAATCCGCCACCTTCGAAGGCTCCAAGGACATTCTCGACAAGTTCGGGATTCCGTGGATCGACCTTGCCGACGACCGCTCCATCACCATGATGAAGAATTGGCGTTCCATCCCAACCAATGAGCGCCTGTGGCAGGGCGACATCGGCAACTAAACCTGGTCTGTTCGTCGCCGCTGTCGGACGACGACGTTTTGCAAAGTTCTTCTTGAGGTCAGCATGCCCATCAACATCCTGATGCCCGCTCTCTCGCCGACGATGGAGAAGGGCAACCTCGCCAAATGGCTGAAGAAGGAGGGCGACAAGGTCAAGTCCGGCGACGTCATCGCCGAGATCGAGACCGACAAGGCGACCATGGAGGTCGAGGCGATCGACGAAGGCACGATCGCCAAGATCCTGGTGCCAGAGGGTACGCAGGATGTCCCGGTCAACGACGTGATCGCCGTGCTCGCCGGCGAGGGCGAGGACGTGAAGGCTGCGGGTAGCGCCAAGCCCAGCGCCTCGGCCGCGCCGCCAAAGGCCGCTGCCGCTGCGCCGGCTCCCGCGCCTGCGCCCGCCGCACCGAAAGCTGCTGCGCCCGCCGCGGCACCCGCGCAGCAGGCTGCAGCTCCGGCAGCGCAAGCCAATGGTCATGGCGGCCGTGTATTCTCGTCGCCGCTGGCGCGCCGTCTCGCCAAGGAGGCCGGCATCGATGTCGCCCTGGTCGCCGGCACCGGTCCGCACGGCCGCGTGGTCGCCCGCGACGTCGAGCAGGCCAAGTCCGGCAAGGGTCTGAAAGCGCCCGCCGCGGCACCGTCAGGCGCGCCTGCGATCGCGCCGACCATGTCGGACAAGCAGATCCTGTCGCTGTTCGAGCCCGGCTCCTACGACATCGTCCCGCATGACGGCATGCGCCGCACCATCGCCCAGCGCCTGACCGCATCGATCCAGAACGTCCCGCACTTCTACCTCACCATCGACTGCGACATCGGCAAGCTGCTCACTGCCCGCGAGGAGATCAACGCCGCCGCGCCGAAGGACAAGGAGAAGAAGCCGCTCTACAAGATCTCGGTCAACGATTTCGTCATCAAGGCGATGGCGGTCGCGCTGCAGAAGATCCCGAACTGCAACGTCAGCTGGACCGAAAGCGGCATGGTCAAGCATCACCATTCCGACGTCGGCGTTGCCGTCGCGATGCCCGGCGGCCTGATCACGCCGATCATCCGCAAAGCGGAGACCAAGACGCTCTCGACCATCTCCAACGAGATGAAGGATTTTGCCGCGCGCGCCCGCTCGCGCAAGCTCAAGCCGGAGGAATACCAGGGAGGCACCACGGCCGTTTCCAACCTCGGCATGTACGGCATCAGCCACTTCACTGCGGTGATCAATCCGCCTCATGCCACGATCCTTGCGGTTGGCACCAGCGAGGAGCGTCCCGTGGTGCGCGGCGGCAAGATCGAGATCGCGCACATGATGAGCGTGACCTTGTCCTGCGATCACCGCGCCATCGACGGCGCGCTCGGCGCCGAGCTGATCGGCGCGTTCAAGCAGCTGATCGAAAATCCCGTGATGATGATGGTGTGATTTCCGGTGTGCCCGCCGCCGGATATCCTCACGGAAGGAATTCTAAGCGACGCGAAGTTTGTTAGTAGTACGTTTGTTGGAGGCGTTGCGTTCGCTTGGACGATTGTCTTGCTCAAGCTCTCACGAGCTGCGAGCTTCAAAGTGCTCGGCACTGAGATTCCAATGGCCTTCGTTCCGGCAGCATTACTAATATACACGGGGTTCGCCGCGTTTGCCTCCTATTCATTCGCAAATCATGCAACCTGTGTAGCGAGCCTCCTACCGCAGGCCCGCGAAGTTGTCTGGTGGAAGTTGACGTTTGGCGGCCCGATCTTTTTCAATGGTTTCTCAGGCGACATCAGTCGTGCCTCTCTTGGCTGGTTAAAGGTCTTTCAGGTTGACTCTCTTACGCCCGCTGGACTCTTGCACTTGGCGATGGTTAGCGCCGCCTTCGCGATACTTGGTATTGATCGGGCGCACAGACAGCCACTCTGGTCGGCGAATTCAGTTTCAGTTGTAAGTCTCATTGTCGTGAATTGGGTTTTAGGAAGTCAAAGCTTGTACCTAGCTTCACATTTCAGGGGTTGAGACATGAACGTCAGCTTTTCATGGGAGTCATTGATCGTACCGGTGGGCATCTATCTCGCGTTTCGCGCCATTCCGATTATTCTCGAACTGTTGAGTAGTCGTTCCCCCAGCAAAAAAGAGACCGTAGCTGCAACCCCGACTGCGGTAACTGAAGAGAGCACTAAACCGGAGTAGCATCGCGCATGGCCGACACATCCTTCGACGTCATCATCATCGGCTCCGGCCCCGGCGGCTATGTCACCGCCATCCGCGCCGCGCAGCTCGGCTTCAAGACCGCGATCGTCGAAAAATCCTATCTCGGCGGCATCTGCCTCAACTGGGGCTGCATTCCTACCAAGGCGCTGCTGCGTTCGGCCGAGATCTACCACTACATGCAGCACGCGAAGGACTACGGGCTCTCCGCCGAGAAGGTCTCGTTCGATCCGAAGGCGGTGGTGCAGCGTTCGCGCGGCGTCTCCAAGCGCCTCAACGACGGCGTCGGCTTCCTGATGAAGAAGAACAAGGTCAGCGTGATCTGGGGCGCGGCCTCGATCGATGCGCCCGGCAAGGTCACGGTGAAGAAGTCCGACGTCGAGGGCCCGAAGGGCGCGCTAGGCGAGGGGACCTACCAGGCCAAGCACATCATCGTCGCCACCGGTGCGCGGCCGCGCGTGCTGCCCGGCCTCGAGCCGGACAAGAAGCTGGTCTGGACCTATTTCGAGGCGATGGTGCCGGAGCGGATGCCGAAGTCGCTGCTGGTGGTCGGCTCCGGCGCGATCGGCATCGAGTTCGCCTCGTTCTTCCACACCATGGGAAGCGACGTCACCGTGGTCGAGGTGCTGCCGCAGATTCTGCCCGTCGAGGACGCCGAGATCGCGGGCCTCGCCCGCAAGCGGCTGGAGAAGCAGGGCATCAAGATCATGTCCTCGACCAAGGTCACCAAGCTGGAGAAGAAGGCCGACAGCGTCCTCGCCACCATCGACGACGGCAAGGGCAAGCCTGTCACATCAGAGTTCGAGCGCGTGATCTCGGCGGTCGGCGTCGTCGGCAACATCGAGAATCTCGGCCTGGAAAAAGTCGGCGTGAAGACCGACCGCGGCATCATCGTGGTCGACGGCTACGGCAAGACCAACGTCCCCGGCATCTACGCGATCGGCGACGTTGCCGGCCCCCCGATGCTGGCGCACAAGGCCGAGCATGAGGGCGTGATCTGCGTCGAAGCGATCAAGGGCCTCAATCCGCATCCCCTCGACAAGAACATGATCCCGGGCTGCACCTATTGCCACCCGCAGGTTGCATCGGTCGGCTTGACGGAAGCCAAGGCCAAGGAGAACGGCCGCGAGATCCGCGTCGGCCGCTTTCCCTTCGTCGGCAACGGCAAGGCGATCGCGCTCGGCGAGGATCAGGGCCTGGTCAAAGTCATCTTTGACAAGAAGACCGGCCAACTGCTCGGGGCCCACATGGTCGGCGCGGAGGTCACCGAGCTGATCCAGGGCTACGTCGTCGCCATGAATCTGGAGACGACGGAAGAAGAGCTGATGCACACGGTCTTCCCGCATCCGACCCTGTCGGAGATGATGAAGGAAGCCGTGCTGGATGCGTATGGACGGGTGTTGAACATTTGACAGCCGTCATTGCGAGCGAAGCGAAGCAATCCAGACTGCTGCTGCGGAAAGATTCTGGATTGCTTCGCTTCGCTCGCAATGACGAGCAGAGAGAGCTGTTTGCAGAACAAGAAGGAAATCATCCCATGCACGACAACGACAATCTCACCATCGAACGTCCGACCTTCGTCACCCATCTCGAATGCGCGATGGAGGGCGATCATTACGCGGCCGACGAGGTTCACAACCTCTCCAAGGCCGGCAAGCCGCTTCTGGTACGCTACGACCTCGCGGGCGTGAAGAAGGCGCTGACCAAGGATGCGCTCGCCCAGCGCCCCGGCGACATGTGGCGCTACCGCGAGCTTTTGCCCGTGCGCAAATGCAAGGACATTGTCTCGCTCGGCGAAGTCACGACGCCCCTGGTCCGGCTGCCGAAGCTCGGCGCAAAACTCGGCGGCGGCGAGATCATCGTCAAGGACGAGGGACGGCTGCCGACCGGCTCGTTCAAGGCGCGCGGCCTCGTGATGGCGGTGTCGATGGGCAAGGCGCTCGGCATCAAGCATATGGCGATGCCGACCAACGGCAATGCCGGCGCGGCGCTGGCGGCCTACGCCACGTCCTGCGGCATCAAGACCACGATCTTCTGCCCGGCTGACACGCCCGAAGTGAACGTCAGCGAGATCGAGCTGCAGGGCGCGACCGTCTACCGCGTCAACGGCTATATCGACGATTGCGGCAAGATCGTCGGCGAGGGCAAGGCCAAGGTCGGCTGGTTCGACACCTCGACCTTGAAGGAGCCGTACCGCATCGAGGGCAAGAAGACGATGGGCCTCGAACTCGCCGAGCAGCTCGGCTGGGACGTGCCCGACGTGATCTTCTATCCGACCGGCGGCGGCACCGGCCTGATCGGGATGTGGAAGGCGTTCGACGAACTCGAGAAGATCGGCTTCATCGGCTCGAAGCGTCCGCGCATGGTCGCGGTGCAGGCCTCCGGCTGCGCGCCGATGGTGCGCGCCTATGAGGCCGGGACCGAGCATGCGACGCGCTGGGAGGACGCCCACACCATCGCCTCGGGCATCCGTGTGCCGCAGGCGATCGGCGATTTCCTGATCCTGCGCGCGGTGCGCGAGAGCAAGGGCTTTGCCATCGCGGTCGACGACGACAAGATCTCGGCGGCGCTGAACGAGGTCGCGCGCGAGGAGGGGCTCTTGCTCTGCCCCGAGGGCGCCGCGACCTACGCCGCCTACAAGGAAAGTCTCGCCGACGGCCGGGTCAGCAAGACCGATCGCGTCATGCTGTTCAACTGCGCGACCGGCCTGAAATATCCGCTGCCGCCGGTCACCCGCACGCTCGATCGCCACAAGCCGATTGACTATTCGAAGTTCTAACTTGCTTCTCCCTCTCCCCGTTCTTACGGGGAGAGGGTCGGGGTGAGGGGCTGCTTCCGCAAACACAGTGACAGTTGAGTTCGCGGAGACTCCCCCTCACCCGAATTGCTTCGCAATTCGACCTCTCCCCGCAAGCGGGGCGAGGTGAAGAAAAAGACATCACTGGGGAGAAGACAATGAAGAAGGCCTTCTGGGCTGCGCTGATTGCTGTTCTCGCTGTTGCAGGCGCCGCGCGCGCCGACGATTTTCCCTCGCGTCCCATTACCATCATCGTGCCGTTCGCGGCCGGGGGCCCTTCGGACGCAATGGCGCGGGTGCTCGCCGAGCGTATGCGGGTGCCGCTGGGCCAGCCGGTCGTGGTCGAGAACGTCACCGGAGCAGGCGGCTCGATCGGTGTCGGCCGTGCCGTGCAATCGCCGCCCGACGGCTACACCATCTCGTTCGGCCATCTCGGGACCCACGTCGCCAACGGCGCCGTCTACAAGCTCAAATTCGACCTCGTTGCCGATCTCGAGCCGGTAGTGCTGCTGCCGAGCAACCCGATGATCGTGGTCAGCAAGAATGCGGTGCCGGCGACCTCGCTGAAGGAGCTGATCGACTGGCTGAAGTCGCGACCGTCGCCGCCGACCGCCGGCACGGCCGGCGCGGGCTCCGGCAGCCACATCGCCGGCGTCTATTTCGAGAGCGTCTCCGGCATCAAGCTGCAATACGTGCCGTATCGCGGCACTGCACCGGCATTGAACGATCTCATCGCCGGCCAGATCGACATCATCGTCGACCAGACCTCCAATTCCATCGGCCAGGTCCGCGCCGGCACCATCCGCGCCTACGCCGTCACCGACGACAAACGCCTCGCCTCCGCACCCGAGATCCCGACCGCGGAGGAGGCGGGCCTGAAAGGCTTCAACATGACGCTGTGGTCGGGCATGTGGGTGCCGAAGGGCACACCGAAGGAGATCGTCGCGAAGCTCAACGCCGCGGCCGTGGAGGCGCTGAACGATCCTGCGGTGAGGAAGCAGCTCGAAAGCCAGGGTCTCGAGATGACACCGAAGGATCAGCTCACGCCCGAAGCGCTCGGCACGCGGCAAAAGGCCGAGATCGCGAAATGGTGGCCGATCATCAAGGCGGCCAACATCAAGGTGGATTGAACCGGCGGCGCACTCCTCGCGGCGTCACCGCCGCGTTTGCTGGCGGCGGGGCGCTCACGACGTGGTTTGGTGACCTGGTGCCAGCGCACGGTCCAGGCATTGCATCAGATCCGAGGCGGCGAACGGCTTACCGAGAAAACAGATTGCGCCCGCATCGAGCGCCCGCACACGCACGCCCTCATCCGGGAAAGCTGTGATGAATATGAACGGCGTAGCCGACCCCTGCGCCCGCATCTTTGTCAACAGATCGATTCCGCTCATCAGCGGCATCTGCACGTCGGCGATCACGCACGAGGTGTCGCTCGAATCGGTCGAGCTCAGGAACTCTTCCGCCGAGGCGAATGTGTGGACGTTGTATCCGCGCGATTCCAGGAGATTGTTGATCGCGGCCCGAACGTAGGGGTCGTCGTCAAGCACCGAGATGACCGAAGCCACTGACAAGACGTCCGCTCCTCGCCGGGAATTACGCTTGCCGTCGCCACGGCTAGAACATAAAGGCGCAAGGTGGACCTGCCGGTCACGATTGGAAACTCATACTTAGGTTTGTGCATCGGGCTTGTTCGGGCCGATCCCGAGCGCCTCGCTCATTCTCACCAGATCGGCCAGCGACTTCGCGCCCATCTTCCGCATGATCTGGCCGCGGTAGATCTTGACGGTGATTTCGGCCAATCCGAGCTGGGCGGCGACCTGCTTGTTCATCAGGCCGGACGTCACCAGTGACAATACGTCTCGCTCCCGCGAGGACAGTGACTCGAAGCGTGATCTGACCGTCGAGACCATCCTGTTGAGGTCGCGGCGCTTGCGATCTCGCTCGATCGCGGCCTGAACTGCGTCGAGAATGTCCTGATCGCGGACCGGCTTGGTCAAGAAGTCGATCGCCCCGCTCTTCATGGCCCGAACCGTCATGGGGATATCGCCATGACCGGTAATGAAGATGATAGGCGTGTGGATATTTGCCTTGGCAAGATCGGCCTGCAGCTCGAGGCCGCTCGTTCCGGGCAGGCGGATGTCGAGCACCAGGCAGCTCGGGACGTCTGGCGGCTTGGCCTGCAGGAGCTGCGGCGCCGAGCCGAATGCTTCGACCTTGAGACCGACCGACTCGAACAGATTGGTGAGCGCACGGCGCATGGACGCGTCGTCGTCGACGATGAGGACAAGGGGCTGATCGCCGTCCTTCTGCGGCGGCGAAGATTCCGCGCGCTCGGTCACGATGCTTCCTCTCGGTGGAGGGGCAAGGTGATCTGAAAAGTCGCGCCGCGCTCCTGATTTGGTATGGCGGAAAGTCGTCCGCCATGGGCCTCGATGATCGATCGACAGATCGACAGACCCATGCCCATGCCGGAGGACTTCGTGGTGAAGAACGGCGTGAACAGGCGGTCTATCGCCTGTTCGCTGATGCCGGTTCCGCAGTCGGAAACGCTCACCTGCATCGCGCCATCGCCGCTCGCCTGTGAGCGGATCGCCAGCTCGCGCGGGCGATCGTGGACGTCTGCCATGGCCTCGATCCCGTTCATGATCAGGTTGATCAGGACCTGCTGCAATTGGATGCGATCGCCAAAGATCCTCGGCAGTGCCGACGACAGCTCCATGCGGACGGACACGGCGTGGCTGGCCATTTCGCGTTGAACCAGCGCGACGGCCTCCCGCACGACCGCATTGGCGTCGAGCGGAACCATCTCGATGTCAGAACGCTTGGCGAGCGCCCGAACGTGACGGATCACGTCGCCGGCACGCCTGCCGTCCTCGATGATCCACTCGACCGAGCGGCGGGCCGCTTTGAGATCCGGCGGACTGCGCTGCAGCCAGGCGAGGCAGGCGTCGGCGTTTGCGATCACTGCAGCGAGCGGCTGATTGATTTCGTGCGCAATCGAAGCGGTCAGCTCACCCAGTGTCGTGACACGTGTCACATGGGCGAGCTCGGCCTGGGCCTTGCGCAGCGCGTCTTCGGCTTGGTTGGCCCGGATGGCGGCGGTTACGTCCGTGCAAACGCCACGGTAGCCCAGGAAAGTGCCGTCCGCGTCGAAGAAGGGCTTGCCGCTGGTCCGGACGTAGATCGGCTGCCCACTACGGTCTTTGCTGCGGTACACCAAGTCGCGGAACGGGACGTGGGCGTCGAGCGCCGCTCGATGTTGTCGCCATTTTTCGGGCTCGAGAGCGGCGTCGGGCGCAATGTCCCAACGCGTGAGCCCGATCAGGCCGGCGGGGGCGGTGTTGGTATCGGAGTGCTCGGATATCTGGGTGACCCGGTGGTCCGGCCCGGTTTCCCAGAACCAGTCAGACGCAGTTTCGGCATAATCGCGAAAGCGCTGCTCGCTGTCACGAAGCCTGCGTTCTGCCTCCTTGGTCGCCGTGATGTCGGTGACCGATCCGACGAACTCAACGCGACCGCTAGCATCTCGCGTTGCCCGTGCCACCGCTCGGACGTATTTGATGGAACCGTCGGGCATCACCAGCCGGTATTCGTGATCATAGTCCTTGCCCTCGCGCGCCGCCCGGCCCGTCGTCTGCTGCACGGCGAGCCGGTCCTCCGGATGGATCCGCTGGAGCATGAAGGGGATCGCGGGCTTCGTCCCTTCCTCGCATTCGAAGATGCGATAGGTCTCCTTGGACCAGGTGATCTCGCGGGTTGCGGCCTTCCAGCCAAAACTACCAGTGTGGCTCAATTCCTGCGCCTGGGCGAGATAAGCCTCGCTCTGTCGCAGCGCGTTCTCGGCCTCCTTCCGTTCGGTGATGTTCTCGCAGGCGACCAGCACGATCGGCCCGCCATTGGCCCGCAGCATGGCCTTGGCGTTCTCGCGCACCCATAACTTCGAGCCGTCCTTGCGAACCTTCCGGATTTCCCAGGTGTGTGACTGATCAAGGGTCTTGAGGCACAACGCGACACAGGCGCGGACAGTGGCGCGATCTTCCGCGAGGAAGACATCCAGCACGGATCGGCCGATCAACTCCGCCGGCGTGTAGCCCAGCTGCTCGGCGCCGAATGTGTTCACGTTGATCACGGTACCGGCCGGATCGACCATGAAGTACATGACCGGCGTGTGCTCGAAGACCTGCTGCCACTGCTTGACCGCTTCAAGCAAGTCGGCGGCATTGGCATCGGTGCGCTGCTTGGTAGGAACAGTTTGCCTCAAGCAGCCGACGAGGAATTGCGCGGCTGACTTTCCGAACGTCGCTGCCCGGCCAGGCTTCATCGCTGACGCTCCCGGCACTCTCTGCGTGAACAGGAGTAGAGCACGTTGCGGCCAGAGGAGCAATTCCAGCCAAAGTCGGGTCGGCCGTCATGACGTTCGCCTTTGGACCGTCCGCTCACCGCCAGGTCCATTGCGGCGCCTCAAGGACACCGTGCCGGCCGAGGTTCACGGTGACCGTGCAGCCGGTGCGTCGTGCGCCGTCTCGTTGAACTCGGGCCGCGTGGGCCCGGGCGAATACGGGACAAACTTAGGTATAGCTCCTCCATGCCTAGTCATGTCGGCCATTTTACCTCCGTACAATTGAGCGTTTCGTGCCCGGCGGACTAGCCTCTCGACCATCGGGAGTGTCGAAGCGAACAGCCGAGAAAAGCGCAAGCAACAGAGGGAGACAGCAATGTGCGATATGTCGGTACTTCCTGAGCGTCGCCCATCGGCGTCCGATAGTTGCTCCTCAGTCAAGGGCTGTGCGGTGTGCGGCGGCAAGTTTGGCCTGATCCGCTACTATTCCTGGCGCACGGCGCTCTGCTCCAAGAAGTGCGTTGATCGTTTCCGCACGCGAAGCGAACGCGACCGCCGGTGGTTGTTTCGGGCCCAGGTCGCATAAGGCTGGATTGGAGAGTTGATCCGGGAGGCCGTGCGTTGAACCGCTCATGCAAGCTCTTCTGCTGGATCGTTCTCATCGCCCCCATCGCGGCCGGCCAGGCACAGGAGACGGGACACGGTGCCGTTCATCGCAAGCACCCACCCCAGGACCAGGCGCTGCACGAAAAGTTCTATTCCACCTGGCACATGCCTGATAACCCGAGCCTCAGTTGTTGCAACAGCGCCGACTGTTATCCGACCGACATCAAGTACATCGACGGCCAGATCTATGCGCGGCGCCGGGAGGACGGGAGATACATTCTGATCCCACCGCAAAAGGTGGAGCGAAACAGGGATAATCCGGACGGCCGGAACCATCTGTGCGCTCCACCGCCCGCACTGTCTCCGCTCGACAGCGTTTACTGCTTCGCTTTGGGAGGTGCCACATGAGATTCGCGTTCGTGCTGGTCAACGGCCGGACCCCGTTCCGGCAGACCTCGTGCATGCAGTGCTGCGAGCCGATCAGCGGCAGCTATTTGCGCGAGATCGCGACGCGTCTGCCTTACTGCGATCATCAGTGCTACGCGCTGTTCTGCGAGACGCTCGCCAAAGATGGCGTGAGAGCGGCTTCATGAAATTCGTGGTGGTCAATCACGAGCCGCCGTTGCACGCGGCCGCGTGCAGCACATGCTCGCGGTCGCTCCGCTCCGGCTATGTCCGCCATGCGCGGACGCAGCGCCGTTACTGTGACGACGATTGTTACCGGCGCGGCGAATTCTCCACGCTGTTCATGCACTGGCCGGTGCCTGGGCGGACGGAACCAATCGCCGGCAAGGTCGAGCTCGCCGCTGGCAGCATGATCCAGACGTTGACGGTGATGAGTGCCGTCTGGTGCTGGGGCTGCACGATCACTGCCTGGACCTTCGCGAGAGCTTTGACCGGCGCCTATTTGGACAGTCGCGACCCGATCACGATGGAAGGAGGTGACACCTAGAGCATGATCCGGAAAAGTGTGAAGCGGTTTTCCGAAACGATCATGCTCAAACAATAACGTAAAGCGCGATGACGATTCATCCTAATCGCATCGCGCTTTAGCTGCGCGGCTGCACGCGCGTAGAAGCCGCAGCACCGTATTCTTGCAGGCGCCGCGTCCAGCCCCGGCGGCGTTGATCAGGGAATGGGTGCTGCGGCCGCCGCTGGCTCCGTTGCGCTGGCCTCGTGCGTCACCACGCGCCGGTCGCTCTTGCCGGCGATCATGCTGCTGCCCTCGAACCTTGCCCGGTAGACCAGCACGTTCTCCATCACGCGCTGGACGTAGTTGCGCGTCTCGGACAGCGGGATGCGCTCGACCCAGTCGACCGGATCGATGTTGGGGTCCCGGGGATCACCGCGCTTCTGCACCCATTCACGCACGCGGCCGCGGCCGGCATTGTATCCGGCGAAGGTCATGATCTGGTTACCGCGATATTCCGAGAACAGCGCGCTGAGCTCGGCGGCGCCCATCTGCGTGTTGTAGACGGGGTCGGAGACCATCCTGTCCCAGTCGTAAGTCAGGCCGAAGCGCTTCGCGGTGTCGCGTCCCGCTTCCGGCGTCACCTGCATCAGCCCGACCGCGTTGGCATGCGACTTGTCGCGCTGCTCGAACGAGCTCTCGGTGCGTGCCACCGAATAGATCACGCTGGTCTCGATCGCCGGTGCGACCTGCTTGTGCTCGGGGATGCCGATGGTCGGGAAGGCGTAATGGTCAAGCGCGAGCCCGCGCGCCAGCGCGGTCTTGCCGACCTCCAGCATCACGCGCGCATCGTTGCGCCGGCCCGCAAGCTCGCCGAGCGCTTCCAGCGCGGCGACGTCGGTGCTCTCTTTGGCGAAATCCTCGGCGTAATAGAACACCATGTCGCGCTCGCCGATGCCGTAGAGCATGTCGGCGGCGCGCACGCGCTCGTCCGCAAGCTGCGCATCGGCCGAGGCCAGCACCGGCGAGGGCGGACGCAGTTCGATGCCGTCGAGGCCGAGCCTGGCGCGGGCGAGCTGGCCGTAATAGGCGGTGTGATAGCGCGCCGCCGCCCGGTAGCTCATGCGCGCGTCGGCCGCCGCGCCCATGGCTTCGGCCGCGCGGCCGCGCCAGTAATGCGCCCGCGACAGCGCGATCGGATTGGACGAGCCAGCGTCGATCGAGGCGAAATGCACCATCGCCGTCTTGGGATCGTCGAGATAGCGTAGCGCGATCCAGCCGCACATGAAGTGATAGTCGACGCGGTAGACCTCCTTTTCCGGCACCGCGGCCGTGTGCACCACGTCATAGGCGATCCTGGCCTTGCCCTGATCGAGCAGCTTGCGCGCCAGCATGCGGCGCTCGCGCCACCAGGCATCGGTGTCCTGCGCGGCCATCATGTCGGGCTTGGCAGCGAGGATCACCTCGGCCGCGTCGTCGATGCGGTCGTTCTGAAGATGCCACTGCGCGCGGCACAGCACGTAACCGAGATCGCGTCGCTCCTCGGCCGCGACGTCCTCGAGCAGATCCTTGGCCTTGCTCGCCTTGCCGGTGACGGCGGCGCAGGCCTTCACGATCGCGAGCGCGTCCTCGCCGAGCCGCTTCGCCGCGCGCCGCGCACCTGCATAATCCTTGGCGCCGAGGCGCTTGTCCATGCGCGCGCGGTGATCGTCGGCGGACAGAAGGTCGCCGAACGCCGCATAGGAGTCCTCTTCGCTCCGCTCGGACAGTTCCTCCGCGCGCCAGGTTTCCCGGACCAGCCGCGCAGCCCTGTCGGTCTCACCTTCGGCGAGCAGGACGCGCGCGAGTGCGAACTTGCCCTTGGCGCTGGTCGGGCGATCCATCGTGAACTTGTGCACGATGGCCGCGTCGGCCTTCTCCTGCCACAGCCGTGCCTCGGCACGGCGGCGGAGCAGGGCGCTGCTCGGCCAACCGGGATTGGCGGCGAGGAAGGCGGCGTAGCGCTTGAAATTCGCGGTACTGTCGGGATGGCGCAGCATGAACCAGTCGGCGAGCTTCTGTCCGGCAGGGTCCGTGATGCGGTCGCGCGCAGCGCTCGCGTCTTCGGTCTTGCCCTTGCGCGTCAGGTCGATGGCGTCCTTCAGCGCGGCGAGATCGCCGGTCAGCGGCGGCAGCGCCGGCTTGGCCGCGGGCTCCTCGACCGCCTTCTTCGATTTGCGCTTGGCCTCGGCGTGCTTGCCGTGCCGCGCTTTGCCGGCGGAGGCGTGGCGGTGCTTGCCCGCTTTCGCCTCATGCGTCTTCTTCGGTGCGGATGATTTTTGACTGCTCTTCGCCGCAAGCTCGGTGGGAAGGAGGGCCATCGCGGCCACGGCAACGACACACGCGAGCGAGCGTAGGCACTGGTTCATTGGATGGTCCCCCCTGCGAAAACCACTACAAACCAAGGTCCGCGACATGCGGCTTGCGAATCAAAGTACCGAACGATGCGTCGGCATCGTGTCGCATCCTCAGGCTGTCGCAACAATGCGGCAAAATACGGATTGGAACTGGGGAACTTCCGAAAGGACGGAAGAGGCAGTGGCTTTAACCTTTGTTAACGATCTGGACTCGCGCGACGATTGCGCACGGTACAGGACGCCGGAACGGCCAGATTGCGCGTGTTCCCTCGGCGAAATCCGGTGTATGAGTGCCTTCTCTTCATCCTTTCAACCTTTGCCCTGTACCTATGCCGATTTTCAACCAGTCGATCCGGCGCAAGATCGTCGGCATCGCGCTCGGATTGATCGTCCTGATGCTGGTCACCTCGATCCTGTCGATGGTGATGTCCAGCCAGGTCGGCATTTTGCTCGACGAGCTGACCAACCGCTACATCCCCGCCTATAGCCATCTGGCGCGCGCGAACATCCGCTCGCTGGAACGGGCGCTGGCGCAGCGGCGGATGGTGATGACCAGGATGGAGGCGCCGTCGGACGAGGAGGCCTACGCGGCGCGGCTTCGCGACTTCGAGGCCTTGGACCGCAATTTCGAGCGGGAGGCCGAGGCCGCTCGCAAGCTCATCAACGCGATCATCGACGACCCCAGGACGTATTCCGACAACGCCGCGCTGGCACGGCTCGATGTCCGGATCGAAAGCTCCGTCACCGAGCTGCGGCGCGATCTGGACGAGGGCAATGCGAAACTGCTCAAGCAGGTCGACGCCAAGGATATGGCCGCGGCCCGCGGCACGCTGGAACACCTCGACACGCTGCGCGATGCGTTCAACCGGAAGGTCGATGCGATCCGCGCCGACATGCTGGCGCAGGTCTATTTCTCGACGTCTCAGGTGATCGGCCGCCAGCACCAGACCATCATCGTGTCGGGGGTCGTAACCCTGCTCGCGGCGATCGTCGGCTTCGTGTTTGCGCTGCTGGTGAGTAGCGGCATCACGCGACCGGTGCGCCTGCTGCTGGCCGGCGCCCGCGAGGTCGAGGCGGGCCGGTTCGACAAGCCCATCACCGTCTCGACACAGGACGAGATCGGCGAGCTCGCTGCCGCCTTCAACCGCATGATCGAGCAGCTCAGGCACAACGAGCGCATTCGCGAGACCTTCGGCCGTTACATCGACCCGAAGGTGGTGCAGGGCCTGATCGACCGGCCGGAGGTCGCCATCGACGGTGAGCGCCGGGTGATGACCATCTTGTTCTGCGACATGAGCGGCTTCACCTCGATGAGCGAGGGCATGACGCCGCGCGGCCTCGTCAAGGTGATGAACCACTACTTCACCGTGATGTCCGCTCCCATCAGGAACAATCGCGGGATCATCGACAAATATATCGGCGACGCCATCATGTCCTATTGGGGGCCGCCCTTCATCGAGGAGGATGAGCAGGGTCTGCTCGCAGGGCTCGCCGCCGTCGAGATGACCGATCAGGTGCCCGCGCTGCAGAAGCAGCTGCCGGACCTGCTCGGCATCCGCGCCATGCCGGCGCCGTGCGATCTTCGCATCGGCATCGCCACGGGCGAGGTCCTGACCGGCAGTATCGGTTCCGAGCTGATGATGAGCTTCACCGTGATGGGCGATGCCGTGAATCTCGCCTCGCGGCTGGAGGCCGTCAACAAGGTCTACGGCACCCGCATCCTGATCTCGCAGGCGACCGCGGACGGGATCGGATCGCGCCTGGAATTGCGCGAGATCGATCGTCTGGCGGTCGCGGGCCAAAGCGCGCCGCAGGCGATCTTCGAGCTGATGGCGAGACCGGGCGCGCTCAGCGATGCGCAAGTGAGCTTGCGCACGCATTATGCCGATGGTCTCGCCGCCTATCGTGCGCGGCGCTTCGACGAGGCCCGCGCCGCCTTCAACGCGGCGCTCGAGGCGGTCCCCGGCGACGGCCCCTCGCGCACGATGCTCGGCCGCATCGCTCAATTTGTGGCCAATCCGCCGGATCCCGATTGGGACGGCGTCTGGCGGCTGGAGCAGAAATAGCCGTGCCTTTGCGGTCGGCACGCCGCGCCGGAAAAAAGATGCTACTCCATAACGATGTTCGCCGTGACCTATTTCCCGGGCTTAGGTTGGATGTCCATGAGGCGTCTGATGGGGGACACGCCGATGACACATCTCGAAGACAGGCTGGAACGGTTCGAGACGCTCACCGCCGAATGCGAGCTGATCGCCAAGCTCGCCACCGACAGCAGCAAGCGCGAGTTCTATTTGAAGCTCGGGGAACAGTACCGTCAGCTGGCCGTCGATATCCGGCAGGCGATCGCGACGACGGCTGCGGCCTGAGCCGGCTGAAATCCGTTCTTAACGTTTGGCGCGCATCCTTGGAGCAAGCGAGCATCGCCGGTCGGCGACACTCGTTGGTGGGAAGGCCGGGGTTCGCTGCAATGCAGCGCGCCTCGTGAGTGTGATTTGCCATGTCTGACAGGGCAATCCCATGCGCCTCGTTGCAGTGATCATATTCGCGCTCATGACGGCGGCCTGCGATCAGGAGCAGGACATCACCGGCTCGACGAATGCGGCCTGTCCGTTGCGCAACTACAGCTACAATCCACGCGACATGAACCAGTGCGTCAGCGCCTGCAAAACGTGCGACCGCGGCACGACGGTCACCTGCACGACCTCCTGCACCCTCAAGGGCGCCCGCTGAGCACTTTGCGGATGCGCGGAACCGGTAGGGCACTCGAGCCAATGCCGGCGGTGCTGTAGCACCGGAACGATTCACATGGATTAATCATTGAAGGAGGCGGCAGGACGCGGAGTCCAATGGAATGGGTATGCTCGATCCCGGTCGATTTCTGGTGTCGTGCTCGCATTGCGATGCCTGGCCGATGGCGGCCAATGTGAAACGGTCGAGCTGGTCGGCGTCGCCGCACGAGGTCCGCTTCGTCTGCACGCGTTGCCGCCGCGAAGAAACGGCGATCGTCTCGGCCTCCGGCGAATTGACCCCCATCAAGCGCGTGGATGCCCCGCCACGCGATGTCGCTGTCGCCTGGGCCCAGGCGCAACGCTCGCGCGGGCGGTCCTGATGTTCGGCGTCGCCGTCTCGTCGATGTTTCGCTTCTCTGTCAATCTGCCCGCATAAAAATATTCCGCTTTACCGAAATTCGGAAATGACGTATGTGTCGCCCATCCCGGCTCAATCTCGAGGGGCGATCATGAGGTCGTCATTGTCGCGAGCCGGGCTTGCGGTGGACGCGGCAGCGTCGTGTACGAGAGCTGAGGGCAGGGCGGATTGCTCTCCGTGAGCCCCGAGGCTTCGTACGGACGAGCGGCGCTGTCAGGTTCGTCGCGCCGGCATTTCGATGGCAACGTGCACAACGCCGTCGAACCCTGCGGCGCCAACGAACCGCGCGTACGGCAAAACCGTGTGGTCCTGGCCGTCGTTGCTACGGTCAAGCTCTGGCGAATGCGGCATTGGCGTCAACCGGCGCGGTGCCGGCGACTTTCGCGGGAGCGAGGGAGGCCAGAGGGAACTCGGCTCCCGGGAGAGCGCGGCATAAGCCGTCCGACCATCGCGCAGGGAAGGCCGTGTGTTGGGCTTCACCTGTATGCTGCTGTGCGGTTCTTCCTGCGTGTGCTCTAGCGCAGCGGACCGCGGGTGCCGCCGGCACCCGGCCTTCCCTGCGCCCTCTTGCATCTGAGGGCGGCGAGACGAAGCAAAGCTCGGGCGAAGCAGCCGCGAGGCCGAGTACGCACGTCTGCGTCCACACATTCGGTGTCATCGCCGGCTTGACCGGGCGATCCAGTACTCCGAGACGCCAGTGATTGAATCGAGAGGCCGCGGCGTACTGGATTCCCCGCCTTCGGGGGGAATGACAGTGTTACTTGGAGAACGCAGCGTCGCCTCACACTCCGTCATTGCGAGCGCAGCGACTTGTCCGCCGAAGCCTTTGGCGAAGGCGGAAGCAATCCAGAATCTTTCCGCGGCGGGATTCTGGATTGCTTCGTCGCAAGGGCTCCTCGCAATGACGAGGAGGAGAGAGCGAGCGCTACTCTCTCGTGCCCCGGACGCAGCGCAGCGTCCCCCCGGCGATGCGAAGCATCGTCCGGTTCGACGATGCGCTGCCGAGCCGGGGCCCATCCATCTGCGCCGTACCATGTCGCCCTGGGTCCCGGCTCTGCGCCGCAACGCCCCGCGCGTTGCAACTTGTCCGGGACACGAGCGATGCGCATCGCTTCGCGTGGGGCTGCCGCCGACTCACTTCGGGAATGCCCCGCCTGTCGTCCAGAGTGGATGTTCTGTGCCTTCCGAAAGATCTCAGGTTGTGGATCGTCACTTTAGCGAGGTATCGCCGTAAGCAAACCCGTGTCTTCCCGGTAACGATTGTGCTGTCTGTGCAACACCCACATCGGATTTAACCCTTATCACCGGCGGTTCGCATCGCCGCCGCTTTTTGGCCACACCCGAACATGAATAAAATCGCTCTAATGTTTTAAGGGCAGTGGCGGTCTTCGAAGGCGACGAGAAAATCCCAAGGTCGATTCAAATCTTGGCTCTGATTTTTCGGGTCTGAAAGGGTTGGCCGGACAAGCTGGTTGCGATGGGCGCGAAGATCAACAAGCAAAGGCTGCCGAGCCGTCACGTGACGGAAGGCCCTGCGCGCGCGCCGCACCGGTCCTATTTCTACGCCATGGGTCTTACCACCGAGCAGATCCACCAGCCCTTCGTCGGCGTCGCCTCGTGCTGGAACGAAGCTGCTCCCTGCAACATCGCGCTGATGCGTCAGGCGCAGGCGGTGAAGAAAGGCGTCGCGTCCGCCGGCGGCACGCCGCGCGAATTCTGCACCATCACCGTGACCGACGGCATCGCCATGGGCCATGACGGCATGCGCTCCTCGCTGCCGTCGCGCGAATGCATCGCCGATTCGGTCGAGCTGACCGTGCGCGGCCATGCCTATGACGCGCTCGTCGGGCTCGCCGGCTGCGACAAGTCGCTGCCGGGCATGATGATGGCGATGGTCCGCCTCAACGTGCCCTCGATCTTCATCTATGGCGGCTCGATCCTGCCCGGCAATTTCCGCGGGCAGCAGGTCACCGTGCAGGACATGTTCGAGGCGGTCGGCAAGCATTCGGTCGGCGCCATGTCGGACGAGGACCTCGACGAGATCGAGCGCGTCGCCTGTCCCTCGGCCGGCGCCTGCGGCGCGCAGTTCACCGCCAACACCATGGCGACCGTGTCTGAGGCGATCGGCCTCGCGCTGCCTTACTCGGCCGGTGCCCCCGCACCGTATGAAATCCGTGACGCCTTCTGCATGACCGCGGGCGAGAAGGTGATGGACCTGATCGCCCAGAACATCCGGCCGCGCGACATCGTTACCCGCAAGGCGCTGGAGAATGCGGCCGCCGTGGTCGCTGCATCCGGCGGCTCGACCAATGCTGCGCTGCACCTGCCTGCGATCGCGCACGAGGTCGGCATCAAGTTCGACCTGTTCGACGTCGCTGAAATCTTCAAAAAGACACCATATGTCGCGGATTTGAAGCCGGGTGGCCGTTATGTCGCCAAAGACATGTTTGAAGTAGGTGGCATACCGCTTCTGATGAAGACGCTGCTCGACAACGGCTTCCTGCACGGTGATTGCCTTACCGTCACGGGCCGCACGATCGCCGAAAACCTCAAGAGCGTGAAATGGAATCCGCACCAGGACGTGGTGCACCCGGCAGACAAGCCCATCACCGTGACAGGCGGTGTGGTCGGCCTGAAGGGCAATTTGGCGCCAGAAGGTGCGATCGTGAAAGTCGCGGGAATGTCCAACCTCAGGTTTACCGGTCCGGCCAGGTGCTTCGACCGTGAGGAGGACGCGTTCGAGGCGGTCCAGAATCGCACCTACCGCGAAGGCGAAGTCATCGTGATCCGCTACGAGGGGCCGAAGGGCGGTCCCGGCATGCGGGAAATGCTCCAGACCACGGCAGCGCTGACCGGCCAGGGCATGGGCGGCAAGATCGCGCTCATCACCGACGGCCGCTTCTCCGGCGCCACCCGCGGCTTCTGCATCGGCCATGTCGGGCCGGAGGCGGCGGTCGGCGGCCCGATCGGGCTGCTCGAGGACGGCGACGTCATCGAGATCGACGCGGTGGCCGGTACTCTTAACGTAAAATTGAGCGACGCCGAGCTCGCCCAGCGCAGAACCAAATGGAGCGCCCGCGCGACTAACCACACGTCGGGTGCGCTCTGGAAATATGCTCAGCAGGTTGGACCGGCGGTCGGGGGGGCAGTGACCCATCCGGGCGGCGCGCACGAGAAACAGTGCTATGCGGACATTTAGGCGTGCCACAGTTGCGTTTGTGTTGGGGGCGGCTGCGCTGGCCGCGCCGGCGTTCGGCTTCGACGGTGCGCCGGTCAACCCGAAGGACGCCACCATCCCGGTCGTGACGACCTTGCCCGGCGCTGCGGGTGCGGTGCGCACCAAGGTTCCGCCGCAGGTCGCGACCCAGGAAACCTCGCTCAGCGCCTTGCAATATGCCGCCGAGGGCGGCCACCCCATCGCGCAGTGGAAGCTCGGCCGCATGTACGCCAACGGCGACGGCGTCGCCCAGGACGATTTGCGTGCCTTCGAATATTTCAGCCGGATCGCGAACGCGCATGCCGAGGACAGCCCGTCGGCGCCGCAGGCGCAGATCGTGGCCAACGCCTTCGTCGCCCTCGGCCGCTACTATCTGGCCGGCATCCCGAATTCGAAGGTCAAGGCCGACCCGGACCGCGCCCGCGAGATGTTCTCCTATGCCGCATCCTATTTCGGCAACGCGGACGCGCAGTACGACCTCGCCCGTCTGTACCTGAAGACCCCGGACGCCTCGCGCGAGGACTACCGCTATGGCGCGCGCTGGCTTGGCCTCGCCGCGCAGAAGGGCCAGCACCAGGCCCAGGCCTTGCTCGGCCAGATGCTGTTCAACGGCGACCGCCTGCCGCGGCAGGCCGCGCGCGGCCTGATGTGGCTGACGCTGGCGCGCGACAGCGCCGGTGCCGACGAGGTCTGGATCAAGGAAAGCTACAACCGCGCCTTCGCCAAGGCCTCCGACGACGACCGCGCTATGGCCCTGCAAATGCTGGAGCAATGGGTGCAGGGGCGTCGGGAGTGATCGGCTGAGGCGGCCTTAAGCCGCCTCGAGATCCAGATCCGCCCACACCGGCACGTGGTCCGACGGCTTTTCCCAGCCGCGCACATAGCTGTCGATGCCGACATTGGCGAGCTTGTCGCTGGCCTGCGGCGACAGCAGCAAGTGGTCGATCCGCAGCCCCTGGTTCTTCTGCCAGGCCCCGGCCTGGTAGTCCCAGAACGTGTAGAGCCCGCCCTCGTCGGTGACGGCGCGCAAGGCGTCGCTGAGGCCGAGGCCGAGCAGGGACTGGAAGCTCTCGCGCGTCTCGGTCTTGAACAAGGCGTCCTCGGTCCAGGCGGCCGGATTGTGCACGTCGCGGGCATGCGGGATGACGTTGAAGTCGCCGGCCAGGATCAGCGGGACCTCCTCCTTGAGTCGCTCCTTCGAATAATCAAGAAGCCGCGACATCCATTTGAGCTTGTAGGGATATTTATCGGTCCCGACCGGATTGCCATTGGGCAGATAGAGGCAGGCGATGCGCAGCACCCCTCGCTTCAGCGTGACCACGCCTTCGAGGAAGCGGGCATGGCTATCCTCGTCGTCGCCGGCAAGGCCCGACTTGGTCTCGTCGAACCTGAGCTTGGACAGCAGGGCGACGCCGTTGAACGTCTTCTGCCCGTGCGTCACCACGTTGTAGCCGAGTGCCTCGATCTCCAGCCGCGGAAAGGCCTCGTCGACGCACTTGATCTCCTGCAGGCAGACGATGTCCGGCTGGCACTCTTTCAGCCAGGTCAGGAGCAGATCGATCCGCTGCCGGACCGAGTTCACGTTCCAGGTGGCTACTCTGATGGGCATTGGGAGGGCTCCGGGCGGGGGGGGTCTTGGTTAGAACAAAATGCAAACGCACCCGTCAAGCCGGCCGCAAAATCTCCCACAAAATTAACCCGGCTTAAGCAGGCCGCAGGCCATTGATCGTCAAGAGGTTCCTCGGATGGATGGCCGGACAAGGCGATGAATCGAACTCAGCCGCGTGACGGCCTGATCGGCGCGTTCCTGTATTGGCTCGGCGGCTTCGAGATCGAGGACGGTCTGACCGCCGATCTCAGCGAGCGCGAGATCCGCCGCATCCGCGCCAAGCAGATCGACGCGGTGACCCAGCTGATCCCCGTGACGATGGCCGTGACGATGTTGAACGTCGCCATCGTGCTGATCCTGTTCTGGGGCAGGGGCTGGAACGACTTCCTCGCGATCTGGGGCCTGACGCTCGCCGCCACCGCTTCGCTCGCGGTGCGCGCGTGGCACAAGTCGCATCAGAACCCGCCGCAGGAGACATCGCCGCACGCGGCGCGGCAGATGCTGCGGCAGGCGTTTTTTCTCGCCGCGATCTGGGGCGCGCTGCCGCTCGCTCTGTTCAGCCGCATCGAGCCGACCAGTCAATTGCTCCTGGCCTGCCTGATGGTCGGCATGATGTCCGGCGGCGCTTTCACGCTCTCGACCTTCCCGCGCGCGGGCCTCGTCTATCTCGCGACCATGACGATCGCCTGCGCCGGTGCGCTGCTCCTGTGCGGCACCGGCCCATATCTGGTGACCGCCGTGTTCCTGCTGCTGTTCGCATTCTTCATGGCGCGCAACATCGTCTCCCAGGGCAACCTCTTCCTCGGCAATCTCAAGGCCCAGCTCGAGCTCGAGCGCCAGACCGAGATCATCTCGCTGCTGCTGAAGGATTTTCAGGAGAACGCCAGCGACTGGCTCTGGCAGACCGATGCCGAGGGACGCCTCGTCGACGTGCCGCAACGCTTCGCGGACGTCGCGCAGCTGCCGCTTCCGCTGCTGAAAGGCGCGCAGTTCGCCGACGTGCTCGACATGCTCTGCCCCGAGGACAAGTCAGCGGCCTACAACATCGTCGGCCTGATGGAGCAGGCCGAGCCGCTGCACGAGATGAATCTCAAGGTCGTCGCCGGCGGCGAGGCCCGGCTGTGGTCGCTGACGGCGAAGCCGGCCCATGATCGTGACGGTCATTTCCTGGGCTATCGCGGCTTCGGGCGCGACGTCACCGAGCGCTGGCGCGCGGAAAAGGCCGAGGCCGAAAGCCGCGCCAAGTCAGACTTCCTGGCGGTGATGAGCCACGAGATCCGCACGCCCATGAACGGCGTGCTCGGTCTTGCCAGCATGCTCCTCGAAACCAGGCTCGATCCGGAGCAGCGCGAGGCCGTCACCACGATCCGCGAGTCCGGCGACAACCTCCAGCGCATCCTCAACGACATTCTCGACCTCTCCAAGCTGGAAGCTGGCCGCTTCCAGTTCGAGGCGATCGACTTCGCGCCGCGGGCGCTGGTCGAGACGGTTGCGACCGTGGTGCGCGCCAGCGCCAAGAGCAAGGGGCTCACGGTCAAGGTCGAGCTTGATCCGAACCTGCCGCCGACGCTCCGCGGCGACGCCGCGCGCATCCGCCAGGTGCTGCTCAATCTCGCCTCCAACGCGGTGAAGTTCACCGACGAAGGCGAGGTGACGATATCGGCGACCTGCCAGGCGCGGCGCGACCTGCTGGCGACCGTCGAATGGACGGTGACCGACAGCGGCATCGGTATCGCGCCCGACAAGCTCGACCTGCTGTTCAGCGACTTCGCCCAGGCTGATGCCTCGATCAGCCGCCGCTTCGGCGGCACTGGCCTCGGCCTTGCCATCAGCAGGCGGATCATCGAGCAGATGGGCGGCACGATCGGCGTCATCTCGACGCCGGGAGAGGGCTCGACCTTCCGCTTCACGCTGGTCCTGCCCTGGAGCCAGGCGCAGGCGTCCGATCAGGCTGGCGGCCGCGACGAAGCCGACGAGCTCCAGGCCCGGATCTCCGGTCTCGACCGGCCGCTGAAGGTGCTGGTCGCGGAGGACGATGCGGTCAACCGCATGGTCGTGAGCAAGATGCTGGGGGCATTCGACATCGAGCTGCGTGTCGTCACCGACGGGACCGAAGCCGTCGCGGCAGCCTGCGAGGGCAATTACGACGTCGTGCTGATGGACGTGCGCATGCCCGACATGGACGGGCTCGCCGCCACCCGCGCGATCCGCGCGCAAGGCGAGCGCTTCGAAGCCTTGCCGATTGTCGCGCTGACCGCCAACGCCTTCCCCGAGGACATCAAGATCTGCCGCGAAGCCGGCATGTCGGACTTCCTGGCCAAGCCGCTGCGCAAGCCGGCACTGGTCGGAGCGCTCCTGCGGGCGCTGGACGGTCACGTCATGTCGGAGGACGCACCGCTCCAGCCGACGTTGATGCCGGTCGAGGTGGCTTGGACGGAGGAGGAAAGGCAGATAACGGGCGCGTAGGTGCGCTAGACCGAGAAGCTCGTCCCGCAGCCGCAGGACGCGGTGGCGTTGGGATTGTTGACGCGGAACGAGGCGCCGATCAGGTCGTCGACGAAATCGACCTGCGACCCCGCCAGGAACGGCTGGGAGGCGGAATCGACCAGCACCACCGCATTGTCCTGCTCGATCACGAGATCGTCGTCGGTGCGGGCGCGGTCGATGTCGAACTTGTACTGGAAGCCGGAGCAGCCGCCGCCCTCGACCGAAATGCGCAGCATCGCGCCCGAGCCTTCGCCCTTGAGGATCTCCCCAATCCGGCGTGCGGCCCGGTCGCTGATGGTCACGGCAGTCGTCATTGCTGGTCTCCAATAGTCCCGGCGTCATACCCAATTCATTTGGTATCCCGCGCCCGACATAGTTAAGTGCCACCATACGCAGAATCAAATGGGTAGGGACTAAATTCGCCGTGTCCGTCGGAATGGCAGCCCCCCGCGCGCCCTATGCCTGCGACCCCGATCGCAGCCGCGGCCGACTGGTCGCCGAGCCCCCGAGCCGGACTCGCAGCCCGTTCCGGCGCGATTGCGATCGGGTGATCCATTCCACCGCGTTCCGCCGCCTCAAGTACAAGACCCAGGTGTTCGTGTTCCACGAGGGCGACCACTACCGCACCCGGCTGACCCATTCGCTGGAGGTGGCCCAGATCGCCCGCGCGCTGGCCCGCCAGCTCGGGCTCGACGAGGACCTCACCGAAACTCTGGCGCTCGCGCACGATCTCGGTCATCCGCCGTTCGGGCATGCCGGCGAGCGGGCCCTGGACGCCTGTCTGAAGGCGTTCGGGGGCTTCGACCACAATGCCCAGACGCTGCGCGTCGTGGCTTCGCTCGAGCACCGCTATCCCGAGTTCGACGGGCTCAACCTGACCTGGGAATCGCTGGAAGGCATCGTCAAGCATAACGGTCCGCTGACCGACCGCAGCGGCGCCCCGGTCGGGGGCTACCGCGAGCATGGCGTTCCCGTCGGGATCGCCGACTACGTCAAGACCTACGATCTCGAATTGTGGAGCTTCGCCTCGCTGGAGGCGCAGGTCGCCGCGATCGCCGACGACATCGCCTATGATGCCCACGACATCGATGACGGTCTGCGCGCCGGCCTGTTCCAGCTCGACGATCTCAAGGTGATGCCGCTGACGGCGGAGATCATCGCCGAGACTGCGGCGCATTATCCCGATCTTGAAGACGTCCGGCGCGGTGCTGAGCTGGTGCGCGAGCTGATCTCGCACCTGATCGGAGCGGTGTTTGCGGAGACAGGGAAGAACCTCGCGGCCGTGAAGCCGCAATCGGCCCAGGATGTCCGCCGGCAGAGCCGGGCGCTGGTCGCGTTCCCCGCCGAAGTGGCCGAGGAAGAGGCCGCCATCAAACGCTTCCTGTACCAGCACATGTACCGCCACGCGCGGGTGATGCGGGTGATGGGCGAGGCCGAGCAGATCCTGTTTGACCTGTTCGCAAAATACCTGAAATCCCCCAGCGAGCTGCCGCCGGAATGGCTGCTGGGGTCGGAGGCGGACGATGAGGGCGACCGGGCCCGTCGGATCGGCAATTTCATCGCCGGAATGACCGACCGTTTCGCCCTGACCGAGCACCAGCGGCTCTTTGACTCGACCCCGGATTTGCGTTAGGCGGCGGCCATGCCCCAGACATCCTCATCGCTGCATCTGTTCGCCGACGTGCTCGCACGCGTGCACGGCGCCTGCCGCGCGCTTGCGGCGGATTCCAGCTGGCCCGAGGGCATCGATTTCTCCCGCGTCGTCGTCGAGCCGCCGCGCGATGCCTCCCATGGCGACATGGCGACCAACGCCGCCATGGTGCTTGCGAAAGAGGCAAAGGCAAAGCCGCGCGATCTCGCCGAGCAGATTGCCGAACGGCTGCGTGCCGACGCGCTCATCGCCAGGGTCGATGTCGCCGGTCCCGGCTTCATCAATCTGACGCTGAAGCCGGCCGCCTGGGCCGAGGCGCTGCGTACGGTGCTGCGCGAAGGCGCCGATTACGGCCGCATCCGGGGCGGCGCCAAGGTCAATGTCGAATACGTGTCGGCCAATCCGACCGGGCCGATGCATGTCGGCCATTGCCGCGGCGCCGTATTCGGCGACGCGCTGGCCAGCCTGCTCCAGTTCGCCGGTCACGACGTCACGCGCGAATATTACATCAACGACGCCGGCGCCCAGGTCGACGTGCTCGCGCGCTCGGCCTTCCTGCGGTATCGCGAGGCGCTCGGCGAGGACATCGGCGCGATCCCGGAAGGGCTCTATCCCGGCGACTACCTCAAGCCGGTCGGGCAGGCGCTGGCGACGGAGCATGGCGACAAGCTGCTCGCGATGAGCGAGGCCCAGTGGCTGCCGACCGTGCGCGCCAAGGCCATCGCGATGATGATGGACGAGATCAAGGACGATCTCGCCGCCCTCAACATCCGCCACGACGTGTTCTTCTCCGAGCGCTCCCTGATCGAGACCGGCAACAACAAAGTTGCGGAGACCATCGACTTCCTGAAGGCCAAGGGCGACATTTACGAAGGCCGCCTGCCGCCGCCGAAGGGCGCGCCGGTCGAGGATTGGGAAGACCGCGAGCAGCTGCTATTCAGGGCGACCGCCTACGGCGACGACGTCGATCGTCCGCTGATCAAGTCGGATGGTTCCTACACCTACTTCGCCTCCGACATCGCCTACCACAAGAATAAGTTCGACCGCGGCTTTGCCGAGATGATCGACGTCTGGGGCGCGGATCATGGCGGCTACATCAAGCGCATGCAGGCGGCGGTGAAAGCGACGACCTCGGGCAAGGGATCGCTCGACGTCAAAATCGTCCAGCTGGTGAAGCTCTTGCGTAACGGCGAGCCGGTGAAGATGTCCAAGCGGAGCGGGGACTTCGTCACCTTACGTGAAGTGGTGGATGAAGTCGGCCAGGACGCCGTCCGCTTCATGATGCTGTACCGGAAGAACGACGCGGTGCTCGATTTCGACCTCGCCAAGGTCATGGAACAGTCGCGCGACAACCCGGTGTTCTACGTCCAGTACGGCCATGCTCGCGGTCACTCGATCTTCCGCAATGCTCGCGCCGAGGTGTTCCCGGAACTCCCGGAGGATGCCGGCGCGCGGATCGCATGGCTCGCTGAGTCGGCGGTGGAACGGCTGTCGGACCCCGTCGAGCTCGATCTTCTTAAGCGCCTCGCAATTTATCCGCGCATGCTGGAAGCTGCCGCCGCGGCCCATGAGCCGCACCGAATTGCCTTTTATCTCTATGATTTAGCCAGCGAATTTCATGCACTTTGGACGAAAGGGCGCGATTTGCCCTATTTACGCTTCATTATCAATAATGATGCAGATCTTACAAAGGCGCGATTGGCAATGGTCCAGGGCGTCGTCTCGGTCCTGGCATCGGGCCTCGCCATCCTCGGCGTCCATGCCCCGGACGAGATGCGGTAGTTTGGGGCGAACTACTTAAGGGGAATTCGGGGGTAACCGGCAGAAGCCGGATCGCTTAGACTTGGTTGAAAGCCTTGTGGGTTGAAAGCCGTGCCTTGGTCGAGGGGCGCGCGGCTTTCCCGAAGGGACGCATCATCACGATGGCCGAACGATATCAGGACAGACCGTTTCCTTCCGATGACTATGGTCGCGGCGGCGACCAGCATGGGAAGGCGGATAGCGATCCGTTGGCCGAGCTCGCCCGTCTGATCGGGCAGACCGATCCGTTTGCAGCGCAGTCGCGTCCGCCGGTCCAGAGCTATCAGGACCACGATTACCGCCAGCTCGATGATCAGCAGGACTACGCGGAGCAGGCACCGTCGCCGCCCTCATGGATGCGGCGTGCCAACGTGCAACCGCAGCCGGCACCCGCGCCGGAGCCTGACTATCCGGTCACCGTAAGCCCGGTCCACCCGCTGCATCGCTACGCCGCCAAGTCTGCCGCGCCCGAGCCTGTCGTTTATCAGCCCCAGGCCTATCAGGACACCTATCAAGATCAGGCTCATCAAGATCAGGCTCATCAGGAGCAGGCCTATCAGCAGCATGGTCAGGCCTACCAGGAGCAATCCTATCAGGAGCCGTATGCGCAGCCCGATCCGTCGCGCTACGACGATGCGCTCTATGGTCGGCTGGAGACAGGCGAGCAGGACTATCAGCGCGAGCCGGCCTATCCCGACGACCCTTACGCCGACCAGAGCGACTATCCGGAGGACGAGGTCGAGGAGCCGAAGAAGCAGCGCGGCGGCATGATGACGGTCGCGGCGATCCTGGCGCTTGCCGTGCTCGGCACCGGTGCTGCATTCGCCTACAAGACCTATATCGGCTCGCCTCGCAGCGGCGAGCCGCCGATCATCAAGGCCGACAACACCCCGACCAAGATCGTGCCGGCGCCGACGGACTCCGCGGCCAAGGTGCCGGATCGCATGGTCAGCGGTGACGGCACTGAAAAGATCGTGCCGCGCGAGGAGGCGCCCGTCGACGTCAACGCCAAGGCGGGCGGGCCGCGCGTGGTGTTCCCGCCGCTGAACCAGAATGCGAATCCGCCCTCGGTGGCGAGCGTGTCACCATCCACCGTGCCGCCGCCGAGCGCGGGTCCGAGCCCGAGCAACGGCACGCTGCCGAACAATTCGCCGCGCGCGATCAGGACCGTTGCGGTGAAGGGCGATCAGACCGATAGCGCCGTGCCGCAATCGGCCGCCGCCAAGCCGGCGCCCGCGGCGCCGAAGCCCGTTGCCGCGCCGGTTGCGCCCGCCGCGCCGCGCAATCCGCCGACCTCGGCCAATGCCAGCGCCAACCAGCCGATGTCGCTGGCGCCGCAATCGTCCCCGTCGGCCGAGCCGCCGCAGCGGATAGCTGCGACCAACCCGACGCAGATCGCGCCCACCAGCAGCGGTGGCGGCTACATCGTGCAAGTCTCCTCGCAGCAGAGCGAGGATAGCGCCGCCGCATCCTACCGGGTGCTTCAGAGCAAATACGGCAGCGTGCTCGGCTCCCGTTCGCCCGTCATCAAGCGTGTCGACCTCACCGACAAGGGCAAGGGAGTCGTCTACCGCGCCTTCGCCGGCCCCTATGGTTCGGCCGAGGAAGCGACGCAAGCCTGCAACAATCTGAAGTCCGCAGGCCTGTCTGCCTGCTTCGTCCAGAGGAATTAACGGTCGTTTCCTTGACCCCCTCGCGGGGCAGAGTTAATCGGCCGTTATGAGCACGCGGGCCTTCATTACCGGCGTATCCGGAACGGAACTGACCGCCGCCGAGCGGGAGTTTATCCGTGCCGAACGCCCATGGGGCTTCATCCTGTTCAAGCGTAATGTCGCAACACCAGCACAAGTTGCTGCGTTGGTTGCAGAATTGCGTTCGGTCGCGAAGGCCCCCGACGCGCCGGTCCTGATCGACCAGGAGGGGGGACGGGTGCAGCGGCTGGGGCCGCCACACTGGCCGGTTTATCCGCCGGGGGCCGTATTCGCGAATTTGTACGACACTGATTCGGCCCTCGGGCTCACTGCGGCGCGCCTCAGTGCCCGCCTGATCGCAGCCGATCTCGCCGATCTCGGCATCACCGTGGATTGCCTGCCGCTGGCCGACGTGCCGGTGCCGGGCGCCGATGCGGTCATTGGTAACCGGGCCTACGGCACGGAGCCGGGCAAGGTCGCGGCGATCGCCCGTGCAGTCACCGAGGGCCTGGAGCAGGGCGGCGTGCTGCCGGTGCTCAAGCATATTCCCGGGCATGGCCGCGCCACCGCCGACACCCATTTCAAGCTGCCGACCGTCGACACGCCCCGGGACGAGCTGGAGCGGACCGATTTCGCCGCATTCAAACCGCTGGCTGATCTGCCGATGGCGATGACTGCACATGTTGTGTTTAGCGCCTTCGACCCCGCCCATCCGGCGACGACATCTGCGACAATGATTGCTGACGTGATTCGCGGCGCAATCGGGTTCCAGGGTTTGTTAATGAGTGATGACGTGTCAATGAACGCGCTGTCGGGAAATATCGCCGAGCGGACTCGCGCGATCTTCGCGGCCGGCTGCGACGTGGCCCTGCATTGCAACGGCAACATCGAGGAGATGCGCGACGTCGCCGGCGAGACACCTGAACTGGCCGGTGGGGCGCTGGAGCGGGCGAACGCCGCGCTCGCCGCACGCAAGCCGCCGCAGCCGTTCGACCGCGTGGCCGCACGCGCCGAACTGGATGCATTGATCGCACGGGCAAACACGGCATCGGCATGACTGCAGAAATCCTATCGTTCGAAACCGGGCGGCCCGCAGAGCTCGCCGAGGGTGAGCCGGCGTTGGTGGTGGACGTCGAGGGCTATGAGGGCCCGCTCGATTTGTTGCTTGCGCTGGCGCGGCAGCAGAAGGTCGATCTCGCCAAGATTTCGATTCTCGCGCTCGCCGACCAGTACCTCCATTTCATCGAAGCCGCGCGAAAGATCCGGCTGGAGCTCGCCGCGGACTATCTGGTGATGGCCGCATGGCTTGCCTTCCTGAAGTCGCGCCTGCTGCTGCCGGAGCCGCCGAGCGCGGAAGGCCCGAGCGCCGAGCAGATGGCGACGGCGCTCGCCAACCGGCTGCGCCGCCTGGAAGCCATTCGCGAAGCCGCCAACCGGCTGATGAACAGGCCACAATTGCAGCGCGACATCTTCGCGCGTGGCGAGCCCGAGCACATCGCCGAGATCAAGCACCCGAAATACACGGCCACGCTCTATGATTTGCTCACCGCCTATGCCGCGCAACGCCAGTCGCGCGTGCTGGCGAGCGTGCATCTGGCCAAGCGCACGGTGTGGTCGCTCGCCGAAGCACGCGCCACGCTGGAGCGGCTGGTCGGCAGCATCACCGAGCAGGACGATTGGGGTGTTCTCGACGACTTCCTGATCCGGCATGTCGCCGACCCGACGCAGCGCGCGACGGTGTTCGCCTCGAGCTTTGCCGCCGCGCTCGAACTGGTGCGCGAAGGTCAGCTCGAGCTGAATCAGAAGGAAGCGTTTGCGCCGATCTATTTCCGGAAGGGGCGCCCAAAACCGGTCCCGGACGCAGCTCCTGCGCCTGATGCGCCGGTCGCTTAAGTGCAAGAAGGAGAATCTGCCATGGCAAGCCTGGCTGAAGTGCGGGTAGAAGAGGCCGAGCCGATGGAGAACGAATCCCAGGCGCGTCCCGAGGAGTTGCGGCTGCTGGAGGCGCTGCTGTTCGCCTCGAATGAACCGCTGGACACCGCGACGCTGGCCAAGCGCATGCCCGAGGGCGTCGACGTCAAGGCTGCGCTCGAGCAGTTGCAGGCCGATTATGCCTCGCGCGGCGTCAATCTCGTTCGCGTCGCCAATAAATGGACGTTCCGCACCGCGGGCGATCTGGCCTGGCTGATGACGCGGGAGAGCACCGAGACCCGCCGCCTGTCGCGGGCCGCAATCGAGGTGCTCGCGATCATCGCCTATCACCAGCCGGTGACGCGGGCCGAGATCGAGGAGATCCGCGGCGTCGTCACGTCGAAGGGCACGCTCGACGTGCTGCTGGAGACCGGCTGGATCAAGCCGCGCGGCCGGCGCAAGACACCGGGCCGGCCCTTAACCTTCGGAACCACCGAGGAGTTCCTGTCGCAGTTCACCCTGGAACAGCTCGGCGACCTGCCGGGCCTGGAAGAGCTGAAGGGGACGGGACTGTTGGATTCGCGTCTGCCCACCGGGTTCAGCGTGCCGACGCCGTCGGATGATCCGGCCCTGCGGGAGGACGAGGATCCGCTGGAACCGGGCGATGACCTCGATCTCGCCCTTGCGCCTGCGGTCGAGCCTGAGAGCCCGCCAGAAGGCGGCAATGAGGGTGGCGGCGAAGGCGGCGCCGAGGACTGACGTACCGGCGAAATACGGGCCCCTGCGACCAGTTAACACTAGCAAGATTGCGTAGCGCCGACAGCGAATTGGCGCTGCCTTGGTCCTTGTTTTTGAGGTCTGCCAAGCCTAGGTTTCGGTGAGATCGGCCGGGTCCCCGGCCATGCGCGTTTGGAGGGTTGCAGGATGGGTTCACTCAGCATTTGGCACTGGATCTTGGTGATCGCAGTGGTCCTGCTGCTGTTCGGCCGCGGCAAGATTTCGGATCTGATGGGCGACGTGGCTCAGGGCATCAAGGCGTTCAAGAAGGGCATGCAGGACGACGACAAGGCTGCCGAGAAGCCCGAGCCGGCGAAGTCGATCGAGCACAATGCTGCGCCGACCGCGACACGGTCCGACGTCGGCAGCAAGGCCGTCTGAGCCGGAAGAAGCACGCGAGACGCGGGTAGCGGCCCGATCCTGCGCGCAAGGGATTGGGCCGGCTCCGGCTTCGCGTGAACGGAAGACCTCATGTTCGACATCGGGTGGAGTGAACTGGTCCTCATCGGGGTCGTGGCCCTGATCGCCATCGGCCCGAAAGAGCTGCCGGGCGTGCTGCGCACGGTCGGGCAGTGGATGGGCAAGGCGCGCAAGATGGCGGCCGAATTCCAGGGCCAGTTCCAGGAGGCGATGCGTGAGGCCGAGATGGCCGACCTCAAGAAAAGCTTCGACGAGGTCAAGGAAGCCGCCACGGGTTTCAATCCGATGAGCTCGCTCCAGAAGGACGTGAGCGACGCGCTTCGCATCGATGCGCTGGACAAGCCGGCCGAGACGCCGGCCGCTACTGCCATCGATCCGCCCGTCACGCCCACGACACCGGAGACCCCGACGCCGTCGACCTTCATGGAAGCCGAAGCGCATGCGGCCGCGAACGAGCCGCTCGCGATCACCCGTGAGGTCGAACAGGCAGAGGTTGCGCAGGACACCGCGCCATCCGAAGCGATCAAGGACGCCAAAGCGTCATGACCGACGCCGATATCGAGGCCAGCAAAGCCCCGCTGATGGACCATTTGATCGAGCTGCGCTCGCGGCTGATCAAGGCGCTGCTCGGCTTTGGCCTGGCCTTCATCTTCTGCTTCTTCTTCGCCAAGCAGATCTACAACGTGCTTGTCTGGCCGTTCGTGTGGATTGCGGGGCCGGAGAACTCGAAATTCATCTACACGGCGCTGCTCGAATATTTCATCACCCAGCTCAAGCTCGCGCTGTTCGGCGCCGGCTTCATCTCGTTCCCGATCGTGGCGACGCAGATCTACAAGTTCGTCGCGCCCGGGCTCTACAAGCACGAGAAGCAGGCGTTCCTGCCGTATCTGGTCGCGACGCCGTTCTTCTTCGTCCTCGGCGCGGCGCTGGTCTATTTCGTCGTGCTGCCGATGCTGGTGCGCTTCTCGCTCGGCATGCAGCAGACCGGCGGCGACGAGACCGCGCAGATCCAGCTGCTGCCCAAGGTCGGCGAATATCTGTCGCTGATGATGTCGCTGATCTTCGCCTTCGGCATCGCCTTCCAGCTGCCGGTGATCCTGACGCTGCTCGGGCGGATCGGCATCGTCAGCTCGACGATGTTGCGCGAGAAGCGCCGCTACTTCATCGTCATGGCCTTCGTGATCGCAGCCGTGCTGACGCCGCCCGACGTGCTCAGCCAGTGCTCCCTCGCGTTTCCGCTGATGGCGCTCTACGAGGGCTCGATCCTCGCGGTGGCGATGGTGGAGAGGAAAGCGGCCGCCGCACAGGCTGCCACCGGCACTGACGTGTCGACGCCGGCCAATCCGGCGGAGTAGGGCGACCAAGCCCACCGGTGTCATTCCTCGCCTTGTGCGCAATTGCGCACTGGAGCGGGGAATCCAGTACGCCGCGGCCCCTCGGGGAAACACTGACGTCTCTGGAATACTGGATCGCCCGCTTTCACGGGCGATGACAGAATGCTAGGGGAAAGCGCGCCAATGTAAGTTGTCGGCATAAACGTTGACTATTTACGCGCTGATCCAGGACCACAGCCATGCACGACATCAAAGCGATCCGCGACAATCCGCAAGCCTTCGACGCCGGCCTCGCACGGCGCGGTTTGAAGCCGATGTCGGTCTCGCTGCTCGCGATCGACGAGAAGCGGCGTGCGGCGATCCTCGCCTCCGAGCAGGCGCAGGCGCGGCGCAATGCAGCTTCGAAGGAAATCGGCGATGCCAAGAAGGCCAAGGACGAGCCGCGTGCGTCGAAGCTGATGGCCGAGGTCGCCGAGCTCAAGACCACGATGCCCGAACTCGAAGCGGCGGCAAAAGCCGCTGACGATGAGCTGACCAAAGAGCTGGCCGCGATCCCGAACATTCCGTTCGAGGACGTGCCCGACGGTCTCGACGAGCACGGCAACGTGCAGCATCACGTGTTCGGCAACAAGCGCAACTATGGCTTTGCGCCGAAGCTGCATGACGATCTCGGCACCGCGCTCGGCTACATGGATTTCGAAGCGGCGGCAAAACTCTCCGGCGCGCGTTTCGTCGTGCTGAAGAAGGGGCTGGCGCGGCTCGAGCGTGCCATCGGCCAGTTCATGCTCGATCTGCACACCACCGAGCACGGCTACACCGAGATCAATCCGCCGCTCCTGGTGCGCAACGAGGTGATGTTCGGCACCGGGCAATTGCCGAAATTCGAGGACGATCAGTTCTGGGCGATCAAGGGCGAGCTGCTCGCCTCGCCGGACCATGAGCGGCTGAAGACCGAGCGCCTCGGTCTGATCCCCACCGCCGAAGTGTCGCTCACCAATCTCGCCCGCGAATCCATCCTCGATGAGAAGCAATTGCCGATGCGGCTGACCGCGCTGACGCCATGCTTCCGCGCCGAGGCGGGTGCGGCGGGGCGCGACACTCGCGGCATGATCCGCCAGCACCAGTTCACCAAGGTCGAACTGGTCTCGATCACGACGCCGGAAGTGAGCAAGGACGAGCTGGAGCGGATGCTGTCCTGCGCCGAGCAGGTGCTGCAGAAGCTCGACCTGCATTACCGTGTGATGACGCTCTGCGCAGGAGATATGGGCTTCTCGGCGCAAAAAACCTATGACATCGAGGTCTGGATGCCCGGGCAGGGCGAGGGCGGGGCGTTCCGCGAGATCTCGAGCTGCTCGGTCTGCGGCGACTTCCAGGCACGGCGCATGGATGCGCGCTCGCGCGGGCCCGACGGCAAGCCGCGCTTCGTGCACACGCTGAACGGCTCCGGCACCGCAGTCGGCCGCGCGCTGATCGCCGTGATGGAAACCTATCAGCAGGAGGACGGCTCGATCGCGGTCCCGGACGTGCTCCAGCCCTATATGGGCGGGCTGAAGGTGATCGCGCGCGACTAAAGCGCTTTCCCGCGAAGTGGGCACCGGTTCGCGTCCGAAAACGCGGCATGACGAGAATCGCGTTGCGAAGATCGGGCGGCCGGCTATCCTGCCGGCCCGTCCACGCGAACCCTCCGTTCATGGCCTTGCACTGCGACATCTTCTGGGTCGGAAGACAATGGGCGGTGACGGGGGCCGGGATCCAGGCCATCGATCAGCGCCTGCGCGGCGTTCTCGACATCGGGATCGCGCGGCTCTGGGACGATGATCTCGTGCAGAGCCGGCGGGCCAAGCCCGGGGTCAATGCCGCGGATTTCGACAAGGCGCTGAGCGTGGCACGCGAACGCTTTCCGCAGGAGCCGACGTCCGATCCGTTCGTCGCGCAGCTGAAGGCGCTCGGCGTCATCGAGGCTTCCGTCGTGAACCCGGTCGTGCCGGCGATGCAACTGCGTGCAGAAGGCCGGCTTGCGCGCTTCCTGCCGCAATGGCGCGTTCGCCGCTAGCGGGACCAGCCAGGGAACCAGCCGCCGGACCGCAATCGTCCGGTTTGCCTGATCGGCGCTGGCCGGATAAGACGGCTCAGACCCGCTTTCAGGAATCGAACCTTCCGCATGCGCATTCTCTGCACCAATGACGACGGCATCCACGCTCCCGGCCTCAAGGTCGTGGAGGAGATTGCGCGCGCTTTGACCGATGATGTCTGGGTGGTGGCGCCCGAGCTCGACCAGTCCGGCGTGTCGCACTCGCTGTCGCTGAACGATCCCTTGCGTCTGCGCGAGGTCGGCCCACGGCACTTCGCCGTGCGCGGCACGCCGACCGACTGCGTCATCATGGGAGCGCGCCATATCCTGGGAGCCAAGCTGCCCGATCTCGTGCTGTCCGGCGTCAATAAGGGCCGCAACGTCGCCGAGGACGTGGTCTATTCCGGCACCATTGCCGGCGCATTGGAAGGCACCATCCTGGGGTTGCCGTCATTCGCATTGTCGCAGGAGTTCAGCGTCGAGACCCGCGAACGGCCGCCGTGGGACACGGCCCGCAAATTCGGGCCCGATATCCTGCGCAAGGTGATCGCCGCCGGCGTTCCGAAGGACACCGTCATCAACATCAACTTCCCATCCTGCGCGCCGGAGGATGTGCTTGGCATCCGCGTCACGCGGCAAGGCAAGCGCAATCTCGGCTTCCTCAGGATCGACGAGCGCCGGGACGGCCGCGGTAATCCTTATTTCTGGATCGGCTTCGAGCGGACCGCGATGCTCGACACGCCCGCCGACGGCACCGATCTCGCGGCGCTGCGCGAGCGCTACGTCTCGGTCACCCCGCTCAGGCTCGACCGCACCGACGAGGCGTTTTCGGAGCAGCTTGGCCTCACCCTGAAATAAAGGTTAGCCGCCGCGAAGCGCAGCCTCGATGGTCTTGCCGAGCGCGTCGAGCTGAAACGGCTTCTGGAGCGCCGGCCGGTCGCGATATTGCTCGGGCAGGCCGGAGGAGCCGTAGCCGGTGGCGAAGATGAACGGGCAGCCCTTGGCCATGATGACATCGGCGACCGGCGAGATGACCTTGCCGTTGACGTTGACGTCGAGAATGGCGAGATCGAACTCGGTGGATTGCGCAAGCCGCATGGCCTCATTGATGTCGCCCGCTTCGGCGGCAACCTTGTAGCCAAGCTCCTCCAGCATGTCTGCGACCATCATTCTGATCATGACCTCGTCCTCGACGAGGAAAACAGAGCGGCCCGAAAGCCCTGTCGCAGTCATGGTTGAGTCCTTGCCCATTCTCGTAAACGTTCGCAGATAACGATAGGCGACGCAATGCGCGTTTCGGCGAACGCAAACCTCGCAAATGGCTTAGCGCTTTGAAGGCCTTGTTGTGGTCAAATGCTGTGCCGAAAGGATATCATGAGTTCCTGAGCCGGAACAAGATTCTCGTCTCGGGTTCTTGCGGTGCAGTACGGCGATCCGCCAGACGAGACGAGCGATAGCAGCAATGACGTCCCACCAGCACCCGCCGGAAAAGATGATGTTTCAGCTCACGCTGAGGCGTCGGGGCATCAGCGATCAGGCCGTGCTGCGGACCATGGAAGAGGTGCCGCGCGAGCTTTTCGTCGACGAGGCCGATCGCGAGGGCGCCTATCGTGACAGCGCGCTGCCGATCGCCTGCGGGCAGACCATCAGCCAGCCCTTCGTCGTCGCCTACATGACCGAGCAGCTCCAGCTCCAGAAGCAGCACCGGGTGCTCGAAATCGGCACCGGCTCCGGCTACCAGGCCGCCGTGCTATCGCGGCTCGCCGGCCAGGTCCTGACCGTCGAGCGCTATCGTAAGCTCGCCGACACGGCACGCGCCCGGCTTGAGAAGCTCGATTGTCACAATGTCGAGGTGATGCTCGGTGACGGTCTCAATCTGCCTCCCAACATCGGCCCGTTCGATCGCATCATCGTCACCGCGGCGATGGAGCAGATACCGGAGAACCTGGTCGAGCGGCTTGAGGTCGGGGGCATCCTGATTGCCCCGGTCGGCCCGCATCAGGGCGTGCAGACGCTGACCCGGCTGGCCCGCAGCGAAACCGGAATCGAGCGCAAGGAACTCGTCGAGGTCCGCTTCGTGCCGGCACTGCCCGGGGTGGCGCGGGAGCTGTAGAATCCGGATCGGCAGTGCCGCCAACATCTTATTGTGAGGGTTAAGCCGTTATTTACTCGCCGCGTGTTTACTTAAAACACCAGTTCTGTTGCGTACGAGTGAGTAACCATGTCCGCTGTCGCCGAGTTGCTTTACTCGCGCCGCGTGCCGCAGGTCGCGGTGCTGGCGCTGATCTCCTTCAGCTTTGCAGGGTGCAGCGCCGACATGTCGTCGCGGCTGTCCCAGACCAACTTCTCCAATCCTTTCGCCTCCGAGCAGACCGGTTCGGTGCAGCAGCCGCCGCCGCCGCAGCGTGAGTTGCCGCAATATGCGCGGCCGCAGACGCAGCCCGGTTATTACCAGTCGCAGGCTTTGCCTCCGCCCGCGGTATCTGCCCCGCAGTCCTATCCCGTTGCCTCCGGGGGCGGGGTGTCCGGCGGCGGACGCGGCGTCAGCTCATATGCGCCTCCGGCGCAACCGCATCTGGAGACCACGGCCACTGTCCCGCCGCGGTCGGTCGCGGCAGCCCAGCCGGCCGGCGGGACCAAGATCATCGTCGGCACCAGCGACACGCTCGACGTGCTCGCCAAGCGCTATCGCGTCACGCCGCAGGCGATCCTTGCCGCCAACGGCTACAAGGGTCCGCGGGCGCTCTCGCCCGGCCAGCAACTGATCATTCCGTCGCCGGCAACGGCAGCGGCGCCGGCGCCAGCGACAGCTCCAGTCGCCGCAGCGCCTGCGGCGAAGCCGGTTGCTGCCGTCGCGGCACCGCCGAGCACGCACTTCGTCAACCGCGGCGACACGCTCGCCAGCATCGCGCGCAAGAACCGCATCTCGGCGGCAGAGCTCGCCCGTGCCAACGGCATCGATCCGTCGGCAAAGCTGAAGCTCGGCACCAAGCTGACCGTGCCCGGCGCCAAGACCGCCGCCGTCGCGGCGCCGGTTGCTGCGGCTCCGGTCGCGGCTGCACCGGTGGCCGGAACGCTCCAGCCTGTTGCGGCAGCTCCGGCACCCGCGACCAAGATGGCCACTGCCGCCGCGCCCGTGCAGAGCGCGCGGCTCGCCCAGGCCACGAGCAATGTGGAAGAGAAGGCTGCCGAGACGCCGGCGAAGGCTGCGGAGGCCACCGGCGCGCTGCCGACCTTCCGCTGGCCCGTCCGCGGCAAGGTGGTCACGAGCTACGGTGCCAAGACCAATGGCAAGTCCAATGACGGCATCAATCTGGCGGTGCCCGAGGGGACGCCGGTCAAGGCGGCCGAAGATGGCGTCGTCGCCTATTCCGGCAACGAGCTGAAGGGTTACGGCAATCTGGTTCTGGTTCGGCACTCCAACGGATACGTCACCGCATATGCCCATGCGAGTGAGCTGTTGGTGAAGCGCGGCGATACCATCAAGCGCGGCCAGGTCATTGCCAAGTCGGGTCAATCCGGGGAGGTGGCGTCGCCGCAGCTCCACTTCGAGATCCGCAAGGGATCGAGCCCGGTTGACCCGCTTCAATTCCTCAACGGGGCGTGAGACTTACGTAGCCTCCGCACGAACGGTGTCGTCGCCCGGCTCGACCGGGTGACCCAGTACGCCGCGGCCTCTCGATTGACAACAACCGTCTCTGGAATACTGCATCGCCCGCTCCAGTGCGCAAGTGCGCACAAGGCGGGCGATGACAGTTGAATTCGGGGTAACAGCTCGCGCTACTACGCCGTCAGCTTCACACCCAGCCGTCCCGCCAGCTCCTGCACGAACTGCCAGGCGACGCGGCCCGAGCGCGAGCCGCGCGTCGTCGACCATTCCAGCGCCTCGCGCTCGAGCGTCTCGTCGTCGACCCTGATCCCGAAATGGCTGCAATAGCCGCGCACCATGGCGAGATATTCGTCCTGGCTGCAGCGGTGGAAGCCGAGCCAGAGGCCGAAGCGATCCGACAGCGAGACCTTCTCCTCCACCGCTTCGCCCGGATTGATCGCGGTCGAGCGCTCGTTCTCGATCATCTCGCGCGCCAGCAGATGGCGCCGGTTGGAGGTGGCGTAGAGGATGACGTTCTCGGGCCGGCCCTCGATGCCGCCTTCGAGGACCGCCTTGAGCGACTTGTAGGAGGCATCATTGCCGTCGAAGGAGAGGTCGTCGCAGAACACGATGAAACGGAAGGAGGAGGCCCGCAGCTGCTCCATCAGGGCCGGCAGGCTCTCAATGTCCTCACGGTGGATCTCGATCAGCTTGAGCTTGTCGGCCGGTTTGCGCTCCGCGTTGATGCTGGCATGCGCCGCCTTCACCAGCGACGACTTGCCCATGCCGCGTGCGCCCCAGAGCAGGGCGTTGTTGGCGGGCAGGCCGTTGGCGAAACGCTCGGTGTTCTCCATCAGGATGTCGCGCATCCGGTCGACGCCCTTGAGCAGGAACAGCTCGACGCGGCTCACGCGCGGCACCGCCGAGAGGCGTCCGTCGGGATGCCAGACATAGGCGTCCGCCCGCTTGAACGACTCGGCCTCGACCGCCGGCTTGCCCTGCGCGGAGAGGTGCGCCGCAATGGTCTCCAGGGCGCGGACGATGCGCTCCTGCGGGAGGTCCGGGCCTGCCTTGGTGACCGCCGCCGTGGGGCGTTTTGCCGCGAGGCGGGTGGGCTTGTTGGCAGGGGTGCGGGGGCCTTTGCCGGCCGGGCTTTTGCTATGGTTTTTGGGCATGTCCGAAGTTCCTGAGAACGCAGCCTTATCGGGCCTGACGGGCCGCCGCAAGGTGGCCCAAAAGGGCAGTCTGGCAGCGTTGCAATTGGGGCAATGGCCGCTATAGTCCGCGCGAATTTGACCGAACCGGTCGCCTTTGAGGGCCTGACCGGCTTTCCCCCGTTTTCACGAGGATCGTCCGAATGCTGATTACCCCTGCGTATGCCCAGGCCGCGGCCGCTGGCGACACCAACAGCATGTTGATGTCGCTGCTGCCGTTCGCCCTGATCTTCGTGATCATGTACTTCCTGATTCTGCGCCCGCAGCAGAAGAAGGTCCGCGACCACGCCGAGCTCGTGAAGAATATCCGCCGCGGCGACACCATCGTGACCTCGGGAGGCCTCGTCGGCAAGGTAACCAAGGTGGTCGACGACGACCAGATCGAGTTCGAGATTTCCGACGGCGTGCGCGTGCGGCAGATGCGCCAGATGATCTCGGGCGTGCGCGCCAAGGGCGAGCCGGCCAAGGAAAGCGCAAAAGAGAGCGCCAAGGACGACACCGCGGCGAAGTGAGAGCTTCACCGCGAGTCTCAAGTCTCCTGATCTGACAGGTCCAGTCGATGTTGTATTTCACGCGGTGGAAGGCGCTGGGGATTATCCTGACGGCGCTGATCGTGTGCCTCTGCGCGGTCCCCAACTTCTTCCCCGAGGCGCAAGTCAAGAGCTGGCCCGCCTGGGCGCAGCGCCGCATCGTGCTCGGCCTCGACCTCCAGGGCGGCTCCTATCTGCTGCTCGAGGTCGACGCTGCCTATGTGAAGAAGGAGCGGCTCGACCAGGTCCGCGACGACGTTCGCCGGACCCTGCGCGACGCCAAGATCGGATTCACCGGCGGCGTCACCGTGCGCAACGATGCCGTCGAGGTTCGCATCACCAAGGAGACCGATGCGCAGCCGGCGCTTGCCAAGTTGCGCGAGCTGTCCCAGCCGCTGGGCGGCCTGATGGGATCCAGCGGTCAGCGCGACCTCGAGGTGACTGATGCCGGCGGCGGGGTGATCCGCCTGAGCGTCCCGCAGGCTGCGGTGCTCGATCGCCTGCGCAAGACCATCGAGCAGTCGATCCAGATCGTCGAACGCCGCGTCAACGAGCTCGGCACCGTCGAGCCCGTCATCCAGCGCCAGGGCAACGACCGCATCCTGGTGCAGGTCCCCGGTCTTCAGGACCCGACCCGCCTGAAGGAACTGCTGGGCAGGACCGCGAAGATGGAATTCCGCATGGTCGACACCTCCGTGCCGCCGGATCAGGCGCAAGCGGGCAGGGTGCCGCCGGAATCCGAACTGCTGATGAGCGCCTCGCCTCCGCCGACGCCCTATGTGGTCAAGAAGCAGGTGCTGGTCGCCGGCGGCGACCTGACCGATGCGCAGGCGACCTTCGACCAGCGCACGGGTGAGCCGGTCGTCAGCTTCAAGTTCAACACCTCGGGCGCGCGCAAATTCTCGCAGGCCACGCAGGAGAACGTGGGACTGCCGTTCGCGATCGTGCTGGACAACAAGGTGATCTCGGCGCCCGTCATCCGTGAGCCCATCACCGGCGGCCAGGGCCAGATCTCCGGCAATTTCACGGTGCAATCGGCCAACGATCTCGCGATTCTCCTGCGCGCCGGCGCATTGCCGGCACCGCTCACGGTGGTCGAGGAGCGCACCGTGGGTCCAGGACTCGGCCAGGACTCGATCGAGAAGGGCCAGCTCGCGGCCTATGTCGGCTCGATCCTCGTCATCATCTTCATGCTGCTGACCTACCGGCTGTTCGGCGTGTTCGCCAACATCGCGGTGGCCATCAACGTCGCCATGATCTTCGGCTTATTGTCGCTGCTCAACGCCACGCTGACGCTGCCCGGCATCGCCGGCATCGTGCTCACCGTCGGCATCGCGGTCGACTCCAACGTGCTGATCTACGAACGCATCCGCGAGGAATTGCGCGGCGGCCGCAATGCGATCTCGGCGATCGACGCCGGATTCAAGCGGGCGCTCGCCACCATCCTCGATTCCAACATCACCACCTTCATTGCTGCCGCGGTGCTGTTCTACATCGGCACCGGTCCGGTGCGCGGCTTTGCCGTGACGCTCGGCATCGGCATCATCACCACGGTGTTCACCGCCTTCACCCTGACCCGGCTGATCGTCGCCTGGTGGGTGCGGTGGAAGCGGCCGCAGAGCGTGCCGATCTAGGAGCCTGATCGTGACTCACACCGTTCTCATCGGGCTCGGCGTCCTCATTGCCATCCTCACCGTGGTCTCGGCCCTCGGCCTGCTGCCGTCGCTGCGCATCGTCCCCGACGATACGCATTTCGACTTCACGCGCTTCCGTCGCATCAGCTTTCCGATCTCGGCGGCGCTGTCGATCGTCGCGATCGTGCTGTTCTTCACCCATGGCCTGAACCTCGGTATCGACTTCAAGGGCGGCACGCTGCTGGAGGTGAAGGCGAAGTCCGGCACCGCCGACATCGCGGCAATGCGTACCTCGCTCGACGGCCTGGGCCTCGGCGAGGTCCAGCTGCAGCAGTTCGGCGGTCCGGAGAACGTCCTGATCCGCGTTGCGGAGCAGCCGGGTGGCGACGCGGCCCAGCAGGCAGCCCTGCAGAAGCTTCGTGGCGCGCTTGGCGACAGTGTCGACATTCAGCGCACCGAGGTGCTGGGTCCGCGCGTCGCGGGCGAGCTCCTGGCCTACGGCATGCTTGGCCTGATGCTCGCGATCGTTGGGATCCTGATTTATCTCTGGTTCCGGTTCGAATGGCAGTTCGCGCTGGGCGCCATGATCGCCAACGTGCACGACATCGTGCTGACGATCGGCTTCATGTCGATCAGCCAGGTCGATTTCGACCTGACCAGCATCGCGGCGTTGCTGACCATTCTCGGCTATTCGCTCAACGATACCGTCGTCATCTACGACCGCATCCGGGAAATGCTGCGTCGCTACAAGAAGATGCCGATGCCGCAGCTGCTCAATGAATCCATCAACTCGACGCTGTCGCGCTCGATCATCACCCACGTCACGGTGACGCTCGCGCTGCTCGCGCTGCTCTTGTTCGGCGGCCATGCCATCCACAGCTTCACCGCGGTGATGATGTTCGGCGTGGTGCTGGTCGGCACCTACACCTCGATCTTCATTGCAGCACCGATCCTGATCTATCTCGGCGTCGGCGAGCACCGCGAAGACGCGCCCGATACGGCGACGCCGGCGAAGAAAAGCAAGGCATGATCCGAACCTCATGCCCTTGCAGGCGTTTGCGAGGGCAGTAAGCCCATTCGGACGAAGCTCATGGCCGGCGATCCCAACGCTCCGCATTTTCCGCGCTCGGCGCCGATCGATGCCTATGGCGAGGGCGGCTTCGCCTTTGCCGGCATGTCGCATCGGGGCTCGCTGCTCTGTCTGCCCGACGCGATCTGGGCTTGGGACGTGACCGACCCCGCGAAGATCGACCGCTACTCGCTGGATCGGGTGTTCACGGCGGCCAACAGCATCGACACGCTCCTGGTCGGCACTGGAACGGGGCTGTGGCTCCCGCCGCCGGAGCTGCGTCAGGCGCTCAAGGCGGTGAGGGTGGTGCTGGACACGATGCAGACCGGCCCGGCCGTGCGTACCTACAACATCATGATCGGCGAACGGCGGCGGGTTGCCGCCGCGCTGATCGCCGTGCCATGAGCAACCCGCCATCCGACTCCGCCGCGTTCTGCGCCGATCTCGTGCGCAGCCACGACTTTCCCCGCTACGCCGCGACCCTGTTCGCGCCGGCCGCCGAGCGCCGCGCGTTACTGGCGATCTATGCCTTCAACGTCGAGATCGTTCGCGTCCGCGACCAGGTGAGCCAGCCCCTGCCCGGCGAGATCCGCCTGCAATGGTGGACCGACATGCTGTCGGGCCACGTCCATGGCAGCGCCGAGGGCAATCCGGTGGCGGCCGAGCTGCTTCGCGCGATCCGCGATTTCGACCTGCCGGTCGAGCCGCTGTCGCTGCTTGCCGAGGAGCATCAGTTCGATCTCTACAACGACCCGATGCCGACGATGGCCGCGCTGGAAGGTTACCTCGCGGCGACCTCATCGGCGCTGTTCGCCCTGGCAGCGCAGGTCTTGGGACCGCCTTCGGAGGCGGCCGAGCATGTCGCCCGCCATGCCGGGCTGGCGCAGGGTATCGTGCAGGTCATCGCCAATCTGCCGCGCGATGCCGCGCACCGGCAATTGTTCGTGCCGCAGCAGGTGCTGGAGCAGCACGATTGCAGCATGGAGGATGTCTTCGCCGGCAAGGAAACACCCAATCTCCATGCGGTGCTTGAGCAACTGGCGGGTGAAGCCCGGCAGCATATGACCGCGGCTTCATCGCTGCTGGCGCAGCTGGCGCCGCCGTTGCGGCCGGCGTTTCTGCCGCTGCGCCAGGCGCAGGCCGATCTCGAGCGCCTGTCGCGCCCGGGACGCAATCCGTTTAGGTTGCAGCCGACCTCGCGGTTGCGCACGCTCTGGACGCTGTGGCGCGCCTCGCGATCGCGTGAATTTACCAAATAGACGCCGGCTTATCGCCTGGCCCGCCCAAATGCTCTATGCTGTCCTATGGCTGACATGTCCCAAAGCTCGTTCGATCTCAGCGGCCTTCCGGTCGCCCCTGAAGACATTCGCGCCGCCGCCAAGACCCTCCAAGGCGCCGTTGTCGAGACGCCCTGTAGCCACAGCCGGACGCTGAGCAGCATCTGCGGCTGCGACATCTGGCTCAAATTCGAGAACCTGCAGTTCACCTCCTCGTTCAAGGAGCGCGGCGCGCTCAACCGGCTTACCGCGCTGACGGCGGAGGAGCGCGCGCGGGGCGTGATCGCGATGTCCGCGGGCAACCACGCGCAAGGCGTTGCCTACCACGCCAAGCGGCTCGGCATTCCCGCCACCATCGTGATGCCGATCGGCACGCCCATGGTGAAGATCGAGAACACCCGGCATCACGGCGCCGAGGTGGTGGTCACGGGCGCGACGCTGGAGGAGGCGGCCGCCTTTGCGCGCAGCCACGGTGAAGCGCACGGCATGGTCTTCGTCCATCCTTACGACGATCCGCTCGTCATCGCCGGGCAGGGCACGATCGGGCTGGAAATGCTGAAGGCGGTCCCGGAGCTCGACACGCTGGTCGTCCCGATCGGCGGCGGCGGTTTGATCAGCGGGATTGCCATTGCCGCGAAGTCGATCAAGCCGTCGCTCAGGATACTGGGCGTCGAGGCCTGGCTCTATCCCTCGATGTACAACGCCATTCACGACGGCAATCTGCCGGCGCGCGGCGATACGCTCGCCGAGGGCATCGCGGTGAAATCACCGGGCAAGATCACCACCGAAATCGTTCGGCGCCTCGTCGACGATATTGCGCTCGTCAACGAAGCCGAGCTTGAGCGCGCAGTCGCGACCCTGATCTCGATCGAGAAGACCGTCGTCGAGGGCGCCGGCGCCGCCGGCCTCGCCGCGCTGATGTCCGATCCGTCCCGCTTTGCCGGCGAGAAGGTCGGCCTCGTGCTGAGCGGAGGCAATATCGACACGCGGCTGATCGCCTCCGTGCTCACCCGCGAGCTCGCGCGCGAGGGGCGGCTGACGCAATTGTCGCTCGATATCCCCGACAGGCCGGGGCAGCTCGCCGCGGTAGCGGCACTGCTGGCCGAAGCGGGTGCGAATATCATCGAGGTCTCACACCAGCGGACCTTCTCCGACCTGCCGGCCAAGGCGACGCTGCTGCAGCTTGTCATCGAGACCCGCGATGCCGCCCATCTCAACGAGGTGATGGCCAGGCTCAGCGCATCCGGACTGAGCGCGCGCTGCACCTGAGCACGCGCTAACGTGACGCCAAATCCGCGACGTGGTCGATCAGCCGGTCGATCTCGGCTTGGGTGTTGTAGTAGTGGGGGGAAGCTCGGACGAGCGGCGGCAGCTCGCGGTTCTGGGCATCGATGCGGGTACTCGACGGGTCTGAAGCGCCGATTGTGATGCCCGCCGCCGCGGCGCTGCTGACAATGGCCTCCGCTTCATATCCATCCAAAGTGAAGCTGACGATGGCGCCAGGCTTGCGGCCAAGGTCGTGAATAGTGATGCCGCGAATGGAAGCGAGGCCGCTGCGAAGGCGGCCCGCGAGCAGCCGGCAGCGCTCCTCGATGGCATCCATGCCGATGTCGAGCGCATAATCGACGGCAGCGCCGAGCCCTAGCCGGGCGGCGTAATTATTCTCCCATGTCTCGAAGCGGCGGGCATCGTCGCGGAGCCGATATTCATCGCGCGAGACCCAGGGCGCTGCAAAATGGTCGATCATCGGTGGCTCGAGCTGCTGCAGGAGCGCCCCGCGCACATAGAGAAAGCCGGTACCACGCGGTCCCCGCAGGAATTTGCGTCCCGTGGCCGACAGCATGTCGCAGCCGATGGCCTCGACGTCGACCTCCATCTGGCCGACCGCCTGGCAGGCATCGAGCAGATAGGGGATGCCGTGTGCTCGCGCAATTCTGCCGATGGCCGCTGCGGGATTGGTCAGCCCGCCATTGGTCGGAACCCAGGTGATGGCGATCAGCTTCACGCGTTCGTCGATCATACGTTCGAGTGCGCCGACGTCGAACTCGCCCGTCGCATCGCTCGGCACCACATCGATGACCGCGCCTGTGCGTTTGGCGGCCTGAAGAAACGCAACATAGTTGGCGGCGTACTCCGCTTCGGCCGTCAGGATCCGGTCGCCCTCTCGAAATGAAAGCGAATAGAACGCCATCTGCCAGGCAACCGTCGCGTTCTCCACCAGGGCGATTTCATCCGGCGATGCGTTCAGGAGCCGGGCCACTGAGCCGTAAACGGCTTCGAGCCGATCTGACGCGCGATCGGCTGCGGCATAGCCGCCGATCTCGCTCTCGAGATCGATATGTCCCTTCATCGCCGCGACGACGGGCGCGGGCATGAGAGCCGCACCGGCATTGTGGAGATACGCGAGCCGGGAGGCAGCAGGCGTGTCGGCACGAATCTGGTTGATGTCGATCACGTCAGAGCCTCCATCTTCAGGTTCCTCGTAGACACAATGACGCACGCGAGCAAGCTCGGGCAAACGACTGTTCCAGCTGGAGCATGCAGATCGGGATGCCTATGCTGATCGGAAGCGCAATCTGGCACGGAATCACAGGGAATACCCAATGGCAAAGAACACGATCTGCCTCTGGTACGACAAGGATGCTGAAGCGGCGGCCCGCTTCTATGCCGAGACGTTTCCCGACAGCGCGGTGAGTGCGGTCCATCGCGCGCCCAGCGACTATCCGTCCGGCAAGGCAGGCGATGTCCTGACCGTCGAGTTCACGGTAGCCGGCGTTGCCTGTCTCGGTCTCAATGGCGGACCCGTCTTCAAGCACAACGAGGCCTTCTCGTTCCAGATCGCCACCGACGATCAGGCGGAGACCGATCGCTACTGGAACGTCATCGTCGGCAATGGCGGGCAGGAGAGTGCGTGCGGCTGGTGCAAGGACAGATGGGGAGTCTCCTGGCAGATCACGCCGCGGGTGCTGACCGAGGCGCTGGCCGCCGGTGGCACGGAGGCCAAGCGCGCCTTCGATGCGATGATGGGGATGACGAAGATCGACGTCGCCGCGATCGAAGCCGCGCGCCGCGGCTGAGACGGTCGCGCCTCAGATGCAGAGGCCGAGCAGCTTGACGTGACAGTTGCCGGACTTCGGCTTGCTCGCGGGCGGTACCTCGCGCTTCACCGCGACGACGGGCTCCTTGTCCTTTTTCTTGCCTTTGCCCTTCTCGTAGTCGCCGGCGATGACCATGGCCCAATAGGTGCGCTTGCCACTCGCATTCTTGGCGCTGGCAATGCCGACGCGGGAGGCATTGTGCAGCAACAGGTTCTTGCGGTGCCCGGAGGAGTCGATCCACTGGCCCAGCGTCTTGTCGAAACTGTCGTAGCCGTAGGCGATGTTCTCTGCGGCGCGGCCCGCGCCGGCCGGTGCGACGCGGCGATTGAATGGGCCGAGTGTGTCGTGGCTGAGGTCGTCCTTCGCCGCCATCGCGCGGGCCTGATCCATGGCGATGCGATCGAGGGTGGCGTCGCGCACGACGCGGGCCTCACCATGCTTGAGACGGAAGCTGGAGATCAGCTCCGCCGGTGAGTCGGCCAGCGCAGGCGCCCCTGCCAGCAGCACAAGGCCGGCGATCGTTCCGCCAACCATACGATGCATCATCGTCCCCCGAGCGCCCATGATCTCTGCCAACCCTTCCTGATCCAAGCGCTTCTCGATCGCCATTGTGGAGGCTTCAAGGCGCAGATTCCGCGCTAGCTCGTCGGGAGCTTCGCCTCGAAATTGAAGCGGTCGCGCAGGTTCTTGCGCTGCTCCAGGATATCCTTGAGGAAGGCGCGATCCTGCTCGTTCTTCATCATCGGCTCGATCAGGTCGAGCTGGTTCATGGCGACCAGTTGCAGGACCTCGATGCGTGGCTTGCCGCTGGCGTTGCGTGGCAGGGCGTGCACGACCTGGATGTGCTCGGGCGGCTTCGGTCCCTTGGAGGCGGCAAGCTCGCTGCGGAGCTGGCGCTCGAGCGCGGCCTGATCGGCTTCGACGAAGGCGTAAAGCCCGACACCGGAGCGACGGTCGGCAAAGGCGACGATGGCGGCGTCGCGCACGGCGGGATTCCGGCGGATCAGCTCGGCCAGCACCGGCGCGTCGTTGACGAGCCGACGGCCGCCGCCCTCGCGATCGGTGAAGTTGAACAGGCCGCGGGTGATGGCGCGATAGACCTTCTTGCCGGTGGCGAGCCATAGGCTCGCGGCGAACGACTTCCTCGCCAGGATCTTTCGCTCTCGCGGCGTCAGCGCCTCGGGCGCGTAGGAGCGCTTGTGCTTGAGCAGATGCCGGAGGTCCTCATAGGCGAGGATGCGATAGAGCCGGCCGCGGCGCTCAAAGCACGCGGCGAGCTGGAAGTCGGTCACATAGGCGCGGCCGTCGCGACCGACCAGCCAGTTCTGCTCCTTGGCAAGATCGTTGTGGCAGATGCCGGCGCGGCGCAGCCGGCGCAGTGCGGCCTTGGCGGAGCGGAAATAGGCGAGATCGCCATGGGGCTTTGCCAGATGCAGCGCGACGCCGTCGACGAAGCCGCGCACCAGGGCGCGGCGCCCGGCCCACAGCAACTCGGGGCCGACGTCGAGGCCTTTGGCGCGTACCAGGGCCCGCTTCTCGCGGGCGAACAGGTGGCGTGCCAGCAGGAACGACCACCATGGCACCTCGTCGAGCCGGCGCAGCACCGCGTCGATCTCGCCGCTTTCGCTGCGGAAACGGCCGCGCTCGACGGTCGAGAACACGTCGCGCTTGAGCAGCACGCCTTCGGTCCAGCGCGCCGACAGCTCTGCGGCGTCGTCTTTGGGCAAGCTCATTGCAAACTCACGCGGCGGCGGCAATGCGCAGGTGATCGGCGATCCAGCGATCGAGATCGGCGAGCGCCCGTGCGCTCAGCGCCTGCTTCTTGGCCACCGTCTTCTCGTTGCCGCGCAGCCTCGTGCCGTCGGGCTTCTTCGTTGGCAAGCTCGCGAGAGGCGGGAACAGGCCGAAATTGATGTTCATCGGCTGGAACGAGCGCGTGCCCGGCTCGATGGTCTCGATATGGCCGCCGGTGATGTGACCGAGCAGCGATCCCAGTGCGGTCGTAGCCGGCGGGCTGACAAGCGTCTCGCCGCGCGCTTCCGCGGCTGCATAGAGACCCGCGATCAAGCCGACGCTGGCGGACTCCACATAGCCTTCGCAGCCCGTCATCTGGCCGGCGAAGCGCAGCCGCGTCTGTGCGCGCAGCCGCAGCTGGCCATCGAGCAGCTTCGGCGAGTTCAGGAAGGTGTTGCGATGCAGGCCGCCGAGGCGGGCGAATTCGGCGTTCTCCAACCCCGGAATGGTGCGGAAGATGCGCTGCTGCTCGCCATACTTCAGCTTGGTCTGGAAGCCGACGATGTTGTAGAGCGTGCCGAGCTTGTTGTCCTGGCGCAGTTGCACGATCGCGTACGGTTTCGTGGTGGGATCGTGCGGGTTGGTGAGGCCGACCGGCTTCATGGGACCATGGCGCAGCGTCTCGGGGCCACGTTCAGCCATCACCTCGATCGGCAGGCAGCCGTCGAAATAGGGCGTGTTGGTCTCCCATTCCTTGAACTCGGTCTTCTCGCCGGCGATCAGCGCGGCGACGAAGCCCTCATACTGCTCCTTGGTCATGGGGCAGTTTATGTAGTCGGCACCGTTGCCGCCGGGGCCAACCTTGTCGTAGCGCGATTGGAACCAGGCCACCGACATGTCGATGGACTCGCGGTGCACGATCGGCGCGATGGCGTCGAAGAAGGCGAGGGCGTTCTCGTCGGTCAGTTCGCGGATGGCGTCGGCCAGCGGCGCGGAGGTGAGAGGGCCGGTGGCGACGATGACGTTGCTCCACGCGGCCGGCGGAAGGCCCGCGATCTCGCCGCGCGCGATCTCGATCAGGGGATGATCGTTCAGCGCCTTGGTGACGGCCGCCGAGAAGCCGTCGCGATCGACCGCGAGTGCGCCGCCGGCGGGCACCTGGTTGGCGTCGGCCGCGCGCATGATCAGCGAGCCGAGGCGGCGCATCTCCGCATGCAGCAGGCCGACGGCGTTGTTGGCGGCGTCATCCGAGCGGAACGAGTTGGAGCAGACGAGCTCGGCAAGTCCGTCGGTGCGGTGCGCGTCGGTCATGCGGGTCGGCCGCATCTCGTGCAGCACCACGGGCACGCCGGACTTCGCAATCTGCCAGGCAGCTTCCGAACCGGCGAGGCCGGCACCGATCACGTGGACGAGGTTGGATTGGGGTCCTGTCATGGGGCGGACAGGTAGCGCTTTTCGGCGGAGAGTGGAATCGCCGAGATCGAGTTTTCTGCCACCAGATGCGACAACGCCCGCACGAGGCGGGCGCTATCGGTCCGTTCTAGTGAAGGGCTGAAGGATATCAGCCCTGATACTGACCGGCGGCAACGCGCGGGATGTCCGAGCGATCGAGGCCGATATCGGCCAATTCGCGATCGCTGAGCTGGGACAGCTCGGCAACATTGCGCTGATAGTCCCGGAAGGCCTGGATCATGCGGATGAGCGAGAGCAGCATTGGTAGTCTCCTGTAGTTCGATTCAGCCTTTGCTTGAGGCCTCATCGTTGAAATGAATATAGGTGAGAGTGGTGCAGTGCGAAAGTTCCGATGTTGCGATGCAGCTAAGCGCTGTGCGCATGGCGTACGTAACGGATGATTAACCGGAAGGCCCTCCCGCCCAGAGCTTGGCCAAGGTCGTCCGGTGTCGGCGATAAGTACTCGTAAAATAACGGGTTTATGTCACAGATTGATATGGGTCATCGCGGAAATAGGTTGCCTATAAGCGGCCAGCAAGTTCAACCCAGCAGCTTATAGACTCAAGTCATGCCTGCCTGATTCGCATAGGACGCGACGCCATTATATGAATATGGATTCACTTTAAGATCCATTGAATACCGAAAATGCGCCCATGAGCGATGCGCTGGCGCCGCTACAGGCTAGGCCCGCTTGCCGGGGTTCGGCAGCGGCGATTCGGCGCGCTTCGGCTGGGCTGAGATCTAAGGGGCGCGTGCGAGCTGTGCGGCAAAATAGGCCACGGTCTTGGAGTAGACCTCGCTCTTGTTCCACTGCTTGAGCACCTCAAAGTTCGGGCTGCCCGGCTGCCAGTCCTTGCCCTTCTGCCAGCCATAGCCGACCAGATAATTGGCCGTGGAGGCGAGCACGTCGGGCACGTTATGCAGAAGATCGCGCTTGCCGTTGCCGTCGAAGTCGATGGCATATTTCATCCAGGATGACGGCATGAACTGGGTCTGGCCGAGCTCGCCGGCCCAGGCGCCTTTCATGTCGGCAGGCGCAAGATCGCCGCGCTGGACGATGCGCAACGCATCCAACAGCTCGGCGCGAAACTGCTCGGAGCGACGGCAATCGTAAGCGAGCGTTGCAAGCGAGCGGATCGTTGCAAACTTGCCGGTGTTGACGCCGAAATCGGTCTCCAGGCCCCAGATCGCGACCAGGACTTCGCCCGGCACGCCGTAAGCCTGCTCGATGCGCGACAGCACCGAGCCGTATTGCTTCATCCTGTTGGAGCCGCGCTCCAAGCGTGGCGGCACCATGCGGCCGGAGAACTCCTCGAAGCTCTGGGTGAAGACCTTTTGCGAGCGGTCGCGGTTGAGCACGCTCTGATCCAGTGTGACGCCGGCAAGCCCGGCAGTGATGGTCTGCTGCGAGATGCCCTTCGCCGCAGCGTCGGTTTTGAAATCAGCCAGCCAAGCGTCGAAATTGCCCGAGTCGCAGGCAACCGCGGCGGGCGCTGGCTGGACTGAGAGAAGGGACGCGGAGACGGCCAAGGCTGCGAGAGCAAGACGAGAAATCGTCGGAGTCATCAGATGAAATGGATTTCCGTGAATTGACCTGACCGGCAGCATAATCTCGGCTGTAACCGCGGCCAAAGCAAGGCGCGCGGCCCTGTCCGAACCGGCCAGGGCCGCACGTCACGAGATTGTCAGACGTCAGTCCGATTCCGCCACGGGAAAAGGTTGGCCGGGAAGTCGGCGGCCGGCTTGCGCGCCCGATGCGGCGGAGGGGGGACCGGACGTGCGCCCGGATCGGACGCGATCACCTTGCGGTAAAGGTGCCACGTGGCGTGCCCGAGCAGCGGGACCACAACGGCGAGGCCGAGGAAGGCCGGGATCGTGCCAAGCGCGAGCAGCACCGCCACGATCAGGCCCCAGGCCGCCATCGGCACCGGGTTTTTCGCGACCACGCGCAACGAGGTGCTCATCGCCTCGAACGCACCGGCATGGCGGTCCAGCATCAAGGGGAACGACACGGCACTGAGACAGAGCGCGGCGAGCGCGAACAGGAATCCGGTGCCGCAGCCAACCACGATCAGCCACCAGCCTTGCTGCGTCGTCAGCACGCGCATCATGAAGTCCGAGAATCCGGTGACGCCCTCGTAGCCGAACGCCGCGATATAGATCGCCTGCGCGGTCGCCACCCAGGTGACGAACAGGGCGAGCAGCAACGTACCGAGGCCGAGCATCGCGCCGAACGACGGCGATCGCAGCACCTCCATGGCATCCCAGGCGCTGGCCGGTTCATAGCGCTCGCGCCGGCTGGAAAGCTCGTAGAGCCCGAGCGCAGCGAAGGGCCCGATCAGCGCGAAGCCCGCGGCGAGCGGAAACAGCAGCGGCAGCACCGAATAGCCCATCACCACACGGGCGAGCACGAGGCCGAGCACCGGGTAGATCACGCAGAGGATGATGGCGTGGCTCGGAACGGCCTTGAAATCCTCCCAGCCGCGCCTGAGCGCGTCGTGCAGATCGGACAATTGTATGGTTCGGATCACCGGTCCAGCCTCATCCGTGGGCTGGGCCATCGTGGGGACATTGCCCTGGTAGAGTGTGGCCATGGTCGCTAGCTCCCTTGCCAAGCGGCTGCATCCGGCGCCGGCAAACGGCGCAAGCGGCCGCCCATTCTCTTGAAATCCCACGATCCCGACCAGACGCGAATTCCGGATGGCATCGCGAGCTGAACGGCAAGCATACTCCCAAGTCCGAGTCCTGTCCCTCACGCTTGGGTGAAATTTCGATGCCGCGACGCAATCAATGCGGCGTCATTCTGTCGTCATTTCGCCGCAGATAAGCTGATGCTGCTGTCCGTTCGCGCAACTTCGCGGGCGCGGCGCACCAACTTCGTCTATAAGTGCCACGCAAGGCCCTTCCAACGGATTCCTTTTCGGGGAGCAGACATGAGCATTTTCGGGAAAATCATCAGCGCGATCTTCGGCGGCCAGCCGGCCTCCGCTGCGCCGGCCGGTGGCGCCGCTTCGCCGGGCGCCCCCGCAGGGTCGGCAAGTCCTTCGGCGCCGGCCGCCGCACCCATGGCTGCGGTCGACGTGGCGGCGATCGTCGACAAGGCGGCCGCCGCGCACAAGGGCGAGAAGCTGGAATGGCGTACCTCCATCGTCGACCTCATGAAGGCGCTCGACATCGATTCCAGCCTCGCTGCGCGCAAGGATCTCGCCAAGGAGCTGGGCTACAGCGGCGACATGAACGACTCGGCGAGCATGAACGTCTGGCTGCACAAGCAGGTGATGTCCAAGCTCGCCGCTAATGGCGGCAAGCTGCCGCCGGAGATCAAGCACTGACCGGATCTGGGGTAGTGCCTCAGGGGCCCGCGATCGCCGCGGGCCCTTTTGCATTCAGGCGACCAGATCCGCATCCTCCGGATGCCGATCGAGATAGTCGACGACGAAGCCGCAGCCGGCGATCACCTTCTTGCCGTCGCGCCGGATCAGGTCGAGCGCGCCCTTGACCAGCTCGGAGCCGATGCCGCGCCCGCGCAACGCGCGCGGCGTCTCGGTGTGGGTGATGATTACGGCCGACGGCGTCAGCCGGTAATTGGCGAAGGCGATGTCGTCGCCGACATCGAGCTCGAAGCGGCTCCTGTCCTTGTTGTCGCGTACCGAAGCCGCCATGCGGGGTCCCTCCGAACTGCAGGTGCCTCCTGATCTAGGAGGCTGACACGGCCCTTGCCAAGGTGGGACCAGGGGAGATTGGCGCAGATGAGATATCTGCAAATGCGCGCCGCCCTGACCGCACTGCGGTATGGCCATGGCGCCCGGCGAGCATGGTCCCGCGGCTCCGCAAATAATTCCCGATACCGCTCTTGCAAGCCGGAGTTCGGTTCCCACGTCCTAGAAAGGACATACGCCCGAATGCGGCCGGCAGGGTCGCCAGATATTCGGAGTGTCATGATCGCCAGCCGCAGACGTATGCCTCTTTTGCAGGAGGGTACGATGTCGGACTCTGGTTTCTTGAATACTCATCGAACATGGGAAGACTGGTGTGGGATGCTGCTGGGTGCGGTGATCGTGGCCTCGCCGTGGTTCCCGATCCAGGATCAGGCGATCTCCGGTCACCAGACGGCCATCCTGAACACGGTCGCAATCGGTCTCGTCGTATTTGGCATCAGCCAGCTCGAATATGTCGCCTTGCAGCGCTGGCAGGAGGTGATGACGATCCTGGCCGGACTGTGGCTCATCGCCTCGCCATACGTGATCGGCTATTCCGGTGAGGGATTTCTCCGCATCTATCACACGACCCTCGGTGCGGTGGTGGTGCTGCTCGGCATTCTCCAGCTATGGCAGGACTGGGATATGAATGACCAGGACTTGCTCAAGCACGGACAATAGACCGTAAGTACGGCAGGCCCGCCGGCCACGAGCGGCGGGCCTGGGCACTCACCGTGTCACGAGATCCGCATAGTCCGGGTGCTTGTCGATCCACGCCTTCACGAACGGGCATTGCGGGATCAGCTTCAATCCGTCGGCGCGGACCTGGTCGAGCGCGCCTTGCACCAGCTTCGAGCCAATGCCCTTGCCGCCAAGCTCCTTCGGCACGTCGGTGTGCTCGAAGGTGATGACACCGCCGTCGAGCCGGTAGTGCTCGGTCGCAAGATGACCCTCCACGTCGAGCTCATAGCGGTGATGGGCCTTGTTGTTGATGACGTCGCTCATATCATTGCCTTGCAGCTGCCGGCCTCGCGCACGAGATCGTAACGCACGGTCCGGCCGGGGTTTCCAATCCGAAGCTGTTCCGTTCAATCGGTCGCTTTGGCGAGCCTGGAATCTTCGGCCTGCGGCTGCGGGCGGAGGCAGCCCTGGCAGATGACCAGGGAGCGGTTGACCCTGGCGTCCTGTTCGGCCTCGATGCCATCCTGCGCCTGCCACCGTTCCTTCGAATGGGGCTGAGCGTCGGCTTGCAACCTGTTGCGCTCGGAGCGGCTGGAGGTTCGTGTCGGCTGCGAGGCGGCGCGGGGCCGGTTGGGATCCTCGCCGGCGCCATCCCAGGCATAACGCGCAGGCTTGACGGCGAGATCGGATGCCAGATGCGCTTGCGGAGTCGCGGCACATCCGGCGAGCGCCAGTGACAACAGAAGGAGGGCAGGCGCTTTGACCATGATACGGCACTCTGTACGCGAGAACTGAGCGAGGTTGCGTCGATCATGTTTAAGATTTCCTGAACGATATCGTTTGTGGTTGCGACCAACACCAATGCGATATCTGATCCTCCTGCTCAGCTTGCTCGTGACCGGCGCGCGTGCCGACGACGCAAAGCCGTTCAATCCGGCCGATTATCCGCCCGGCGTGCAGAAGGCTGTGCGCTACGCCAACGAGGAATGCGAGAGCCAGCAAGGCGGCGAGGTGACCTTCGCGCATGATACGGTGCGCAGGATCGACCTGACCGGCGATGGCCGCGAGGACTACATCGTCGATTTCCAGGACACCAAATGCGGCGATCGCGAGACGACCTATTGCGGAACCGGCGGTTGCGTCATGAAGATCCTGGTGACGCTGCCGGATGGCAGCGTGCGCGAGGTGTTCGACGGCTACGTGCTCCGCTATAAGATCATGGCCCCGCCAGTGAAGCGCGGAGCCGCGCGCACCATCCGCTTCGATCTGCATGGCAGTTTCTGCGGCGGCTTTGGTCCGCAAGCCTGCTGGAAGACCAAGGCCATCACGGCGACGCCTTTTGCGTTCAAGCAGTAGGCCAAGTCCGCGGCAGCCGGCCTTGCAGGGCCGCTGGCGATGGCGATAAATGGGCTGCAATGAACGGACGGCTTGCGTGCCGCCCGTCGTCGAAGAGGAAGCCCGATGCAGCCCCTGCGCATGTCCCGCCGCGTCATGAATCTCGCCTATATGCTCACCCAGAATGCGCGGCGGCATGGCGCGCGTCCCGGCTTCGTTTGGGGGGACAAGTCCTGGACCTGGCGCGAGATCGATGCGCAGGTCTCCGCCCTGGCTGCGGCGCTCGCCGCGCGGGGCATTGCCAAGGGCGACCGCATCCTTGTCCATGCCAAGAATGGCGATGAGATGTTTGTCTCGATGTTCGCCGCGTTTCGCCTCGGCGCGGTCTGGGTGCCCACCAATTTCCGCCTGATGCCGGATGAGGTCAGCTATCTTGCGCAGGCCTCCGGCGCCAAGGCGTTTCTGTGCCATGTCGATTTCCCCGAGCACGCCGCGGCGGTGAAGGACGGTGCGCTGGAGTTCACCTGGAGCGTCGACGGCAAGGCCGCGTTCGGCGAGCGCTCGGTGGCCGATGCGATCGCCTCGCATGCAGGCGCCGTTGTGGAGAATGTCGCGGTCGAGCATGACGATCCCTGCTGGTTCTTCTTCACCTCCGGCACCACTGGACGCTCCAAGGCGGCCGTGCTCACCCACGGCCAGATGGGATTCGTCGTTACCAATCATCTCGCCGATCTGACGCCCGGCACGACCGAGCAGGATGCCTCGCTGGTGGTGGCACCGTTGTCGCACGGCGCCGGCGTGCACCAATTGATGCAGACCGCGCGCGGCGCGCGCACCGTGCTGCTGCCGACCGAGAAATTCGACATCAACGAGGCGTTCCGCCTGATCGAGGCGCATCGCGTCAGCAATCTCTTCACCGTGCCGACCATCCTGAAGATGATGGTCGAGCATCCCGCCGCCGGCAAATACGACCATTCCTCGCTGCGCTACGTCATCTATGCGGGCGCGCCGATGTATCGCGAGGACCAGAAGGCGGCGTTGAAGAAGCTCGGCAAGGTGATCGTGCAGTATTTTGGCCTCGGTGAGGTCACCGGCAACATCACCGTGCTGCCGGCGGCGCTGCACGACCCGGAGGACGGCCCGCACGCCAGGATCGGCACCTGCGGCTTCGAGCGCACCGGCATGCAGGTGTCGATTCAGGACGATGAGGGCCGCGAGCTCAAGGCTAACCAGAGCGGTGAGATCTGCGTGATCGGGCCTGCCGTGTTCGCCGGCTATTACAACAACCCCGAAGCCAATGCGAAGGCGTTCCGCAATGGCTGGTTCCGCACCGGCGACCTCGGCCACATGGACGAGGAGGGTTTTGTGTACATCACAGGACGTGCGTCGGACATGTACATCTCCGGCGGCTCCAATATCTATCCGCGCGAGATCGAGGAGAAGATCCTGACCCATCCCGGGATCGGCGAGGTCGCCGTGCTCGGCGTGCCCGACGCGACCTGGGGCGAGGTCGGCGTCGCCGTCTGCGTCGTCCGAGAAGGCGCGAAGGCGGTGACCGAAGCGGAGATGGCGGCGTTCTTGTCGCCGAAAGTGCCGCGCTACAAGATGCCGAAGCGCTTCTTCTTCTGGGACGCGCTGCCGAAATCGGGCTACGGCAAGGTGCCGAAGCGCATGGTGCGCGACGAGCTCGAGGCGCGCGGGCTGCTCGACCTCGACAAGGCGAGCTGAGCGCACCAGATGCGGAGCATCAAGCAGCCGGGCGCGCCGCTTCCCGAACGCATTCAATGGGTGGAGGCGAGGGGACGCGCTTTCTCGTTCACACTTCAGGCCGGTCTGCCGCTGCTGGAGGCCGCGCGGCGCGGCTTTGCGTCGGAGGGCTTTGCCGGCGGCGTGCTGAACTTCCGCCGCGGCGCGCTCGGGCCGTTCGCCTATGTCATGCCGGCACTGTCGAAGACCGGTGAGAATGCGGCGTTCTACAGCGATACGTTCCGGCCCGCCGGCGTGACGCGTTTGAGGCTCGGCAGCATGACGCTCGGCACGCGCGACGGTGCGCCGTTCTTTCATTGCCACGGACTGTGGACGGAGGCTGACGGCAAGACGAGCGGCGGCCACATGATGCCGGACGAGACCGTCGTCGCCGAGCCGTTCGAGGTCGAGGCCTTCGGTCTGAACGGTGCGGTGTTCACGGCCGAGCCTGATGCGGAGACCAACTTCAAGCTGTTCGGACCGGTCGCGGCTGCAAGCACCGGCGTGCGCACGACGAGCCGCGCCTTCGCGCTCCGCCTGCGCCCGAACCAGGATTTTGCCGGCGCACTCGAAGCGTTCTGCCGCACGAACGGCATCGCCCGCGCGAATATCCATGGCGGCGTCGGATCGACCATCGGCGCGCGCTTCAGCCATGGCGGCGTGACCGAGCCGTTTGCGACGGAGCTGGCAATCACGGCAGGGACAATCGCGCCCGGCGCCTCCGGCGCGCTGGAAGCTGCGCTCGATGTCGCCCTGATCGACTATACCGGCGGCGTTGCGGAGGGGCGTCTGATCCGTGGCGACAATCCGGTGCTGATGACGATGGAGCTGGTGCTGGAGGAAGGGGATTAGCTCGTGAGCCGTGACGTGGCAGGTGCAAGATAGCGCTTTTGCAATCCGGATGTTCCTGTCATGTTCCGTTGCGGATACGAGTAGCGGCAGGACGTCATGGCACGAAGAGGCAATCGAACGATCAACCTTCCAGCGCCGTATCTGAAGCGGGTATGGCTCGACCCGTCGCAGGTTCGCGACCGCGAAGCCTATCCGTTTTGCTTGCCCATCTTCCCTGATGATTTCGAGCTTAGCTTCGACAGCCCCATCACGATCATCGTTGGAGAGAACGGCACCGGGAAGTCGACCATCCTCGAAGGCATCGCAGCGCTCGCCGGATATGACGATGCCGGAGGCGGCAAGGGCTACAGGCCGGTCGATCATTCCGAAGCGCGCGAGGAGATGGGCGGCCAACTCTCCAAGGCGCTGCGCGCAAGCTGGCTGCCGAAGATCACCAACGGCTGGTTCTTTCGTGCGGAGAGCTTTTTCTCGGTCGCGCGATATCTGGACAAGGCTGCGCGGGATGCCGGCCAGGTCGGCCCCGATTTCCTGTCGCACTCCCATGGCGAAGGCTTCCTGCGTTTCTTCGAGGAGCGTTGCCAGCGCCAGGGCATCTTCATCTTCGACGAGCCGGAATCGGCGTTGTCGCCGGCGCGCCAGATCGAATTCCTCAAGCTGCTGCGGCGCATGGAAGACTCCCGCATCTGCCAGGTCATCATGGCAACGCATTCGCCGATGCTCATGGCCTATCCCAACGCGCGGCTGCTGCGGCTCGGCAAATATGGCCTGGAGCCTGTCACGGTGGAGCAGACCGACCATTACCGGCTGATGCGCGAGTTTTGTGTCGATCCGCGCGGGTTCGTGGAGGCGACGCTGGGGGAGTAGGTGAGGGGATCCCCTAACAGTAGCTCTCTCTGTCGTCATTGCGAGCGCAGAGCCGGGACTCAGAAAGCCGCAGCATCGCGGATGCATGGGCTCCGGTTCTGCAGCGCATCACCATAGCGTCGAAGACGCGCGTGAACGCGCTTATGGTGCTGCGCAGCGTCTGTGGCACGAGACCGTTATCAATTCGCTGGCACGGTTTCGCATCCTCGCGGCGGATTCCGCCCGAGCTTTGCTGCATTCGTCACCCTCGAAAGTGCCGAGGGCGCAGGGAAGGCCGGGTGCCGGCCGGGCACCCACGGTCCACTGTGCGAAGCGTGTGCTTGAAAAAGCTGCACAGCGGCATACAGGTGAAGCCAAACATCCGGCCTTCCCTGCGCAGTGGGTTGACGGCTTATGTCGTGCTCTCCCCGGGGAGCGATGCACTATTGCCCCCGTCGCCTTGCGGATGACTGACGGTGCGGGCCCGGTCGGGCCGCAACGTCACCGCAAGCCTTGGCGCACAGACCCCGGGCGCCAGGACCACACGATTTTGCCGTACGCAGACTGCGCCCGTCGTGTGCGCGCCTCGCCTGCTCACGGAGTGATCCGCCCTGCAAACCGCTTGCGCGCGACGCTGCCTGCGTCCACCACCTCCCATCCCGCGTTCGTGACGATCGCGATGCGCCCCTCGGCCCGGGTTGGGGTGGCCGCAACATGCGATAATTCCGAATTCGCGTAAAGCGAATTATTTCGGCTTGGCTAGGTTGACCCCGGTCTGGTGTTTTACCCGTCCGCCAACCCAATCAATGGTGTGCATTGGCTTTGCCACCGCCGTGCCACGAACGGGTCTCCCCATGGCCCAAAAATGCGCTAGCATGACCTCAGCGCGCGTTCCAAGTCGCGCAGATTGAGAAACGAGGAAACGAGATGAGGATGAGAAGCGGACCGGCGATCGCCGGGGTGGCGGCGCTGGCGGTGGCGGGGATGGCTCTGATGACCGCCTTCGAGCCGGTCTGGGCCCATGGGCCGACGCGGCAGAAGGTGAGGGAATTCATCGAGATCAACGCGGCCCCCGCCAAGGTGTGGGCGGTGATCGGCAATTTCCAGGACATGAGCTGGCTTCAGCCGGTCACCAAGACCGAAGGCGAGAAGGGCAACGAGATCGGCGCCACGCGCAAGCTGACCCTGACGGGCGGCGGGACGGTCGAGGAGGAGCTCTACAAATACGAGCCCGACATGCAGAGCTATTCGTACCGGATCACCAAGGTCGACGTGAAGGTGCTGCCTGTGACCAATTATTCCTCGACCCTGACGGTCTCGCCCGCGCCTGATGGCAAGGCCAAGCTGGAATGGGCCGGCGCGTTCTATCGCGGCTATCCCAACAACGACCCGCCGCTGGAGCTGAGCGACGAGGCCGCGATCAAGGCCGTGAGCGGGCTGTACAAAGCCGGGCTCGAGGCGCTCAAGAAGAAGATCGAGAGCGGCAGCTGATCGTGCGAGCGCTGGTTCTGGCGGCGCTCGCCGCCAGCCTTTGTTACGCCGGCTTTGGAAGCGCGCGCGCCGACGAGGCGTTCGTCACCAACCAGCTCAGCGAAGATCTGATGGTGGTGGATCTCGCTGGCGCGCGCGGCGTTGCGACCATCCCAATCGGCGGCAAGCCGGCCGGCGTCGCCGTCAGCGCCGACGGGCGCTTTGCCTATGTCACGAGCCCGGATGCCAAGGCGGTGACGGTGGTCGACGCTGCCACGCGGCAGGTCGCCGGCCGCGTCGAGGTCGGCGGCGGGCCGCTCGGCATTGCCGTGGCGCCCGATGGCAAGACGGTCTATGTCGCCGATTGGTACGCGGCCGCGGTGCGGGTGATCGATACGGCCTCGCGCAGCGTTGTCGCCAGCATCGCGGTCGGCGCCTCGCCGTCGGGTCTTGCGGTGACGCCCGACGGCAAGCTGCTGCTCTCGGCGGACCGCGACGACGACAGCGTCTCGGTGGTGGAAACGGCAACGCGCCAACGCAAGGCCGTGATCAAGGTCGGCACCCGCCCGTTCGGCGTCACCATCGATGCCGAGGGCAAGCGCGCCTACACCGCCAATGTCGGCTCCGACGATGTCTCCGTGATCGATATCGCGGAAGGCCGCGAGATCGGCCGCGTGCCGGTCGGCATGCGCCCATATGCGGTGGCGCTGACGCTAGGCCGAGGCTTCGTCACCGACCAATATGGCGGCACCGTCAGCGTGTTCGACCTGGCGAGCCTCAAGCCGGTCAAGCGCATCCATGTCGGCGACTATCCCGAAGGCATTGCGGCGACTGCCGACGGCAAGCGCGTCATTGTCGCCTGCTGGGAAAGCAACACGCTAAGCATCATCGATGCGGCCGAGCTCAAGGTGATCGGCGAGATCAAGACCGGCGACGGCCCAAGGGCGTTCGGGGCGTTCCTGCGCAGGACGGAGTAGTTCGTCACAACCCGAGGCCGCTTGCTCCGGCCGGCCGAATTCAAGCGGCCATTCCGCCAGAGCTCAATTGACGTTCTGCGCTTCCAAGATCGTGTTCTCCGGCGCGCCTCGGTCGGTCCAGTCCGGCGGCAGCCCGATTCTTTCTCCGGCCAGGCCTGCCAATCCTGGCGCCCGGCCGAATGTTTCGCAGATCGCTTCCTTGGGCGCACCACCGAGAGAGGCGCTCAATCTGTCGACGGAAGGCGGCGTGGGGACCTTCCCGAACGGGCTCTCCGCGGCAACGAGAAACCTCCCGAAATCGCTTCCGAAAGCCTCGGCCAGGTCATAGGCGTCGCCATCGCTCGATACACGCGGAGCGCTGGTGAAGGAGTTCGCTCCGCGCGCCCAGATCATGGCCGCCTGTTGGTTGCCGCTGCGGTCACGGGCCTCGGCCTCGACGGACAGGCTTCCCAGTCCGATCGGAAGGCGCGGCACCGGAATGGGCACGCCGGGAGCGACGATGGACGGCACGACGCTCGCGACCTTGGAGACGCCGGCTGCCGCCGCATCGGTCGGCGCAATCTGTGTGATGACGGCGCGAACATTCAAGTCCGCAGCCTCCGTGGGAGCTACGATCCGGAAGCGCTCGCTGAGCGCAAGACACATCGCTCTGTTGATTGCGTTCTTGATCAGCCTGCGCTGCTGCGGCGTGAACGGCTGGCTGGCTGCGGTCGCCGTGAACGCGGTCGGCTCGATGCGAGCGGTCTTCGCGGCGAGAACATCAGCCTTGCTGATCCGGAGCTGCGACTTGGTCAAGAGACCATCGGACGGCGTGAGATCGTCGTAGGAGGCCAGCGACCCCGCTCGTTCCAGCGGAGCCGCCGCGCAACCGGCGGCCATCGAGCTCAAGACCGCAACTGCGAGCCACCTCATGGCGAGGGAACGAGACCGGTCGCCACTCCCTGGGCCACGCGCCGGGACTGCGCGACGGGCAGGGGAGAAGGTGCGGCGCCCGGCGCCGAGGCGAGCATGGGCTGCCAGGTCACGTTCCAGCGCGCCAGCGTGGCACCGTTGCCATCGAAAACCAGGTCGAGAAAGGCCAGGGTGAGCTCGGCCGTCGCGAGCTTCACCTTCGGGTTGAGCGCCGGACCACCGGTGAACGAACGATCGGTGAAGATGCTGTGCGAGCCGCCTTCGAACACGGCAAGCAGCTTGCGCGGTGTGGCAATGGCGTTGAAGACCTCCAGCCGGTCGGCAGCGGGTGAGTAATATCCGGGGATCTGGATGACGTCCTTCGTCGCCGTCACGTGCAGGGTTGGAACGGTGATCCTGCTCAACACCGAGGCAAGATCGGGTTCGCCATAGAATGGAGGGGCCGAAATGACAATGGCGGCGGCAAAGCGCGGGTCGCGCGCCTCGACCCACTTGCCGTCGCGCATCACGCGGGCGCCAACCGCAACAAGCGCCGTGTTCGCCCCATAGGAATGCCCCGCCGCCATGATGCGCCGGCGGTCTACGTGGGCACCATGGGGACTCGACAGCATGCGATCCAGGGCAAAGCGCAGATCCAGGGCTCGCGCCAGCGCCTCGCTCTCGTGAGCGGCACGCTGCAGGCGGTCCACGACGGCGAGGGGATTGCCCGCCCAGAGCGAGGAATCGCTGCCGGCATGCTGAACATGCAGGCTGGCGACGCCGCGGGCCGACCAATATCGCCCCAGATAGCTGTAGCCCCGGCGAGAGCCGCCGAGCCCATGGGAGAACACGATGAGCGGCACGCGCGATCCCGGCGCAACATCCGCCGGCCAGTGCAGGCGCGCCGGAACGGGCCGCGAACGCGCCGGATCGACCCAGTCGAAGTCGACGACCGCGGGGGGCGCGGACTGCGCCCGGGCTGGAGGCGCGGCGAGCGTGGCCGTGACGGCGATCGCCAGCAGCGCGGCACCGAACCGCCGTCGGGTCAGGCTTGTCGCTCCGCTCGCAGCGTCCGCGCCATTCGCGTGCGCGGATCGCACATGCCGAGAGGAAGTGTCGCTCAACCCGTTCACCATGAAGGCACCTTGTATGAAGTCGCACCGAGTGTAATCGACGTATTGCACTTAGTGTAATTTTGCAAACTGGTCGATTTCATGGCAAAACAGGTCATGAAAAGTTCATCCCGGAAGGAGGAAGGCCTGCGCGAGCGGAAGCGGCGCGAAACGCTGCATCGTATCGCCGAGCAGGGCCTTAAACTGTTTCTGACCAGGGGCTATGATGCCACCACGCTCGACGCGATCGCGGAGGCGGCGGGGATCTCGCGGCGGACGTTCTTCTACTACTTCAAGTCCAAGGAAGAGATCCTCCTGGCGTGGCAGGATGGTGGTTTCAGCGAGACCTTGCGTGCCGCCGTGCTCGAGCAAACGACCAAGCAGTCGCCGCTCGATGCCGCAAGGAACGGCCTGCTGGAGCTGACAGCCCGCTTCCCGGTCGATTACAAGCAAACAAAAGTGATCGAGCGCCTGATGTCCGCGAACGAGTCGCTTCGCATCCGGCAGCAGGCGAAATACGTCGAGAAGGAAGCTGCCGTGTTCGCGGCGCTGTCCCAGATGTGGCCGCAGCCGCATCGGCAGGCTGCGCTGCGCGTGGTCGCCATGATGTCGGTCGGAGCCTTGCGGCTTGCGATGGACAGTTGGAATCGCGACCAGGGCAAGCGGCCCTTGGCCGTCTACGTGAAAGAGGCTTTTGCGTGCCTGAACCGGGAGATCGGAGCGGGAGCCTCGCGCAAGGCTGCCGGTCGATCCGGCGAGTGAGTGAGGGCCGGCCCGGGCTCTCGATGGAAAAGCAATACGGCCGCGCGGTGGTGTTAAGCCCGCATCGGAGCTGTGACGCCGATCAGCGCCGGCGCGATGTCACGGATGTGCTCGAACACATGGTCGGGCCGAAGCGCCGTTAGCGCCGCCGGTGCCGCATAGCCCCAGCACACCGCGCCGCAGGCGATCCCGACCGCCCGCGCCGCGTCGATGTCGCGGACCTCGTCGCCGATCGAGATCACCCTGCTAGGCGCGACGCCGGCGCGGCGGATGACCCGGCGGAATTTCGCGGCCTTGCCGAACAGCGACGCTGCGCAGTCGAAATGCGAGAACAGCGCTGCGGCGTCCCCGAGCTTCTCGCGCGCATTGGCCTCGCTGTCGGACGTCACCAGCGCCAGCTGCACGCCGTTCTCGGCCAGCGTTCGCAGCATCGTCTCGACGTCTGCGAACAGCGAAATCTCGGAAGCCGCCTCCGCCTTCAGACGCCGCGCATGCCGCGCGATCGCCGGCAGCTTCCACATGGGCACTTCGAGCTTGGCGAGGATCTCGCGCGACGAGGCGTGGCGCAGCTCCTCGACATCCTCGTCCTTTACGCGGCGAAAGCCGAAGCGGTCCGCGACGTCGTTGATGGTGCGCAGGAACCACGGGAAGCTGTCGGCGAGGGTACCGTCGAGATCGAATATGGCGAGGGAATAGGGCATGAGGCCGGATTTTGAGCTCGCTGACAAGCGTGAGGTCGCGTGCTAATATTCGTGGAGTTCGAGGACAGCCATGCGACACGAGCGGATCGAAATCAACCCTGCGATCGGCCGTTACGTCGTGATCGACGGGGTTCGATTCCGATCTCGACCCCTGTAGCTCTCTCACCGCAACTTACGAACATCGACATTGATGTCGAGATCGATCTTCGCCACGCAGGTCTGGGTGCTCTTATGCGAGCCGCCTTCATGCCAGCGGCCATCCCGCGCCCGGGCACCACTGACATTGGCCAGCTTCAGGCAGCGCCATTGCGGCAGCGCCTGCTGCTTTCGCCTGCAAACTGCCAGGCCAGCACGGCTTCGTCACCGGACTTGTCGGTGCCGATGATATGCGGACAGAGCTCGCGACGGCAACCCTCGTAGACGCAAGTCACCTGTTGCTCGGCGAGGATCGCGTTCCGAAATAGCGTATAGGTTCGACTGGCTCATTGCTCCCTCCAGATCGATCATCTGGCCTTGCCAACCACTTGAGTGTAGTGATGCGGGACTGGAAGGGTAACCATGCCGATCAATGACACCCAGCTCAGCAAATTTCTGAGCCTGGTCCTGCGCCACCAGCCGGAAACGATCGGGTTGGTGCTGGATTCGCACGGGTGGGCCAGCATCGACGACCTGATCGCCAAGGCAAATGCCGCCGGCACAAAGTTTGGCCGCGATGATCTGCTGCGCGTCGTCGCAGAGAGCGACAAGAAGCGTTTCTCGCTATCCCCTGGAACTGATCGCATTCGCGCCGCGCAAGGACATTCCGTCTCGGTTGAACTTGGCTTGGCGCCGCAGGAGCCGCCGTCGATCCTGTATCATGGCACGGCGACACGGTTTGTCGAGGCGATCCTGTCCGAGGGCCTGAAGCCGCAGGCGCGCCAGCAGGTGCATCTGTCCTCCGATGAGGCAACTGCGCAGCGTGTCGGTCAGCGCCACGGCAAGCCGCACATCTTCAAGGTCGATGCCGGCAGCATGCATGCCAAGGGATTCAAGTTTTTTCGCGCAGAGAACGGTGTGTGGCTGACCGACCATGTGCCGCCGGAGTTCCTGGCGTAGCTTACGTCCTGGATTTCCAAACGGTCTCCTCGGTCCAGCCGAGTTCGGCGAATTCGGCGGCTCGCAGCGGCGCTTCGCCTTCCGCGAAGAACTCGTCGAGCTGCGGGGGCGCGACATCCGTTTCGCACAGCATGGCATGCGCCTGTCCGCGATGATGAACTTGATGCTGGAAGAGATGCATGAGCAGCCGGTCGCAGCGCTCGGTTTGAACGCTCGTATCGCGGTTGATCCGGACGAAGGCGTCGAGCCGTTCAGTTGTCAGCGCATCGCAGATCGCAATCAGGCGGTTGTCCATTGCGGCCTGGGCAGCTTTGAGCTCGGCTAACGAGGGGTACGGCACCTCGTTCTTCCAGGCTGCCGGTCCGAGCCAGCCCCCTTCAAGCGCATCGATGTAGAAGAAGTCGATGATGTAGATGTGGTTCAGCGTACGCTGCAGGCTTGGAAAGAAGCCGGTGCGGGGGGCTTCGAATTCAGATTGGGATAGCGCAGCGCAGGCGGCGAGCAGGCGATGGTTCGCCCAAGCGTTGTTGTGGGCGAAGGCGCGGTAGGTTTGTACGAGTCCAGCGGACATGTCGGTTCTTTCCCGATCGAATAGTGGCTGATTACGCTCCGCTAATCCGCCCTACAGCCCTGTGGCTTCGATGCAGCGCAATCTACTCCGCCGCCTCGCTCGCCGCACGCCTCCGCTTCGGCTTCCGCGCCTTCTCCAGCACGGGAGCCAAAAATTTGCCCGTATAGCTTCGCGGCGCCTTCGCAATGTCTTCCGGAGGTCCCCACGCCACGATCTCGCCGCCGCCGTCGCCGCCTTCGGGGCCGAGATCGATGACCCAGTCGGCGGTCTTGATGACTTCGAGATTGTGCTCGATGACGACGACCGTGTTGCCCTGCGCGACCAGCTCGTGCAGCACCTCCAGCAGCTTCTTGACGTCGTGGAAGTGCAGGCCGGTGGTGGGCTCGTCCAGGATGTAGAGCGTGCGGCCGGTGGCGCGCTTTGACAATTCTTTTGCCAGCTTGACGCGCTGGGCTTCGCCGCCCGAGAGCGTCGTCGCTTGCTGGCCGACATGGATGTAGTCGAGGCCGACGCGGTGCAATGTCTGAAAAGTCTCGCGCACGCGCGGCACCGCCTTGAAGAACTCGGCAGCTTCCTCGACAGTCATGTCGAGCACGTCGGCGATGCTCTTGCCCTTGAACAGCACCTCCAGCGTCTCGCGGTTGTAGCGCTTGCCCTTGCAGACGTCGCAGGTGACGTAGACGTCGGGCAGGAAGTGCATCTCGATCTTGATGACGCCGTCGCCCTGGCAGGCCTCGCAGCGGCCGCCCTTGACGTTGAAGGAGAAGCGGCCGGGCTCGTAGCCACGTGCTTTCGCTTCCGGCAGGCCGGCGAACCATTCGCGGATCGGCGTGAACGCGCCGGTATAGGTCGCCGGATTCGAGCGCGGCGTGCGGCCGATCGGCGACTGGTCGATGTCGATGATCTTGTCGATGTGCTCGAGGCCCTCGATGCGGTCGTGCGGGGCGGCGCCCTCGCTGGCATTGTTCAGCTTGCGGGCGATGGCGCGGTAGAGGGTATCGATCAGCAGCGTCGACTTGCCGCCGCCGGAGACGCCGGTGACGCAGGTGAACAGGCCGAGCGGAATTTCCGCCGTGACGTTCTTGAGGTTATTGCCGCGCGCGTTCACCACCTTGATGGTGCGGCGATGGTTCGGCGGACGCCGCTCCGGCACCTCGACCTCGAGCTCGCCGGTCAGGTATTTGCCGGTCAGCGATTTCGGGTTGCGCATGATCTCGGCGGGCGTGCCTTCGGCGACGATGTTGCCGCCATGCATGCCGGCGCCTGGGCCGATGTCGAGCACGTAGTCCGCAAGGCGGATGGCGTCCTCATCATGCTCGACCACGACCACGGTGTTGCCGAGGTCGCGCAGCCGCTTCAGCGTATCGAGCAGGCGGGCGTTGTCGCGCTGGTGCAGGCCGATCGAAGGCTCGTCCAGCACGTAGAGCACGCCTGTGAGCCCCGAGCCGATCTGCGAGGCGAGGCGGATGCGCTGGCTCTCGCCGCCGGACAGCGTGCCGGAGGAGCGGGACAGCGTCAGATAATTGAGGCCGACGTCGAGCAGGAAGGTGAGGCGCTCGCGGATCTCCTTCAGGATGCGGCCCGCGATCTCGTTCTGCTGCGCGTTCAGCGCCTCCGGCACGGTCTCGAACCATGCGCCGGCGCCCTTCACGGACAGCTCCGAGATTTCGCCGATATGCTTGCCGCCGACCTTGACGCAGAGCGCCTCGGGCTTGAGCCGAAAGCCCTTGCAGCCCTCGCAGGGGACGTCGTGGAAATATTTCGCCAGCTCCTCGCGGGCCCACTCGCTCTCGGTCTCGCGGTAGCGGCGGTTGATGTTGGTGATGACGCCTTCGAACGGCTTCTTGGTGTCGTAGGAGCGCACCCCGTCCTCGTAGGAGAACTTGATCTCGTCCTCGCCCGAGCCGTAGAGAATCGCGTTTTGCGTCTTCTTCGGCAGATCCTTCCACTTGGTGTCGAGCGTGAACTTGTAGTGCTTGCCGAGCGCGGTCAGCGTCTGCACGTAATAGGGCGACGACGACTTGGCCCAGGGCGCGATCGCGCCCTTGCGCAGCGTCAGATCCTTCTCAGGGATGACGAGGTCTTCGTCGACATGCTGCTCGACGCCGAGGCCGCCGCAGGCGGGGCAGGCGCCGTAGGGATTGTTGAAGGAGAACAGGCGCGGCTCGATCTCGGGGATGGTGAAGCCGGAGACCGGGCAGGCGAACTTTTCCGAGAACAGGATGCGCTCGGGCCCGCTCTTGTCGTGGATTTTCGCGGTCTTCTTCTTTTCCTCCGCAGGCGCAGCCGCCGCGGGCGCATCGGCGAACTCGACGACGGCAAGGCCTTCGGCGAGCTTCAGCGCGGTCTCAAAGCTCTCGGCGAGGCGCTGGCCGATATCGGCACGCACCACGATGCGATCGACCACCACGTCGATGTCGTGCGGGAATTTCTTGTCGAGGCTAGGGGCTTCCGCCAGCTCATGGAAGGTGCCGTCGATCTTGACGCGCTGAAAGCCCTTCTTGAGCCATTCGGCGAGCTCCTTCCTGTACTCGCCCTTGCGGCCTCGCACGACGGGGGCGAGCAGATAGAGGCGGGTGCCCTCGGGCAGCGCCAGCACGCGGTCGACCATCTGCGAGACGGTCTGGCTCTCGATCGGCAGGCCCGTGGCCGGCGAATAGGGCACGCCGACGCGGGCCCAGAGCAGGCGCATGTAGTCGTAGATCTCGGTGACGGTGCCGACGGTGGAGCGCGGGTTCTTCGACGTCGTCTTCTGCTCGATCGAGATCGCCGGCGACAGGCCGTCGATCTGGTCGACGTCGGGCTTCTGCATCATCTCCAGGAACTGGCGGGCATAGGCCGACAGCGATTCGACGTAGCGGCGCTGGCCCTCGGCATAGATGGTGTCGAAGGCGAGCGAGGATTTGCCGGAGCCGGATAGCCCGGTGAACACCACCAGCTTGTCGCGGGGAATCTCGACGTCGATATTCTTGAGGTTGTGCTCGCGCGCGCCGCGGATCGTAATTGCGCGCAGGCTGGAGCCCGCGTTCTGTTGTTGGCGCTTCGCCTTGATCACTTCATCCATCCGAGTTGCCCTCAAGGAAGCCCAAAGGTGCGCGATCGCGCCAACAAAAAAGGCGCGCTGCGCCCGGAACCGGGATCGGCGCCGATGGGTATGGCAGCGAACGTAGGAAGAACGGCGGCGGATTTCCAGTGGGACTTGCGAATCGTCAACGGATTGTTGGCGTGCTGGCGGGATCTGGCAGCAGGAACGCGCGGAACCGCTCGCGGAGCACCCAGCCAAAACAAAAAGGCCGGCGCGAGGCCGGCCTTTCGTGACGATGTGACCTCGGCAGGGAAGTTCAGTACTTCGCGACCACCGGGCCACCGAAGGTGTAGTTGAGTCGAACGGTAGCCATGTCCACGTCCTGCTTGATGCTGTCGGTGCGAGTGGTCACGCCGAGGAAGGTGAAGGTCTCGTTGTGCCTGCCCATGAACAGGTGGTTGTATTCGACAGCGACCGACCAGTTCGGGGCGAAGCCGAATTCTATGCCGGTGCCGACGGTACCGCCCCAGCGCGTTTCGTTCGCGGTGTCGAGCGTAACGCCGCCAAAACTGCCAGTGTACTTGTTGTGAGTGACGGCAGCGCCGCCCTTCACGTACCAAAGCACGTTGTTCCAGGCATAACCGACCTGGCCAGTGAAGAGGCCAATGGCGTCGATCCTGGTCTCGTTCACCAGCGGCGCGAGCGCGGCAGGCGAGCTGATGTTCGAACCCTTCAGGTCAGCCCAGTCCCCCTGGGCTTCGAGACCGAATACCCAGTTGGCGGACTGCCAGCGATAACCGATCTGGCCGCCGACGAGTGCGCCGGTCGCATTGTGACAACCTTCGGCCACCGCCGGAGCGACCACGAAGGGGCCGACACTGGTGAGATCCCAACAGTTGCGGCTCCAGCCACCGCCGGCGTTGGCGCCGAGGTAGAAACCGCTCCAGTTGTACACCGCGATCGGTGCCACCGGAGCCTTGGTGTAGGGGCGGGCTGCCAAATCGGCCGCCGAGGCCGGTGCCAACGCGCTGAGTGCGAACAAGCTGGCCGAAGCCAGCAAAAGCTTCTTCATATCCATTCCCCACTTCCATTTCTCATTCCGGTCTTCCGGAGAGCGGAAGAGCAGCGGACCTTATGACTCAAGCAACGTCATTGCTTTTACACCATTGAAGCCAAAGGTTGTGTCACCCAGCGGCCACACCCCTTCGAAAAGCGCGAGCGAACGGGCGGCCGCAACAAACAAAAAGGCCGGCGCGAGGCCGGCCTTTCGTGACGATGATGCGTCAGAGACGAAGCTCAGTACTTGGCGACGACCGGGCCGCCGAAGTGGTAGTTCACGCCGACCTGCACGGTGTGGAGGTCGAGAGTGCCGGTGTTGACCGGGAAGACGCCCGAGAAGTAGGTCTCGCCGCCCAGGCTGCGATAGAGGTACTCGCCCTTGACCGACCAGTTCGGAGCAAACATCGCCTCGACGCCCGCGCCGACCGTCCAGCCCGAATGGAACTGGCTCTCCGAGAGGCTCAGAACAGGGGGCGCGCTGACGCTGATCTTGTTGTTGATCCAGGCGTAACCACCCGTGGCGTACAGCAGGACGCTCGGGGAAGCGAGCCAGCCGATGCGACCACGCACGGTGCCGAGCGCGTCGATACGCGAACTGACCGTCGTGGGAACGAGGGCGCCACCAAAATCAACAAGACCGGTCGCCGAGGCGTTTACGTCAGCCCACGCGCCATCAGCTTCGATGCCGAACACGACGTTGGAGGTCTGCCAGTTGTAGCCAACGGTGCCGCCGACGAAACCGCCCTGCATGCGCGGATCATCGGAGCTGTTTTCCCAGGCGCCGCCACCGACGATACCCAGGTAAAAGCCGGTCCAGTTGTAGACCGAGGCAACAGGCGCAGGCGCCTTGGTGTAGGGGCGGGCTGCCAGATCAGCAGCCGAAGCGGGGGCCGCGAGAGCGAACAAACAGGCCGAAGCCAACAAAACCTTCTTCATTTTCAACTTAATCCCAGTCCCAGTTTCTGTTGTTGCCTTCCGTGGCGGAAGGGCAGCGGACTCAAACGGCCCAACTGACGCCGTCTTTACACCACCAAAGCCGCAAGTTGTGTCTCCGAAAAGCCACAACAGTCCAAAAGGTGATGGTTACTGACTTATTTACGTCCAGGCATGTGCCGAAAAAAAGAAGGGCCGGCGCAGGGCCGGCCCTTCCATTTGCTCGCGAAATGAGAGGGATATCAGTACCTCGCGACCAACGGGCCGCCGAAGCGATAATTCAGGCGGACTAGACCCATGTCGACGTCCTGACTGATGCGATCGCTCCCGAAGGCAACGCCCGCAGGCGTCGTGAAGGCGATCGTACGGTCGCCGAGGAAGATGTGGTTGTACTCGACGCCGAGCGTCCAGTTCGGAGCAAATCCGAATTCCAGGCCGGCGCCAACGGTGCCGCCCCAGCGGGTCTCGCGAGCCGACGCCAGCAGCGTGCCGGCGCCAGGCGTGCCAGGCGCGGCATAGACGTCGTACTTGTCCCCGACTACGGCGGCGCCGCCCTTCACATAGAGCAGCACGTTGTTCCAGGCGTAACCGACCTGGCCCGTGATCAGGCCAAAAGCATCGATGTGAGAGCGGTTACGATCACCGGTGACCAAAGCGCTTCCAGGGAAGAGGAGGCTGACGTTGTCCCCCGAGAAGTCAGCCCAGTTGCCCTGGCCCTCGAGGCCGAACACCCAATTGGCCGACTGCCAGCGGTAGCCGATCTGACCACCGACCGTGCCGCCGGTCGCATCGTGACAGCCTTCAGCCACCAGAACGCCCGTGACCGGGGTCACGAAGTCCCAGCACTTGCGGCTCGTGCCGCCGCCGCCGTTGACGCCGATGTAGAAGCCGCTCCAGTCGTAAACCGCGGCGACCGCCGGGGCCGGAGCCTTGGTGTAGGGACGCGCAGCCATATCCGCCGCGCTTGCCGGAGCCGACAGCCCCAATGCCATTGCACTGATTACGCCGAAAAGAATCTTATTCATTGCAGTCTCCCCAAGTTTCGTCCGCTTCATGAAAGTCCCCGAAGCGGCTGATCAGACGCGACACCCATATGAATCAATTCCAAGGCAAAGGTAGCCTAAGGAAAGGGCAGAGTCCGTCTCCGGAATGCCACACTTGCGGATTGATTGAATGGGTTCCAACTTGATGAATGTTAAGAGTTTTTTCCTATTCAAGGGAACTCGAAAAGGTTCCATTCGGGGCTGACGTTTTTCGCGGCACGCGGGAAAATGTCTGCCCGCCCATGATGAAGAACAAATCTGGAACAAACGTGCGCGCGATGCTATATGTGGGGATAACCTTGGGGGTGGCAGGCTGATCGGTGCCCGCAAGCGTATAGGGTCGCCCTAGCGGGCGCAGAGGAACGCGGGCAGCGGATTCGCCCTTTTGAAATTCAGTGGCATTCGGAGTGGAGAGCGGCGATGGCGGGAAGCGTCAACAAGGTCATTCTGGTTGGAAATCTCGGCAAGGATCCCGAAATCCGCCGCACCCAGGACGGGCGGCCGATCGCGAATTTGAGCATCGCGACCTCGGAGACCTGGCGCGACAAGAACACCGGCGAGCGCAAGGAGAAGACGGAGTGGCATCGCGTCGTGATCTTCTCTGAGCCGCTTTGCAAGATCGTCGAACAGTATCTGAAGAAGGGCGCAAAGGTTTACATCGAAGGCGCGCTCCAGACCCGCAAGTACACCGACCAGAGCGGCGTCGAGAAATACTCGACCGAGGTCGTGCTGCAGGGCTTCAACTCAACGCTGACGATGCTGGACGGCCGCGGTGGCGGCGGCGGAGGTGGCAGCTTCGGCGACGAGCCGGGCGGCGACTTCGGCTCCTCCGGACCCGTCAGCAGCGCGCCGCGCCGTCCCGTTGCCGCCGGCGGCGGCCGCAACAGCGACATGGACGACGATATCCCGTTCTAGAACTTCGGAAGAGGCGGCTAGTCTCGGCGCAGATAACGGCCAACTCGGTTTTCAAGGATCCGCACCAGGACAGGATCCATGAATTCATAGTCGTCCGGAATGTCGAGACAGATGACCCGTTTGTTGTACAAGCTGGAGCGGAATTTCCGATTCAGCTTGGTCCGGTGGGTCTTTTCCATGACGAAGATGACGTCGGCCCATTCAATCTGCTCGGCGGACAGCAAGACGTCCGCGCCGTTCGAAATGCCGGCCGAGTCGGTCTCGATCCCGGGCCAGGTCGAAAACACCTGCTCGGCGGTAGGGCTGCGGAGGCGATTGGCGCTGCAGACGAAAAGGACGTTGGTCACTTTGCCGCTCTCGGAGACGATCGGTCAGGTATCGGCGGGATGATTGGTCGGTGCTTTTCGGGCGGGCTTCCGAGAGTTCCTGCTACATAAATACAGTTCTTTGGTCGACGGCTTTTCCGGCCTAAGCTTATGTGCGCCTCAAGTCTTCGGCGAGATGTGATGTGAATGATATTAACTTTTATGTTAATCATACTCACATCAGTCTCCGCCGGACACGAGGAAGCCCTGCATGAGCCTTGCGCCGCTGCTTGAGGCCGCGCCGGTGGTCCCGCTGCATGCCTTTGCCGCAATGGCCGCCCTTGTGCTTGGCCTCTTCCAGTTCTCCGCCCCCAAGGGCACGCTGCCGCACCGGACTATCGGCTGGATCTGGGTGGTCCTGATGGTGTTCGTGGCCGCCTCGTCGTTCTGGATCCACGAGATCCGTCTGGTCGGGCCGTTCAGCCCGATCCATTTCTTGTCGATCTTCACCCTGGCGGTGCTGCCGCTGGCGGTATGGCGTGCGCGCACCCATCGCGTCGCCGACCACCGGCGGATGATGATCTTGATCTTCTTCGGCGCCCTGGTGGTGGCGGGACTGTTCACGCTGGTGCCTGGGCGCATCATGCACCGGGTGACTTTCGGGGCGTGAGAGCCGGTTCCGCCCAGTCCGTTCCGGCCCCGTCCGCGGCCGTGGCGCGAAGGGCGTAAGTCTCTGGAAAAACAGTGGGAAAAAGCGCTTCCCCAAAGCTCGGCAAGGGTGGTTATCAGGGGTGTGATGCGCTATATGATTCCCAGATAAAACCTCACCGGATTTCCCCTTGGCTGACGACGATAACAAGCCCGGCGACCAGCCGGCGCAACCCTCGGACATTCGCCCCGTCTCCATCCTCGACGAGATGAAGAAGTCCTACCTCGATTACGCCATGAGCGTGATCGTGTCGCGCGCGCTGCCCGATGCGCGCGACGGCCTGAAGCCGGTGCATCGGCGCATCCTGTTCTCGATGAACGAGCAGGGCTTCACGCCCGACAAGAAGCACAAGAAGTCCGCCGGTATCGTCGGTGACGTCATGGGTAAATACCACCCTCATGGCGACCAGGCGATCTACGACGCGCTGGTGCGCATGGCGCAGGACTTCTCGATGCGCGAGTTGCTGGTGGACGGGCAGGGCAATTTCGGCTCGGTCGACGGCGACCCGGCGGCGGCCATGCGCTACACCGAGTCCCGCCTGACCAAGATCGCGCTGAAGCTGCTCGAGGACATCGACAGCGACACCGTCGACTTCCAGGACAATTACGACGGTTCCGAGAAGGAGCCGGTGGTCCTGCCGGCGCGGTTCCCGAACCTGCTGGTCAACGGCGCGGGCGGCATTGCCGTCGGCATGGCGACCAACATCCCGCCGCACAATCTCGGCGAGGTGATCGACGCCTGTATTGCGCTGATCGACAATCCCTCGCTGACCATCGACGAGCTCATCAACATCATTCCCGGCCCGGATTTCCCGACTGGCGGCATCATCCTTGGACGCCAGGGCATCCGCAGCGCCTACCATCTCGGCCGTGGCTCCATCGTGATGCGCGGCAAGGTCACGTTCGAGACCATTCGCAAGGATCGAGAGGCGATCGTCATCACCGAGATTCCGTATCAGGTGAACAAGGCGACGATGGTCGAGCGCATCGCCGAGCTCTACAAGGAAAAGAAGATCGAGGGCATCTCCGACCTGCGCGACGAGTCCGACCGCGAGGGCTATCGCGTCGTCGTCGAGCTCAAGCGCGACGCCGTGCCCGACGTGGTACTGAACCAGCTCTACAAGTTCACCCCGCTGCAGACGAGCTTCGGCGTCAACGCGGTTGCGCTCGATTCCGGGCGTCCGCAGACGATGAACTTGAAGGATATGTTGACGATCTTCGTCGGCTTCCGCGAGCAGGTCGTTACCCGGCGCACCAAGTACAAGCTGCGCAAGGCGCGTGAGCGCGCCCATGAGCAGGTCGGCCTCGCCATCGCGGTCGCCAACATCGACGAGATCATCAAGGTGATCCGCACCTCGCCGACACCGGCGGCGGCCCGTGACACCCTAATGACGCGCGATTGGCCCGCGCGCGACGTCGAGGACATCATCACGCTGATCGATGACCCGCGTCACCGGATCAACGAGGACGGCACGATCCGCCTCTCGCTGGAGCAGGCGAGGGCGATCCTCGAATTGCGTCTCGCACGTCTCACCGCGCTCGGCCGCGACGAGATTGGCGGCGAGCTGTCGAAGCTCGCCGGGGAGATCGGCGACTATCTCGCGATCCTGCGCTCACGCGCGCGCATCCTGGACATCATCAAGACCGAGCTTGCCGAGGTGAAGACCGAGTTCGCCACGCCCCGCCGCACCGTGATCATGGAGCAGGAGGGCGAGGTCGAGGACGAGGACCTGATCCAGCGCGAGGACATGGTCGTCACGGTCTCGCACGCCGGCTACGTCAAGCGCGTGCCGCTGTCGGCCTACCGGGCGCAGCGCCGTGGCGGCAAGGGCCGCTCCGGCATGCAGACCCGCGACGAGGATTTCGTCAGCCGGCTCTTCGTCGCCTCGACCCATACTCCGGTGCTGTTCTTCTCCTCGCGCGGCCAGGTCTACAAGGAAAAGGTCTGGCGGCTGCCGATGGCCGCGCCGAACGCGCGCGGCAAGGCCATGATCAACATCCTGCCGCTGGAGCAGGGCGAGCGCATCACCACCATCATGCCGCTGCCGGAGGATGAATCGACCTGGGGCCAGCTCGACGTGATGTTCGCGACCACGGGCGGCAACGTCCGGCGCAACAAGCTGTCCGACTTCGTCGACGTCCGCCGCTCCGGCATCATCGCCATGAAGCTCGACGACAACGAGGCGATCGTCGACGTGCAGATCTGCACCGAGCGCGACGACGTGCTGCTGACCGCTGCCGGCGGCCAGTGCATCCGCTTCCCCGTCACCGATGTGCGCGTATTCACCGGGCGCACCTCGATGGGCGTGCGCGGTATTGCGCTCGGCGAAGGCGACAAGGTGATTTCGCTGGCGATCCTGCGCCACGTCGACACCACCTCGGACGAGCGCTCGGCCTATTTGAAGATGCGCCGCGCGGTCGCGGGCGAAGCCGCCGCAGACGAGGCGCCGGCCGATGCCGAGGCCGAGGAGACCTCGGGCAGCTTCCAGCTCCCGCAGGAGCGCTATGTCGAGATGTCGGCGCAGGAGCAGGTCGTGCTGACCGTCTCCGTCAACGGCTACGGCAAGCGGACCTCGTCCTACGAGTACCGCACCACCGGCCGCGGCGGCAAAGGCATCGTCGCCATGAGCGTCAACAACCGCAACGGCAATCTCGTCGCCTCGTTCCCCGTGGAGGAGGCGGATCAAATCATGCTGGTCACCGACAAGGGCCAGCTGATCCGCTGCCCGGTCGAAGGCATCCGCATCGCCGGCCGCTCGACGCAAGGCGTGATCGTGTTCGACACCGCCGAGGACGAGCACGTGGTGTCAGTCGAGCACATCACGGAAGAGGCCGAGAACGGGAATGGAGCGAACGGGGAATAGAGGCTGGCGAATCGGGACTCATCCACCCGCCGTTCCTCGCAGCCGATAGTGCCTCCTGAACGAGATCGCGCCCGTCGGGCCATTCCGACGGGCGCGAGCGTCGCGTAGTCTGCGACGAGACGTCACAAAAATTCCTGGGGTCTTGAGGGACCCGCCCGACGCGAACCTGAACAGATCCGATTACGGCGTGCGGTTGGCGGTCACGAGGCGGGCCTCGCGGACGTTGGCCTTGGTGCCGGCGCTACGCAGGCAGGACGCTTCGAAGTTCGGCCAGGCCTGCTGCGAGCAGTCACGGCCGATGCTGCGGATGTCGAGCCGGTCGCTCTTGGCCAGCGGCTGCGGCACGCTGGCTTCGACCTTCGGGGCAAAGCCGGGCAGGAGGGTGAGGGCCGCGGCAACACACGCAGACAGAGCGATCGCTGAAATGGTCTTGATCATGACAGTCCCCTGTGATGCGGCCGCCTACGCCCAGTACGCGGCCCGTCATTCGTTGGCCGGATTAGTAACCATGGCCAGTTTCCGGACGTCTTCGCCGATGTGGGAAATGGTTTCGTTCGCGCTCCGTTTTGTTTCGTGGCCGCCCGAGGACGAAACAAACCGGCTGCCGCTGACGCCCAACGGGACATTTTCGGAGGGGCTGGACCGGAAACGGGCTAGGAAACCTGCCCGGCTTGCCGGCCCGGGCGGGGCGCGGTAGGACGGGGCCATGCCGCGCATCGCCTTCTACCCAGGTTCCTTCGACCCCATCACCAACGGCCATCTGGACGTGGTCCGGCACAGCGTTTCCTTGTGCGACAGGCTCGTGGTCGCGATCGGGGTGCATCCCGGCAAGAAGCCGCTGTTCTCGACCGAGGAGCGCCTCAAGATGCTCGAGGACGTCTGCGGTCCGATCGCGGCGCAGGCCGGCTGCGTGCTGGAGGCGACGACGTTCGACGATCTGTCGGTGACCGCGGCGCGCAAGCACGGCGCGACCATCATGATCCGGGGCCTGCGCGACGGCACCGACCTCGATTACGAGATGCAGCTCGCAGGCATGAACGAGGCCATGGCGCCGGAGGTGCATACGGTCTTCCTGCCGGCCTCTCCCATGGTCCGCCCGATCACCGCCACTTTGGTGCGCCAGATCGCCGGCATGGGCGGGGACGTCTCGGCCTTCGTCCCGCCGCAGGTCGCGGCACAGCTCAAGGCCAAATTCGCCTGAAAACGGCGCGCTTCCTCTTCTCTCTGATCCGGAGTTGTCATGATCCGAATTCTCGCAGTTCTTGCCGCGCTTCTGTTCGCGGCGCCGGCGGTGGCGCAGCAATTGCCGGCAAATCTCGACAAGGCCAACGCCATCGTCATCGACAGCACCAAGGGCCGCATCGTCATCAAGCTCAGGACCGACATCGCGCCGCAGCATGCCGAGCGCATCAAGCAGCTCGCACGTGAGGGATTCTACAACAACGTGCCGTTCCACCGCGTCATGGACGGATTCATGGCGCAGACCGGCGACGGCGAGAAATTCAACGGCACCGGCGGCTCGAAATACCCGAACCTGAAGCAGGAATTCTCCAAGGTGCATTTTGCCCGCGGCATCGTCGGCATGGCCCGGCGCGGCGACAGCGTCGACAGCGCCAACTCGCAGTTCTTCATCATGTTCGCCGACGGCGGCAGCCTCGACGGCCAGTACACCGTGATCGGCGAGGTGGTGCAGGGCATGGACGTCGTCGACAAGCTGAAGAAGGCGCCCCCCGGCTCGCCCGGCGGCTCCGTCACCGATCCCGACAAGATGGTGAAGGTGCAGGTCGCCTCAGACATCAAATAGGCGCGGCCATGGCGCGCCGCGGTGGCAGGCTCCTGCTGGTTGCCGCGGTGCTGTTGCTCGCCACCTCCCGTGCGGCCGTGGAGGCCGCCCAGGTCGACACGATCCAGGACATCTTCCGGCACCTGCGCACCTGCTGGAGACCGCCGTCGCCGGCGAGGGCCCGCCCACTCGACATCACCGTCCTGGTGAGCTTTAACCGGGCCGGAAACATTCTGGGCCATCCGAGGATTACCTATGAATCCGCGGAGGCCTCTGACAACGACCGGCTGCAATACCGGATCGCGGTGATGGAGGCGTTGCAACGCTGCACGCCGGTGCCATTTACCGATGCAATGGCCGGCGCCGCCGCGGGACGTCCATTCGCGATCCAGTTCCGCAGCCGCAAGACGTCACCCGACAAGACTTCACCCCCAACGCAAGAGAGACGAGCATGAGCGTCACCGAAAACACCCTGATCCTCGAGACCACGCAGGGCCCCGTCACCATCGAGATGCGCCCCGACCTCGCGCCCGGCCATGTCGCGCGTATCAAGGAGCTGGTCCGTGAGGGCTTCTACGACGGCATCGTGTTTCACCGCGTGATCGAGGGCTTCATGGCGCAGACCGGCTGCCCGCACGGCACCGGCACCGGCGGCTCCGGCAAGAAGCTGAAGGCCGAGTTCAACAAGGAGCCGCATGTGCGCGGCACCGCCTCGATGGCCCGCGCCGCCAATCCCGATTCCGGCGACAGCCAGTTCTTCATCTGCTTCGACGACGCCCGCTTCCTCGACAACCAGTACACGGTGTGGGGCAAGGTCACCGAGGGCATGGAGAACGTCGACAAGATCAAGCGCGGCGAGCCGGTGCAGAACCCCGACAAGATCGTCAAGGCGCGGATGGCCGCGGACAAGGAATAGTCACTCGATCCTCATCCTGAGGAGCGCGGAACGCGCGTCTCGAAGGATGAAGGCCCCACTGCTGCAACCCGGCCTTCATGGTTCGAGACGGCGCTAAGCGCCTCCTCACCATGAGGGTCTGGCTGTGTCGCGCCAAGCCTGCTCATGCGCACCGATCTCTTCGATTTCGATCTGCCGCCCGAGCGCATCGCGCTGCGCCCGGCGAGCCCGCGCGATTCCGCGAGGATGCTGGTCGTCGAGAATGGCGCGCTGCGCGATCAGATCATTTCCGACCTGCCGCAATGGCTGAGGCCGGGCGACCAACTCGTCGTCAACGACACCAAGGTGATTGCGGCGCAATTGAAGGGTCGCCGCATCGGCCGCGAGACCGAGCCGAAGATCGAGGCGACGCTGATCAAGCGCCTCGACGGCTCGCGCTGGCAGGCGCTGGTGAAGCCGGCCAAGAAGCTCGCCCCCGGCGACCGCATCCGCTTCGGCAACGACGGCAAGGTCTGCCTGCTCGGCTATCTCGACGCCGAGGTCGAGGCCAAGGGCACCGAGGGCGAGGTGACGCTGGCGTTCTCGTTCCACGGCCCGGCGCTGGACCAGGCCATCGCCGATCTCGGCAGCCCGCCGCTGCCGCCCTATATCGCCTCCAAGCGCACGCCAGACGATCAGGACCTCGCTGACTACCAGACCATGTTCGCGGCGAATGAAGGCGCAGTTGCAGCGCCGACCGCGGGGCTGCATTTCACGCCCGCGCTGGAGCAGGCGCTGCGCGACCGCGGCGTCGGCCTCAACCGCGTGACGCTGCATGTCGGGGCAGGGACGTTCCTGCCGGTGAAGGTCGACGACACCGAAGCCCACAAGATGCACGCCGAGTGGGGCACGATCTCGGCCGCAACGGCGGAGCGGCTCAACGCCGCGCGGAAGACCGGCGGCCGTATCGTTGCCGTCGGCACAACGTCATTGCGGCTGCTCGAAAGCGCAGCGCGCGAGGACGGCACAATCCAGCCATTCGCCGCCGAGACGTCGATCTTCATCACGCCCGGCTATCGCTTCCGCGCAGTCGATATTCTGATGACGAATTTCCATTTGCCGAAGTCGACGCTGTTCATGCTGGTGTCGGCCTTCTCCGGGCTCGCGACGATGAAGCAGGCCTATGCGCACGCGATCGCGAGCGGATACCGGTTCTATTCGTATGGCGATGCGTGTTTGCTGTTTCGAGCGGTCCCGTAGGGTGGATTAGCCGTCAGGCGTAATCCACCGCTTCTGTTTCCGCGGATATGAAAGAGGTGGGTTACGCCCAGCGGCCGCGCTTCGCGCATCCGCTAGGCTAACCCACCCTACGCACCTCCCGTTACGCCATCACCTTCTGCGGCAACAGCTCGGCGATCTGCACGGCGTTCAGCGCCGCGCCCTTGAGCAGCTGATCGGCTGCCACGAACATCGAGATCGAATGGCCTGAGGGGTCGCTGAGATCCTTGCGGATGCGGCCGACCAGAACGTCGTCCTGGCCCGAGGCGTCGATCGGCATCGGGAAGTAGTTCTTGGCGCGGTCGTCGACCACCTTGACGCCGGGCGCGCGCGCCATGATGGCACGGACCTGGTCCTCGCTGATCGGCTTCTCGCATTCGAAGGTGATGGCTTCGCAATGGGCGCGCAGCACCGGCACGCGCACGCAGGTGACGCCGACGGCGATGCTGTCGTCCTCGAAGATCTTGCGGGTCTCCTTGATGACCTTGGTCTCTTCGTCGTTGTAGCCGGTCTCGGGGTCGATGGCGGTGTTGTGGTTGAACAGGTTGAAGGCGTAGGGGTGTGGCATCACCTTCGGCGTATAGACCTGCCCGTTGAGGTTCGCGCGGGTGGATTCGACGAGCTCCTCCATCGCGGCGGCGCCGGCGCCGCTGGCCGCCTGATAGGTCGAGATGATCACGCGCTTGATGCGGTTCTTCTGGTGGATCGGCCACAGCGGCACCAGCGCGGTGATCGCGGCGCAGTTCGGGTTCGCAATGATGCCCTTGTGGTCGCGGATGCGGCTCGCGTTGATCTCGGGGATCACCAGCGGCACGTTTGCGTCCATGCGGAAGGCCGAGGAATTGTCGACCACGACGGCGCCGGCCTTCACCGCGATCGGTGCATACTTCCTGGAGATGCTGCCGCCGGCGGAGAACAGCGCGATGTCGACGCCGTCGAAGGAGCGCTCGGTCAACTCCTCGATGGCCACGCTCTGCCCGCGGAACGACACCGTCTTGCCGGCCGAGCGGGCGCTCGCCAGTGCCTTGAGCTTGCCGACGCGAAAGCCGCGCTTGTCCATGGTGGCGATGAATTCGGCGCCCACCGCACCGGTGACGCCGACAATCGCGACGACGGGATCGTTACTCACTTTGTCCTCCGTTGCATTGAGAATTTAGACAACAAAAAAGCCCCGGACCATCGAGGGCGGGGCTTGCCGTAGAGCTGATGCGTTTAAGTCGACGACCTACGCGCGCACGCCTCCCCGGGCCCCTTCGGCCGTGGTGGTTTTGGTCGTGCGTTTGGTGGTCGTGAACATGTCGGCGACTTATGCGGGAGAGTCTTGCGGCCGTCAATGGCTTTTCGGCCCGGTCGATGCCGGGGGCAGCCTGCCGCTATTTGGCACCCGCTATTTCCCCTTGGCGCCAGGCGGCTCCAGGGTGACCTCCTTGAGGTCGTCGCCGCTGACGACGACGATCGAGAAGTTCAGCCGGCCGCGCTCGCGGACCAGCCCGCCGCTGATGGCCTTGCCTGCGGCGGCGCGCTCGGCGACGCGTACGGCATCGGAGAGGCGGTGCCTGATCGCACCCAGCGCTGCGAGGTTGCTGCGGTCCTCGCGGTCGAGCTCGGTGAGGGGTAGGGCCGCTTCCCCGCCGACCAGTTCGCCGGTCGAAGCATTGATGGTGTGGCGCCAGATCCGGTCGTTGTGCAGTGTCTTCACCCGGTAGACCGGCACGCCCGAGCCGCCATCGAAGCTCACATCGGCGGTGGTGGCGCCGGCATGGCGGGCTTCGGCAATCGCCATGGCCTGGCTGATCGTGATCGAGGAGCTGCGGAACCGCTCTATTTCGCGGCTGACTGCCTGGCGGTCCGCTTCGGCATCACCATCTGTGTCGCTGTGAAGCGCGGTCGGCGTGCTCGCGGTCACGATGGCCTGTGCCGGTGCGGCGATGAGCAGCGCGGGCAATGCGATCGCAAGCAGGTGCGAGGTCCATCGTTGGGCAGTCGTCATGCTCGAAACCCTCGGCCAGCGAGTGTGCCGGATGATCGTAAAGAATTCGCGGCCGGCCTTGGGCATCGGCCGGCCGCGGAGCGCCGCGGCAGGCTGTACCCGCCGCGGCGATCGAAGCGGGTCCGGACCTCTTTGGGGCTAGTGAAAAAAGCGGCCCGAACCGACTGTAATGAAACCATACCGTATCGTTTTATTTCGGTCAATGACGCCGCATTGTCGCCCCCTGGGGAAAGCACGCAAGCTCACGGAATTGTCAGCGGGAGGAGCGGCGCCGTGGCGCGAGTTTCGAGGTGTCCTGGACGCGGTCGGCAGGTCCCAGCGCGCCGGCCAGGAACAGCTTGATCGCCGCGCGCATGCGCTTCTCGGCAGCCTTCAGCTCCAGCGCCGTTCCGAACGTCGCCATGCGGTGGGTGTGACCGACGACGACGTCGAGGAACACCTCGGCTGCGATGGTGGTGTCATCGACATCGAGCGCGCCTTGCGCCACCAGATGGTCGAAGAAGCGAGCCGTGGTGGCGACGGCCTTGAGCCAGCCTTCCTCCTTGCCGAGCTTGGCGACGTCGGGGAAGTTGATGGCCTGCGCCGTCATCATGCGGCTGAAGGCGACGGCATCCGGGCCGCAGGTGAAGGTCAGCATCTCGCGTCCGATCTCGACCAGCCGCTGCTCGACCGGGATGTTCGAGGCGCTGGAGAGCTGCGTCTCCGCCGCCGCCGACAGCGGCGCAAGCCAGCGCTCGATCTCGCGCCTCAGCACGGCCGCGAACAGGCCGCGCTTGTCGCCATAGCGGGAATAGACGGTGGGCTTGCTGACCCGCGCAGCTTCCGCGACCGCATCGAGCGAGGTCGCATCGAAGCCGCGATCAAGGAACAGGCGGGTGGCGACCTCGATCAGCCGCAGATCGCGCTCGATCGCAGCGGTCTTCGTCGGCCGGCCACCACGCGATTTCGGCACCTCGCGCCGTGGCGCTGCCGGTCTTGTCCTGGTCGCAGTCAATCCCATGCCCAATGATTCCTGCGGTCGTGATATCGGTCATTCGCTCTATATCGCGCAGGAGCGGAGGCGTCATCGCGAATCTGGCCGAATTGGCCATATCGTCAACGGTTTCGGTATTGCCTCGTTCCGTCACGAGGGATCACGGCAGCGTCGAGGTCCAGGCCTGGCCGGATGCAGCCTTCTCGTATCCGTACTGGTAGAGCGCCCGCATATAGCCGGTATCGAACCCTTCCGACGGCGGCGCGGGATAGTCGCGCGCGATGTAGGAGAGATGGAAGCCCAGCCGGTTACGCTTGGCGAAATCGTAGGTCGAGAAGATGATCGAGCGCGTCTGCGATTGGGTGATCGCCGACAGGCTGCGCGAGGCGACGTCGATGGTGCCGTTGGAGACGAGCTCGAAGTTGCGTTCGATCTTCTTGTTGACGAGGATGTAGATGTCCACCTTCGCATTGCCGGGCAGACGGCCACTCTGGAACAGCAGAGCTTCGGGCAAGGTCAGCACCGGCGCGGTCACGCCGCCGTCGACATGCATCTCCTGAAACTTGCGGCCCCCGCCTTCGGCATCGATCATGATGGGCGGAAACACCAGTGGAATGCTGGCGGAGGCCGCCATCACGTCGCGAAACAGCTTGAGCGCCTCGGGCGTTCCGACCGCGGCAATCTTGCCCATGTCCCAGATCGCGGTGCGCTGCGTGTCGAGGTCGGTCGTCACCACGAGCAGCCTGCGGCCCTTGGCGTGCTCGCGCGCGACCTGTGCCATGATCTCGGGCCCGACATAGCGTGCAACGAGCTCGCGCAGCCGCGTGTTGCCGAACAGGCCGGATCCGAACAGCACGCGCATGATGCTGGGATCGTTCAGGAGGCTCTCCGCGATGCCGCTGGTGTAGACCTCCTTCAGCGTGTCGTCATATTGCGGTCCGAGAAACGCGAACGGCGCGATCAGGCCGCCGGTGCTGACTCCCGAGACGACCGAGAAGGTGGGGCGGGTTCGGGCCGCGGTCCAGCCGTTGAGCACGCCGACGCCATAGGCGCCGTCAGCGCCGCCGCCGGACAGCGCCAGATAGGTTCTCGTCGCAGTGCTGTTGTCTTTATCGAAGCTGAACTTGGTGACCGGCTCGTCGGCGTAGCGCCGGAGGCCGTCGATATCCAGCACGCGCGAGGCGCTGGCTTCAGCGGCCGTGTAGGGCGTGCGGGGCAGGGCGGTGCAGGCGCCGAGCGCTAGGCTGCAGATCAGGACCACCGATCCGATCAGGCCGACGCCAGTCTGCCTGATCCGGTCACGCGAGGAGACGGATGCGTCGGTCGAACACGAAGGGTACGGCATTGTCGGTGGCTGGCGATCACGCATCTACCGCCGCCGGCAAGTTCGCCGCGGCATCTCGTCCAGCCCTGCGCACAAAACTACACTGTATCGTTTCGTTTGACAAGGGCGCGGGCACACTATCCTTGTGTGGGTCGGTGTCCCAGTCTGATGCACAAACCGGCGCGAGCGCGGTCGGCGGGTTGATCAGCCTGCTCCGACACGCAATAAGCACCACCATGAATCCCGACAATGACCTTCCCAATCACTTTGAGTTGCTCGCCACCGACGGGGCCGCGCGCACCGGGCGCCTGACCACCCCGCATGGCGTGGTGCGGACCCCTGCCTTCATGCCGGTCGGCACCGCCGGTGCCATGAAGGGCATGCACTGGCGCGAGGTGCGCGATGCCGGCGCCGACATCGTGCTCGGCAACACCTACCATCTGATGCTGCGTCCAAGCGCCGAGCGGATCGCGGCGCTCGGCGGCCTGCAGACGTTCACAGGCTGGAACGGACCGATGTTGACCGATTCCGGCGGCTTCCAGGTGATGTCGCTGGCGGATTTGCGCAAGGTCAGCGAGCACGCCGTCACGTTCCGCTCGCACATCGACGGCGCCAAGGTCGAGCTGTCGCCGGAGCGGTCGATCGAGGTGCAGCGTTTGCTCGGCTCCGACATCGCCATGCAAATGGATGAATGCGTACGGTTGCCTGCCGAGCGCGCCGACATCGAGCGCGCGATGCAATTGTCGCTGCGCTGGGCGGAGAGAAGCAAGCGCGCCTTCGCGAGCGCCCCGGATGGCTACATGCTGTTCGGCATCGTGCAGGGCGGCGACGTGCCCGAGCTGCGCCATGCGAGCGCGCAAGGCCTGGTCGGGATCGGCTTCCATGGCTATGCGATCGGCGGGCTCGCCGTCGGCGAACCGCAGGCGGTCATGCTGGCGATGATCGACGAGACCGCGCCGCTGCTGCCGAAGCAGCGGCCACGCTATCTGATGGGCGTCGGCACGCCCGACGACATCCTCGAAGCGGTGAAGCGCGGCATCGACATGTTCGACTGCGTGATGCCGACCCGCAACGGCCGGCACGGCGTCGCCTTCACGCGCTACGGCCAGGTCAATTTGCGCAACGCGCGCCATGCCGACGATCCACGCCCGCTCGATGAAGAGAGCTCATGGCCGTCGACGCGGAACTGCGCGCGCGCCTATCTGCATCATCTCGTCAAGGCCGGCGAGACGCTGGGCGCGATGCTGCTGTCCGAGATCAATGTCGCGTACTACCAGTCCCTGATGCAGGGCATCAGGGACGCGATCGCGCAAGGAAATTTCGAGGAGTTCTATCAGCGTACGCGCGCGGACTGGGCGAGGGGCGATATCGCCCCGCGCTAGCTCAACAGTCCAAACTCAGTTGCACACGAGCCGCCGCTTCACGGCATGCTTGGTCACGAAGCCGTAGCCGCAATTGTCGCAAGTCCAGAGGTAGCTGATGATGTGGTCCGAGACGTAGGCAGATGCTTCAGCGGCGACCATGGAGTCGGCGCAGACGGGACAGGTCGGCAACTCGCTGCAACGCGGATCACGCCTTAGCGCTACGGTCGACATCACTTCAGCAACCGCTGACATCGTGGTGACCTCCCTGCTTTGAGACCTAAGTCTAACATAAGCAGAATCAGTTGACGAGGTCGCAACACAAATGCGTTGGTTTTCTGCTAATTAAAGCTCACGCGATTTTGCGATGCAGCGTATTTAACATGTGCTGCATAGCCGCTTGCGTGTCGCCGCAAGCTGTCCGTAACTGCGCAGGGCCGCGACAGACGTGCAGATCGTCGCCACAGGGAGTTCATCATGGACGTATCGTCCAACACGGGTGCAGCGCACCAACCCGGCCGTGGCCGGATCTATGACTCGATCGTCGATGCCTTCGGCAACACGCCCATCGTGCGCTTGCGCCGGCTGGCCGGCATGCACGACGTGAACGCGACCATTTTGGCAAAACTTGAATATTTCAATCCTGCCGCGAGCGTGAAGGACCGCATCGGCGCGGCCATGATCATCGCGATGGAGAAGGCGGGCATCGTCAAGCCGGACACCGTGCTGATCGAGCCGACCTCCGGCAATACCGGCATTGCGCTCGCCTTCGTCGCGGCCTCCCGCGGCTACCGGCTCAAGCTGGTGATGCCGGAATCGATGTCGATCGAGCGACGCAAGATGCTGGCCTTTCTCGGCGCGGAGCTGGTGCTGACGCCGGCGGCGCAGGGCATGAAGGGCGCCATCGCGGCCGCCGAGGAGCTCTTGAAGACGACGCCGAATTCAGTGATGCCGCAGCAGTTCAAGAACCTCGCCAATCCGGAGGTGCACCGCCGCACCACCGCGGAGGAGATCTGGAACGACACCGGCGGCAGCATCGACTTCTTCGTGGCCGGCGTCGGCACCGGCGGCACGATCACCGGCGTCGGCCAGGTACTCAAGCCGCGCAAGCCGGGCTTGCGTGTGGTCGCGGTCGAGCCGGAGGAGAGCCCGGTGCTCTCGGGGGGACAGCATACTCCGCACAAGATCCAAGGCATTGGTGCCGGCTTCGTCCCTGACATCCTCGACCGCTCCGTGATCGATGAGATCGTGAAGATCAACTCGACCACCGCGATCGAGACCTCGCGCGCGCTGGCGCGGCATGAGGGCATTCCGGGCGGCATCTCCTCGGGCGCCGCGATCGCCGCCGCACTCGAGATCGGCAAGCGGCCGGAAGCTTCCGGAAAGACCATCCTGGCGATCGTGCCGTCCTTCTCCGAGCGGTATCTTTCGACGGCTCTGTTTGAGGGAATCTAGGACATGGCGGATCAACCGAGACGGCCGCGCACGCTGGGCGATGCCAGGACCGAGGCCGAGGCGGCGTTCAAGAAGGTGACGGCCAAGGTCGCCACGGCGCCGCCCAAGCAAAACGCCGTGCCCGGCATCAAGGAGCAGGTCACGCTGCGCATCGACCAGGACGTGCTGGAGTTCTTCCAGGAGGGCGGTCCCGGCTGGCAGGATCGCATCAACGAGGCGCTGCGCAAGGTGGCAGGGAAGTAGACTTCGCGGATGGGCTGTAGCTCCTCATCCTGAGGAGCTTGCGAAGCAAGCGTCTCGAAGGATGAAGGCCCCGCTGGTCGAGGCGCGCCTTCATGGTTCGAGACGGCGCTTCGCGCCTCCTCACCATGAGGATCACAAACGAAAAAGCCCGGCGCGAGCCGGGCTTCTGTCGTCTGGGATCCGTCTCGCTCTCAGCGGCGGAACATGCCGCCCATCATGCCGCCGACGACGCCACCGACGAAGGCCGCACCGGCAGCATCGCCGGGATTGCTGCGTGGCTGGGGAGCCGGTGCCGGCGCGCTGCTCTGAGCCGGGGCGGTGGCGGCGCGCCGAGCCGGCTTCTGGCTGCCGTCGCTCGCCGTTGCCGGGGCAGCCACGATTTCCGAGAGCAGGGCCTTGTGCTGGTTCTTGTTGAGATAACCCGACGAGGGATAGCCGCGCGCAGTCTGCCAGCGCTTGAGCACGGACCGCGTTTCGTCGTTGAAGACGCCGGTCTGGTTGGTGTCGAAGCCGAGCGCCGTGAGTCGCCGCTGCACGTCGCGACGCTTGTTCTTGTCGAGACCGATTTGGTCCTCGGTCACTTGGGTAGCCTCATCCGTGAAGGTGGCGGGATCGACGCCGGCATTGAGCGTGCGGGTCGCGGTCGAGGGGCCGCTCTTGATCGCCGCTAGCCGCGCCAGCGCCAGCGCCTTGAACTGGCCGTTCGGGTAAGCGGTGAGGTAGGCATTGAGCTCCTCGGCCTTGTTGGACTCCTTAACCGAGCGCCAGTATTCGAGCTCGACACCGTCCGAGCTTCCGGTCGCCGCCGGCACAATGCCGGTCGCGGTCGGGGCCGCAGCGGCGACCTGGATGGTCGGCGCCTGATTGAGATAGACGGAGCCGGTCAGGTTGGTGTGGCCCCAGGGCAGCTGGCCCTTGCGGGTCTCTTCATTGACCTGAGCGCGCACCGACGTCATGGCCTGCTGGATCTCGACGCCGGGCTTGGTGATGTTGTCAATCAACGCCCGCGTGAACGGGCTGTTGTTGCCTTCCTGGCCGTCGAGTGCGGTCTGGCCCGGGCCGGTGGCGAACGCGATCAGCGTGCCTTCGCCGGACTTCATCTCGGCGAGGCCGCTCTGGACGTTGACGCTGCGGGTCGCCGAATTCGACTTGATCTTCGCGGCGAACGGATTGTCCCGGCAGGCGTCGAGGAAGACGAGCTTGACCTTGGCATCGCCCATGGTCTGCTCGAGCGTCAGGTCGATGTTGATGGCGGCGCCCAGCTTGACGTCCATCTCCGACTTGATGTCGGCATCGACGGGCAGCAGGTAATTGGTGCCGCTGACGGCGATGCCGTGGCCGGCATAATAGAACAGCGCGATATCGGAGCCTTGCGCCTTGCGGCCGAAATCAAGCAGCTTCTCGGTCATCTGGTCGCGGCTGAGATTGGAGCCTTCGATCACCTCGAAGCCGACATTGCGCAGCGTGGCCGCCATCGCCTTGGCGTCGATCGGCGGGTTCGGCAATTGCGCGACGTTCTTGTAGGAGCCGTTGCCGACGACGAAGGCGACGCGGCGGTCAGCCTTGGCGGCACTGATCGACAGCGCCATGCACATCAGCGAAGCGAGGAGGGTGAGATAGCGCATTCTGAAATCCCCAGAATCGAATTGCAGGCAGCAACAAATCGGCCACGAACCTACACGAAGTGCCCGACTTCGCGCCACCAAAACGGCAGTCCGTTGCGTTCAACCCGCTGCTGTGTGGCCGAATGTGCACGATGGAGTGTTGCTCCAACGTGATCCAAATCACACGGCCACTTGGTTTTGTCGCGCGAGACGGCGCGAGGTTCACCTGGCCCGGGCGGGAACCGACGAAGCGGGCTTCAAATTGAGTAAATTGCCGAACAGGATCAGCGCGGCGCCGAGCACGGTCCAGGCGTCGAGCCGCTCGGAATACAACAGCCAACCGGCAGTTGCAGTCAGTGGAACCCGCAGGAAGTCCATCGGAACCACGACCGTCGCGTCAGCGTAGCGCATCGCACTGGCCAGGCAATAATGTGAGAACGTGCCGCAGACGGCGATCACGCCGACCCAGCCCCAGACATAGAGCGACGGCCACGTCCAGACCAACAGCGTCGGAATGAAGCCCGCAACCGACTGCACCACCAGCATCCAGAACAGGATCGAGAGCGCACTCTCGGTGCGGGTCAGCGATTTGACCAGCGCCATCGCGACGCCAAATCCCATGGCGGCGCCAAGCGCGATGAGCTGCCCCGGATTGATCTCCCCGGTCGAGGGGCGGACAATGACGATAACGCCGACGAGGCCGAGCACGATGGCGGCGATCTTCCATGGCGTCATCCGCTCGGACAGGAAGCTCGCCGCGAGGACGGCCGTCCAGATCGGCATGGTGAACTCGATTGCGACCACCTGGCCGATCGGGATCAGTGTCAGTGCGAAGAACCAGCCGAGTTGGGCAACATAGTGCACCAAATTGCGGCCGACATGCTGCGGCAACCGCGATGTCTTGAGCACCTTCCAGCCGCCGGCGCGGTAGATGATCGGTGAGAGCAAGACGAAGCCGGCCAGCGACCTCATTTCCATCATCTGAAAAACATTCAGCTCGCGCGTGGTCTCGCGCCCGGCGACTGCCATGATCAGCATCAGCGACAGCCAGCCGGTCATCCACAGTGCAGCCATCATTTTCGACGGTGTGGTACTCATCTGCGGCGGATACGAAAGGGATGGACCAAGGAGGGGCGGCCGGTATCGGCGACATTGCCGCCGTTTGCAACGGCCAAATCTGCGGATGCAGCGATGCCGGGCGGCATGCTAAGGCATCAGCGAACAACGACAAAGATCGGGAGACATTGCCCATGCGCATCTTGCAGCCGGCCGAGTGGAAAAAACCGCGCGGCTTTTCCCACGGCGTCGCGACCGAGGGGCCGGGCCGGTGGGTGGTACTCGCCGGCCAAACCGGGGGCGACGAGGCCGGCAGTTACGATCCCGACATGGCAGCCCAGGTCGCGACGGCGCTGAAGCGGATCGTCAAGCTGCTGGGCGAGGCCGGTGCCGGCGCCGAGCACATCGTCCGCCTGACCTGGTACCTGACCAGCCGCGCCGAGTACGAAGCGGCAGGTGCCGGCATTGGCGCGGCCTGGAAGGAAACGCTCGGCCGCAATTTTCCGCCCTCGACGCTGCTCTATATCGGAGGCCTCGTGGACGAGCGTGCCAAGGTCGAGATCGAGGTCACGGCGTTCGTGCCCGGCCCATAAAAAAATCGATCCGGCGCGGGCGCCGGATCGATTGTCGCGTGAGCTAGCGTCTTATTTCGACATCGAGATGTGCGCGCCGCGGAACTGACTGTCCGCGCGCATCGTGACGTTCTGCTTGTTGCCGGACGTCTTGAGAGAGATGTTGGCGTTGAAGCCCGCGGTGGAGGCCACCAGCTCGTAGCTTCCGCCACTGCCGCGGCCCTGGAGCGAACCGGAGATGTTGCGGCTGGTCTCGGACCAACTGCCTGCAATGGCGCCGCCTTCGGCCTTCACGTTGGCGCCGAGGTTGAATTTGTAGGCATCGCTGGCGCAGGTCAGCGACATCTCCATGGTCGGTCCGATCGGAGCGTATTTGGCCCGGCAGCGGATCCGCTCGGTCGAGCCGTCATCCAGCGTGACCGTGCCACTACCGCTCCAGCTGCCCGCCAGCGGGGCGAACGGGCCGGACTGGGCACTGCTTTCGGTCGCGGCGATCCCAGCCCCAAACAAAACGGCGGCCGCGATCAGCAGCCGCCGGTTCCGGGCGCGAGCCTCAATTGGTTTATTGGCGCGATGCTTCCCACCGCCCGCTGCACGGTATGCCTGCAGATGCTCCATTCCACTTCCCCGATCCGGCGTTGCCGCTGAGTTGACCGTTGGCATATGCACCATTGATCGAAACTTTCACAAGTCCCCCGCTGCCGATGGTGCCGGAAACGTTAGCGCCGGGCGCGGTGATCTTGCCGCCGGCAACCGTCAGCATCGAGCTTGCGGTCGGCTCGCACGAACCGCTCTTGGTCACGATGGTGACTTGCCAATTGCCGTCATAGGGATTCTGGGCGAAGGCGGGGGCGGCGAGGGTGCCAGCGAGAACTGGGGCGGCACAGAACACCGCAATGCGACCAAAACGCATGAATTCGTCCTTGAATGTGTCTGAGTTGTTGACGCTTATTCGGACGAAATGTGACGGAAATTTGTTGCGATGCCAAAGCGAAAATTGTTCCTTTGGGAACAATGGTTTATTTGCGCTTTTGGCTCCAATTTCCGAAGCAGAATCAAGGGCGCCGCACGTTAAGGGTAAACGTCAGGACGACTCGGAAAGAGCTTGCTCCAGGAGACTTCGGCTCAGAGGGCTGGCTCAGAGGATCTTGGCTCAGGAGAGGCTCGGCGCGGAGGTCGCGAACTGCTCGTCCTGGACTTTGGCGGGTAGCGCCTTGTGGACCTTGGCGTAATCGATCACGTCGGCCAGCAGCTTGAGCCCGAGCGGCGCCAGCGCGCGCTCCCAAAGCTCTCGTGCGGTCTCGCCCTTCTTGACGAAGCACCAGTCCTGGGCGGCGATCGCGCCGGCATCCATGCGGTCGGCGAGATGGTAGATCGTGCCGCCAGCGATGGGGTCGCCTTCCTTGATGGTCCATTCCACCGCGGCCTTGCCGCGGTGGCGCGGCAGCAGCGAGGGATGATAGCCGATCCCGCCGAGCCTGGCGGCGGCGAGCGCATCCTTGCCGATCCTGGCATGGCTGTGCGCGGTGATGATCAGATCGGTGTCCGGGGCGATCTCGGAGGCCACCACCAGCTTGGGATTGGCTTGCACCTGCACCTCGATGCCCGCCGCCTTGGCCGCCGCGGCGAGGCGGTCGTCGGCGTCCGCCACCACGACCCGGACGACCGAGACGCTGTGCTCCCGGAGCATGTTCAGGGTGGTCACGCCAAAATGGCGGGAGCCGACGAGGGTAATTCGCATGGGTGTCCGATCCGTCTCGCAACTGCGTCATCCCCCGATAACACGTCCGCATGCCCTGTCACCACCCGCGCAGCGTTTGCGTGGGTTATCAACAATGCGCCGGGCGCCGCTTGCGCGAACGCCGGGATTGCGCCGTCGAGCCGTCCGGCGCCTTCCAAGCGGGCATGACATCGGCTTGGGAGCGAAGGCAATGCGCAGCGTCGGGTTTTTCGCTGTCGCGACACTGCTGGCGGCCACTTCGGCCCAAGCTGGCGGGCCTTACCCGGCGGTCCCGACCGGCGTTGCGCCATCAGGTGGCGCCGATCTCGGACGCCTACCGTTGCCTGGGGCCCTGCGTCGTGGACGAGAGCCTGTAGCGGGTTCCTGTGTTTCGTTTCTTAACAGAGATGCCTCGGATTGGCTGACTCGGATTGGCTGATAAGGGTGCGCCAACCGGGGCTGGTGCATTTCAAACCCGCATCCGTTTTCGACCCCGGCTTTTGGCCGCGGGCGGCCTTTCATGCCCACGACTGACGAAATCATCGAACGGTAACACGATCTCAACCAGCTTGGCGTATCGACGAATCCGTCGCGGATTTGTATTGCGTACCGCGACACCGAAATCGTCCGCTGGCGTGGGCGCGCCGCCGGGCCTTTTCGCCGGGACAGATCTCATGCCGAACGCGATCGAGCAGATCGTCGACGCCTATGTGCGTCTGAAGAACCGCCGTGGACTCGACGAGCTGATGATGCACAGGCAGCGGCTCGCGGTCGATCTGAAGAGCCGGTCCGGCTATGATTTCAGTTTGCCGATCGGTCAGATCGACGAGGAGATCGCGATCATTGAGGCGGGGCTCAGCCGGCTCAAGTCGGATAAGTCCACGATCTAGACGTCGGCATCGTGCGCGATGCCTGGCGTTGACGCATTGTCGCAGTCCGAGCCCGGTTCATGCGGGGTTCAGGCCAGCCATGCGTCAATTGCCATGTCGTTTCGTGGGACGCGAATCCTGATAGGCTTGTCCCCGTGTTTTGAAGGAATCGTCATGATCGAACTTGCGCTGGCCGGCCTGCTTGCGTTTGCAACCGGGCCTGCGGCGCCGACAGCGCCCATGGTGGAGCAGGTTCAGTTCAGGGGCGGTCCGGGCGGGCAATGTCCACACGGCTACGATTACAACCACTCGAACGGCCGCTGCTATCCCAACGACCGTCACGCGCCGGGTGTCTACACCGGGGGCCACGGCTCGGGCTATGGGCGCCGTGGTGGCCTGTGCCCGCACGGTTACGACTATAATTACTCGACAGGCGAGTGCTACCCGAATCGTGCGCACGCGCCCGGCGCTTACGGTCGCCCTCAATATTACGGACGACGCGGCGGGCTCTGTCCGGACGGCTATGATTACAATTACTCGCAGGGACAGTGCTACCCGCACGGGGCACGTGCGCCGGGCATGTATGGGCGGTAGTCATCGCCGTGCTGAGGCGGGCGCTCAGTCGCGTCGGCCGCCGTCGATCACCGTGAACAGCGGCCGCGCCGGGGTGGGTTCGACCAGCAGCTCCTCTACCAGTGCGGTTGCGGCATCGACATATTTTCGGGTCGGCTTGTCGAGAGGGCGCTTGGCCTCGTCGTCGAGCGCGACTTTTGCGGCCTCGACCAGCTTGCGCATGCGCGCGGCATGGTCGTCGCCCGCGGTCAATGTCGCGCGCGCCAGCGAGCGCAGCACGAACAGCTCGCCCTCGAGGCGAAGCAGACGGTCGTTGAGCCTGGTCAGGACGGCGTTGAGGTCGGCCATGGCGTTCGAAGCGGAGGATCCGTCCTGATCTAGCCGCGATCGGTGAACGGAGTGCAAACGGCGCCGGCGCAATTCGGCGGATCCGGCGTCACCGCAGGCGGCTTACCATTCGACGCCGGCCCAGCGCCGCCCGAACACCGGTGGCCTCGTCTTCACGGCCTGCCAGCCGAAGAAGTGGTGCTTGCCGGACCAGGCATGCACGATGCCGCTGCAGATGCCGCATTTGAAGTTGCCGCTGTGAGCCTCGCTGTGCTCCTCTCTGGTCGCGGTGTAGTTCATGCCGCAACCGGTGCAGGTGAATTCTTCGATCGTCCAGATGCTGTTGGCCATGACCCAGAATGCGTTTCGGTGACTACGAAGAAAGGTAGTCACCAGCATTTGCAGGGGCGTAAACCGGCGCGGGGAAATCCGGTTAACCCGCGTTAGCCAAGCCGGGTTGGGGGCGGGCGATGTGGTATCCGGCAGCCGGTCGTCTTGACGCCAGATACGTTGCTGGCAATAACGGCTGAGCCCGCAAGCGCGGAAGTTGCGTTCATGCCGCAAGGAAAGCTGTGCCCGTGAAAAGCCTCCGTCAGTTGCTGACGGGCGAGGACGTCATCCAGCTCGTGATCCGCCTCGGCCTGCTCGCCCTGCTGATCATCTGGACCTTCCTGATCATCCGCCCATTCGTGCCAATCCTGGCCTGGAGCGGCGTGCTGGCGGTCGCGTTCTATCCGGCATTCAGCTGGGTCGCCAAGATCCTGGGCGGCCGGCCCAAAACCGCAGCAATAATCCTGACCCTGATCACGCTGGGTATCGTCATCGGCCCGGCGACCTGGCTCGGCATCAGCGCGGTGGACGGCGTGCGTGAGCTGGCGCACCAGCTCGGCACCGGCGACCTCGTGCTCCAATCGGCTCCGGAGCAGCTTAAGTCCTGGCCGCTGGTCGGCCCCTGGCTCTACGAGCTCTGGGATCAGGCCTACAACAACGTTCGGACGGCGGTGCGCGAGGTGGCGCCGTATCTTCAGCCGCTGGCCGGCCCGCTGCTCTCGCTCGCGGGCGACGCCGGCCTTGGCACGCTCCAGTTTCTCGTCTCCGTGTTCGTGGCCGGCTTCCTGTTTCCGCATGGGCCGCGCCTGGTCGCGGCCGGCCGCAACTTCCTGTTTCGCATCGTGCCGGAGCAAAGCGAGCATTTCCTCTCGCTCGCCGGTGCGACCATCCGCGCCGTGGCGCAGGGCGTCATTGGCGTGGCGATCGTCCAGGCGCTGCTCGCCGGAATCGGCTTCAAGCTCGCCTCGGTGCCGAGCGCGGGCCTTCTTGCCTTCATCGTGCTGCTGCTCTCGATCGTGCAGATCGGTGCTTTCCTGGTGCTGCTGCCAGTGATCATCTGGATCTGGACCGCTAAGGACGTCACCACCGCGCTGCTGCTCACCGTGTTCTTCGTCCTGGTCGGCTTCATCGACACCATGCTGAAGCCGCTGGTCATGGGCCGTGGCCTGACCACCCCGACCATCGTGATCTTCGTCGGCGTGATCGGCGGTACGCTGGCCCACGGCATCGTCGGACTGTTCATCGGACCGATCATCCTGTCGGTGGCCTGGGAAATGATGATGGCCTGGATCAGGACCGAGGACCGGGCGGAGACGGGGAAGGGGTGATCTCGCGCCCGCCAGCGCGGTGTCAGCCGCCCATGCCGGTTAGCTCGTGGCTTGTGATCAAGGCGCGTCGCTAACTTGTCTGTTTGACTAGACAAGTTACCATTGGGTCGATTCTGTTTTCGACAACGGCAGCAATGGCAAAGTCTTCCAAGCTGGTTGCCGCCAGGCGCGGCAAGGTATTGTTGGTCAGACGCCGGTCGGACGGCCTGTGGATGTTTCCGGGCGGCCGCAAGCGTGCGCGCGAGTCGGAGAAGGACTGCCTGCGGCGGGAGATCAAGGAGGAATTGCCCAAGCTGAAGCTCGGCAGGATCAGCCTCTGGAAGGAAGTGAAGGCGAGGAACAAGCGCTCCGGCCGCAAGATGAGCGACGCGATCTTCATCGCCAAGTCCGCCAAGGGCAGGCTGGCGATCGGCGACAAGAAGGAGATCGACCGCGCCGCCTGGCACAAGCCCCGCGGCATCCGCCTGACGGCGACCTCGCGCTACATCCGCGACCGCCTGTTTCCGCGCAAGCGGCGGCGAAGCTGAGCCGCTAGTCCTCCCGCGCCGCCGATCGCGTCCTGCCAGCAAACCTCCTCGATTGCGCCACCTCCGGCTCGGGTGCGGCGAGCTTCGCGGCCTGGAGCTCCCGCATCTCCTTGCGGGCCTGGCGCGCACTGCGCATCGCCCGCTTGATGAAGGGATGCTGCGAGTCCTCGGCGAAGAACAGCACGACTTCGCAGCTCGGACATTGCCTGGAATAGCCGTCCTGCAACCGGCCGGCGCGATCGCGAAACACGTTCTTGCACCGCGTGCACTGAACCTGGACCGAACTCATGCGCGGATGACAATCACTTTGAAATGGATCGTCAGCTGATCCGAAATGTCTGAAGAAAGCTTGAATGCCGGCCTGGCCCGATGCCGCCAGACATCGCCGAGCCAACTAGGCGTGTGAACCAGTTCACAAGCGCGCGGCGAAACCGCTGCTATGAAGACGTCATTGCTTAACCGATTCATTTCGAACGAAACGCCCCAGCGTTGCTCCAAGCGCTGGGGCTTTTTCGTGCCTCCATTCTCACAGCCAAGAGCAGATCGAAAGGGATCGCGCCGCCGCCTCGAACGTTACCGAGGAGGGGTGCGTTCGCAGGGCAAATCCCATATGCATGGCGCCGAGCTGCCGATTCGAGGGGCAAGGCGGCTCGCATTCAGTTTGCGGCGGTTCAAAAGCAGAAACGGGTCCAAGTGAGGCTTTCCACGAAGGCAAGGGTGGCCAAGAAGCCGCCGAAGAAGAGCAAAGGATCGCAGCGCGCCACGATCTCGTCTTCGTCGCCTCTCGGCATGATGGCCCTTCATCTGCTTGGACAATGGAAGCAGTCCGGACGCAGCGGCATCGTGTTTCTCGCCGAGAGCGAGAACAGGGCGGAGCGGCTCGGCAGCGTCATTCACGCGCTCGACCCCGCCTGCGAGGTGCTGGTGTTTCCGCGCTTGAATACCTTGCCGTTCGATCAACTGGAGCCCTCGCACGAGCTCGCGGGGCGCAGAGCCTCCGTGCTGAGGCGCCTTGCGAAGTCCAAGAAGCCGGTGTTTCTGGTATCGACGGCTGAAGCGGTGATGGAGCGGATGCCGCCGCCGGCCAGCCTGTCGCGCCTGAGCCTGAGCTTGAAGGTGGGCGGCACGTTCTCCGAGCAGGAGCTGGAGTCCCGCCTGCAATCCCTCGGTTACGATCTTGACGATGAGCCGGATTATCCGGGCGGGGCGCTGTTCCACGGCCAGACCTTCGAGATATTCCCGGCGGGCGCGCTGGGGCCGTTCCGGATCGAGCATTCGCAGCACACGATCAAACGGATCGTGGCCTTCGACCCGCATGAGCACAGGATCATCTTCGAGACCAGGGAGCTGCTCGTCGATCCCATGTCGGAGCGGCTCGGCCTTGCCGGCAAAGGCGGTAAGCGCGCCAGCCTGTTCGATTATTGCGTGGGCGCCAGATGGATCGCCGATGCCGGCGTGCCGTCGCATGCCGACGGATGGCTCGATACGATCGAGGAGGCCGCGCCCCGCAGCGAGCGGGAGCGCGAATATCTCGGGCGCAGCGATTGGAAGCGGCTCTCCAAGGGCATCAAGGTGCTGCCGCGGACGGCACCGTTCCAGGCCATCCCGGAATTTTCGAAGCTGACATCCTCCCGGAAGGCGTTGCGTGGCTTCGTCGAGGAGACGCGCCGGGCCGGGTCGCGGCTGATCCTCGTTGCCGCGCACGAGGACGATCTGCGCGTGATGGAGCGGATGAGCGGCGTCAAGGCGGAGCGCTGCGAAGACTGGGAGGAGGCGGCCCGCGGGCGGGGCGGTGAGATGGCGCTGCTCGCCGATCTCGATGCCGGTTTCGTCGTGCCGGCGAAGAAGCCTCTGGTCGTGGTGACGGCGTCCGACGTGCTCGGCAGCCGCGCGCATCATCCGCAGCCGATGGCGCGCGCCTGGAGCGCGGCCTTCGACCATGCCGATGCGCCGGAGCAGGGCACGGTGGTCGTTCATCTCCAGCGCGGCCTTGCCGTGCTCGACGGCCTGCAGACCGTCAACACCGGCGGGGGCGCGATGCGCGAGATGATCCGCCTGAAGTTCGCCGGCGACAATGCGGTGCTGGTGCCGCCGCCCGATCTCGCCTTGATGTGGCCTTACGCCGCCGAGCTCGGCAGGCTTTCGCTCGATAAGGCGGACGGCAGCACGTGGTGGGCGCGCCGCAGCGAGGCCGAGCGCGAGATCCAGATCGCCGGCAAGGCGCTCGCCAAGCACATCAGCCAGCGCCGGCGGCGGCGCGGCGAAAAGCTGGTGCCGCCGGGATCGGCCTACGAGAAGTTCGTCGCGCGTTTTCCTTACTTCACGACGATCGACCAGGCCCAGGCGATCCGGGACGTGCTGGATGATCTCGCATCCGGCCATCCGATGGATCGGGTGATCTGCGGCGATGTCGGCTTCGGCAAGACCGAGGTCGCGCTGCGCGCGGCGGCCGCGGTGGTGCTGTCAGGCAAGCAGGTGGCGGTCGCGGTGCCGACGACGGTGCTGGCCCGCCAGCACGTCGCGACGTTCCAGAAGCGATTTGCCCCGTTCGGCATCGAGGTCGGCAACCTCTCGCGCGCCACTTCGGGCGCGGCGCTGCGGGAGACCAGGGAGGGCCTGCGCAGCGGCCGGATCAAGGTTGTGATCGGCACGCAGGCGCTCACCGGCAAGGACGTCAGGTTCGACGATCTCGGCCTCGTCATCGTCGACGAGGAGCAGCATTTTGGCGCGGCGGAAAAGGCAAAGCTCGCAGGGCTCGCCAAGAACGTCCATGTGCTGATGATGAGCGCGACGCCGATCCCGCGTACGCTGGCCGCCGGTCTCGCCGGCTTCCGCGATCTCAGCGTGATCGCCTCGCCCCCGGTGCACCGGCTTCCGGTCGCGACCCGGATCGCGCCGCTATCGGATGCGGCGATCGCCTCGGCGCTGCTGCGCGAGCAGCGCCGCCACGGCCAAAGCTTCCTGATCTGCCCGCGCATCCAGGATCTCGATCCCATGCTGGCGCGGGTGCGGGCCGTGGCGCCGGACCTGCGCATCGTCTGCCTGCACGGCAGGTTGGCGGCCGACGAGATCGACGACCGCATGATGAGCTTCGTCGAAGGCCATGCCGACGTCCTGCTCGCGACCAACATCGTCGAGAGCGGCCTCGACATTCCACGCGCCAACACCATCGTGGTGTGCTGGCCGGAAAAGTTCGGCCTCGCCCAGCTGCACCAGCTGCGCGGACGCGTCGGCCGCGGCGGCATCCGCGCCTTCGCGCATCTCTTGACCGAGACGGAGTCCGGACAATCCGAGAAGCGCCTCGCCGTGCTCGAGGAGTTCAGCCGGCCGGGCGCGGGCTTTGCCATCAGCGAGCGCGACCTGGATCTGCGAGGCGCGGGCGATTTGTTCTCGGAGCAGCAATCCGGCCACGTCCAGGTGTTCGGGCCCGTGCTCTACAGCCACCTGCTGAAGATGGCCTCGGAGAAGAGCGACGAGCAGCTGTGGGTGCCCGACCTCAACCTGCCGGTCGGGGACATGCTGCCCGAGAGCTATGTGCAGTCCGAGCCGGTGCGGCTCGAGCTCTATGCCCGCGCCGCACGATGCAACGACGAGGACGATCTCGACGACCTCGAGGAGGAAACCTCCCGCCGCTTCGGACCCTTGCCAAAGCTCGCGCGCGACTTCTTCGCCGCGGCCAAGCTCAGGATCGAATGCAAGCGACGCGGCATCATCCGCCTCGACGTCGGGCCTGAAGCTGCGGCCGCGACGTTCCTGCCCGGACGCCTGCGCAAGTCGCGAGGCAAGTCACTGCAACGCGACGGCGACCGCGTCGTCTATCACAGCCCGATGCGCGATGCGCCGTTCGAGCGGGTGGAGGAGCTGTTCGAGCTGCTGGACGAGGGGTAGGGGCTTGCGCGTTCGTCAGCGCGCAACTGCGAATTCGTAGCGGAAACCCTGCTCCACCATTATAGTTAATTTGGGCGTGGCGAAGGAGATCGTCCGATGTCACATGCCATTCGTCCAGTGATTGCCACGATTGTCGCAGGCTCATGTCTGTTGGCCCTGGTGCAAGCGGGCGGCGCAAATGCCGGCTCCGCCGGAGCGGGCATGGGAACGGGGCAGGGTAGCGCTGGCGGCTCGGCGCCTTCTGGAATGGGGACGAGTGCGGGCAATGCAGGTCCCTCAGCACCCCCAGGGATGGGGACGAAGGACATCGCGCCCGGCGGAGATCTGGGCACCAACAGCGAAGCGACCAATTCGAACGTCCAGCCCGCCACGCCTGCGAGGTCGCGGGCGGCAGCTCAGGCCGCGAGAAATGCCGGGGCTGGTCGCGCTCAAAATGGCCTGCCGATCGGCGCAATTGGCAGCGGCACGAGCAATGAAGATCAAAAGGCCGCTGGTTCGGCGTTCTCCCAAAGCAGATTCCGACCGGCAACACAGGCTCAAGGAAACGCCAGTGTTGGTTCAAATAGTCTGTCAGGGAGAGGCTCGAGCCTTTCGGACCAGATCAGTCGGCCGCGAGCCGCACGAGCTGGAGACAAGGTGCTGGATGCCAAGGCCCGGGTCGAGCGACGAACGACTGTGTCGCCCAAACGCGTTACGAGCCCGATAGGACCAGGTTTGTAATCTGCGAGCGACGGGGGAACAGGTCGACTCGGTGCATCGCGCTCTACCAAAGCACATGTGGCGCTCGCGGTTTGAGCGGACGCACGAGCTGTTCGAGCTGCTGGACGAGGGGTAAATCGGAAAGTGCGAAAACAACCCCATGCACAGTAGCTATGTGCTTGTGCGATAAGGCGTTCTGCATTCGGCGCGTCCATCGCGGCCGAGGTGGCCCAAGCAAGCGTGGTCCACGACCCGGATCAGGCCTATCGTGCCGAGTCCGTGCCGGAGGCGCCGTGACTTGGCCGTTGATTTGTCGGCAAAACAGTGGCATTATGCCAACTTCGGAAAATCCGTTGCTGGCATGGCTGTTGCCGGATGCGCGGCGAGGAGCTTGCGCCGGATCCGTAATCGGCCGGGGGCGCCGGCCCGTCCGCCGGCCGCGCCGCTAACGCGGAATTAATCCAGAAAGCCGACAATTTTAGGCAGTTGTGTATGGGTGCTGCGTAAGCGGATCGTCGCGAGGGCGTTCCAGGGGGCGGCTTCCTGTTGCTCGCTCCATGGGGGTCAGTGCAAATGACCACGTCCTTCGAAACGCCAAGCTTCGCCGAAGAGCTCGACGCCGTCGCCCTTGCAGACGCTGCAGGCGCGCAGGAACCCGCAGGCCCGGAAGCTGAAACGCCGCCAATCACGCCCCGCCGCAAGACGATCCTGCCGCTGGCGGTGTGTGCCCTCGCCATCAACGGCGCGGCGGCCATCTATACGTCGCCCTCCGGCATGCCGTCATTGAATGTTGCCAGCCTCGCCGAACTGCTGCCGCGGCAGGAGGCACCGGCACCGAAACCGGATCCGGTCGTCACCGCCCTGAAGGAGATCCAGTCGGCCCAGCAGCAGCACACCGCTTCGCTGCATGAGAACAACCAGACGCTGCAGCAGAATGCAGCCTTGCTGCAGCAGGATTCACTCTTGCTGCTGTCGCTGCGGCAGAGCATCACGGACGAGCGGGTCGACGTGAAGAAGATCTCCTCGCAGCTGTCCACGCTGATCGCCAAGGTCGACTCGCTGCAGAATGTGATGATGTCGGACGTGACATCGTCCGTTCGCAGAGCGAATGCGCGCTACGGACTATCTGCCGCGATGCGCAAGCGGCTGGTGCGTGAGCCCAAGCCCCTGGGGCCTCTAGGGCCGGTGTCGATCGGAGGGGCTCCGCTGACCGCGCCGGCTGCGGTGGCGGCGCCGGAGAGCTGAGGACGCGTTCTGGCTAGGCCGCTTCCTCCTCGAACGAGGTATAGACCCGGCCTGTGGGATCAACGACCTGAACGTCCCAGCATCCGTCCTCGACCAGCTCCCTGGCCTTTTTGAGGGCCGCGGCGAGTGAGGACCGCTTGAGATTGACGACGCCCGCCGTGTCGAAACCGTTGATTTCAAACATGCCGTTCCTCCGGTTTTGGGGAATCCTACACGTTTCCGGCGCGATGTCAGCGGGTTTGTCAAAGTTTCAGTTGCTGGGCCTTGGCCTCCAACCGTATTCCTGATGGGAAATCGTGGCGGTGATGTCGGCCTCTTTGTCTGCCGAGAGGCGCCAGGCCGCCACTCCGAAGCACAACGTCAGGACCAGGGCCGTCGCAAGCAGAAGCATCGAGACGAAATGGCTCACGCGGGTCACCAGCGGTTGGAAGCTCCGAGAGAGCGAACACGGGCTGCCGATTCGAAAAATACAGACGGGCTGACCTAAAGCCCTGGTTTCCACATCAAGTCACACAGGACCAAAGGCGCTCACGATCCCGATCGTGATCGGGACCAGCGCGACGATCGTCCATAAGGCGGGCGAGCTGGAAGACAGACCGGCGAAAAAGATCAAAAGACCGAAGCCCACAAGGGCCGCCGAGATGGCATAGGCGAGTGCTTTTTCCATCGTTCGATCCACGAGGAAACGGGATGGATTGCGCCTGTAGGACTCAATGCCGATCGAAACGTTCCCATGCTGATCTGGATTGGCGGTGCATCAGCATCTCCGCAGCTCCGCTCAGCATATCGACCACCACTGCTGCTTCGAAGCCTGGAGCCACAAAATCACTGGGCCATGTCTGCGCGGATCGGGCACCGGATCCGCGGCGTGCTTCTAAGGCCGAAACGGGTCGGTCCCGGCCTTCCGCTCAACCATCGCCATTTCCACTTGGTCAGCAAGGACCGTGAGGTGGCTTGCGAGCCTGTCGAACACTTCGCGCTTGGCTGGATCGGTAGCCAAGTCGCGGATCAGGGCGCGTTCGGCCGCATCTTTGCAAGTTTCTCGATCTGCGCCAGATAGTCCTTCATTGGCAATTGGCTTCGTTCTGCGCAAACAAAACGTACAAGCAATGTGCGAAAGCGAGCAGAAGCGATTGCCGATTTTTCCTAGTCTTCGGTGGCTTTGGCCTTCCCCAAAGGTCCAAGCACCTCCAGCGGCCCCGGCCTCACACCCCAAAAGCCCCCCACGGTCGGGGCCGTCATTGGCGCTAGGCGCGATTTGCGATCGTGGCCGTGGCGCCTGCCTCTGAGCGTTCGCGGATGGAGGAGCCGAGTCGCATCGCACGAACTGCGACAACGGCGCAGCACTCTTCAAAGGAACTGACTCCATGCCTCTGCATTCCTCGATTGCATGATTTTCCCACTTTTCGGTCGGCTCGTTGACGGAGGGGGTACATGGGCACTTTCGATCACACCGCTGTTCTGAAGCAGCGTTTCGATGAGCTTGCTTCTGGGCTTTCCGCATTGGAAGATCTGCGCTCGCGCGTAGTCGCAGCCGAGCAAATGCAAGAGAGGCATAGTCACGCGGGCAAGCCGCCCCCGACAATTCGCAAGGGTGGCAACCCTAAATCGCGATCAGCAGAAACCGATCGGCCAAAGAGGCGCTAGGCGCGGCCCCCGGTTCACGCTTCAGAACAAGGGCCGCCGCTCTGGAACAGCGGCCCTACCGGGTTACGATAGATCCGAGATGAAACTTGCCAGCCCCGGTAACGACATGTTCGTCCTGGAGGGACGTTCCTGCATCAACAAACGTGAATCCAAAGGAACGGCCCCGGGCGTCCCGGGGCTGGCTGCGGACACACCGAGGCCGCCCGACGCACCACTCAGCGTGGCACGCCGGGTGATATCGTCTGCTCAAACATTCGAGCTGGGTGTCTCAAAAGATACCGTCCAGCATTAAATTTTCGAGGTCTAGGCCAGAACCAGCCCCGACGGCAACGCGAACGGCGGCCGGTGAACACGTTCGAATGCGGCGCCCGAGAAAGGAGGCCGCAACCATTGGGGCCTACCGGTTCACGCTGGCGGACCACCATCGTTCGCCGCACGCGACCTCTCCGCGCGTGAGGGCATCAGCAGAAGTAGCAATTGTTCAGCTCGCTCCTTGGTCAGATTGGCCGCCATATCGGTCCCGATCAGTGCTGGGCCCCTGCGTTCTCGATCGTAGACCATCCAACCCTTGCCGCCCATGCGAATGAAAAATCGGCTTTGCGACGGAACCTCGTCAGTCAATGAAGCATGCTCCCGATTTGCCCAGCACCTCTCAGGAAGGGGCATTCTTCTTTGTAGCTTCATTCGCATATGTGAATCGTTTCGGGAAAAAGTGGCAACTGGCCGAGTTTTCGTTCACAGTTGAGTGCACTGTCACCGTAGATTGTCAGATCCGGCGGGCGGGCTGCTTGGAACGCCTCGCTTGACTTCACGACCGTGGTCACGCGCCAGCGGTTGTTGAGTTCATGGGGAAGCCAATGATGCGGTGCGCATCAACCGGCGAAGCTCCGGCCTTCCTGCGTCAGCTCGAAGCTCTCGCCATTTGCGCAGAGCAAACCCGCCTCGACCATTTGCTTGGCCAATGACAGGCTGCACACCGGCTGCGAGCCGCCCGGATGATACAGCTGCGCGCCCCGCGCGATCAGGTGCCCATACAGCAGAGCGAGCCGCAGCGGCCTGACCATCCCGGGCGAGACATTTGGCATTCCTGCCAAAGCGTGCGGAAGGCCCTTCGTTCCTGTGTGGAGTCGAACGACTGACAATTGTCAGTCTGCGGAGCATTGACCGCGGCTGGCTGCAGCTAATCGCCCGCGAGCGACTGCATCGCTTCCAAGAGGCGTTCAAGCCCGAACGGCTTCTGGAGCATGATGCTGCCGGACACCGGACGCGGAGCGGCGTGCGTGTAGCCGGTGGCGTAGATCACAGGCATGCGCGGATTGGATTGCCTGCACTGGATGGCGACATCCCAGCCCGTCAGCGAGCCCGCCAACCTGATGTCGGTGAACAAGAGATCGGGTGTGGCTTCGGCACAGAGCTCGAGCGCGCGCTCGCCGCTATCAGCTTCCATCACCTCGTGCCCGTGAGTCTCCAGGATGTCGACCACCACGTCCCGGATCAGGTCTTCGTCTTCGGCTACAAGAACCCGCAAGTCTCCCTCCAGTCGCGCTCTTCGTCCACGACATGAGGACCCATGCGCAGAAAACATAGTGCCGGCTGGTCGGCGCCGCCTCCGCCAACTCGGCCGACGAGCCAGCGAGACTCAAGCTGGAACGGGTGACCTTTGTTCCTGCCCACCTGCTGAGCCGGACGGCATTTCGATTTTTGCGACTTGATTTTATTGGTGAGCGCGCTGGGGCTCGAACCCAGGGCCGGGAGCCTGGATCGGGCAATGAACCAAGAGCATGCGAGGCGACTATTTCACCGACATGGAGCAGGACGACAGCGACGCTGAGGACGATGATCCGGAGGAGGCGAAGCAGCAGCCTCCGGAAATGTGCCCGTGCGCTTGATTCTGCTCATGCCATAGCGGTTGTCTCACGAGTCTCGAAATCGAACGCTGCCGGGCTCGAAATACATGTCCCGGCAGCGTGTCATTCTCAAACTGAGCGCTGAAATCCCAGTTGGCTTCGACTGTGCAACGGACATGCCACAGGCTTGTGACAGGAGCCCGCCGGTTCGCGCTGGCGGGCCTTTGATAGCTTAATAGTAATGGCGCCTTGGGCGGTGATAATAGTCGCCATAACCGTAATATCCCTGCCGGCCCTGCTGAAACTGTGGCGGCACCGTGCCGTTGGGGTAGCACCGACCGTCTCGAATATCGACGTCGGCGCCGTGGCCGCATCGGACGGGATGTCTACCGTAGCCTCCACCGTAACCTCCGCCGCCGCGATGATAGTACTGCCGCGCAGCCTGTTCTTGAGGAGGGAGGGCTCCGTTCGGATAACACATGCCGTCTCGGGCGCTCAGATCCCAACCGTGGCCGCATGGAGGCGGGTGTCTTGGCACACCATACTGGACCTGCTGGATGGGTGGCTGAACCAGCCCCGGCACGGGCGGGCCCATAAGTAATGCTGCGGCGAGCACGGAAACGATCATCTGAGAATCTCCATGGGGCGCAGCGTGCCTCAGCACGTATGAACCCGCTGTGAATGGCACGGCTCACGTTGGCGGCTTCTTCGCAAAGCCTAGGGTTAGCACCATAACCACTGCCAAGAGAACCCAGCCGACAATATCGATGGCGGTCATGGCTGCACCCGGCGAGTGTGCACACTGTGTGCAGGCCCCAAAAATCCCCTCAACTCGAAGGGCTGAATTTTGGCTCTAGGTGCTTGATTAGCTTGGTGAGCGCGCTGGGGCTCGAACCCAGGACCCCGTGATTAAAAGTCACGTGCTCTACCGGCTGAGCTACGCGCTCCCATGGCCGCTGATGGCTCGAAGAGATCGCCATCGTGTTCGGACATTCGAGAGGCATGTCTTGCCGCTTCGCCTAGAGATCGCGTCGCGGGGAAAACCGGCTGTTTCCGGATCATGCCTTCGGCCCGCGCTGTGTAGGGGGAGTGGCTGCGGAGGTCAATAGTGCGGGTGGTTGCCGAAGATCGCGGCAGGATCGGGGATTTGCCTGGGCTATCCGTCGCTTAGGCCAAAATTCTCACCTCGATTGGCGGCCGGTCATCCACGCCGGAGACCGCGTGATTCCAGGCACGAGGCCGAAGACCGGCGTGGAGCAGGATCAGTTCGTCTCCCGCCGGACCTCGCTCGGCACCGGCTGCGGCGTGCCGGTCGGGTGGGGCAGCGCGACCGGGCGCAAGCCGATCAGCTCGGCGGTGCGGATCGCGCTGTCGCGCCAGAACTGGAACGAGTTGATGCGGCTGAGCTCGAGGATGGCGATGGCGACCGCGGCGAGGAACGGCAGGCTCTGCAGCACCAAAACGCCGGCGAAGATGTAGATCTCGGTGATCTGCTTGTAGCTGTTGGTGGCGATCAGCACGCCGGCGCCGACCAGGAGCAGGGTGCCGATCACGGCTTCCCAGAACGCCTGGAACTCGATCGACATGCGGGACAGGCCGCCTTTGGAGGTGCGGGCGAAGGCGATGTGCTCGGTGATCAGGCCCTGCGCCACCGCGCGCGACACCGTCCATTGCACGCTCATCGCCGCGATCATGGCGCCCAGCATCTGGCCGGGCTTGATGGCGACGCGGGCGCGGTACATCGACAGGAAGTGCACCAGCGAGACGATGAACGCGCCGATAATCGGCAGCGTCAGGATCTTGTCGGGAATGGCGATGTCGGCGAAGGCGACGATCGGCACCCAGATGAGGTTGAGCAGCGCCACGACCACGCCGAGGCTTTCGGCGCCCAGCCAGTTCAGCCAGCCGAGGCCATATTCGCGCTTCTGGTCGGGCGTCAGCCGGCTCGCGCCGGGCAGGAAGCGGCGCCAATGCTTCTTCACGATCTGCAGGCCGCCATAGGCCCAGCGGTGCCGCTGCTTCTTGAAGGCTTCATAGGTGTCCGGCAGTAGGCCTGCGCCGTAGCGGGTGTTGGTGTAGTGGGTGGTCCAGCCGAGCTCTTGGATGGCAAGGCCGAGATCTGAGTCCTCGCAGATCGTGTCGCTCGACCAGCCGCCGGCCATGTCCATCGCGGCGCGGCGGATCAGGCACATCGTGCCGTGCACGATGATGGCGTTGGCCTCGTTGCGCTGGACCATGCCGATGTCGAAGAAGCCGGCATATTCGCCGTTCATGATGTAGTGCATGATCGACAGATCGCCGTCGCGGTGCTCCTGCGGCGCCTGCACGAGGCCGACGCGCGGGTCGGCAAAAGCAGGCACGAGGTCCTTCAGCCAATCGGGCTCGACGACATAGTCAGCATCGAGAATGCCGATGATCTCGGCATCCGCCGCGGTGCGGTCCATCGCGATCCGCAGCGCGCCGGCCTTGAAGCCCTGCACCTTCTCGGCGTTGATGAACTTGAAGCGTTCACCGAGCGCGCGGCAATGGTCCTGGATCGGCTGCCAGAAGGCGGGATCCGGCGTGTTGTTGATGATGACCACGCATTCGTAGTTCGGGTAGTTCAGCCGCGACAGCGCATCCAGCGTCTGCTTCAGCATCTCGACGGGCTCGAAATAAGCGGGGATATGGATCGAGACCTTGGGGCAGTAATCCTCGGGCACGTTCTCGACCGGCTTGTTCTTGGCGATCAGGCGCTGCGGCGGCCGGCCGAAGGCAACCGCGGCGATCTCGTCGATGCGCGCCATCGCGATGAGGACCAGCGGAACAAGGAGGATCATGCCGAGCGTCAGCGCGAAAGCCGAGCCGAACAGGAAGTAGTGGCCGTTCCAATAGGCGAACACGGTCGCGGCCCAGGCGCCGACGCCGTTGGCGGTCGCCGACAGCAGGAAGGCTTGCTTCGCGGTCGCCTTCTCGATCCGCAGGATCGGTAACGACAGCAGCACGCCGACCAGCAGCGCGATGCCCATCAGCTTCCAATAATCGGGGTTCTCGACCGGGCCGGTCCAGGCGAATTTCGGCTCGCCGCTGGCATTGAGGACGCCCCAATACGGACCGACGCCGCCTTCGAAGAATTTCCAGGGCCGATCGAGGGCTTCGACGATGTTGTAGTCCATGCCGAGCGCTTCGGCGCGGGTGACGAAGTTGCGCAAGGTCAGCGCCTGCTGGAACGGACCTGGATCTGCGTTGCGCAAATTATAGCCTGCGCTCGGCCAGCCGAACTCGGCGATCACGATGCGCTTGCCCGGGAACTGATTGCGCAGGAGGTCGTAGCGGTCCACGGCCTGGTCGACGGCCTGATCCGAACGGAAGTTTTCCCAATAGGGCAGCACGTGCGCGGCGATGAAGTCGACGCTGGAGGCGAGGTCCGGAAAATCGCGCCAGATGTTCCAGATCTCGCCCGTCGTCACGGGAACACGGACCGCGCTCTTGACCTTCTTGATCTTGCTGATGAGGTCCTCGACCTTCATCTCGCCGCGGTAGATCACCTCGTTGCCGACCACGATGCCGATCACGTTGCTGTTCTTGCGGGCGAGCTCGATGGCGGCCTTGATCTCCCGCTCGTTGCGATCCTCGTCCTTGTCGATCCACGCGCCGACCGTGACCTTGAGGCCGAACTCGGCCGCGATCGGCGGCACCAGCTCGCTGCCTTCCGTCGCGGTGTAGGACCGTATAGCTCGCGTGAGGGTCGACAGCTTCTTCAAGTCCGCGCGAATCTTGTCAGGGTCGACCTTGAGGTCGACGACATGGCCCGGTTCGAACGGCGTATAGGACAGGCTCGGCACCAGGCCCTTGAAGTCCGGCGCAGGTTCCCTGTCGCGCAGGACTCCCCAACTGCCTGCGTGGAGCGCAGACACGAGCAACAGAACGGCGGCGACAACGCGCATCGCGGCTAAACCAATAGGGGCTGAGGTGGCAGGGAAGCGGATCCGACCCCGAGATCCGACCAAGTCCGCGGCAAAGGGAGCATATCTCTGCCGCGCGGTTTCACAACTGTCATGGCCTCATGTCCTTATGAGGGCATGGCCTTTTCGAACGACGCGCGGCAGTGCCAACCGTCTCTATGGCCGGTCGTTCCTGAACGGCAGCTGAAACGACCGGAGCTATTTTGGCTTGGGCTATTTCGCCGGCGTGGGGGACGGGCTTGCCGCAGGCGAGGGGCTCGCGGCCGGCTGCGGCTGCGCATTGGCGGCCGGCGCTGCCGGCTGGGCGGCCGCGGCCGCCGCCTGCTGCGGCTGGGCGGCCGGGTTGATCCAGCACGCGTGCACGCGGCTATCCAGAGTTTCGGCCACCTTGGGGTCGATCTGGCCGCCGAAACGGGTCAGGCAGCGGAACGCGGCCTGGATGTGGCCGCCGGGACAGCCGAAGCGGTCGTAGAGGTCGAGATGACGGAATGCGGTATCGAGGTCGTCCCGCCACATCAGCCGCACCACGCGCCGGCCGAGCCAGACGCATTCGGGATTGCCGGCCGGGCCGTTGATGACCTGGGCGGCTTCTGCGAACTCGTCGGTGCGGCGCTGATTCTGGGCGGCGTCCTTGGCGGCGTCGGCGGGCTGGGCGGCCGCCTTGCCCTGTTCGGGGCCCGGCGGACCGCTCTGGGCGGAAGCGCCGCCAGCACCGGTCAGAACGAGCAGGCAGGAGACGGCCAAGGTGGCGGCGAACTGCCGCAGGACCGCATTTCGTGACTCGAACACCCGTTGCCGCATGAATTCCCCAATGTATGCGCTGGCCGTCCGCGTCAGGAGCCCCGCGGACGCGCTAGCTGATGGCGTCCAAATGGGTCTCCAATGCGGCGGAAAAGTCTTTCGGAGTCCATGACCTGTATTTCGAATTTTGTCCAGCAAAGTCACGATCCTAGATCACGGTGAACCGGCGCAGGTAAATTCCTTGGGGGCGCAAGGGATCCACCGGACGTGCCCCCTTGGCAGACGGCGTGCGAGAAGGTAATCGACGGCCCTTCGCGGAGGACGGAACCGATTTCTCTTCGTACGCCACTGGCGCTTCTGCTCGTCTCACTGGGTGCGATCGCTGCCGTGTGGTGGTGGCTTGCCACGCCGATCACGCTCGCGCGCGCCCCGATCGATCCCGCCGACAAGGTTCAATGCGTCTCCTACGCGCCGTTCCGCGGCGAGCAGTCGCCGCTGGACGCATGGACCCATATCGATGCCGACCAGATCGAACAGGACCTGCGCCAGCTCAAGGAGATCACCGACTGCGTCCGCACCTATTCGCTGGAGAACGGGCTCGACCAGGTGCCGGCGGTCGCCGCCAAGGTCGGCGGGATGAAGGTGCTGCAGGGCATCTGGCTCTCGAGCAACCGCACCAAGAACTACGAGCAGGCCGGGCTCGCCATTCGCCTCATCAAGCAATTCCCTGACGTCATCACCTCCGTCATCGTCGGCAACGAGGTGCTGCTGCGCGGTGAGATGACGACGGCGGACCTCGTCGCTCTCATCCGCCTGGTTAAGACCCAGGTCGGCGTGCCCGTGACCTATGCCGATGTGTGGGAATATTGGCTGAAGAACCGCGAGGTGTATGACGCCGTCGACTTCGTCACGATTCATATCCTGCCCTATTGGGAGGATTTCCCGATCAGGGCGAAGTTCGCTGCCGCCCATGTCGAACAGATCCGCGAGCGCATGGCGGTGGCGTTTCCCGGCAAGGAGATCCTGATCGGCGAAACCGGCTGGCCGAGCGCGGGCCGCATGCGCGACGGCGCACTGCCCTCGCGCACCAATCAGGCGCGCGTCGTCTCGGAAATCCTCGGCCTTGCGAAGGCGCAGAAGTTCCGCGTCAATCTCATCGAGTCCTACGACCAGCCCTGGAAGCGCAGGCTGGAAGGCACCGTCGGCGGCTATTGGGGCCTCTACGACTCGGTGCGCAGGAGCCTGAAATATCCGCCGGGACAGCCGATCAGCAATTTCCCGTACTGGAAATGGTACATGGGCGCCGGCATGGGGCTTTCCGTCCTGGTGTTCGCTGTCGCGCTGATCACGCTGCGCCGCCGGCCGTGGACACCGCGTTTCCCGGCCTGGCTCGGCGTCGGCATCTCGGCGACGACCGCCGGAATCCTGCTCGGGATCGGCGCCGACAAGATGTACTACGAGAGCTACGGGATCGGCGGCTGGCTGCTCTGGGGCGCGTTGCTGCTGGCCGGCATCCTGTCGCCGATCTTCTGCGCGCAGGCGATGGTGATCGGCCGCAGCCTGCCGACCTTCCTCGACCTGCTCGGCCCGCGCGAGGGCCGGAAATGGTCGAAGCTCACGGCGGTGCTCGGCCTGACGCTGGCGGTGACCGCGGTGATCGCTTCCGCGACCGCGCTCGGCTTCGTGTTCGATCCGCGCTACAAGGATTTTCCTTACGCCGCGCTGACGATGGCTGTGGTGCCGTTTGCGCTTCTGATGCTGAACCGGCCGCAGATCGGCCAGCGTCCGATCGCCGAAGCGGTGTTCGCGGGGGTGCTGGCGCTGTCCGCCGTGTACGTGCTGTTCAACGAAGGTCGCGACAATTGGCAGTCGCTGTGGACCTGCGCGATCTATCTGTTGTTCGCGCTCACGCTGTGGCGGGCGCGGGCCGAGCAAAGCCAAGGATAAGCAGGCCGATCGCAAGGCCCGACAGCACGACATTGTAGAGCACGATGCCGAGGCCGGCGGCGATGAGGCCGACGGTCAGCAGCACGATCGACGGCCGCATCAGGTTCAGCGTCGCAACCACCAGCGCCACGATGCCGAACACCGAATTCTTGAACAGCACGGTCGAGACCGAGCGCGACTTGCAGACCAGGGTCTGAAGCCCGGCGTCGCAGGCGAGCGCGACCTGCGAAAACTCGATCGCGAGATAGCGCACGTAGAGCGCGCAGCCGACGGTGACGAATCCGACCACGAGCAGGAACTGCACCTGGTAGGGCGTGAGGCGGAAGGGCTTCTTTGTCATGGCGGCAATATGGTCGGGAAGGCGCGGCCAGGCAACAGGGCAGGCGAGGTTTCTGTTGATCCGCCCGGGCACTCTCCAGGAACACGCGAGCCTCCCGCTGGTTCTCAACATTGTGTTGCCAACACCGCCTAGGAGTGAGGCATGGACAAGCCGACGCAGGAGCAGCTGAGCGAGCTCAAGAGGCTGAGCAAGGAGGCGCGGGTCGAGGATTGGTCGGACATCGTCCAGTCCAAGGACGAGGCGGAGATGCGCATCCGCGATCTGAAGGAGAAGGCGCGCATGGAATAGGTCATCGCCTGCGCCAAGGGCGATCAAGGACGATCAGCTGCGACCTTGCGTGTTCCGGCTCTGCTCCGCCAGCCGGCGCTCGTATTTTTCCGCCAAGGCGAGCAGTCGCTTCCTGATGTGGGGATCGGCCAGCTCGGCCAGTTCGCGGATCAACGCGAGTTGCTCACGCAGAAAGTTCGCGTCCGTCATCTCCGCTCCGAATCAAGTCCGGTGCGGAGTGTGCCGTGTCAGGTTGGTCTCGTTCGTATCATTTGGTACTTGGGCGGAGGCATGAAGCCGCTCACCGGCCATGTGCGACTACCAGACTTACTTCAACCCCAGGCGACGTTCGAGCCAGCTGAGCGCGAACAGCACGAATAACGTGACTGCGATGGCAGCGCCCACCAGCAGCCAGGCGCCCAGCGCGCAGGCGATGCCAAGACCGGCAGCGATCCAGACAGTCGCCGCCGTAGTGAGGCCATGAACCGTCTTGGCCTTGACGTCGTGCAGGATGACGCCCGCACCGATGAAGCCGACGCCGCTCAGCACGCCGGTAACAATGCCTTGGACCACCCTCGAGACCGCATCCGGGTGGTCGCGCAAATTCTGAAACTCGATCACGGAAATCGAGATCAGCGCAGAGCCCAAGGCCACCAGCGCCAGGGTGCGCATGCCCACCGGCTTGTCGTTCATGTCGCGGTCGATGCCGATCACGAGGCCCGTAGCCGCCGCGACGAGTAGCCTCAGCACATCATCCAGTTCGTTCATCAAGACCCGCGTTTCTGGAGGGGCGACGCTTCGCGCACGTCGGACATGGACCTGCGAACTTGCTGCCAAGCGCGGCCGAGGTCCAAGCGTCCGTTGGTCGCATGCTGGCTGCGTGCGCCGGGACCGAGGCGTCATTGTCGCCTGAAGAACGACGACAGCGTCGATCCCGCGGACGACGCTGCCGCCTCCGGTTTCGCCGGTGCTGGCGCCGGCTGCGCGGCGGGAGCGGGGGCGGGCTCGTCGCGCTTGGTGCGTTTTGAGGAGTAGCTGCGGCGGCGTTGCGGCTTTTCGGGCTTCGCGCTCGACACAGGGGCCGTTTCAGCTGGAGGGCCAGCGTCCTGGCTCGTCTCCGAACCCTTGTCCGGGACTCTGTCCTGAGTCTTCTCTTGCGCCTTGTCTTGTACCTTGTCCGGACCGCCACGCATCGACAGGCGCTGGCCATCGAACACGGTGGTCTCGCAGTGACGATTGCTCTCGGCGAGACCCGCGCAGAATTTTGCGGCGGCGGCGGCATTGACCAGGGGGCCGGCGCCCAGGCGGAGCTGCATGCCGAGGCCGGTGTTGCCTTCCTTGATCATGATGATCGGCCGCAGCGCTGCGATCTCCGGGTTGGACTTGGTCACGCCGCGCCAGAGCGCGCGCAGGCCGTCGATCGAGTTGGCGCCGCCGAGATCGATCGCAAAGCGCGTCTGCTGAACGGCGATGGCAGGGGATTCGCTCTCGGCTGGCTCTGGCGGCTTGGTTGCTGTCGCCACGATTTCGGCTGCGGCGGGCGCCGGCTCGGCCTTCTGCTCGGCTGTCTCAGGTTGAATCAGTTTCGATGCGGCCGGATCAGGTGGCGCCATGAGCGACTTGGCGGGCACCAGCGGAATGGTCGGCAGCGCCGAAGTCATGGCCGGATTCTGTTGCACGAGCGAGGCGGCGGCCGCGGTCTGCGGCGGCGGGCTCGGCGGCTCCTTCAACGTTTCCTTCTGAGCATCCTTTGGCGAATCCTTCTGAGCATCCTTGGCGGCTTCGCTGCGCGGCTTCTCGCTCGTCGCCGTCGGCGTCGAAGCAACCGGCGCGACATTGGGAGCCGCGGGTGCTGCGTCCTGCGGCTTCGCGCCCGGCGGCGGCGCGGCCGCTTGCTTCGCTATGGCGCCGGTGACGGAATCGAGCCCTTGCTCCAGCACGGTGACGCGCGAATACAGCCGGTCGCGGTCGCTGTTCAGCGTCTCGATCGCGGCGGCGAGCCGGCGCGCTTCGTTCTGGCTCTCCTTGGTCAGCAGCTGCAGCCGGTCGGCCTGGCGCACGAGATCGGCGGACGCAACCTGGTCGCGCCGCCAGCCGAGCTGGGCCTGGTTGGCCATCAGGGCAATGACGACGGCGCCGACGGCCGCCACGCCCCACGAGCCCAGCCGCCACATCATGCGCCGGTCGAAGGCACTTTCCTCGGCCAAAAGTCCGGAGAACAGCCCGCCGGTCTCCTTAGTGGAGAAAGCGTCCGCCAGTGGGTCGGATTCCTTTGCCATGAATGTTAAGCGCCCAGCCCCGTCCGGCTTCCCCGAATCAATCAGGGAACATTAACAGGAAAAGCGCGCCGCACTTGAATTCCGGGCGTTTGCGGGGGTAGCAAGGCGATAGCTTCCGAGGGCGTTGCCGCCCGTCCGCGCCAATTTGATTCGGCCATAGCTGTCAGGATTTCGATGACCGCCCGTTCCAGCCTCACGATCGTGCTCGCCGCCGGCGAAGGCACGCGCATGCGATCGAGCCTGCCGAAGGTGCTGCATCCGGTCGCGCACCGGAGTCTGCTCGCGCACGTGCTCGCCGCCGCACCCAAGGGAACCGGCACCTCGCTCGCGGTGGTGATCGGCCCCGATCATCAGGCGGTCGCCGACGAAGCCAAGCGCATCCGTCCCGACGCGCTGACCTTCGTGCAGGCCGAGCGGCTCGGCACCGCGCATGCGGTACTGGCGGCGCGCGAGGCGATCGCGAGCGGCGCCGACGATCTCCTCATCGCGTTCGGCGACACGCCGCTGATCTCGGCCGAGACCTTTGCGCGGCTGCGCGCGCCGCTCGCCCGCGGCGCAGCCATTGCCGCGCTCGGCTTTCGCGCCGCCGACCCGACCGGCTACGGCCGCTTCATCGTCGAGGGCGACCGCCTGGTTGCGATCCGCGAGCAGGCCGATGCCAGCGCGGACGAGCGCAAGATCGATCTGTGCAATGCCGGCGTGATGGCGATCGACGGTCGCCGTGCGCTCGACATTCTCGGGCAGATCGGCAATGCCAATTCCAAGGGCGAATATTATCTGACGGATGCGGTCGAAATCGTCCGCAGGCAGGGATGGGAGTCGGTGGTGATCGAAACCAGCGAGGACGAGGTGCGCGGCATCAACACCAAGGCGCAGCTCGCCGAGGCCGAAGCCGTAATGCAGGCGCGTTTGCGCAAGGCGGCGATGGAGGCCGGCGTCACGCTGATCGCGCCGGAGACGGTGTATCTGTCCGCTGACACCGTGTTCGGCAAGGACGTGACGATCGAGCCGTTCGTGGTGATCGGCCCCGGCGTGTCGATTGGGGACGGCGCGGTGATCCATTCGTTCTCGCATATCGTCGAGACTACGCTCGGCAGGAAGGTCTCGATCGGACCCTATGCGCGGCTGCGGCCCGGCACCTCGCTCGGCGACGGCGCGCGCATCGGCAATTTTGTGGAGACCAAGGCGGCGACGCTGGAGGCCGGCGTCAAGGTCAACCATCTCTCCTATATCGGCGATGCCACCGTCGGCGCCAATTCCAACATCGGCGCCGGCACCATCACCTGCAACTACGATGGCTTCAAGAAGCACAAGACAGTGATCGGGCAGGGCGCCTTCGTCGGCACCAACTCCTCGCTGGTCGCCCCGGTGACGATCGGCAATGGTGCCTATATCGGCTCGGGCTCGGTGATCACGAAGGACGTCCCCGACGACGCGATGGCGCTGGAGCGGAGCCCGCAGACGATCCGGGATGGCGGCGCGGCGCGCTATCGCGAGATGAAGACCGGCGGCAAGAAGCCGGAGACGTGAGCGGCGCTATTCTTCGTCGGCGAATTCGGAGAAGATCGCGCGGGTCAGGCGCCAGCCGCGCGGCTTGGCGCGCTTCACCGGCTCGCCTTCGGGATGCTTGATGAAGAGGGGCTTGTTCTCTTTGCCGCGCAGCGGCGGCGGCCAATGCGCAAGGTGCGTGCCCGTGGTCTCGCTGGCGCGCAGATACATCGACGACAGACCCTTGCGGTCGGATGAGCCTTTCATGGCCTGGTTCTCCTGACCGGAATCGTTGGCCAAATGTATTGACAATCGGTTAACGTGCGCGGTTTAAGCCGGCCAATTCGACGCAGACGACGCAGCGGTCGCGGGCCCGTGCTGTCTCAATCAGCAATAATTATTGAGTATCTGGTTCCCTGCTATTTTCGCTAAAAACCGGGCGCGTCGTTTAGGCGATTTTTTCGACGATTTGGGGGATAGTGATCCGCATGTGCGGGATTGTCGGCATTCTCGGGCGCGAGCCGGTTGCAGAGCAATTGGTGGATTCGCTCAAACGCCTCGAATATCGCGGCTACGATTCCGCGGGCGTGGCCACGCTCGAAGGCAAGCACCTGGAGCGCCGCCGCGCCGAGGGCAAGCTGAAGAATCTGGAGAAGCGGCTGGAGGCCGAGCCGCTCAAGGGCACCACCGGGATCGGTCACACGCGCTGGGCCACCCACGGCAAGCCGACCGTCAACAACGCCCACCCGCACGCGACCGAGCGCGTCGCCGTGGTCCACAACGGCATCATCGAGAATTTCCGCGAGCTGCGCGAGGAGCTCGAAAAGAAGGGCACGGTGTTCCACACCGAGACCGACACCGAGATCGTGCTGCATCTTGTCGACGATTTGCTCACGCGCGGCAATAAGCCCGTGGAAGCGGTGAAGCTGACGCTGGCGCGCCTGCGCGGCGCCTTCGCGCTCGGCTTCATCTTCGCTGGCGACAACGACCTCATGATCGGCGCCCGCAACGGCCCGCCGCTGGCGATCGGCTACGGCGACGGCGAGATGTATCTCGGCTCGGACGCCATCGCGCTCGGCCCGTTCACCGACACGATCAGCTATCTCGAGGACGGCGACTGGGTGGTGCTGACCCGCAAGAGCGCCGCGATCTTCGACAAGGACGGCCATGCCGTCCAGCGCGACAAGATCAGGCACGCCGCCTCGACCTCGCTGGTCGACAAGGCCAATTACCGTCACTTCATGGCCAAGGAGATCCACGAGCAGCCGGAGGTGGTCGGCCACACGCTGGCGCGCTACGTCGACATGGCAACCGAGCGCGTCGCGCTGCCGGTCGCGCTGCCGTTCCATTTCAAGAACATCCAGCGCATCAACATCACCGCCTGCGGCACAGCGAGCTATGCCGGGTTCGTTGCCAAATACTGGTTCGAGCGCTTTGCGCGCCTGCCGGTCGAGGTCGACGTCGCCTCCGAATTCCGCTACCGCGAGGCGCCCTTGCGCAAGGGCGACCTCGCCATCTTCATCTCGCAGTCGGGCGAGACCGCCGACACGCTGGCGGCGCTGCGCTATGCCAAGGCCGAGGGCGTGCACACGATCGCGGTCGTCAACGTGCCGACCTCGACGATCGCGCGCGAGAGCGAGACGGTGCTGCAGACGCTGGCGGGACCCGAGATCGGCGTCGCCTCGACCAAGGCGTTCACCTGTCAGCTCATGGTGCTGGCAAACCTTGCGATCGCGGCCGGCAAGGCGCGCGGCGAATTGTCGGACGAGGACGAGACCAAGCTGGTCCACGGGCTCGTCGAGGTTCCGCGCCTGATGGCCGATGCGCTCACGAGCGAGCTCCAGATCGAGAAGCTAGCGCACCGGATCGCCAAGTCGCGCGACGTGCTGTATCTTGGCCGCGGCACCAGCTTCCCGCTGGCGCTCGAAGGTGCGCTCAAGCTGAAGGAGATCTCCTACATCCACGCCGAGGGCTATGCCGCCGGCGAGCTCAAGCACGGCCCCATCGCGCTGATCGACGAGACCATGCCGGTCGTCGTCATCGCACCCCACGACCGCGTGTTCGAGAAGACCGTCTCCAACATGCAGGAGGTCGCCGCGCGCGGCGGCAACATCATCCTCATGACCGATGCCAAGGGCGCGGCGGAGGCGACGGTCGAGTCCCTCATCACCATCGTCATGCCCGATATGGCAGCAGCCTTCACGCCGATGGTCTATGCCGTCCCGGTGCAGCTGCTCGCCTATCACACGGCCGTCGTGATGGGGACCGACGTCGACCAGCCGCGCAACCTCGCAAAATCGGTGACCGTGGAATAGGCAATCTGGATATCGATCGGCCGCTCTCTTCCAAAACCTGCTAGAAGACCCTAGCTTGTGGTAGCGACCGACCTGGAACCCGAATGACCCCCCGCGACGACGCGCCTGCGCCTCTTGATCCCGTTCCGGAACCGCATACCGGCCTGATGGGCCGTTTCCGCAATTATTTCCTGACCGGCCTCGTGGTGACGGGGCCGATTGCGATCACCCTCTATCTGGTCTGGTGGTTCGTTACCTGGGTCGACGGCGTGGTGCGGCCGTTCGTGCCGCTGGCCTACCGGCCGGAAACCTATCTTCCCTACGTCATTCCCGGCTGGGGACTGATTGTCGCATTCTTCACGCTGACGCTGGTCGGCTTCCTCGCGGCCAATCTGATCGGCCGCACGCTGGTCGATGTCGGCGAGACCTTTCTCGGCCGGATCCCGGCGGTGCGCGCGATCTATCGCGGCCTGAAGCAGGTGTTCGAGACGCTGTTCTCGGGCAAGGGCTCGAGCTTCCGGAAAGTGGGCCTGGTCGAGTTTCCTTCGCCGGGCATGTGGTCGATCGTGCTGATCTCGCAGTCGCCGAACGAGGACATCTCGCGCAGCCTGCCGGGGCAGGAGGAGCACGTGTCGGTGTTCCTGCCGTGCTCGCCGAACCCGACAACCGGCTTTTTCTTCTATGTCCCCAAGAGCAAGATCATCGAGGTCGATCTCACCGCCGAGGACGCCGCGACGCTGATCATGTCGGCCGGCGTGGTGCAGCCGGGCTCGTCGCCCGATCCGAAGAAGGCGGCCGCGCTTGCGGGCATGGCGAATGCCGCGCGTATCGCCAATGCCTCCACGCTCCGGCCCGAGCCTGCGAAGGCGGAGTAGGGCCATTCCGTTGCGGGATGGTCGCGTTCACGCGGGCGCATTCGTCCTCTGCTAGGCTCAGGTCGACCGAACCTGCCGCTCGGAATTCGACCTGGAGTGCACGATGTCCAAAACCATTGCGATCCTCGCCCCCGGCGCCATGGGCAGCGCCGTGGCCCGCCGCCTCAGCGAGAACGGTGCGCGCGTGCTGACGTCGCTCAAGGGGCGGAGCGGGGCGACGCTGAAACGCGCGGCGGACGCCGGCATGGTCGGCGCCGACGACGATGCGATCGCGGACGCCGACATCATCCTCTCGATCGTGCCGCCGGGCGAGGCCGTCGCGCTGGCCGAACGGCTGGCCGCGCTGATCGTCAGGCGCGAGAAGAAGCCGGTCGTGGTCGATTGCAACGCCGTCAATGTCGATACCGTGCAAAGAATCGAGGAGATCATCGGCTCGGTGCAGGCGCCGTTCGTCGATGCCGGCATCATCGGCTTTCCGCCGCAGCCAGGTGGCAAGAGCCCGGCCTTCTACATGTCGGGCGAGCACGCCAAGGACGTTGCCGTGCTTGGGGATCTCGGCCTCGACGTGCGGATCGTCGAAGGCCCGGTCGGCGCGGCCTCGGCGTTGAAAATGTCCTATGCCGGCGTCGTCAAGGGCCTCGCCGGCATCGGATCGGCGATGGTGATCGCAGCCACGAAGGCGGGCGCGGCCGATGCACTGCGCGACGAGCTCGCGCTGAGCCAGCCCGCCATCTTGGCGCGGCTCGAAGTCGCGCTGCCCGACATGATCCCGAAGGCCTATCGCTGGGTCGCCGAGATGCGGGAGATTTCAGGATTCCTCGGGCCCGATCATCCGGCCAGCCAGATCTACGAGGGCTTTGCGCGGTGGTTCGAGCATCTGGCGGAGGATGCGAAGGGGGAGGCTGTGGATGCGGGATTGATGAAGACCTTCGCGGCGAGCATCGCGCGGAAGAAGGCCTGATCGCGCGCATTCTCGCTCTCTCAACACGTCATTGCGAGCGCAGCGAAGCAATCCAGGCTGCCTCCGCGGGAAGATTCTGGATTGCTTCGCTGCGCTCGCAATGACGTGGAGGTTCCGGTGCCTTTGCGTCTGTCACGAATCTTGCGGCACTGCCTCAAAGTTAGCCCGCTCCGATCAGCGGAATCGCCTCGTCGCGCTCATAGAGATACAGCAGGCACCGCAGCGCTTCGCCGCGTTCGCCCTTCAGCTTCGGATCCTCCTTGAGGATTCGCAGCGCCTCGTCTCTTGCCTGGGCGATCAACTGGCCATGCACCTCCGGGCGCGCGATGCGGTAGCCGGGCAGGCCGCTCTGGCGCACGCCCAGCACGTCGCCTTCGCCGCGCAGCTTCAGGTCTTCCTCGGCGATGCGGAAGCCGTCGGTGGTCTCGCGGATCACTTTCAGCCGCGCCTTCGACATCTCGCCGAGCGGCTCGCCATAGAGCAGGATGCAGGTCGATGCTTCGGAGCCGCGCCCGATGCGGCCGCGGAGCTGGTGGAGCTGGGCAAGACCGAAACGCTCGGCGTTCTCGATCACCATGATGGTGGCGGCCGGAACGTCGACGCCGACCTCGACCACGGTGGTCGCGACCAGCAGGCCGATGTCGTGCGCGGCGAACTGGGCCATGACGCGGTCCTTCTCGGTGCCCTTCATCTGGCCGTGGACGAGGCCGACGCGATCGCCGAAGCGCTTTTGCAGGGTCTCGAAACGCTTGGTGGCGTTGGTGAGATGCTCGGTGCCCTCAGCCTCGGACTCCTCGACCAGCGGGCAGATCCAGTAGACCAGCTTGCCGGCTTCGAGCGCACGGCCGACGCCTTCCATGACCTCGCCGATGCGGCTCATCGGCACGGCGCGGGTATCGATGGGCTGGCGGCCGGCCGGCTTTTCGCGCAGCTCGGAGATGTCCATATCGCCGAAATAGGTCAGCACCAGCGTGCGCGGGATCGGCGTTGCGCTCAGCACCAGCACGTCGACAGCCTCGCCCTTGGACGTCAGCGCGAGGCGCTCGCGCACGCCGAAACGGTGCTGCTCGTCGACGATGGCGAGCGCGAGATCCCTGAACACGACATCGTCCTGGATCAGCGCATGGGTGCCGACGAGCAGGTCGATCCCGCCCTCGGCGAGCTCAGTGATGATCTCGCGCCGCTCCTTGCCCTTCTCGCGGCCGGTGAGGATCGCGACCCGCAATCCCGCGCGCTCGGCGAGCGGAGCGATGGTCTTGATGTGCTGGCGCGCCAGGATCTCGGTCGGGGCCATCAACGCGGCCTGCTTGCCGACCTCGGCGACCGCGGCGGCCGCGAGCAGCGCCACCACGGTCTTGCCGGAGCCGACGTCACCTTGCAGCAGGCGCAGCATGCGCAGCGGCTGCTTGAGGTCTTCGGCAATCGCCGCCGCAGCGTTGCGCTGTGACGGTGTGAGCGCGTAAGGAAGGGCATCGATGATCTTGTTGCGCAGATGCCCGTCGCCGGCATTGCGCACGCCCGCAGGACGGCGCAGCTGCGCGCGGATCAGGGCGAGCGCGAGCTGGCCGGCCAAGAGCTCGTCGAAGGCGAGGCGCGACCAGAACGGCCGGTCGGGCAAGATGTCGGTCAGCTCGACCGGCTGGTGCACGCGATTGAGCGCCTCCGCGATCGGCGGGAAGTCACATCGGCGCAGCACCTCCGGGCTGATCCATTCCGGCAGCGCGGGAAGCTTTTGCAGCGCCTGCGCGATCGCGCGGCGGAGCGAGCCGAGCGCGAGCCCTTCCGTCAGCGGATAGACCGGGTCGATCCCTGACAGCTTCGAGATCGCCTCCTCGTCGAGCACGCGATCGGGATGCACGATCTGCGGGATGCCGTCGTACATTTGCAGCGTGCCGGAGACGAAGCGCTTCTCGCCGACCGGCAAGAGCTTCTCGACAAAGCCCGGCTTGGCGCGGAAGAAGGTCAGCACCACGTCGCCGGTATCGTCGCTGGCGTAGACCAGATACGGCGCGCGCGAATTGCGCGGCGGCGGCGGGCGGTGACGATCGACGGTGACCTCCAGCGTCACCATGGTTCCAACGGCCGCGTCGCGGATCTTCGGCCGGGCCCGGCGGTCGATCACCTGGCTCGGCAGATGCAAGAGCAGATCGACTAGCCGCGGCGTCTCGCTGCGGCTGAGCAGGTACTGCAACAGCTTGTCCTGCTTCGGACCGACGCCGGACAGGCTGGTCACGGGAGCAAACAGTGGATTGAGCAGGCTGGGGCGCATTCGGGGAATCTAAGATCGTTCCTCGCCGTCATGCCCGGCTTTATGCCGGGCATCCACGGCTTTTTTTCCGCGCGACGTGGATGGCCGGGACATAGGCGAGCGGAAGCGACGCCGTCCTTCAGACGGCTATGCCCGGCCATGACGGATTGGAGGGACGACCTCCCGCAACAAAGGGCTGACACCGGGGGTCCAAGTGGCTATATCACCCCCGCCCGGCACGTCCGGGCTTTCTGCGTTTGACTGGATTTGAGACATGACGGGAACGACACGATCGAGCAGCGGGCTGGATGACCGCCGCAAGCGGCTTCTGTTCCGCTGCTGGCACCGCGGCACGCGCGAGATGGACCTGATCCTCGGCCGCTTCGCGGATGCCGAGATCGGCAATCTGTCCGACGACGAGCTGAGCCAGCTCGAGACCTTGCTCGAGGTCAACGATCCCGATCTCTATGCCGCCATCACCGGTGACAAGGTGCTGCCGGCCGACGTCACCGGCGCGCTGTTTGCCCGCATCAAGGCGTTCCCGATCGCGGACGGCAACGCATGAAGCAGGGAATGAAATCTCCGGCCGAGCTGCTCGCGCCCGGCCGCGCGCTGACGCTCGCCAATGTCGCGGAAGGTGCCGAAGGCCTCGTCGTCTCCGATCTCGCCCGTGCCATCGCGGCGCGGCCGAAGAAGCCGGCGGTCAGCCTCGCCGTGGTCTGCCGCGACGGCGGGCGCATGCAGTCGCTCGAACGCGGCTTGCGGTTCTTCGCGCCCGATCTGCCGGTGCTGACCTTCCCGGCCTGGGACTGCCAACCCTATGACCGCGTCTCGCCGCATGGCGGCGTGCTCGCCCAGCGCCTGACCACGCTGGCGCGGCTGGCCTCGCTCACCGGCAGCGACAAGCCGCTGATCGTGCTGACCACGGTGAACGCGGTGGTGCAGCGCGTGCCCGCGCGCGAGCTGGTCGCGGCGCAGGCGCTGTCGGTCGCGCCGGGCAATGTCGTGCCGATGGACACCGTTGTCGCCTGGCTCGAGCACAACGGCTACAACCGTTCCTCCACCGTGCGCGAGCCCGGCGAATATGCCGTGCGCGGCGGCATTTTGGATCTGTTTCCGGCCGGCCTCGAGCAGCCAGTGCGGTTCGACTTCTTTGGGGACAGCCTGGAATCGATCCGCTCCTTCGACGCGGAGACCCAGCGCACGCTGCTCGACATGCGCTCGCTCGACCTCGTACCGGTCTCCGAGTTCCAGCTCGTCACCGACACCATCCGCCGTTTCCGCATGGGCTATGTCGCCGAGTTCGGCGCGCCCGAGCGCGACGATGCGCTGTACGAGGCGGTCAGCGAAGGCCGCCGCCATCCCGGCATGGAGCACTGGCTGCCGCTGTTCCAGGACCGGATGGACACGCTGTTCGATTATCTGCAAGGCGCTGCGATCGCGATCGAGCCGCAGGCCGAGGACGCCGTGCGCGAGCGCTTCAAGCAGATCCTTGACTATTACGAGGCCCGGCGCGATGCGATGGAGCATCCCAGCGGCGGCGCGATCTACAAGCCGCTGCCGCCCGACCGGCTGTACCTGACCGAGGAGGAATGGACCAAGCGCCTCGGCGCGATCCCGCTGGCGCGGCTGACGCCGTTCTCGGTGCCGACCGACGGCACCGGCGTAGTCGATGCAGGTGCGCGCAAGGGCCGCGATTTCGCGCCGGAGCGCAACGACAGCAATGTCAACGTGTTCGAGTCCGTGGTCAGCCACGTCATGGCGCTGCAGGCGCAGCGCAAGAAGGTCGTGATCGCGCTGTGGACGGAGGGCTCGCGCGACCGCATGACCTCGATGCTGCGCGACCACAAGCTCGCCCACACCACCAGCGTCAATTCGTGGCGGACGGTGCAGGCGACGCCGCGCAACGAGACCATGCTCGCCGTGCTCGGCCTCGAGAGCGGCTTCGAGACCGACGAGATCGCCGTCATCAGCGAGCAGGACATCCTTGGCGATCGCCTGGTGCGGCCGCGCAAGGCCAGTCGCAAGCTCGACAATTTCATCTCGGAGGTGACGAGCCTCACCGCCGGCGACATCGTCGTCCACGTCGATCACGGCATCGGCCGGTTCATCGGCCTGCAGACGCTGGACGTCGCCGGCGCGCCGCATGACTGCCTCGAGCTGCATTATGCCGCCGAGACCAAGCTGTTCCTGCCGGTCGAGAACATCGAGCTCTTATCGCGTTACGGCTCTGATCAAACCACGGTCGAGCTCGATCGGCTCGGTGGCTCGGGCTGGCAGACCCGAAAAGCAAAACTGAAGAACCGCATCCGCGAGATCGCGGGCGAGCTGATCAAGATCGCGGCCGAACGCATGCTGCACGAAGCGCCGAAGCTGCCGGTGCAGCAGGGCGTCTACGACGAGTTCTGCGCACGCTTCCCCTATGACGAGACCGAGGACCAGCTGGGCGCGATCGAGTCCACGCTGAAGGATCTCGAAAAGGGCCGCCCGATGGATCGCCTGATCTGCGGCGACGTCGGCTTCGGCAAGACCGAGGTGGCGCTGCGCGCCGCCTTCGCCGTGGCGCTCGACGGCAAGCAGGTCGCGGTCGTGGTGCCGACCACGCTGCTGGCGCGTCAGCACTACCGGACCTTCAGCGAGCGCTTCAAAGGCTTCCCGGTCAACGTCGCGCAGGCCTCGCGCCTGATCCCGACCAAGCAGCTCAACGAGGTCAAGAAGGGTATCGCCGACGGCTCGGTCGACATCGTCGTCGGCACCCACGCGTTGCTCGGCAAGGCGATCAAATTCCGCGACCTTGGCCTGCTCATCGTCGACGAGGAGCAGCATTTCGGCGTCAGCCACAAGGAGCGGTTGAAGGCGCTGCGCGCCGAGGTGCACGTGCTGACGCTGTCGGCGACCCCGATCCCGCGCACGCTCCAATTGGCACTGACCGGCGTCCGCGAGCTCTCGATCATCGCATCGCCCCCGGTCGACCGTCTCGCGGTGCGAACCTTCGTCGCCCCGCACGATCCCCTGATGATCCGCGAAGCGCTCCTGCGCGAGCGCTATCGTGGCGGCCAGGCGTTCTACGTGGTGCCGCGCATCGACGATCTCGCCGAGGTCAAGGACTTCCTCGACAAGAACGTGCCCGAGATGAAGGTCGCGGTCGCGCATGGCCAGATGCCGCCGGCCGTGATCGAGGACATCATGACCGCGTTCTACGACGGCAAGTTCGACGTTCTGTTGTCGACCACCATAGTCGAGTCCGGCCTCGACATCCCCAACGCCAACACGTTGATCGTGCATCGCGCCGATATGTTCGGCCTTGCCCAGCTCTACCAGCTGCGCGGCCGCGTCGGCCGCTCCAAGCTGCGGGCCTATGCGCTGTTCACGCTGCCGGCGCAGCAGAAGATCACGGCGCAGGCCGAGCGCCGGCTCACCGTGCTGCAGTCGCTGGAGACGCTGGGCGCCGGCTTCCAGCTCGCCTCGCACGACCTCGACATCCGCGGCGCCGGCAATTTGCTCGGCGAGGAGCAGTCCGGCCACATCAAGGAGGTCGGCTTCGAGCTCTATCAGTCGATGCTGGAGGAGGCGATCGTCAACCTCAAGGCCGGCGTCTCCGAGCCCGCCGCCGATCGCTGGTCGCCCCAGATCACCATCGGCATGCCCGTGCTGATTCCGGAGGACTATGTCAGCGACCTCTCGGTGCGGCTGTCGCTGTACCGGCGCCTGGCCGATCTCGACACCGAGGAGGAGATCGAGAATTTCGGCGCCGAGATGCGCGACCGCTTCGGCGTGCTGCCGGACGAGGTGCGCTATCTGTTCAAGGTCGCCGCGATCAAGGCGTTCTGCCGCCGGGCCAATGTCGAGAAGATCGACGCCGGCCCGAAGGGCGCCGTCATCGTCTTCCGCGACAATTCCTTCGCCCATCCCGAGCGCCTCGTGAGCTTCATCCGCAGCTACGGCCAGGCCGCCAAGGTGCGGCCCGACATGAAGGTTGTGTTCCTGCAGGACTGGGAGACCCCGGAAGAGCGTCTTGCCGGCACCACGGAGATCATGCGGCAGCTGGCGCAGCTCGCCGAGAGCAAGAAGGCGGCGTAGAGGCACCGGCCTCACCGCGTCATTGCGAGGAGCCCTTGCGACGAAGCAATCCAGAGTCTTTCCGCGGAGGGATTCTGGATTGCTTCGCTGCGCTCGCAATGACGGTGGTTATTGCGACAGCCCGCGAGAAAGCTAAGACGCCGCCCTTGACGCGTCCGCCGACAGCCGCGCCAGCAAGGACCTTGCCGTATCCGACGGCGACAGCGAGTCCACGCTGACCACGGGATCGCTGCGCATCTCGTGCTTGCCGTTGGACGTGTGCCGCATCACTGCCGAGAGACGACGCGCGATCATGTGCGCGGTGCGGAAGTCGGTCTCGGCGAACACGACAATGACCGAGCCGTCCTTCTGCGCGGCACCAAAGTCCATCTGCCGCATCAGGCGGCTGAGGATGCGGGCGGCGTCGAGCTGGGCGCGGGGATTGTTGGGATCGAAGGCGAAGCGCGCGACCGAGAGGCCGCCGCCGCGGGCGAGCGTCTGCTCGACCGCCTTGGCGAAATCGCGGGCGAAGGCTTCCACCGTGAGCAGGCCGCTGCGCGGATCGAGCCAGCCGCCGGCATCGATCGAGCGTAGCGTGCGGCTCAGCTGCGCTTCCATGGCGTGCTGGCGGATCAAGGGTAGCGCGTTGGCCGCGATCCTCGGCGGCTCGCCGGTGATCAGCTCGAGATTGGGCAGGTCGTAGCTCTGGGTGAGCTGGTGGGCGGTGACAACCACGGGCAGGCTGCGGAAGCGGGTGTCTTCGGCGAGCACGGTCAGAAACGCATCGGTCACGCGCGCGGTAAAACCTTCGGCGAGCACGACGCCGTCGAGATCGCGGGTGTTGAGGTGTTTCGCGGCAGCCTCGATCGAGAGCGCACCGACCACGCCGACGCGTTCGCCGAACGCGACGGAGAGCGCAGGGTAAGCCGCGCCGCGGCCGATCAGGAGCACGGTGGCATCGCGTGCGGGATCGCCCTGCGGCAGCGCGACTTTCACTTCGGGCAGCCGGCGCAGAACCGTTGCGTGCAATGTCCGCACGCGCAGCGCCGCCCGGAGCCGCGCGATCAGCCGGTCGGGATTGCCGCCGCGCGAGGAGAAGGGCAGGGCGTTGTGCGGCAGCGTGCCCGCCGCATCCAGGGCCACGAAGGGCAGGTAAGGCGATTGAGCGGCGATCTTCTGAGCAAGCCGCGTCACATGCGGCTCGTGCCCGGCATGGACCGCAGCGAGAACCGCGGCCGGCTGCACCTCTTCGACCGCGCGCGGCGCGCTGGTCCAGTCGGTGTCGACAACGGGAAAGAGCCGGTCCTCGTCCAGCGCCGCCACGAAGGCGGGGCGTTCGGCATCGGACACAAACAGGATCGGGCCCGCCTGGGACATGTAAAAACTCTGATCGCGCAACAATTTGCCGCCGCAATCTAGGTTGGCCGCCTTAATGCTGCGTCAACGCAGGCGCTGAAACCGCGCCTAGACCGGCCCAGAGCGGTCGCGAAAAGCCTCGACCATCAGGGGGTTAAGCCCGAGCTCGCTGAGCGCCTCGCGGGCGCGGGCATTGTCCTGGGCGCGCCCGGCGAGCCGGTGGCCGGAGAGGCGGTCGGGCAGCGCCGTGAGCAGCGCGCCCTGGCCGAGCCGGCGCGCCCATTCCTGCAGGTCGTTTGAGAGGAAGCGATAGCCGCCGACGGCCATGATGCCGGAGGGCGGCGCGGTGATGCAGATCGCGCCGCTCGGGCGATCGAGCCGCGCGGCATAGCCGGTGTCGACATAGTCACGCGGCGGCTGCGCCGTCAGCGTCTCGCCGACCGGCTGCGGCGGGGCGTAGGCCGCGATCGGCACCATCGCGCCGCGCAGGCCAAGCGTGCCCTTCGGCGTCAGCAGGATCTCGCCGGCGATGGAGGAGCCGGACTGCTCGCGCGGAGCGCCGTGCGGCCCCGGCATCACCGGCACCGGCATGCCGTCCTCGCCGCGGCGGGCGCCGAACAATCCGGCCTCGCCGAACAGGTAGACGTCGGTCAGCGGCGCATGCGGCGCGATCCAGGCATCGCTTGCCGCGACCTGCTCGGGCGCGCGCCACAGGCCGATGACGTTGCGCAAAGTGGGCATCCGCGCCGCGAGGTCGGCATCGCCGAGCCGCAGCGCGAGCTGCGCCGGCGCGATCAGCACCTCGCATTCGTGCTCGTTGATCTGCTGCTCCAGCACATCGTTCTCGAACGGATGATGCAGCGCCATCGTGCCGCCCGAGAGCAGCCACACCGCGAGCGAGGAGGCGAGCCCTGCGAACGACATCGGCGTGAACGCCGCCATCACGGTCGCGCCCTGCTTGATGTCGGCTTCGAGCGACATCGCAAGGCCGCCCGCGATCAGGCTGAAATGCGGCCGCGGCACCGGACGGAAGCCCTCCGCCGTGACGTCGAAGGAGATCATGGCCGCCTTGCGGCCGTCCTGGATCACGGCGCGCGTGGTGCCGGGCGGGCGTGCCAGGACGTCGTCGAGCGAAGCCATGCCTTCGGGCAGGTCGCTTCCGAAGCCGTAGACGTGCCGGATCGAGAACGCCTCGGCCGCGGCGTGCATGGCGAGATCAGCATAGCTGACGCCGTCGACCGTGCTCATGGTAACGATGGCGCGCGCGGCGGTGCGGTTGAGCGCTGCGGTCAGTTCCGCATGGCGCCAGAGCAGCGGCAGCACGGCGACGACGAGGCCGGCGCGATGGGCGGCGAGCACGGTCAGCACGAACTCGACCGTGTTGGGCAACTGGATCGCGATCACGGAATTGGCGGGCAGGCCGGATTCGACGAAATGCGCCGACAGCGCCTCGATGGCGGTATCGGCCTCGGTATAGCTCATCCGCCGCGGCTGGTGCCCGGTGATGCGTGCCTTGTTGAGCGGATCGAGCAGGGCGGTCGCGTGCGGCTGCCGCATCAGCGTGCGCTGAAACAATGTGTCGAGCGTCGGCGATATTGCTGGCTGGTTCACGGCGTCACTTCGCTTGATGAGCTTGCGGCTGCCCCTTCGACCACCAGGTCTCCGGCAAATAGCCCGAGAGCGAGGTGGTCTTGGGCCGTTCTATCCGATTCCAGCGCGCGATCCATTGCTCCGATACGTTAAACAGCGGGATTGTGTAGAAGCCCGCGATCAGAGCGCGGTCGAGCGCGCGCACTGCCGAAACGAAATCCGTATGTTCACGGGCCTCGAGCAGGGCGGCGATCATGGCATCGACGGCGGGATCCCTGGCGCCCATGTAGTTGCGGGTGCCCGGATTGTCCGCGGCCGCGCTGCCCCAATAGAAATACTGCTCGTTGCCGGGCGACAGCGACTGGTCCCAGCGGTTCTGGATCATGTCGAACTCGTAGGCGAGCCGGCGCTGGTCGAATTGCACGGGATCGACCGAGCGCACGCTGGCCTCGATGCCGGCGCGCCTGAGGTCGCGCTGGAAGGCGAGCGCGATGCGCTCCTGGTCGCGCGTCGTGACCATGATCTCGAAGGTGAAGGGGCTCTTGGTCGCGCGATTGCGCAGCACGGTGCCGTCGAGATCGTAGCCGGCCTGCGACAGCAGCTTCAGCGCGGCGCGCAGCGTGGTGCGGTCGCGGCCTGATCCGTCAGTGACCGGCAGGCGGTAGCTGCCGTCCAGGATGTCGGGCGGCATCCGTGTGGCGAACGGTTTGAGCAGCTCGCGCTCGCGCGCATCCGCAGGCCTGCCATGGGCCGACAGTTCCGAGCCGGCGAAATAGCCGGCCACGCGCGAATAGAGCCCGAAGAAATAGCTGCGGTTCACCAGCTCGAAATCGAGCAGCAGCGTCAGGGCCTGCCGCACACGGATGTCGGCGAAGACAGGACGGCGGGTGTTGAACACCAGGAATTCGGACGGCTGCGGCAGGCCGGGCTTGACGGTGTCGCGGATCACCTCGCCGCTTTTGGCTGCCGGAAAGTCATAGCCGTCGTGCCAGCGCAGCGGCTCGTGCTCGACGCGGAAATCGTAGAGGCCGCGCTTGAACGCCTCGAACTGCCCGTTGGCCTCGCGAAAATAGTCGAGCCGGATCTCGTCGAAATTGTAGAGCCCGCGATTGATGGCGAGGTCGCGGCCCCAATAATCGGGATTGCGCGCAAGCGTCACGCTGGCGCCGGGCTTCACCGCGGTGACGCGATAGGGGCCCGAGCCAATCGGCGCGGTCAGCGTCGTTTCCTCGAAGGTCGCGACGTCGATGGCGTGCTTCGGCAGGATCGGCATCAGGCCGAGAATCAGCGGCAGCTCGCGGTCGTTGGCGCCTGTCAGGTCGAATCGGACGGTGAGGGGGTCGGGCGCTTCGGCCTTGGCGACCTTGGCGTAGTATTGCCGGTGATTGGGGCGGCCGCGGTCGCGTAGCAGCTGCCAGGAGAACAGCACGTCCTCGGCCGTGACCGGCTTGCCGTCGGAGAAGCGGGCGCGAGGATCGAGACGGAAGGTGACGAAGCTTCGCTCGTCATTGGTTTCTACGGTCCTGGCGAGCAGGCCGTAAAGCGTGAACGGCTCGTCCTGCCCGCGCGCCAGCAGGCTCTCGACCACGTAGTTGCGGACCGGCTGCACCGCCAATCCCCTCACGATGAAGGGATTGAGGCTGTCGAAGGTGCCGAGAATGCCCCAGGTCAGACGGCCGCCCTTGGGGGCATCGGGGTCGGCGTAGGGCATGTGGCTGAAGTCGGCGGGCATCGCCGGCTTGCCGTGCATGGCGATCGCGTGGGCCTCCTCGGCCGCGGCGGTGCCTGCCGACAGCATCCCGGCAAGCGCAAGGGCAAGTGCAAGGGCAAGCGTATAGGGGCGGAGGCCGGGGCCCTCGAAGAGGCGCTGGAACATGAACATCGGCACAAGGTGATTCGAGGACCGTCGGGCGAATCTTATCACAGGGAATTTGATGGGGCTTTCGCGCCAGACCGGCCAAAGACGCTTGTCGGCATTGATCTTTTCGTCGGCCACGTTAAGAAGGCACCCAATCGCGCAAGAGCGTCGAGCCCGTCACTTATCCGCCTCAATTGACGGGGAGAGAGCCGCGCCCAAGGCGGCCAGGTTCGGCGCTTCGGAGCGGTTCGGGCACTTCCCGTTCAGAAAGGGTTTTCCGCAATGAATTTCCGTTACTTGGCCGCGTCCGTCCGGCCGCGCGGGCGACTTCTCGCCCTGTTGACGGCGACGGCGTTGGCCGTTCCGTTTGCCGCCGAGGCCCAGACCCCTGCGCCGGCCCCCGGCGCAGGGGTC